>CAXTBA010000009.1:0-121930 GCA_964242665.1 uncultured Hymenobacter sp.
AGTGGTGGTTCACCACGTCGTGCGCGCTCCAGAGGTAGGCGTGGGCGGGCACGAACACCAGCAGTTGCCCGCCGGGCCGCAGCACCCGCGCCCACTCGCGCAGGGCGCGGGCCTCGTCCTCGATATGCTCGAGCACGTCAGAGGCAATCACCAGGTCGAAGCGGGCGTCGGCAAATTCCAGGGCGGCCCCGTCCATCAGCGCCACGTGGGGCACGCCGCGAGCGCGGGCCAGCTCGATGGCCGGGCCGCTCACATCGATGCCGGTGACGTCGGGGTAGCCGGCCGCGCGCAGACGCAGCAACAGGGGCCCGCCCGAGCAGCCGATTTCCAGGATGGCCGCCCGCGGCGGCAGGCGCAGGCCCTGCACGAGGGCGAACACGGCGTCGCGCCGGCTGGCAAACCACCAGTGCCGCTCTTCCAACTGGTGGTATTTGGCTTCGTAGCTCAGGTCCATAGCCGACAAAAGTACGCGATTGAAAGAGCCGCCCCAATCCCGTTGCCCGCCGCCAACCGCCGGGTTGGGGCCTGTGATGCACCGCTTGTATGTCGAGCAAGCCTACTGTGGGCGAACGCGACAGCCCGAAGTTGCTGTTTGGGTGCTCGCAGCCGTGGGCCGGTCAGCAACGCCATGCCAGGACGCGCTCGACCACCCAGCGGCGGGGCAAAGCCACAAATTTTGGATGGCCCCGGGCTTCTTAATCACCTGTAAGACAATGCTGTGAATGGCGGAGGCACGCCCCTTTTTCTCGCTCGGTATTAGTTTGCAAAGCCCGCCTGCAACGTTTCGGTGCGTAACGGCCTCTAGCGATGCACGAGCTTCGTTGGCTCTGGGCCGTAGCGGTCCGCGCAGGCAACCATCGCGGCACCGGCGAACAGCTTCAGCCAATCAGTCCATTAAATTGCGACTTTTGCGCTTCGATACCTGGTTTAACAACACGACTACAAGTAATATGTCCTTCTTTTTTTCACGCGCCCGGCTGCCGCTGCTGGGCTGTCTGAGCTTGTTAACAGTAGCTTGTGGTTCCGAAAGAGCCACCTATACGTCGGCTGATGCCCTCGTTAGCAACGATTTTGAAAGCCTCGCGGGGTGGCTGGGAAAGGCATCCAGTTCCTCTCTTACCGAGGAAAAAGCTCACTCGGGCCGTTATTCCATCAAAGTGGATGACAGCATTGAGTACAGCGTGGAATTTGCCAGCACTTTAGGGGCCCTGCACGACGCGCGCGTGAAGCGCATTAAAGTGGCCGCCTGGGTATTTGTGCCCAACGCCCAAACGGTGGCCCTGCTCGTCACCCACGCCGGCGATGCACCGAACGCCAAACCGCTGGTGTGGTACGGCTTCGATGTGACAAAAGCCGTGGCGGGCAAATACAACCAGTGGGTGTACGTCAGCACCGTTGTGGAACTGCCGGATGCCGTTACGGCGGCCACCAATGTCGGTTTTTATTTGTGGCGTAGCAGCGGCAACCAGCCCGTTTACCTTGATGACCTGCTGGTGACGACGGAGCCCGAAGGATAATTCCCAACGCAACACCCCGCTAAAACGCCGGTTGGTACTGAAGAAACTGCGTTGGGCGCTTGCACAAACGCAGCTGCCAACCGTCCGCCCGCACCTATTTTTGCTGAATATCTACCTCAGCGGCCCATTTTGACACTGCGTTTACCCTCATTCCGCGCACTGGGGCGGTCGCTAAAGGCGAGCCCGTACCACGCGGCGGCAGCGCTCCTTTTTGTAGTGGTCGCAACGGTTTATTACCTGCCGTACCTGGGGGCGTTGCCCACCGGCATTCACGCCTGGGGCCAGTCCGACCGGTTATCGCTGGCCATTAATTTTTACGATTACGGATTTCACTTCCTTACGCCCCGCACCTCGTCGATGGTTTCGATTGGCGGGATAACGGGCGTCGAATTTCCCATTCAAGCGTACCTGGCGGCCCTGGGAGGGCTGGTGTTCGGGCGAGGCAGCATCAACACGCTGCTCCGGCTGCTGGACGTAGCGGTGGTGGTGCTGGGGTTCTATTACTTGTTCCGCCTGGTTTATGAGCGCACCGGCCACTTTGTGGCCGGGCTGGTGCCGGGGGCCTTCCTGCTGGCCTCGCCCTTCTTCGCCTTTTATGCGGGCAGCGTCATGCCCGACCCCTTTAGCCTGAGCCTGAGCGTCGTAGGCTATTACTATTGGCTGCGCTTTTTCGACGAGCGCCGCTTTGCTGATGTGCGGAGCGCGCTGCTCCTGTTGACCTTGGCCGGGTTGGTTAAAACAACCACGGCCCTGCACTTTGGGGCGGTTGTGGGCATCACGCTGCTGTGGGCCTACCTGGAGCCCGCGCTGCTGCTGCCCAAGCAGCGGTGGCAGCTGTTGGGCTGGGCGGGGCTGGGCAGCGGGCTGATTACCTTGTTTTTCCTTCACAACCAGCACCTGAACGACACTTGCCAGTCGGGGCAGTTCCTGGCCGCTACCAGCCCCATTCAAGACCCGGAAAAACTGCACTACGTTTTGCAATCGGTGCGCCGCGACTGGGTGGCCGAGTACGCGACCCCCACGCACTACCGCAGCCTGGCCGTTTGCGCGGTGCTGCTGCTGGTATTCCTGCGTCCCAACCTGCGTCGCTACCTGCCCCTGACCCTGCTGCTGCTGGCATCGGTTGTGATTGCTTACGTGTTCGTGCAATTGATGGGGGCCCAGCTGGGCGTGCACGATTACTACCTGATTTGCTCTTTGATTCCGCCAGCGCTGCTGCTGCTGCTGCTCGCCCTGCTCAACCTGGGCCGTTATACCGGGCGGGCACGCTATGCCACCAGCTTGGGGCTAGGGGTATTGGTTGTTTTTTTGGTAGTGGGCGGCTACAAGCGCCTGCATCGCCGCATGAGCGACGATTACCTGCCCTTTTCCGCGCACTACACCCACCTGTGGATGCGCGGCGGGGCCGAGGAGTTGCGGCGAGCGGGAGTACCGGAAACCTCCGGCGTCCTGGTTATTGACCAAGCGCCTAATACCGGGCTGGTTTATTTCGATCGGCGGGGGCTGACTTGGCAGCCCGAGGACCCCGGCGCACTCACGGCCAATAATTTTTTGGTCCGCATGGCCGCGGACAGCCTCGACTACGCGATAATGTCGCCCAGCTTCTACGCCCAACTGGCTCCGCAGCACGCCGCTTTCGCTGCGGCATTCGAATTTGTTGGCCAAGGGCCAGCCGTGGTGCTTCGCCGGCGCAACCGCGCGTGGCCCTGGTAAAATGCCGCTTTCTGACCGCACGCCCGACGCAATGGCCCTGACCGCAAAAAATTTCTGGCCTTTGGCCTGGCTCAGCTTAATCAGCTTGCTCGGTTCGCCGGGGTGCCGTCCGCGTGCCGGTAGGGCCCCGGTGCGCGAGCGGGAACTGATGCACGCCGACTTTGATAAGCCGACGGTTGGCTGGCTGCCGGCTCCTCCCGCCGGCCTTACCACCGAAAAGGCGCATTCGGGTCGGTACGCCATCAGCGTCGACCCGCGGCACCCGTATTCCATCACCTACCGGACCCCCCTGGGAAAGCTCAGCCCGCACCACCGCCCGCGCCGGTTCACGCTAAGCGCCTGGGTGTGGGCCCCGGGCCCCGAGAGCGATGCCCGCTTGGTGGTGACCATCGCCGGTGCCAACGACCCCGACCATCCTGTCTTCTACAAAAGCGTTTTTTTCGCCGACAGTGGGCCGTTTGAAACCTGGAAGCAGGTGAGCCGCAGCCTGGATTTGCCCGAGAACATCGACTCCAATAGCCAACTTGTGATTTATATGTGGAACGGCAATTCTTCGGTTCCAACATACGCCGACGACTTGCTACTCACAGAGTTGTGGTAGTACTGCCTGGTGCAGCGCTGGGTAGAACATCTGCTCGGGTTCATCAATTCCGCGTGCTGCTTCCCATCTGCCGTACCCGGCGGAACGGGCGGCTTTTCCGGCAGCTTGGGTGGCCGGCCGTGCGCAGGCGCAACTCAGGGGCCCGCCCGAGGATGTTTGGCTTCGTAGCCCAAGTCCATAGTCCAGCAAAGGCACGCGGACCGGGGCCCTGGGCGGGGCTCAAGGGCCCAGCAGGTAAGTATTTTTCACCAAGCGGTGGCCAGGCTCGGCGTAATAATACACGTCTGTATCGAGCGGGCGGACGAGCAGGTCGTCGGCCAGCAGCTCGCGGTTGTCGTAGAGCACCTCCAGGCGGCGGGCGTTGGGCCGGCGGCGGAAGGGCACCGCTACCCGCAGCCAGTCGCCGGCCACCTCGGTGCTGTAGGCCCCGTTGGTAGTCAGGTGTTCAATTTCCTGGTTGGCCGCGTCGTACAGCTTGATTTGCAGGTTGCCGAAGCCGTAGGGCATTTTGCCGTTTATCCACACCGAGGCCTCGTAGCGGCCCGTGTCGGCGGGCAGGGGCAGGGGCCCGTCGTAGAGGGTCGAAAACTTGTTTGCGGGCTCGTAAAATGCCCCGGCCGCGAGCCGGCCCCGGCGGTCGGCTCGCCGCGCGAAGCCGTCGTAAATGACCCCCTTGGGAGTGGTGGCCTGCAGGCCCCCGGGCCGCACGGGCAAGCGGGGCAGCACGACCGCCGCCGCGGCCCGCTCGGCGGCCCAGGAGGTGGCCGCCAATGCGGCCACGGGCAGCTCGTAAAGCGACGCTTCGGGCGTGGCCACCAGCAGGCGGGCCAGGCCCACCAGGCGCTGCTCGGCCGGGTTCAGGGCGTCAGGCGTCACCAGCAGCAAGATGGGCTTGGCGGACGGCAGCTGCGCGAGCAGGCTTTTGGCGATGAGCGGGCCGCTGAGCAGCTGGGCGTGGGCTAGCGACTGGCTCACCGACGCCCGCGGCATGTAGGTGGCAAATAAGGGCAGGCCCGTGCTGAGCGACGTTTTATAGGCTTGGTAAAGCGAGTGCTCTGAGCCCATCAGCACCACTTTGTCGCTGCCGATGACAAAAAACGGCAGCGGCAGGATGGCCTGAAAATCTTTGGCTTGGAGCGGTCCCCAGCCCAGTTGGCGGGTCACGCTGGTGGCCGGGTCGAGGAAGGCCGCTGCCACCCGGCCCTGCCGCACCGCACGGCCGCGGTCGGCCACGTTGATCCACGCTTCGGCCCCCCACACGAACAGCAGCGCCGCGCCCGCCCAAGCCAGCACCGGCACCCGGCGGCGACGCAAGTAGCGCCAGAAGCGGTGCAGCACGTACGCCGTGTACACCCCCACCACGTAATAAAACGGCCAGGCGAAGCGCCCCAGGCTCCGGAACTGCTTCAGGGGCCCGCTGTAGTCGAGCATCCACTCGAAGGCGTGCCACTCGAAAGGCAGGGCAAAGGCGAGCAGCAGCAGCAGCGCCGCCGCCCAAATGCCGCTGCGCAGCGGCGCGGGTAGCGTCGGGCGCACCAACTGCCGCCAGCCCGCCCGGCGGCGCAGCCGGCCCAAGGCCGCCAGCAACGCCACGGCCAGGGTGCTGGTGCTCACCAAACCGATGTACGCGGCCCCTTCCCAGTCGCTGCCTTCGTTGGGCCAAATCAGTTGCCAGGCGTCGTGCAGCGGGGGCAGTTGCGGCGTGAACACACTGGCCGGCGTGGCCATATACACCAAGAAGCCGTAGGGATTCGGAGGACGGTCGGCCACGGGGTCGGTCAGCCAAAGCACCGTCCAGAACACCACCAGCGGCAGTGCCGCCGCCAGCGCCATGCGCCCCGGCAGGGCCCAGCGCCGGGGCCCGTGCTGCTGCCAGGCCAGCACCAGCGCGTGGGCCAGCAAAAAGCCGCACCCACAGCCCAGAAAATATACCTGCACCGACCCCATCAACAGGCTGGCCACGCCAAACGCCGCGTACCAGCGCACCTGGTGGGGCGCAGCCTGCATCCGCACGATGAGGTACCACAAAATGGGCACGAAACAGCCGTAGCTCAGCGACATGTGGCCGCCGAGGCGCTGCAGCTGCGGCGAGAGGAAGGCAATCAGCAGCGCCACCAGGCCCGCGTAGGGCCCCGGCAGACACAGGCGGCGCAGGATGGCGTAGAGCACCACGGGCGTCGCCACCAGGCTGGCCAGCGCCGCCAGGTTGGTGACGCCTACCACGTAGTGGCCGGCCACCCCGCCGTGGCGCTGGAGCCAGCCCATTACCACGGCCAGCAGCGGCTGCAGGTTGGGGTACACGATGTGCTCGCCGTTGGGGTAATTCATGCCCGTAAACCACAGGCCGTGGTCGTAGAGGGCATAATAGGCGGTGGCGTAATAGCTCTGGATGCCGTCGCCGGCCGGCTGAAACAGGTAATCGTTGGGGTGCCGGAGCACGGGCCCGAAGAACCAGGCCACCAGCAGCAGCGCGGCCAGGCCCACGCCCGCTAGTTCTCCCCAACGGGCAATGCGGCTAGAAGGGGGCGTTATTATGAATTGCAACGGATGGGTAATTAGGTAGCGGTCCGAACAGGGCAGCGCGGTTGAGGGCACCGGGCCCCGATGAAGAGCGGATTGGACAAGGGCGCGGCACCGGAAACAAAAAATCGGGCCGGCGCTGGGTTCGCGCCCCAAAACTACTGGATAATGGAGGCCGCCCGCCGCGGGCCGGGCCCGGCGCAGGCATCGTTTGCTCGCCCGGCCTTTGCTTTCTGCTCTTTTCCCTTGCAAATACGCTTGCTCTTTCCAGCGGCCAGACGTTTACTTTGCCGGCCGTGCTACCGCCCGCCCGCTCCGGGCGTGCCGCTGGCGAAACCAGGGCACGCAGCCCGTTTATCCGGACGACCTGGAGCTGGCCCGTGACCGAGCCGACGGGCCCGTGCCCTTGGCCTTACTGCTGCCCCATGCTGTTGTCGTCAAAAAATACCCCCGCCCTGCTCTACTGTCTACTGCTGGTGCTGGCCGAAGGGCTGCTCTTTACCTACGCCCGCGGCCGGCTGGGCCTCTACGCCAGCGCCGTGGTCTTGCTGGGGTGCTCAGGGGCGGCGTGCACGGTGGCCTACGGCTACTTGCGGCACCGGGCCTGGCCGCTGCACGAGCCGGCCGGGCGGCCCCGGCAGTACGCAGCCATCGGCTTGGCGTGCGCACTGGGCGTGGCGGTGGCCGTCGGGCGGTGGCACAGCATACTGGGCCAGTTCGAGATAAAAATCAGCAATTCCGACATCATTCCTTCGCTGGGCATCTACACCCGGCGCTGGCTGGCGGGCGAAGAAGTGTACCGGTCCTTCACCAGCGAAATAGGCTACGACTTGTTCCCGACCTACCTGCCCGGCACCTGGGGGCCCTATGTGGTGCCCCAGGTGCTGGGGTTCGACTACCGCTGGATGAGCGGGGCGCTGCTGCTGCTGGGCATCGGGGCCTACGAGGTGGTGGTGGGGCGGCTGCGGCAGTCCGCGGCCCGCACGCTTGTGCTGGCCGCGCTGCCTTTCGTGCTGCTCTACGCGGTGGTGCGCACCGAGCCTTCGGTGGTGGGCAACACCGTGGAAATGATGATAGTGGGGTATTACCTGCTGTTGGTGGCGGGGGTGTTGCTGCCGGGGCGGGCGGTGCGCATTGTGGGCCTGACGCTGTGCTTGCTCTCGCGCTTTTCGCTGGTGCTGTGGGTGCCGCTCTACCTGGGGCTGTTGTTTTTTCGGGCCTCGCGGCGCGAGGCCCTGCTGACGGCGGCCTGGGCCGCGGCCGGCGTGGGCGTGCTTTACGTGGCCCCTTTTCTGGCCCACAACTGGTCGCTGCTGGCCGAGGCGCAACGCGCTTATACCGGGGCCGCCCTCGGCGAGTGGCAGCACCTGAACAGCGACGGCCGGCCTTACCACCTCTACAACGGCGTGGGGCTGGGCAATTTTTTTTACCGCTTCGCCCCAGGCCCTCTGCTGGCCCGCATCGCCCTGCTCAAGCAAGTGCAGCTGGCCTTGCTGCTGGCCGTGGTGGGCGGCGCGGCGGCGCTCTACTGGCGGCAGCGGGAGCCGCGCACCGATTATCGTCTGTTTGCAGTGCTGGTGCTCAAGCTGTACCTGGCCGTATTCTACGCCTTTGTGCAAGTGCCCTACGCGTACTTGGCCACGGTGGGTATTTTCCTGTCGCTTTATTTGGTGGTGATGGTAGCCGGGGCCGAGCCGCCGGGGCCCGCGGGCCCCGGTTCGCGTCCAACCAACTATCCCAAAACCCAACCGACCCCATGATAACCCGCCCCTTCAACTTTCAAAAGTGGATTGCCGAGCACCGCCACTTGCTCAAGCCGCCGGTGGGCAACCAGCAGGTGTTCAAAGGCAACAAAGACTTTGTCGTGATGGTGGTGGGCGGCCCCAACGCCCGCAAAGACTACCACGTGGACGAAGGCGAGGAGTTGTTTTTGCAAATCGAAGGCACGATGACCTTAAAAATCATCGAAGACGGCCAGCCGGTGGACCTGGAAATCGGGCCCGGCGACATGTTCCTGCTGCCGCCGAATACGCCGCACTCGCCGCGCCGGCCGGCGGGCACCGTGGGCTTGGTGCTGGAGCGCTACCGGGGCCCCGGCGAGCTGGACGGCTTCCAGTGGTACTGCGAAAACTGCGGCAACAAGCTGTATGAGGAGTTTGCCGAAATTACCGACATCGTGGCCCAGCTGCCGCCCATCATGAACCGCTTCTGGGCCAACGATGCCCTGCGCACCTGCCAGGTGTGCGGCACCTACCTCGAAGCCCCGGCCCCGGTGCAGTAGCCCAGGCCCCGGGCGGCCCGCTTTTTCAGCGGGCCGCCCGGTAATCGCTGGGTCCCGTTGGCGCTTGCCCGAACACCGGGGCAATGATTACGGGCGGCCAGCGAAAAGCCGCCCGCCCGGGGCCCCGCCCGTACCTTTGGGCATGCCCTCCGCGCTTCTCGACCCCACCCACGCCGCCGCCCTCGACGCCGCCGACCCGCTGGCGGCTTTCCGCCACGACTTCCTTTTCCCCAACGGGCCCGACGGCCGGCCGGTGGCCTACTTCTGCGGCAACTCGCTGGGCCTCCAGCCCAAAGCCACCCGCGCCGCCCTCGACGCCGAACTGACCAATTGGGCCGAGCTGGCCGTGGAAGGCCACTTCCACGGCACCGCGCCCTGGATGCACGCCCACACGCCTCTGGCCGCGGCCAGCGCGCCCGTGGTGGGGGCCCTGCCGCACGAAGTGGTGGTGATGAACGGCCTGAGCGTGAACCTGCACCTGCTGCTCATCTCTTTCTACCGCCCCACCGCTACCCGCTACCGGGTGCTGATGGAAGGCGGCGCGTTCCCTTCCGACCAGTACGCGCTCGAAACCCAGGCCCGCCTGCACGGCCTCGACCCCGCCGCCGCCATCGTGGAGCTGCTGCCCCGCCCCGGCGAGCACACGCTGCGCACGGCAGACATCACCGCTAAAATCGCGGAACTGGGCGACTCGCTGGCCACCGTCGTCCTGGGCGGGCTGAACTACTACACCGGGCAGGTGTTCGATATGGCGGCCATCACCGCCGCCGGGCACGCGGTGGGGGCCACCGTGGGCTTCGACCTGGCCCACGCGGCCGGCAACGTGCCCTTGCAGCTGCACGATTGGGACGTGGACTTTGCCTGCTGGTGCACTTACAAGTACCTCAACTCGGGGCCCGGCGGCATCGCGGGGGCCTACGTGCACGAGCGGTTCGCCAACCGGCCCGACCTGCCGCGCCTGGCCGGCTGGTGGGGGCAGGAGCCGGCCGAGCGGTTTCAAATGAAAAAAGGCTTCCGCCCCGCGCCGGGGGCCGACGGCTGGCTGTTGTCGAACTCGCCGGCCCTGCTGCTGGCCCCGCTGCGCGCCAGCCTCGAAACCCTGGCCCGCGCCGGCGGCATGGCCGCGCTGCGCCGCAAGAGCGAGCCGCTCACCGCCTACCTCGAAAGCCTCATCCGGGCCCTGGACCTGCCCCAAGAGCAGCTCGAAATCATCACGCCCGCCGACCCGGCCCAGCGCGGCTGCCAGCTCTCGCTGCTGGTGCACCGGCGGGGGCGCGCGCTGTTCGAGCACCTGGCGGCCCGCGGCGTGGTGGCCGACTGGCGCGAGCCCAACGTAATTCGCCTCGCACCCGTGCCGCTCTACAATTCGTTTGAGGATGTGCGCCGCGCCGGAGCGGCCCTGCACGAGTTTTTTGCTGCTTAGTTGGTGATGATACCCGGGCTTGGGCGTTGGTTGGTGCTTGATTCAATTTCGGCGAACCAAACACCGGGCTCCGAAGTATTAAAAAACCGAACATCAAAAACTGCTAACCAGGCACCAAGCACTACCAACCAAGCACCAAGCACCAGAATGGAAGACTACGCGGCGAAGATGCAGGCCAAAAGCGAAGCCGACCTGCGGCTGTACGTGAGCCGCTACGCCGAATACCGCGACGACGCCGTGCTGGCCGCCCTGGCCGAGTTGCGCCGCCGCGGCCTGCCCGCCCCCGAAGAAGCGGCCCTGCGCCCCAACCTCGAAGCCGCCGTGGCCCGGCAGCAGGCCGCCGACGCCGCGGCCGAAGCGGCCCGCCCCCAGGCGTTCGACCCGGCCACGGCCGAGGGCCCCGAGCTGTACTCGCCGGGCACGATCGTGCTGTTTTCGGTGCTGTTCACGATGCTGGCGGGCGGCGTTTTGCTCGGCATCAACCTGCGGCGGCTGCGCCGCACGGGGGCCCTGGTGGGGCTGGTGGCGTTCGTGCTGGCCTACGTTGCGGCCGAAGCCTACGCCCTGGGCTGGGCCACGAAGCAGTTCGGCGACAACCCGTGGCTACCGGCCATTTTGCCGCTCGTGTTCAACGTGCTGGCTTTGGTGGCCTACCTCATGTGGTTTTGGCCGCGCTACGTGGGGCCCCAGCCCTACCGCAGCCGCGGGTGGCTGCTGCCCTTCGTGCTATTTTTTGTCTTGCAGCTGGCCCTGGCCAAGCTCGTGCTGCCCTACATGGTCAAAAACGGGTTTCCCGGCACCCCGGCCGCCGTGCCCACCGCACCCGCCAAGCGGCCTTAGCTGGCCTCGCCCACCACGTACTGCATGCGGTAGAGCTGGGCGTAGTAGCCGTTTTCCAGGCGCAGCAGCTCCTCATGGGTGCCTACTTCTTTGATTTCACCCTTGTCGAGCACGATGATCTGGTCGGCTTTCTGGATGGTGCTCAGGCGGTGGGCGATGACGAGCGAAGTGCGCCCTTGCATCAGCTTTTCAATGGCGTGCTGAATCATTTCTTCCGTTTCCGAATCGACCGACGAGGTGGCTTCGTCCAGCACAATCACCCGCGGCTGGTACACCAGGGCCCGCACGAAGCTGATGAGCTGCCGCTGCCCTACCGATAAGGTCGCGCCGCGCTCCATCACCGGGTAGTCGAGGGCCCCGGGCAGGCGCTCGATGAAGCGGCGGGCCCCCACGAGGTCGGCCGCTTCCCAAATCTGGGCGTCGCCGATTGCCTGGTTGCCCAGCGTCATGTTGTCGCGGATGCTGCCCGCGAACAGGAACACGTCTTGCAGCACCACCCCAATCTGGCGGCGCAGCACGCTCAGGTCGTAGTCGCGTAGGTCGCGCCCGTCCACCAGAATGCTGCCCTCCTGGATGTCGTAGAACCGGCTCAGCAGGTTGATGATGCTGGTTTTGCCGGCCCCCGTGGCCCCCACGAAGGCAATGGTCTGGCCCGGCTTGGCGTGGAAGCTGATGTTTTTCAGCACCCATTCGGGCGGGTTGTAGGCGAACTTCACGTGGTCGAAGCGCACGTCGCCTGCCAGCGGCGCGTCGGGCACGTAGGTACCGGTGGTGGCAATCAGGTCGGTGCTGTCGAGCAGCTTCAGCAGGCGCTCGGTGCTCACCAAGCCCAATTGCAGCGTGTTGAAGCGGTCGGCAATCTGGCGGATGGGCCGGAAGAACAGCGCGTTGTACATGATGAACGCAATGAGGGCCCCCTTGGAAATCGTGCCCTCGATCTGGCCCTGGGCCGCGTACCACACCAGCAGCCCCACGCCGATGGCCCCCAGCACCTCGGCCACCGGGTAGTACACCGAATAGTACAGCACCGACCGGATGTTGGCGTCGGTGTGCTCGCGGTTGATTTTCTCAAACTTCTTGAACTCGCGCTGCTCGTTGCCGAAAATCTGCACCACGCTCATGCCCGTCAAATGCTCCTGCACAAACGAGTTGAGCTTGGCCACGGCGTTGCGCACGTCCTGAAACGACACCTTCACCTTCTCCTTGAACACATACGTGGAGAAAAGCAGCGGCGGAATCACCGACAAGCTCACCAGCGTCAGTCGCCAGTCGATGTAGAACATGAAGGCCATGATGAACAGGATTTGCAGGATGTCGCCCACCATCGCTGCCAATCCTTCGCTAAAAACATCCGACAAAGTTTCGACGTCCGAAATGTTGCGCGTCACCAACACCCCGATGGGCGTGCGGTCGAAGAAGCTCAGCTTGAGGCCCAGCAGGTGACGGTAGAGGTCGGTGCGGATGTCGCGCACGATGTACTGGCCCAGCCAGCCGCCGTAGTAGGTCTGCAAGTAGCTGACGCCGGCGTGGGCCACCAGCAGGGCCAGCAGACACAGAAACATGTGGTTGAGGCCGGTGCGGTCGCCCTGCTCGATGCTCACGTCCACCATCCGCTGGATGAGGAAGGGCCGCAGCGTGCCCAGCGCGGCCGTGGCCACGGTGAGCACGATCAGGCCGATGAACACGCCGCGGTAAGGCGTCACGTAGCTGAGCAGGCGGCGCAGCACTTGCCAGTCGAAGACCTGGCCGGTTTTGGTAGCGGAAGCAGCGTCGGGTTGGGGTTGCATAGGAGGCAAAGGTCGGGGGTAAACAACATTGGGGGCCAAAAGGTGTGCCCCGCCTCGGCGGGGGCGGCTTCGCGGACGGCTTTTGTAATTAACGAAGCTATTCCCACCGAAGTGGGGACGGCTTTTGCAGGCCGCGAAGCCGTTCGGACGTTGGTGGGGGCGGCTCTTGCAGGCCGCGAAGCCGTCCGCACCTCGGTCCGGGCAACCTTTGCAATCCCTAAAGCCGCTCGGACCGAGGTGCGGACGGCTTCCGCAAGCCCTAAGGCTGTCCGCACCTCGGTCCGAGCAGCTTTTGTTAATCGCGAAGCCATCCGCACCAACGTCCGAACGGCTTCAGGAATCACGGTTGTCGCTGCGCGACCCGACTGGGGGCCGTAGCGCCGCCCATACCTCACGCCGGTATCAACCCTTCTTGGTATTCCACCCTGCTCAAAAACAGTCCTTTCGCCGGGGCTGAGGTGCCCGCTGCCATTCGCTGCTGGGCCCACAGCAGCTGTTGAAACTCGGCCGGCGTGCGCTTGCCCCGGCCTACTTCCAGCAGGGTGCCCACCACCAGCCGCACCATGCCGCGCACGAAGCGGTTGGCCCGGATGCGGAACACCCAGCCGCCCGGGGCCCGGTGCCAGCCCGCTTCGGTGCAGCGGCACACGTAGTGCGTTTCGGCCCCTTTCACCTTGGAAAACGTGGTAAAATCGAACTGCCCCACCAGGTAGGCCGCGGCGGCGTTCATCACAGCCACGTCAGGGGCCCGGTCGAGGTACAAGGCCTGGTCGCGCCGGAACGGGTTGGGCGCGTCCAGCAAAAAGTATTCGTAGGTACGGGCTTCCGCATCGAAGCGGGCGTTGGCAGCGTCGGGCACCGGGTGCAAGCGCAGCGGCGCGATGTCGGCTGGCAAGGTGCGGCGCAAGCGGTAGAGCAGCAGGGCCTCGTCCATCCCCTCCGGCAGGTCGGCCTCGAAGTGCGCCACTTGGTGGCTGGCGTGCACGCCGGCGTCGGTGCGCCCGCTGCCGAGCGTGCTGATGGGCTGGCGCAGCACCTTGCTCAAGGCGTCGTTGAGGGCCGCTTGCACGGTGAGGGCGTTGGGCTGCACCTGCCAGCCCGAATAAGCCGTGCCGTCGTAGGCCAGGTGGAGGAAATACTTCATTATTCCATTTAACAATTAACATTTATCATTTGACACGCCTGGCCTGCTTGTGGCTGGCAGGGGCCCCCACGCCTGTTAAATGTTAATTGATAAATGTTAAACGAGTCAGACCTTCTCGTAAATCACCGCTGCGCCCTGGCCCACGCCGATGCACATGGCGGCCAGGCCGTAGCGCACGCCTTCGCGGCGCTGCATCTCGTGCAGCAGCGTGGCCGTCATGCGCGTGCCCGACGAGCCCAGTGGGTGGCCCAGGGCAATGGTGCCGCCGTTCACGTTCATCTTCTCCACGTCGATGCCCAGCTCGCGGATGCAAGCCAAACTCTGGGCCGCAAAGGCTTCGCTCAGCTCAATCAGGTCCATGTCGGCCAGTGTGAGGCCGGCGCGGGCCAATACCTTCTGGGTGGCCGGGATGGGCCCCAGGCCCATTACCGCCGGGTCGACGCCGGCCGCAGCCGAGGCCACCACCCGCGCCATGGGTTTGAGATTATAGCGTTTCAGGGCGTCTTCGCTCACCATCAGCACGGCCGCCGCGCCGTCGTTGATGCCGGTCGAGTTGCCGGCCGTTACGGTGCCGCCCTCGGCCTGAAAAGACGGCTTGAGAGACGCCAGCTTTTCGAGCGTCGAAATGCGCGGCTGCTCGTCGGTGTCGAACATGGCGGTGTCGCCCCGGGGATGCGGCAAAAACACAGGCACGATTTCCTTGCGGAAGCGCCCCTTTTCGGCGGCCCGGTGGTACTTGCGCTGGCTTTCGAAAGCAAACGCGTCCTGGTCCTCCCGGCTGATGTTGAAGCGCTTGGCGATGTTCTCGGCCGTCTGCCCCATGTTGTAGGGGTAGTGCATCTTGTTGAGCTTCGGGTTGGTGAAGCGCGAGCCCAGCGTGGTGTCGTGGGCCATGAAGTCGCGGGCGTAAGCCGTTTCCGACTTCGCCATCACGAACGGGGCCCGGGTCATGCTTTCCGAGCCGCCGGCCAGGTACACGTCGCCCTCGCCGCTCTTGATGGCCCGCGATGCGTCCATGATGCTTTGCAGGCCGCTCGCGCACAGCCGGTTCACCGTCACGCCGGGCACGGAGGCGGGCAGGCCAGCCAGCAGCAGGGCCATGCGGGCCACGTTGCGGTTGTCTTCGCCGGCCTGGTTGGCGGCCCCCATGATGACGTCCTCCACAGCGTTTTTGTCGAGCGAAGGGTTGCGGCGCAGCAAGTCGCGCAACACGAGCGCGGCCAGGTCGTCGGGGCGGACGCTGCTCAGCGCGCCGCCAAATTTTCCAATCGGGGTACGCACCGCGTCCACGATGTAAGCAGTTGGCATCGGAAGAAGGATAAGGATAGAAGGGCAAAAAGCGCCCGGTACAAGCTAAATTTGTGGCCCCGCCCCCGCCCGGGCCGGGTACATAATACCAACGACAAAGATGATACAAAGAATCCAAAGCGTGTTTTTGCTGCTGCTGGCCCTGGCCATGCTGGGCGTGGCCGCGCTGCCCCTCTGGGCCAAAGCCGACCCCGTTTCGCACACCGAGCTTACCCTGACGGCCTTCCGCCTGGTCCGGGTAACGCCGCCCGGCGCCGACGAAACGGTGTTCTCCGCCTGGCCCATTGGCGCGCTGGCGCTGGCCGCGGCGGCCACGGCCCTATACGCCATCTTCCAGTACCGCCGCCGGTCGGTGCAGCTGCTGCTGGGCTCGCTTATTTTGCTGCTCGTCGTGGCCACGCTCGGGGCCGCGTTCGTGTATTCGAGCCGCGCCGACCAGCTGCTGAACGTGAAAATGGAGGGACATTTCCTGGCCGGCTTCTACCTGCCCACGCTGGCGCTGGTGCTCAACCTGCTGGCTAGCCGCTACATCCGCGCCGACGAGCGGCTCGTGCGCAGCCAGGACCGCCTGCGCTAGGGGCCCCATTGGCGGTAGCCAAAAAGCCGGGCCGGTTCTCCATTGGAGAACCGGCCCGGCTTTTTGGTAGCTAATTGCGGAGTTGCCCGAGGGATGTACCTAGCTCTTTTTATTGGCAGTGTACCGGATGCGCTGGTCCTGCACCACGACGCTCAACTCCTTGGCTAAGGTGTTGTAGTGGGAAATGTCTAGCAACTTGAGACGCGCCAGCAGCAGCTCGGCTTCGTCGAAGTTGTTCATCCACAGGTTGGCCTCGGCGTCGTTGTAAAGCGTGGCAGCTGTTACTTTTTCGTCGATGCGAGCCTTTTTGTCCTTCGGATTGGACTCGGTCAAGGCCTTGTCCCACAGGGCCACGGCGTCGCCAATCTGCTTGCGCGCATCGGCGGCCCGGGTCGGGTCGGCCAACATCTTATAACCCATCAGCGCCTTGATGTAGGCTTGCGGGTATTCGTCGTAGTTTATTTTTTTGTCCGTCACGACCACGATGGCTGTGTTGCGCGTGATGGAGCGCTGGCCAAACTTGTTGTCCAGGTACTCCGCGACGAGCTTCATGTTGCTTTTCATGAGGTTTTCGTCCAGCTGGCGCAAGAAAGCGTCCTGGTTTTTGCGCCAGTACTTGCTCAAATCGTCGTCGTTCCCAAAGGCTTCGGTGGCCGCAACGCTATAAGAAGTGGTGGCGTCTATCAGTTCGTCCGATAGCACCGTCCCGTCTTTAGCCGTCACCTTGACGGCAACCGGCGACTTATAAGACATTTCGTAGGCGTGCTTGGTGGGAGCCGCGCCCGGGGTGGCGGCCCCCAGCTTGAACTGCGTGCCGCCTTTGGCCTCCACCGATTTGATGGGCCCCTGCGTGAACCCGTCCAGGCTCACCGTCACGCGTAAGTCGCCGTCGGGTCCCTGGGCGCGTTGCAAGCCGCTCAGGTTCACATACGTAGTGGCCAGGGTTTTTGCGTCGTACACCTGCGCCGTGTAGTCGGCCGCTGGAATCACGGCCTCGCCGGGCTTGTGCTGGTCGAGTAGAAAACGGTTGAGGGCCTTTTCCTTGAGCGATTGGGATTTGTATTCCTGCTTGTCCTGCTCCGCCTTCGATTTGGCGTCGGCAACGGCCGATTCGTGGTCGGCCTTCTGCTGTTTCACGGCATCAACGTAGCGCAGCACCACTTCGGGCGAGTAGGTGTGGGTGCCGGCGGGCACCGGCACCAAGGGCAGGCGCACGTAATCAAAAGTGACTTTTTGGGCATCGATGCTCTGCGCCTGGGCGGTAACGGTCAGCAGGAAGGCAGCGCTTAAAAGGGTAACTGGTGAACGCATAATCAAGAACGAAAACTAATAGAGTGAAGAAAGAAAATGAGATGAGCCCACTACAGGCCCCGAAAGATAACAATAAGCTGGCTAGTATAACTTAATTGGCTATATATCACGTGGCCTAAATTGCCCGCGGCGGGGCTTGGATGGTTTTTAGCGCAGCGCTGAATAATTCACCGCGACGGCAGCCCCAACTCGCGCTGCACCTCGCGCGCACTCAGCGGGAAAGTGAAGGCGTCGTAGACCCGGTAAAAATTCTGCGGGTCGGACATGTGGGCGTAGCCGAATTTGGCCAGTTCTTTCTGCGATTTATCGAACGACATGGTTCGCACCAGGGCCGCCAGTTCCGCCGAGCGCAGGCTGCTGCGGTCCAAGGCTTGGTGGGCAATGTCCAGCCGCTGGTCGTCGAACTGGCAGCGGCTGAGGGCCTGGGCTAAGTCGGCCACGTCGCGGGGGCTCATTGGCGACAAATAGTTGCCGCCAGGCCCCGGGTAGCTGGGCCCGTCGGGGGCCGGGTAGCCGGGGCTGTTGCCGGGCCCCGGGTAGCCGGGCCCGACCGGTGGGTAATTGCCATCGCCGGGCCCGGGGCCCTGGTTGTAATCGCCGGGCCCCGGGGCCCAGGCAGGGTAGTCGTGGGCCAGCACCGGCCCGCGCCCCACTTGCCGCAGTTGGAAGGGCCGGCCGGGGCGCTGCACCAGCAAGAAACTGGTTTCCAAGCCCGGCTCCAGCCACACGGCCACCCGGAAGCGCTGCAACCCAGCCGCCGTGGGCACGCTGAACTCGGCGGAGTGCTGGCCCGGCGCGAGGTAGTCGAGGTGCATCTGCCGCACCACCGGGGCCGCCAGCAGCTGCCCGTCCAGCTCCAGGCCGAACGGCACCCCGCGCTCCGACGCGAAATTGACGGCCGTGGGTGGGCCCACGGGCTGGGCCCGGCCCGGCAAAGCAGCAAGGGTTAACAAACCGGCGGCAAAGGCAAAAAGCGTTTTCATGGCAACGAGCATTGGGCGGGCGCAGAAACGTTTCGACGCCCGCACCAGCCCAAATCCAAACGCCGTGCCAAGGGAAAATCTAGGCGAGCCGCCCCACTGTCCACCGCTCCCAGTGCACCAAAAAGCCCCGGCCGGGTGGCTGGGGCTTCGGCAAGATATGCTGGTTCATGCACTTGATTTACTTGTCAATCCGCGTCACCTTGAACTCGGTGCGGCGGTTGCGCTGGTAGTCGGCTTCCGACTTGGGCTTGGCGATAATCGGGCGGGTTTCGCCATAGCCGCGGGCCGTGATGCGGGTGCGGGCGATGCCCTTGCTCACGATGTAGTCCACGGCGGCGTCAGCCCGCCGCTGCGAGAGCTTGAGGTTGTAGGCGTCCTTGCCGCGCTGGTCGGTGTGCGAGCTTAACTCGATGTTGATTTTCGGGTTGTCAACCAACGTTTGCACCAGCGTGTCGAGTCGGATGGCGGCGTCGGGCCGGATGTTGAACTTGTCGTAATCGTAGAAAATGTCCTTCACTTCGATGGCCTTGTTCACGACGATTTTGTTCAGCGTAAGCGTCACCGGCAGCCGAATATCGTTCTGCTGCTGCGGCAGTTGGGCCTGGCTGGGCTTGCGGCCCACGGTGCTCAGCGTGGCGCGGGTCGAAAAATCACCGGTCCGGTCGGCGAAGAAGTCGTAGCGCGAAGCCGAGTCGAGTGGGGACGTAAACTTGCCGTCGGGGCCGGTGAGCACATCGGTTTTGCGGCCGTTGGGGCCCGTGATGGTCACCGTCTCGCTAGCCACCGGCGTGGTGGTGTTCAGCTTGGCATCGTGCTCCAGCACGGTGCCGTCAACGAAGAAGTTAACCGTTTTGAGGGCCTTCTTTTTGTAGGCGTACAAGTCATCCGAACCTTTGCCGCCGACGCGGTTCGAGCTGAACACGCCCGTTTCCGCGCTCATGGGCAAGGGTGCGAAGTCGTCGGCGGGGCCGTTCACGTCGGGCCCCAGGTTCACGGCCTGGCCGCCTTTCACCATAAAAATATCGAGCTTGCCGTAGCCCGGCCGGCCGTCCGACGAAAAGTACAGCGTGCCGTCGGGGCCCACCCCGGGAAAGTTGTCGTTACCGGCCGTATTGATGCTTTCGCCCAGGTTTTCGGCCGGCGAAAAGTGCCCGTTGGCTCCCAGCGTGGCTTTAAATAAGTCGTTACCACCCAGCCCACTGCGGCGGCTCGAGGCAAAGTACAGCGTCACGCCGTCGGGCGCAAACACCGGCGCGAAATCGTCGGCCGTGCGGTCGTTGATGTTGGCCAGAATGGGCGCGCTCCACTCGCCGTTTTTGAAGTACGAAATCCACAAGTCCACGCTCAGGTAGCCTTTTTTACTGCCGTCGTTCGAGCGGGCAAACACGACGGTTTTGCCGTCGGGCGTGTAGGTGGCGCTGGCTTCGAAGCGGCTGGGCGAATTGAAGGGCCCCGCCAGCGGCGCGGCCGTGCCGCCGGTCATCGCCGCCGCGTCGCGGAACTTGACGGCGTACAAGTCGGTGAAGTTTTCGCCGTTGCCGAGGTACTTCTTCCCGCCGCGCCCCGAAGCAAACACAAATTCCTTGGTGTCGGGCTTAATGGAAGCGCTAAAATCCGAGGCCGGCGAGTTCAAGGAGTCGAGCGGATGCACGTCGTAGCCGCTGGCCTGGCCAGCCAGGGCCTTGCTGGCCAGCGCGTTTTTGGCGTCGGCTTCGGCGTGGGCGGCCAGCGTGCGGTTGGCACCGCTGGTGGCATACGTACTGAACTGAGCCGCCGCTTCGTTGAACTTGCCGCCGGCGCGCAGGGCCTCCGCGTAGCGGTAGCCCGCGTCGGCGTTGCGCACCTTCCCGTCAAGCGCCGCTTTGTAAAAGGGCTCCGCCAGCTCCAAGCGGTTGGAAAGGCGGTACGACTCGCCGATGCGGTAATTGGCAATGGGGGCCGTTTTGCCCTTGGCCACTTGTGCTTTGTAGAGGGGAATGGCGGCTTCGTATTCGCCGCGCGCAAAGCGCTTGTCGGCTTTGCCGCCGCTGCCACTCGTTGCGCAGCCACTTAGCAGCGCCGCCGAGCCGGCCACCGCGCACACGAATAAGGTGTTTCTCATGGATAAGAAAAGGAAATGCAGCCCGTGGTGGTCCGCCCGGGCGTCGTTTCGGCCAGCAATAATGTCAGCAATAATACTAGGTTTCCGCAGTGTTTACGCCAGCGCGGGCCCCGTGGCAGGCACTTCGGGCACAGGCGCGAAGTAGCGCGCCAGCCAGGTGCGCCCGGCCGGGGCCGGCCACCGGGCCTCCAACTCGGCCTTGGTGGCCACGGTGTTGTCGAAATAAGGCGTGGCGGGCCCCAGCGTGCCAGCGGCCACGGCCGGTTTCAAGGCGCGGCGCTCCAGCAAAACCAGGCCGTCGGGCCCGGCAAAGGCCAGGTGACTTTTATCGAGCAGTTGCAGGCCCAGGGCCTGTTCCAACTCGCCCACGAAGCGCACCGAGGCGTCGATGGAGCAGCCGCTGGCCCCGGCCACGGACTCGTCTAGCCCGAGCACCAGAAACTGCCGGTGCCGGAACTCGGCCGCGGCCCGCAGCGCCGCGCCGTGGCTGGTCCACTCGGCCGCGAAGCGTGCCAGGTGCGGAGCTACAGCCGTCAACTCAGCATCGGTCAGGGCCCGGCTGGCCTGGTAAATCCAAACCCGCGCGGTGGGCGGTAAGGCGTCAAAAGACACATTCATAAATCGCAGATTTTGCAGATTAGCCGTGATTTCGCAGATTTTGGGGCCTGCAACGAAATTTCGTCGAGCCAAGAAACCTCTGTGCTCTTGCCAAAAACGCAGAAGTGCCCAAAAAAATCTGTGCAATCCCCAAAATCCGCAAAATCAGCCATTAAGCGTTAATACCTTCGGCGGAGGCCACCAGCTCGGCCAAATCGAATACCTGCACCTTGCCTTCTTGCTCTTTGTTCTTAACACCGTCGCTCATCATGGTCATGCAAAAAGGGCACGACACGGCGATGATGCTGCCCTGCAAATCGTGGGGCCCGGGGGCCATCGTTTCGGTTTCGACGCCGCCCAAGTTGGCCAGCGCGGCGGCCGCGCCGCTTAGCGTAGCCAGGGCCTCTTCGGTGCGCTCGATGTTGATTTCTTTCTTGCCCGGCTCGGCTTCCTTCCACATCTGGGCCCCGCCAGCCCCGCAGCACAGGCCGTTGGCCCGGCTGCGCTTCATCTCCACCAAGTCGGCGTCGAGGGCCGCCAGCACATCGCGCGGGGCCTCGTAAATGTTGTTGGCGCGGCCCAGATAGCACGAGTCGTGGAAGGTGATGCGGCGGCCTTTGAAACTCTCCCCGCCACTCACACCCACCTTGCCCTCGTTGATAAGCTGCTGAAGGTACGTGCTGTGGTGAATCACCTCGTAGTCGCCACCTAAAGCCGGGTATTCGTTTTTAATCGTGTTGAAGCAATGCGGGCAGGCCGTCACGATTTTTTTGATGCCGTAGCCGTTCATCGTCGTGATGTTTTGCATGGCCTGCATCTGAAACAGGAACTCGTTGCCGGCCCGCTTGGCGGGGTCGCCGGTGCACGACTCTTCCAGGCCCAGCACCGCGTACTTGGTGCCCACGTGGTCGAGAATGCGCACGAAAGCCCGCGTCACGCGCTTGTAGCGGTCGTCGAAGGCCCCGGCGCAACCCACCCAGAACAGGATTTCGGGCGACTCGTTGCGGGCCGCCAAATCGGCCATGACGGGGACAGTAATCTGGCGCGGGGCCGGGGCAGTTTCAGGCAACATAAAAGCAGAAAAGGCGGACGGGCCGGGGCCCGGATCAGGATGATGAATCAGTAAGCGAACAGCCGCCGCGCCTCGGCATCGGGGGCCCCGCCGGGCTGGGCGCGGGCCGCATCTTGCGCCTGGCGGCGGGCCATTTCAAACGTTTCGGCCGGCCCGTCGAGGTATTGCCGGAACGTGGCCACCGATGGGCTAGGGGGCGTGTTAGTGGGTTGGGTGGGGCCGGCGGGCGTCTTGGCCGAAGCGGCGGATTTTGAAGAATCGGTGGACTTTTGCATGGCGCGGGGCAGAAAAAAAGGTGGGATTCTTTTAAATGCCGGCGGGCCGCGCACGAGCGGCTACACCGAAGCGGTTTGTCTAAGGGGTCCTTTTACGTACAAATCGTCGGCCCAGTTGAAGCGGTCGGAAGGCGAAAAAGCCCACGGGGCCCCGTTGTTCTCAATGTTGGAAAACATCACGTTGAGCGAGTTCGGGGCCGCCGACTCTTCCAGCACCAAAAAGCGGCGCATCTCGATGATGCTTTCCAGGGGGTTGATGTTCACGGGGCAGCTTTCCACGCAAGCATTGCAGGTGGTGCAGGCCCACAGCTCTTCGGGCGTCACCTTGCCGCGCAGCAGCGTGGCGTCGGCCAGGTCCGTCACGGGCTCGTGCTTGGCCTCGGGGCCATACGTATTGGGACGGAAAATCAGCGGCGAGTTATACTTTTCCTCCACCCGGTCGCGGGTGTCCATGATGATTTTGCGGGGCGAAAGCAGCTTGCCCGTCAGGTTGGCCGGGCACACCGAAGTGCAGCGGCCGCACTCGGTGCAGGAGTAGGCGCTCATCAGGCTGGTCCAGGGCAGGTCGTCCACGTCCTGGGCCCCGAAAGGCGTGGGGGCCAGGGCCGAGCCGTCGGGGCCCACCGGCGCGGCGGGCACTGCGTAGCTGGGGTCCATCATGGCTTTCACTTCGTGGGTGATGCTTTCCACGTTCGAAAACTGCCCTTGCGGCACCAGCCGCGAGTACCACACGTTCGGAAACGCCATGATGATGTGGAAGTGCTTCGAGCTGGGCAAATAGTTGAGGAACAGCAGAATGCCCGTGATGTGAATCCACCAGCCGGCCCGTTCCAATACTTCCAGCGTGCCCACGTTGACGGGCAGGAAACTGCTCAAGAAATGGCTGACCGGGAAGGCCCCCGGCAGGCCCCGGCCTTCCACCTGGTGGAGCCGGATGTCGGCCGAATTCATGAAAAACAGCGCCGCCATCAGCACCACTTCTACATAAAGGATGATGTTGGCGTCGAGCTTGGGCCACATCCGCAGCTCGGGCCCGGTGAAGCGCTTGAGCGGCGGGTGGCGGTTGCGCCGCCACCAGAAGGCCGCCACGGCGACGATTACCAGCGCGGCCAACACCTCGTTGGTGGCCATGAGCCCGCTGTACACCGGCCCCAGGAAGCTCAGGAAACGGTGGGTGCCAAACAGGCCGTCCACCACAATCTCCAGCACCTCGATGTTGATGACCAGGAAGCCGACGTATACCACCAGGTGCAGCAAGGCCGGCGTGAGGCGCTTGAACATTTTCTGCTGTCCGAAGGCCACGAGCACGGTTTTGCGCAAACGCTCGGCCGGGTGGCCGCTCATGTCCCGGGCGCGCCCGACGAGCACGTTGGCCCGGATTTTCCGCACCTGCCAGGCAAACAGGCCGAACGCGGCCAGTAATAGCAGCGCGAAAAGAATGGATTGCAACATAGCAGTAAAGATAAACCCCGAAGCCGGTTGGGCCCGCAATTTAGTAGGCATGCCGAATAAAAAACAACGGGCCGCAGCGCGCTGGGCAAAATTTTTGCTGAAGTTCTTGCGCCCCGGCTTTGCCTGCTTACCTTTGCGGTCCCGAAGCCAAAACAACTGGCTGTCGGGTTTTGGCAACATAGCTCAGTTGGTAGAGCACAGCACTGAAAATGCTGGTGTCGTTGGTTCGATTCCAACTGTTGCCACCACGAAGCAAGCCCGTAGCAAAGCGCTACGGGCTTTTTTTATGCCCAAAAACGAATAATGTGCTTGGTGAGCAAAGGGCGAAAAACAAGAAAAAATATCGTGCCGCAATCCGTGGGCCCAAGCCCCGGCGTAGGTGGGTCATCAATTCCAAATCCAATTATTTTTGTTTACTCTGATGAAAAAGAATCTGTTCTCCCTAGCTGCTGTTGTGCTTTTGAGCGCTGGCGTTTCAACGGTTGCTTCGGCCCAGGCCATGCTGACCCCCGGCACCGTGATGGTGGGCGGCATGGCCATGTACCCCACCAAAAACATCGTGGAAAACGCGGTGAACTCGAAAGACCACACCACGCTGGTGGCCGCCGTAAAAGCCGCTGGCTTGGTGGAAACGCTGAGTGGCAAGGGCCCCTTCACCGTGTTCGCTCCTACCAACGAGGCATTCAACGCCCTGCCCGCCGGCACCGTTGACAACTTGGTGAAGCCCGAAAACAAAGCTACGCTCACCAAAATCCTGACCTACCACGTGGTGGCCGGCAACATGACGGCCGCTAAAATCAAAGCCGCCATCAAAGCCGGTAAAGGCTCGGCTACCCTCAAAACCGTGAGCGGCGGCACCCTGACCGCCACGATGAACGGCCCGGAAAACATTGTGCTGAAAGACGAAAAAGGCGGCATTGCAACCATTTCGACCTACGACGTCATCCAAAGCAATGGCGTAATTCACGTCATCGACAGCGTACTGATGCCTAACTAAGCAGCCGTTATTCGGCAACGAAAAACCCCACTGGCCCAGAGCCGGTGGGGTTTTTCGTTTGCACTCAGGGGCCCCGGCTACGGGCAGCTTTGGGCATAGGCCGGCCCAGCGTAGGCGTAGCCCAACGCCAGGGCCCGCCGAAAAAATTCGCAGGCCGCCGCCGAATCGCCCAAGTCCTGGGCCAGGCGGCCCAGTAGGAAATGTGTTTGTCCGTCGCGTGGGCGCACCAGCAGCGCGGCTTCGTAGGCAGCGCGCGCGTCGGGGTAGCGGCCCAGCGCGGCCAGGGCCAGTCCGCGCAGCTGCAAGGCCCGCCAGGGCTGGGGCTGCCCGGCGGCCTGCCCCTGGCGCAGGCTCTGGTCGAAATCGGCTAGGGCGGCGGCGGGGCGGCGCAGGTCGAGCAAGCGGCCCCGGCCCCGGCCCAGCCAGGCGGGGGCCAGCGTCGAGTCGAAGGCCAAGGCCCGCGAATACGCCAGCTCGGCCCGGCCGGGGTGGCTCAGCTCGGTTTCGCAGCGGCCGAGGTAATAGCAGAGGCGGGCCGCCACGGCGGGCGAATTTTTTTGGAGCAGCGCGGCTTGCAGGTCGGCGCGGGCCCCGGCGGCGTCATGGTTCACCAGCAGCTTCAACTCACCGCGGCGGCGCAGGGCCCCCGCAGCTTCGGGCCGGAAATCAAGCGCCTGGTCGAACTCATCGTAAGCCGTATGCCAGCTGCCGGCCGCGTACGCCGCTATGCCGTCGCGGTAGTGGCTATTGGCGGTCACACGGTCCATCGTGGCTTTCACCGACAAGCTGAACAGCGTCGTGGCCGCCAGAAAAGCCAGCGTGAGCAGCCAATCGCGCCGCACGAAACGGGCCCGCTGGCGCGGGATGGTTTGGTAGTGCCGCTCGCGGCTGTTGGCGGGCGGGCGCGTGCGCAGCGGGGCGGGGGGCGGCATGGGCACGCCGTACACGTGCTGGCTGGCGGGGCGGTACTGCTGGCGGCGGCGCTCCTCGTCGGCGCGGCGGGTGGCCTGGGCCAACTGGAAGTCGTAGGTAGCGCGCCGGCCGGGGTCGCCCAACACGCCGTAAGCCGCTGCCACCGCCTTGAACTGCTCTTCGTAGCGGACGTCGCCGCCGTGCTTATCGGGGTGGTAGCGCACCACCAGCTGCCGGTAGGCGCGCTTTACTTCGGCGGCCGACGCGGTGGGGGCAACGCCCAGCACTTGGTAATGGGTTTGGCTCACAAAAAACGAAAAGCGGAATGGGCCCCCGGGGCCGCATGGCAAACACAACAGCGAAGCAACCGGCGGAGTTGCGTCGTTGCTGAGTGCAAAAGTCAGCCCTGCTCAGCAGTTTTGCGTAGAAGTGGCGCGGCGCACCCGCCAGCGCCGCGTTCTTCGCCCTTTTTTGTTTCCTCTTTCGCACCATGGCCTCCGACGACCAATCCTCTGCTCCGCGCCCCGACAGCATCATCAACAACCTCACCGGCTACCTCGACACCCGCATCGACCTGATACGCCTGGAGTTGCAGCAACGGGTCAACTCCATGTTTGTCAATGTGCTGCACGGGGCGTTTTTGGCTTTTTTTGGGTTGATGTTCTTTTTGTTCCTCAATTTATACGCCGCCCTGGCCCTGAACGACGTGTTCGATAGCCCGTCGTTGGGCTTCGCGGCCGTGGCCGGCTTCTACTTGCTTCTGCTGGTGCTGGTACTGGTGGGCGTCGATAAAAAAGCCTTCCAGGGCCTGGCCGACAAAACCTTGAAAGACACCATCTACAAATCCGACAAGCACTAAGCTCGCCACTACTTTCCCCATCTTTCGCCATGAGTGACCCGCAGAACCCGCTTTTCGACAACGAAAAAGAATTCCTGGAACAGAAAAAGCTTGAATACGAACGCGCCCTGCGCGGTGATGTCGAGCAGATCAAGGAAAAAACCGTGCAAGTGGGCAAGGTGGCCTTGGCCGGGGCCGGCTTGGCCAGCAGCATTTGGCTGATTACGCGCCTGTTGGGCGGCAGGAAGAACCGGCCCCGCCGCTTCGAAAACGAGAGCGGCCCGGCCGCCGACCATTCTAAAGGCAAAAAAAATAAAAAGGGCCCTAAAGACCCCAACGGTCCCAAGTCAGCTGCCGCTTCGGCTGCTGTATTTCAGGAGTCGCCGGGGTTTGATGATGCCGAAGCCAACGTCTGGCCCAGCCTCTGGTCCGCCGTGCCTGCTGCAACTGGAGCGCCCGTTCCTGCGCAAAATACTGCTGAAGCTGAGGCCCCTAAGCCCGAGGTTTCGAAGTCAGCGCCTGCCGCGCACGAGCCCGACCCGTTCGAGCCGCAGCCAGCGCCGCCGGCCCGCCCAGCTTCCAAGACCCCAGCCCCGAAAAAAGCTCTGGCGGTTCGCAAGCCGATAGTGAGCGAGGGAATGGCCGAAACGCTGGGCACCTTGGCCAAAGCCGCTTGGCAATCGGAGATGGCCCGCGGGCTGTTTGCGCAAGCCGTGGCAGCGGG
Organism: uncultured Hymenobacter sp.; assembly: GCA_964242665.1. GTDB lineage: Bacteria > Bacteroidota > Bacteroidia > Cytophagales > Hymenobacteraceae > Hymenobacter. Next base: position 26,974 of record CAXTBA010000009.1, read on the forward strand.
CGTGGCTGCGCTGGCGGGCCGCTCGGCCGTAAAATCAGCCGTGGAGGATGCGCAAACGCCCGAAAGTCCCGACCTTGCAGCCCGCGCCGACGCGGCTGCCGCCGGTGCGGGAGCTGCGGGGCCGTTTTCCCCCGCCCAGCCCAGCGTTTCGGATGCACCCCGCCAGCACCCTGCTTGATTCTTTTATTGCCCGTCGGCAGCACGGCCGCAAGGCGCTGGCCGTGCTGCTCGACCCCGATGACTTCACCGAGGCGGGCCTGCTGGACTTGCTGGCCCGGACCGCTGAATACCCCGTTGATTACTTTTTTGTAGGGGGCAGCCTGGTGCTAAGCGCGCACCAGACTGCCCTTTTGACGTTGTTAAAGGCCCATAGCGGCGTGCCGATACTACTGTTTCCCAGCCACAGCTTGCATCTAGAGGGCCCCGCCGATGGCTTGCTGCTGCTTTCGCTCATCTCGGGCCGCAACCCAGAGTTTCTTATCGGGCAGCACGTGGTGGCCGCCCCGCGCCTGCGCGCGAGCGGTCTGGAACTACTGCCCACCGCCTACATGCTGGTGGAAAGCGGCCGGCCCACCACGGCTTCCTATGTGAGCGGCACGGCCCCGCTGCCGCACGACAAGCCCGGCATTGCTGCCAGCACGGCCCTGGCCGGCGAGCAACTGGGCCTACGCCTTACCTACCTCGATGGTGGTAGTGGGGCCCTGCACCCCGTATCGGAGGCCATGATTGCGGCCGTGCGTGCGACGGTAAGCACACCCATTATTGTGGGCGGAGGCCTCAATACAGGCGAAAAAATAGCGGCGGCCCTGTCCGCTGGGGCCGATGTGGTAGTGGTCGGCAACCAGATTGCTGAGGCCCCAGAGTTCTTGGCTGAAGCCGTGGCGGCCGTGCGCGGCGCGGTCGTGGCGGCTTAATTAGACAAGAGCCGGCGCTTGGTCACGGGGCCATCAACGCACAGAAAAGGGATTACACGCGCCGCTGGCCGTGTAATCCCTTCTGAAATCTATAAACTGCTTTTGTAACCGATTGCTCGCCCGTCGATTGACCTAGATGTTCATTGCCGATTCGCGACGGCGCATCTTGCCGGCCGGGATGCCAAACATCATCTTGAAGCGGCGGCAGAAATAAGCCGTATCCTTGTAGCCCACGTCTTTGCCGATTTCGCGGATGCTCTTCTTAGTGGTGCGCAGCAAGAACACGGCGCGCTCCATGCGCTGGTATTCGATATAGTCCTGCGGGTTGATGTTGGTCAGCATCTTGAAATACTGGCCCACGTAGTCTTCGCTCACGTTGGCCACGCCGCTGAGCACCTTGTTCGAGAGGTCGCCGCCGAGGTGTTCCTTGATGTAGTTGAACAGGTCAATCAGGCGCGGGTCTTTGAAGTAGGTGCTGTTGGTAGCCAACTGCTCCACAAACATGTTGTTTTGCAGCACGTAGCGCACCACTTCTACCACGATGTTTTCGGTGTAGATGTTGATGAGCCGCTCGCGGCCGGGCAAATCCTGGATGCTTTCCTCCACCACTTGCTTGATGAGGCCCGGCAGCTTCGTGTTTCTGTTGTCGATCAAAAAGGCCGGCACGTCGAGCGACGCGAAAAAGTTGACCGAGTCGAACACCTTGGCATCGAAACTTACAAAGCTGTGGCTCTGCTCGGCGTCGCCGATCAAATCGATGTGGTCGTTGGAAGAAAAAAACTTGTCTTTGTTGGTAATCAGGTCGTCATTGGTGATGACGCGCCCGCCCGGTTCGCTGCCGTAGCCTACCCGTGTGCCCCGGCCGCCGGGAATGAACAACATCTCGCCTTCTTCGACCACGTGGGAGTCTTCGCCAAAGGAGATACGGCCTTTGTGCAATAATATAAGGGTGTTGCCAACATCATAAGAATTGCGCACGGTAAAGGGTTGTTGCAACACCAGGTTTTTAGATTTGATGTAGCGGACACCTAACGATTCAATGACTTTATTGTAATCTTCCATTTTTTATGGCCCCTATAAGCCGGTTAGTAGTTGTAGAGCTAATGCAAATTCCGGTAAATGTTACAATCTTAGTGCAATACAACGGATAAACAGCGAGAAAAACTAAAAACCCAGCTATTATTTAGCTGGGTTTTGTGCAAATAATCTGAAAATGTGGCAATTCCGCTTATTTGAGGATTTCCCGCGAGATTACAATTTTTTGAATTTCGGAAGTGCCCTCGTAAATCTGGGTGATTTTAGCGTCGCGCATGAACCGCTCGACGTGATATTCCTTCACAAAGCCGTAGCCGCCGTGAATCTGCACCGCTTCCACGGCCGCGTCCATCGCCGTCTTCGAAGCGAAGAGCTTGGCCATGGCCCCGGATTTAGCATAATCGGCGTGGCGGTCTTTGTCGGCGGCGGCTTGCAGGCACAGCAGGCGGGCGGCGTCGATGTTGGTGGCCATGTCGGCCAGCTTAAATTGGATGGCCTGGTGTTGGGCAATGGGCACCCCAAACGCCTTGCGCTCCTTGGCATATTTCACGCTCAGCTCCAGGGCCCCCGAGGCGATGCCCAAGGCCTGCGCCGCGATGCCGATGCGCCCGCCAGCCAGCACCTGCATGGCAAACTTAAAACCGAAGCCGTCGGCCCCGATGCGGTTTTCCTTGGGCACTTTCACGTCGGTAAACATTAAAGAGCAGGTGTCGGAGCCGCGAATGCCAAGCTTGTTCTCCTTGGGGCCCTGGATGAAGCCGGGCGAGTCCTTGTCTACGATCAACACGTTGATGCCGCGCGACTTCAGCTCGGGGTGGGTTTGGGCGATGACGAGGTACACCGAGGCGGTGGTGCCGTTCGTAATCCAGTTCTTGGTGCCGTTGAGCAGGTAGTAATCGCCCATGTCTTCGGCGGTGGTGCGCTGGCTGGTGGCGTCGGAGCCCGCTTCGGGCTCGCTCAGGGCAAACGCCCCGATGATTTCGCCAGAGGCCAGGCGCGGCAGATATTTGTGCTTCTGCTCTTCGGTGCCGTAAGCTTCCAGGCCCCAGCACACCAGCGAGTTGTTGACGCTCATGATGACCGAACACGAGGCATCGACTTTGCTGATTTCTTCCATCGCCAGCACGTAGCTCACGGTGTCGAGGCCACTGCCGCCGTACTCGGGGCTCACCATCATGCCCATGAAGCCCAGCTCGCCCATCTTTTTGATTTGCTCGACGGGAAATTTCTGGTGTTCGTCGCGCTCGATTACGCCGGCCCACAGCTCGGACTGGGCAAAGTCGCGGGCGGCGTCGCGCACGGCCAGCTGCTCTTCGCTGAGCTGGTAAATGGAGGAAGAAGTGTCGGTCAGCATGATGAAAAAAATGGCCTAAGCCAAGGGTGGGAACAAGTGAATAAAGCAACACAAAAATACGGGAAAGCCCGTCCTCTAGTCGTACTAAGATACAAATTTGCCTACAAATAGTAGGCACGCCGAATAATTTTGGAAATCGATTGCGCGTTTTACTGTTACATTTAAGGCCCGAAATCAACCTCTACTCAACGTTTCTTTCTTTATGATGGTAAAAACTTTACTCCTTGCGGGGGGCACCCTGCTGGGCAGCGCCGCGGCGGCCTCGGCCAGCGGCTTTCAGGTGAACCTGGGCGGGCAACAAAACATCGGCATGGGCGGCGTGGGCGTGGGCCTGTCGCTCGACCAAGCCGCCATGTTCTATAACCCCGGGGCCTTGGCAATGGTGCGCCAAAACGGCGTGCAAGTGGGGGCCAACTTCGCTTTGGCACGCGGCAGCTTCCAGAGTGAAAACGGAGGCGGACAGCGCGACCTCCAGCACTTGTTGGTGACGCCTTTTAACTTTTACGCCGCCTTTGGCCCGAAAGAAGGCAAGTACAAATTCGGCGTGGCCGTGTACACGCCCTACGGCAGCCAGCTGCGCTACGCCGACCAGTGGGAAGGCCGCTACTCCCTCACCGAGATCAACTTGCAGTCGGTGTACGTGCAACCCACGTTCTCTTACGCTTTCTCGCCCCGGTTCAGCGTGGGCGTGGGGCTGACGATGCTGGCTTACGGTTCGGCCAACATCCAGCGCGACCTGCCGCTGCCCACGGGCCCGGCCCACCTTACCCTCGACGGCAAAGCCGATTTCCGGATGGGCTTCAACGCGGGCCTGTTCTTCAAGCCCTCCGACAAACTGAGCGTGGGCATCAGCTACCGCTCGCAAATAGAAGCCCGCCTGAAAGGCGGCAGCGTGAACATCGCCGGCTTGCCGGCCGCCGGCAGCGCCAGCGCGGGGGCCATCAACAGCCAGTTCACGGCGACTTCCTTCGATTCGACGCTGCCTCTGCCGGCGATGGCTTCCGTTGGCATTGGCGTGATGCCCAACGACAAGCTGACTATTGGCCTGGACGCGTCGCTGGTGCTGTGGAACACGTACCGCACCCTCGACTTTACCTTCAGCGGCAATAACGGCAACGCCGGCGCTGCCACTCCTGCCAACACCGGCTTGGTAGGCGGCAACAGCTTCAGCTCTTCGAAGCGGTATTACCAGGACGCATTGGCGTTCCGGCTCGGCGGCCAGTACAAGGCCACGGACCAGCTAATTCTGCGCCTGGGCGCAGCCTACGATTTCGCCGCGGTGAAGGACGGCTACGTGACGCCCGAAACGCCCGACGCCGACCGCGTCATCGGGACGGCCGGCGTGACCTACAACGCGACGCCGCACCTGGGCATCGACGCCTCGTTTCAGTTCGAGCGCTTTGCTAAGCGCACCCAAACCCAGTCCGACCTGTTGAACAACGGCACCACCGACCGGGTGGCCGGCACCTACCGCACCGATATTTTCATTCCCGGCATCGGGGTGCGCTACTCGTTCTAACGCTTTTCTCAATCGCTAATAGCACAACTACTTATGAATCGGATTTTTAAGCATTCCGTGCCGGCCCTGGGCCTGCTGGGTTTGGCGCTGGGCGGCTGCACGCCCAATATCGACAGCCCTGCTCCGTCGGCGGGTTCGGCTAGTTTCACTACTTACCTCGCGGTGGGCAACTCGCTCACGGCCGGCTACGCCGACAATGGCCTTTACCGGGAGGGCCAGCTCAATTCATATCCGCTCATTCTTTCGCAGCAGTTTGCACTGGTGGGCGGCGGCGCGTTTACGCAGCCGCTCTTTACGGAAGCTCAAGCCAACGGCTCGGGCTATCTGGCGCTGACGGGTTTCAGCGGCGGGGCCCCCACTACGGCGGCCGTTACTACTAACTTGGGTATTCGGGGTTTTTACACCCCGCCGCCGCAAAACATTCCCGTCGCGCCGGGCGTGACCATTCCTTACCAGGCCCCACCGACTCCGCTCTACACCAAGTTTACCGACCCGATAAACAACCTGGGCGTGCCCGGCATTCGCATGTCGGACATCCAGACGCCGGGCTACGGCAGCCAGGCGGGCAACCCTTATTTTGAGCGCATCACTCCCGATGCCGCAGCCGGACAAACCTATTTGCAGCGCGTACAAGCGACGGTCGCATCGCTGAAGCCCACGTTTTTTACCGAATGGTTGGGCAATAACGACGTGTTGGGCTACGCCACGTCCGGTGGCGCGGCCACTCCGATAACGCCCACGGCTACATTTACAACCAACACCGGGCTGGTCCTCGACGCCTTGGTGGCCGGCGGGGCCAAAGGTGTGGTTTCCACCATTCCGGACGTGGCCGGTATTCCGTTCTTCACCACCGTGGGACCTGTATTCAAGGCCACCCTCGCGGCCAAGAGCGTGCCCGGCGTAGTTATCCTGACGGGCGCAACGCCCGGCGGGGCCGCGTCGGGCAACCGCAAGCCGGTGCCCGTCAGCGACATCCGCGACGCCAGCGGTGGGCGGCAGCTGTTTACGCTTATCTCGTCGCCCTTCCTGGGGCTGCTGGGCCGGCCCACGGGCGCGCCGTGGCGCTACCTGTTCGCGCAGGCCAACCAGCCGAAGGTGTTTTTTGGCCCGTACTTGGCCTCGTTTGGGATTGACACGACGGCCGCGTTCGGCGTGTCGGCTGGCAACCCCATTCCGAGTGCTTTCGTGCTCGACGATGCGGAGCAAGCCAACGTGGCCACGGCCACCGCTGCCTTCAACAACGCCCTCACGGCCGCAGCGGGCACGCGCAACTTGGCCGTATTTGATGCCAATGCTTACTTCCGGAGTGTTGCAGCCAGTGGCCAAGTGACCAATGCCGTGAATAATACGGCGGCTTACGTGTCGGGCAACCTGTTCGGCCTCGATGGGGTGCATCCCACGCCGCGCGGCTATGCCCTCATCGCCAACGAAATCCTAAAAAGCATCAACGCCAAGTACGGCAGTAGCTTCCAGGGCGTGAACGCCAACGATTACCGGGGCGTGAAGTTTCCGTAGCAAAAAACAGGGCTTTGACCTAAACAAAAACGCGTCCTTCCTAACCGGGAAGGACGCGTTTTTTGTGATGAATGGGCCCCCAGGCCCGGCGCTACCCTACGCCGGTACGCCCGCCGCAAGGTGCGCGGCGATGAGCTGGGCGTGGTGGCGGCCGTTTTCGATGAACCAGCGGCTGGTGGCGCGGCCCCCGCACACGGTGCCGGCCACGAACACGCCGGGGTTGGTGGTTTCGTGGGTGGCGGGGTCGAAGAGCGGGGCGCGGGCCTCGTCGGCAGGATCGGGCTCGACGCCGAGGCGGCCGAGCAGGGCCTCGTCGGGGTGGTAGCCGGTGAGGGCGTACACGAAATCAGTGGGCACATCCAGGGGCCCCTCGGGCGTGAGAATTTCTACCGCGTCGGGCCGGATGGCAACAATGGTGGTGTTGAAGTGGGCCTTGATTTTGCCTTCGGCAATGCGGTTCACCAGGTCGGGGCGAATCCAGTACTTCACCGAGTCGCTCACGGCGGGGCCCCGCACGACGAGCGTGACTTGGGCCCCGGAGCGGGTGAGCTGCAACGCGGCTTTGGCCGACGAGTTTTTGGCTCCGATGACGACCACGCGCCGGGCCACGTGCTGGTACGGCTCTTTGTAGTAATGATTTACGTGGGGCAGGTCTTCGCCGGGCACGCCCAACGGGTTGGGCAGGTCGTAGAAGCCGGTGGCCACGATGACGTTGCGAGTTGAGATTTCACCCTTATCGGTCGTCACCACGAAGTTGCCTTGCTCGCCGGTCAGGCGCAACACCCGCTCGTGCAGGCGCAAGGCCAGCTTTTCGGAGCGGGCCACGCGCTGGTAGTAGTCCAGGGCGTCTTCGCGCAGGGGCTTGTAGTGGCTGGTGGGGAAGGGGTAGCCGCCGATTTCGAGCAGCTCCGGCGTGGAGAAAAACTCCATGTTGGTGGGGTAGCCGACGATGGAATTGACCAAGGCCCCCTTCTCCACCACGGCTACTTGCAGGCCGCGGCGCTGGCATTCGAGGGCGCAGGCCAGCCCCACGGGGCCGGCCCCAATGACGAGGACATCAAGCATAAAATTGGGCCAGCGGCTGGTTGGCGTGGCGTTAGGCAAAGTAGCGCGAACTTTACGGTTCGCGTCCTCCGCGTTGTTGTATCGATTGGCTTTACAGCGACGCGGCCCACAAAGTTCGCGCTACTTCCATGCGCACCTGCGACTTGTGCGGCAGCCCCGATTTTAAGAAGCTGCCGTTTTACTATGAGTTTGAGGGCCAGCGGCTGCAAGGCACCCAGTGCCGCCGTTGCGCCCTGATGTTTCTCGACCCCCAGCCCACACCGGCCCAGCTGGAGCGGCTCTATGGCAAAGAATACTTCACCGAGCGCCCCAACTACGACCGAACGCAGCAGGACGTCAAGTTCATCGAAGACGGCCAGAAGCAGGCAGCGTTGCAGCTGCGGCCCGACAAGTTCACCGATTACGTGCTGGCGCGCTACCCGGGCCGCAAGTTCCGCTACCTGGAAGTGGGCTGCGGCCCCGGCTATACCCTCAAAAGCCTGCAAGCGCTGGGCTGGACCACCCACGGCCTCGAAATATCCGAGCACGCGGCCGATTTTGCCCGCCGCGAGCTGCACCTGCCCGTGGTGACCGGCAACATCGAAACCACCGAAGACTTCCACGAAAACCAGTTCGACCTGGCCTACATGGGCGACGTGCTGGAGCATTTGCTCTCGCCGAGCGCCACGCTGGCCAAGTTCCACCGCATCCTGGGGCCCGACGGGCTGCTGGTGCTGGCCCTGCCTTCGGTGCTGAACCTACCCACCGTGCGCCTGGGTTTTGCCGCCTACGGGGCCCTGGGCAAGGAGCGCAAGATGGACATTCCGCCCTACCACCTCTTCGAATTCACGCCCGCCACCATCACCAAAATGCTGAAAAAGCAAGGCTTCGAAGTAGTCGAGCTGCTGAACCCGGTGAAACCGCCGAAGCACATCCGCTTGGGCGGCAGCGTAGTAGAGAAAGTGAGCAAGTTGGCCGGCCAGTACCCAACGTACTACCTGAACAAGCTCACCGGCCGGTTTGGGGACCGGATGTTTGTGGTGGCGCGAAACGCCAAATTGGCTTAAAAGCTTCAAAAACAGTGAAGTGTGGGGCCCTTACTCAAACAGGCAAGGCAGCCAAACCCGTCGGCCAGCCGTTTGGCTATTTCTGTTCCAGGAACAGGTAGCGGGCCCGGTTGGGATCAGGCTCGGGGCGGGTATTCACGTCCAGGCGCAAGGTTTGTCCGCCGGGACCCTGGCTGGCGGCGGGCCAGGCGGGCAGGCCGGGGCCGTTCGGGTTGCCGGTTTTGACGAAGTTGGCAAAGTAGCCCTCCATGGTTTTCGATACCTGGTAATCGTCGGGCGTCCAGGCGAATACCTTGTTGGTGGACAGGTTGCCCAACGCGTATTCTATCTCGGCCGAATGCACGGCCCCGTGCGCCGGTGCGGCCGGTGCGGCGGGGCCCGCCGCGGCCGCGGTAGCTGGCCGGGGGCGGGCGTAAAAGTAGCGGTACACTGGCCGCCCGCCGGTTTGGGTCTGCATGTCGGCCCATTTCCAGGTGCTATAGCCAATGAATCGGTCGCTGGCTAAGGCCGTGGCCGACTGTTCGGCTTCGGCATCGGTGGCGGCGGGATAGAGGCGCAGGGCCTCAGCGGCGCGCTCGCCGTAGAGCTTTTGTACAGCCGTGCGATAATTGTCCACGGTAATCGGAGCTTGTTCCAGCAGCGATTGATAGCCTGCTTCCTGCGAATTCCAGCCCACCAGCAGCGGCACGTGCGCCTGCTGGCCGGCCGCGAAAATCTCGGCCGGCGGGCGCGGCAGGAAGTACCCGTCCACAACGGCCCCGAAGCGGGGCGCGTTCGGCTGGCTTGTGGCGGCGAGCAGCTGCGCGGCCGGTAGCGCCCGCAATGCCGCCAGCGACGGGGCCCCCGCGGCCGCCGCGAAAGCCGCGCCGGTCTGCTCGGCCTGGCCCAGCGTGGGCAGCGGCTGCAACCCCAGCAGCGAGCCGCTTTCGCCGATGGCCCCCACCACTAGGTTTTTAGCCAAAGGCGAAGCTATTTGGGCGCTCACCGAATAGGAGCCCGCCGACTCGCCGCCGATGGTGACGTGCTGCGGGTCGCCGCCGAAGGCCGCGATGTTGTCGCGCACCCACTGCAAGGCCGCCGCCTGGTCGAGCAAGCCGTAGTTGCCCGAAGCGTGGTGCGGCGACTCGGCCGTCAACTCGGGGTGGGCCAGGAAGCCGAACACGCCGAGCCGGTAATTGACGGTGACCGCCACGATGCCCTGGCGGGCCATGCTTTCGCCGTCGTAGCGCAGCTCCGAGCCGTCGCCGGCCACAAAGCCCCCACCGTAGAAATACACCAGCACCGGCCGGCGCTCGCGGGCCGATTGGGCCGGCGTCCACACGTTCAAATACAAACAGTCCTCGCTCACGCCGTTCGAGCGAAAGTTCATGTCGGCAAACAGCGGCAGCTGCATGGCGCGGGGCCCAAACTGCGTGGCCAGCCGCATGTCCGGCCACGGCCGCACGGGCTGCGGGGCCTGCCAGCGGCGCGCGCCCACCGGCGGGGCCGCGTACGGCACGCCCTTGAACACGTGGACGCCACCGGTGGCCGGGGCCCCGGTAAGCTGGCCCCCGGCAACTTTCACTCGATTGGCCTGCAAATTCATCGCCGGAGTTTTAACGGATTGGGCCCCGGCCGGGGCGGCCACCTGCCAGGCAAAAAGGGCAATTGCAAGAAAGACTTTCATAAAGGCAAGCTACGCCAAGCGCCCCGCTTGAACGCCAAAAGCCCCGCTGCCGGGCGGGCAACGGGGCTTTTTTGGGCCGGGGGCCCTCGCTTACAACAACTCGGTGCTGCGCTTCACGAAGGCCGTGAGGGCCTCTCCTTTCAGCATGCCCTGGGCCAGCAGGGCCAGGTCGAAGGCTTGCTTGGCCAGCTTCTCGCCGGTTTCACCTTCGGCCAGCACGCGCTGGGCCACGGGGTGGTTGGCGTTCACGGTCACATCGAACGAGTCGGGGAAGGCCCCGAACATCTGCATGCCGCCCCCGCCGCCGGTGCGCTGCATGTCTTTCATGCGGCGCATAAACTCGTTTTGGGTGATGACCACCGGCGCATCCTGTGGGCTCAGGGCCGCTACTTTCACGTGCATGGCCTCGTTGTGGATGGCCGTTTTGAAAGCCTCCGCCAGCTTGGCTTGGTCGTCTTCGCTCAGCACGCTTTCGGTGGTGCCTTCTTTCTCGATGAGTTTGCCGATGGTGTCGGCGTCCACGCGCTTGAAGCTGGTTTTTTCCAGCTTCTGCTCCAACTGGCCGATGAAGTGCGAGTCGAGCACCTGGTCGAGGTTCAGCACGTCGTAGCCGCGCTCCTGGGCGGCGGCCACGTAGCCGTGCTGAGCCTCTGCGTCGTTGGTGTACAGCACCACGGTGTTGCCGTCCTTGTCCTGCTGGTGGGCCTGGATGTGCTCGGTGTACTCGTTGATGGTGAACAGCTTGCCGGCCACGTTCTTCAACAGCACGAAGTCTTTGGCACGCTCGTAAAACTTCTCATCCGACAGCATGCCGTACTTCACGAACATGCCGATATCGGTCCATTTCTCCTCGTAGCCGGCGCGGTCTTTCTTGAACAAGTCGCCCAGCTTATCGGCCACCTTGCGGGTCACGTAGGTATTGATTTTGCGCACCGCTGCGTCGGCTTGCAAGAAGCTGCGCGACACGTTCAGCGGAATATCGGGCGAGTCGAGCACGCCGTGCAGCAGCATCAGGAACTCGGGCACCACGTCCTTCACCTCATCGGTGATGAATACTTGGCGCGAGTACAGCTGAATCTTGTTGCGCGAAAATTGCAGTTCGTCCTTCACCTTCGGGAAGTACAGAATGCCCGTTAGGTTGAACGGATAGTCCACGTTGAGGTGAATCCAAAACAGCGGCGCGTCCATCGACATCGGGTACAACTCCTGATAAAACTTCAGGTAGTCTGCGTCGGTCAGTTCGCTCGGCTGCTTGGTCCAAATAGGCGTGGTATCGTTGATGAGCTGCCCTTCCAACTCAATCGGTACGGGCAGGAATTTGCAATACTTGGTGAGAATGGTGCGCAGCCGCTCCACTTCCAAGAACTCGTCCGAATCCTCGGCCACGTGCAGTACCACGTCGGTGCCACGCTCGGCCTTGGCGTGGTCGCCGGTGGGTTCGTCAAGAGTAAATTGGGTGCTCCCGTCGCAGGTCCAGTGGGCCGTCAACGCGTCTTCTTTGTACGATTTTGACCAGATTTCAACCTCGCTCGACACCATAAAGGCGGAGTAGAAGCCCAGGCCGAACTGCCCGATAATCTGGTCTTTGGCCGTGGCGTCGGTTTCCTTGTACTTCTCCACGAACTCGGTGGCCCCGGAGAAGGCAATCTGGTTGATGTACTTCTTGATTTCCTCGGCCGTCATGCCCAGGCCGTGGTCCGAAACCGTGATTTTGCGGGTGTCCTTGTCCACGGTCACGCGCACTTTCAGCTCGCCCAACTCGCCTTTGAACTCGCCTTGGCGGGCCAGGCTTTGCAGCTTTTGGGTGGCATCAACGGCGTTCGAAACCAATTCACGAAGAAAAATCTCGTGGTCAGAATACAAGAACTTCTTGATAATCGGGAAGATGTTCTCCGTATGGATGGAGATAGAACCGGTTTCTTGCATGGCAATAGATAAATGAAGGCGTGGAATGGTTTGCGCACAGCGCAGCCACCCGGCAGGCCCCCAAAAGCTGCGCCACGCGGCCGGGCGCTGCCAGGTTGGCAGCGCGAACCCACACTGTGCCCGGCTTGCAAGCAGAAGAAACCGCAGTTCGTTCAACCCGAAACTAGGACCAACGTTTCAGCAACGGCGTGCGCCCACGCCTCAGCACAGGGCCTCAAACCAGTTGGGTACTTTCAAAAAGAAAAAGCCGCTGCCAAGCTGGCAGCGCGGAGCATCAGGCTTGGCCGTAGTAGGCGTGTGGCTCGGATACGTCGCTTGGCGATGGGCCAGCTGGTCCAAAAGCCGCGTCCCATTCGGCCAGCAGCTCGGCCAGCAGCGGCGAGTAATCGGTGATCCAGCGCAGCCCCGGCACTGTTTGCGAGAAAAACTGCACGTCGAACCGAATAGCCGGCCGGGCCAGCGCCAGCAAGCCTTCCACGACCTGGTGGTTGTAAACGCGCCGGGGCGAAAGCACTATAACTACTTGGCGCAGGGGCAGTTCGAGGGCCTGGGGCACCCAATGCGTAGCCAGCCACGCCTGATCGTAGACCGAAATATCGGGCAAGGCGTCTAAATCCAACACAAACCGCTTCGCTTCCAGTCGGTTGGCCAATGCCAGCGCTTGGTCGAACGTGGCGCGGAACTGGCTCATGTCGCGGCCGGCGGCCCAGTCGGTGCGCAGTAGACTTAGCGGCTCACTATACTGAATCAACAGCTCGTTGATTTCCTTGATAATCATGATGATAAGGGAGCAGCAATGCCCGGCGGTGCCAGCCAATCAGCCACAATAATACGTAAGGATTAATATAAAATTATGATTCGCAAGCAAAAGATTTCCAAATACTTAAGAATCCTTGCCTTCAGGTAGCATCGTCCGGTCGTACGGCCAAAAAGTTGCCAATCACTGCGCAGTGATTGTGTACCGCCGAGGGCGATAATGTGGCAAAACTGCTGCGCACCAATCAACATCACTTCAACAGCAACGAGCAGAAAGCTATCGGCTAAGCCCAACAAATAGAGGTAAATAAAGTTCAGAATCAGCCGGGAATTATCAGGCCGCGCGCATCGGCTGGGGCTTGGCACAGCTGGCAGGTTCCCGAGAGCAGGTAGTCGCGTCGCTCGGCCCTGAAGCCCCCGGGCAAGGCCACGGCCGGGATGGCCACTTGGCTCAGGCAGTAGGTGTGAGCGCACACGCCGCACTTGAAATGCACGTGGTTGTCGAAATGCGCTTCGGCGCTGCATTCAATGGAGCAGGCCGCGTAGCGCAGCACGTCCGAGTCGTCGATGACGCGGTGAACCAAGCCGCTCTGCTCGAAGCTTTTGAGGGTGCGGTACAGGGTAATGCGGTCGGTGCCGGGCCCCGTTTCCTGCTCAATCTCGGCCCCGGTGAGGGCGTAACCTTTGCCGGCCAGGGCCCCCAGCACGGCGCGGCGCACGGGCGTCTGGCGCAGGCCGTGGCGGACGATGGTTTGGGCGAGGCGGTCGGGGGCAGCGGCGGTGGGCATGAGGCAAAAATAGGCGATAAAAGAAGCGAAAAATAAGACCTGGCATTGGCCCGCCGGTCAGGGCACGGGCGGCAGCCGACGGAACTCGATTTGCTGGCTGATGCGCAGCGAGTCGGCCCAGATGGGCCGCTCCAGCACCAGCTGCCGCCCCAGCTGCGCAATGCGCCAACGGGCAAACGACGACTCGCCGGCCGTGCCAGGGCTTTGGCCCTCGATAACGTTTTGCCGCACTGTATAGGTGCCCGCCTCGGTGTGTGGCGGCTGGCCTTTGCGGGTTTGCTCGTAACGGTAGGTGCCGTCGGTCTGAAAGCTAACAATTTGCCGCAAGGCTCCTTGCCGCAGCTCGTCGTTGGTCAGGGCCATGGCTGAGTCGTTCATCTGTTCCTGCACCTCGTGCGACACTACGCGCCGGGCCAGTAAGCTGACTTGCTGGGCTTGCCAGCGGCCCACCAGCCGGGCCGGCACCTGCGCCGGAGCAACCCGGGGGCCCGCCGCCAGCGCGGCAGCCAACAAAAATCCACCGGCAGAAAGGTGCTTCATCGTTCCTAGGACGCGGCTACACGGCAAATAGTTTGCCCGGGCCGGTGGCCACAATTCTGTCGGCGGCAATAGCGCTGGTTCAGCAGGTGGGCGGCGATGAGGCCGGCGGAGGCGGCGTATTGCACGAACTGTAAGCCGGGCCACCGCTCGGCCAACATGGCCGCGGCTGCGAACAGCGCGAATAGCCCCCACAGGGTCCATCGCAGCTTGGCGGGGGACGGCCGCCGGGCAGCCAGCGCCACCAAGACCCCGCTCATCGCCAGAAAACCTAGTTCCCAGCGCGCGGCCGCGACTCCTGGGTTTCGGGTGCCCCACCAAGCCAGCAGCAAGGGGCCGGCCGCGCAGTGCAGCCCGCAAAGCACGGCGTTCAGGGCCCCGCCGTAGTCGGCGGCCCGGCGAAAAAAGATGGCGGACACGGAGCGTTCAGGCATAAGAAACGATGGGCTGATAAAAAACAGGAGTCAAAGGTAGCGCACCCAATATATTATGCAACATTGTTGCAAAAGTAAATAATAATTCAATTAAGCTTTAGCAAGCTCATTTTATATAACGCTCAATGCAACTGCTGTTTGTGTCCGCTTGCCAGTGATAAAATTTTTGAGCCGCGCGGTTGAGCCGCGCAATTCTGCTGCATTGCTTTACCTTTGGGGCTTAGGGCAACTTCCGGCGCGTGGCTTTCGTAAGCCGCCGCGTTGCCCGCTAATTCGTGTTGACTGTGTTGTTGCGCCACCAAACCCTTGCTGCCTTCTTGCTGCTCTGCTTGATGCGGGTGCTGCTGCCGGAGGCGTGGGTACTGGCGCTGCACCCGCACCGGCACACCACCGACGAGCCGGCCCAGCGGGCCAGTTTCGGCGCGGCCAAGGGCAAGGCGCTGCTGAGCAGGCAGCACCGGCATTGCTACGAGGAGTCGCTCTACGACGCCGCTTTCCAACCGGCCGCGCCGGTGGTGGTACCCGTGCCGTCGCGCTCGGCCGTGGTGGGCCTGCGCCGGCTGTTCGCGGCGTCGGTGTGGGCCGAAGCGGTGGCGTCGCAGCGCTGCCTGCGGGGGCCCCCGGTGGGTTAAATTACTCGTCTGGTATGATTTAGGGCCGCTTTGTGGCCCGGTGCCGCCGTGTGCGGGCCGGGCGCGGCCGGACGCAGCTGCTGGCGGGCAGCGCACCCCCTCCCCCTCATTTTCTTGCTGATATCCATCAAACAAGGCGGTCCTGCCGCTTGGCTGGTGCTCGTGGCCGTGGCCCTGCTGGGTGCGCCGTGCCGCGCCGGGGCCCAGAGCGCCCCGGCCGCCGGGGCCGCCTGCGCCCTGACGCTGGCCGGCCGCGTGGCCGACCAGCGCACCGGCGAGGCCCTGCCCGGGGCTGTGCTGCGCCTCGCCGAAACCGGCGCGGCCGAGGCCGCCGACCCCGACGGCCACTACCACTTCCACGGCCTGTGCGCGGGGGTGTACCACGTGCAGGCTTCGTTTGTGGGCTACGCCGACGCGGCGTTTGAAGTGACGCTGGCCGGCTCCGTCACGAAAGACATCCGCCTGGCCGCCGGGGCCCAGCAGCTGAAGGAAGTGCGCGTGCTGGGCGCGAAGGAAACCCGGCCGCTCGCCAGCCAGAGCCAGGAAACGCTGAGCGGCAAGGCCCTGGCCGAAACCCGGGGCCTGAGCCTGGGCGAGTCGCTGAAGGGCATCACCGGCGTGTACAGCATCCAGACGGGCCCCACCATTTCCAAGCCCGTCATCCACGGCGTGTACGGCAACCGGGTGCTGATCCTCAACAACGGCGTGCGCCAAGAAGGCCAGCAGTGGGGCTCCGACCACGCCCCGGAAATCGACCCCTTCACCGCCACCCGCCTGAGCGTCATCAAGGGCGCGGCCAGCATCCGCTACGGGGCCGACGCCATCGGCGGGGTGGTGCTGGTGGAGCCCGCGGCCCTGCCCGACACGGCCGGGGTGGGCGGCGAGCTGAACCTGGTGGGCCTGAGCAACGGGCGGGGCGGCACCGCCTCGGGCTTCGTGCAAGCGGCCGTGGCCGACAGCGCCAGCGCCTTTCGGGGCCTCAGCGCCCGGCTGCAAGGTACGCTGCGCGGGGCCGGCAACGCCCGTGCGGCGCACTACTACCTCAACAACACGGGTTTGCGGGAGCAAAACTTCTCGGCAGCACTGGGCTACCACCGCGGCCGGGCGGGCGGGGAAGTGTTTTACAGCCGCTTCGACACCAAGCTGGGCATTTTTTCGGGGGCCGAAAGCGGCTCGATTACCGACCTCACGGCGGCCATTGCCCGCGACCGGCCCCTGACGCCGGACGTGTTCCACTACGCCGTGGCCCGGCCCTACCAGGCCGTGGTGCACGAGCTGCTGAAGGTGCAGGCCGGTGCCGACCTGGCCCGGGCCGGCCGGGTAGACGCCACGTTCGCCCGTCAAACCGATGCCCGCTCGGAGTACGGCGACCAGATTCCGTACAACCCCGCGCTCGGCGACGTGCCCGACCTCTACCTCAGCCTGACCACCCACACCCTGGACCTAGCCTGGACGGCCCCGCAACGCCCGCGGTGGAGCACCACGGTGGGCGCGGCGGGCAGCACGCAGGCCAACGTGCGGCAGTACGAGTTCCTGATTCCGAACTTCCGCAACTACGGGGCCGGGGTGTACGCGCTGGGCAAGCACACCGGCGAGCGGCTGACGCTGGAAGCCGGCCTGCGCTACGACTACCGCTGGCTGCGGGCGTTTTTCCTGAACAACAACACGGTGACGGTGGAAACGCCCACCACCATCTACCAGGCCGTGACCGGCACGGCCGGCGAGGTGCTGGACCTGGGCCGGGGCCTGACGCTGAGCGCCAACCTGGGCACGGCCTGGCGGCCGCCCACCGTGAACGAGCTGTACGCGGCCGGCGTGCACCAGAGCGCGGCCACCTACGAGCAGGGCGACCCGACCCTGACCCGCGAGCAGGCCTACAACGGCACGGCCAGCCTGAACTATGCCGGGCCCCGGGTGGAGGCGGAGGTGGGCGGCTACGTCAACTACATCCAGAACTACATCTTCTTGCAGCCCGCGCTGCGCTACATCCGCACCGTGCGCGGCGCGTACCCGGTGTTTGATTACGTCCAGGCCGACGTGATTTTTCGGGGCGTGGACGCGCACGTGACTTACCGCCCGGTGCCGGTCCTAACGGCCAGCGCGGCGCTGTCGCTGCTGTGGGCCTACAACCAAACGGCGCACGACTACCTCATCTACGCCCCGCCGCAGCGGCTGCAAACCAGCCTGCGCTACGCTTTCGGGGCCCCGGCGGCCGCTAATGGCCCCTACCTGGAGCTGAACAACCTGCTGGTGGCCCGCCAGACCCGCGCCCCGCAGGCCGGCGACTACGCCCCGCCGCCCGCCGGCTATGTGCTGTGGGGCGTAGCGGCCGGTACCACCGCGCACCTGGGCCGCCAGCCGGTGGAGGTGAGCCTGGCGGCCACCAACCTCTTCAACGCCGAGTACCGCGACTACCTCAACCGCTTCCGCTACTACGCCGCCGACCTGGGGCGCAACGTGCAGCTGCGCCTGCGCGTGCCCTTCGGCTTCCGGTAGCGGCGGGGCCCGGTGGGCGCTGCCCGGGGCCCCGCGCATTCTCTCCTTCATCCATTCACTCATTTACCTACTTACAACCCCCATGAAAAACCTGATGAAACCTTTGTTCAACCCCGCCACCCGCTGGCTGGGCGCGGCGTTGCTGCTGGCGGCTGCGGCCGGGTGCAGCAAAAAAGAGGAAGTGGTGGCCCCGACCATCGCCAACGAGGCCCTGACGACGACCATCCTAACGCTGACCAACGCGGCCAACCCCGCCGACGTGGTGACGGCCCAGTGGGAGCAGTTGCTCGACAACAAGGGCCAGCCGCTGCCCGTGGACGTGAGCAAGGCCAATCTGGCGCTCAAGGCCAACGCCACCTACACCGGCCAGCTCGGCATCCTCGACAAGTCGCAGAGCCCCGTGTTCGACGTGGGCAAGGAGATTTCCGAGTCGCGGGCCAACTACCACCACGTGTTCTACCAGCCGCTGCCCACGGCGGGCGCCTACGTGATACCCGCCCCGACCGGCTCGGACACTTACCCGGACCCCATCCCGACGCCGCTCACCGCCACCGCGCCGCTGAATTTGACGGTGACCACCACCGACGTGGACACCAACAGCCCGCCGCTGCCGCTGGGCTTCCAAACCAAGTTTGCGACCGGCGCGGCCAGCACCGGCTACCTGCGCGTGGTGCTGCGCCACCAGCCCAACGTGAAGGACGGCGCGTTCGCCCCCGGTTCGACCGACCTCGACGTGGGCTTCAACGTGACCATTCAGTAACCGCTTGCACCTTTTTTCTTGATTTGACATGAAATTCTCAGCTCTCTTATGCGGCGCGGCGCTGGCCCTGCCGCTGGCCGCCGCCGCCCAGGGCCCCAACAAAAGCTACGTGGGCCTAAACGCCGGCGCCTCGTTCGCCCTCGGCGACTTCGGCAAATCCGACTACTACAACAACCAAGCGGGCTTCGCCAAAACGGGTTTCCACGGGGCCCTCGACGGGGCCTACTTCTTCGGGGGCGGCGTGGTGGGCGTGGCCGGCCAGGTGGCCTTCACCGACAACGGCCGCCTGAAAGCCGACGATCTCAATCAAATCGGGGCCGGCTTCACCGACGGCTTCGGGGTGGACGAGAGCACGCTGCGCAGCGACAACCGCTACCGCCGCCTCACGGCGATGGTGGGCCCGACGTTCATGTTCCCGGTCGGCACGTCCAAGCTGCGGCTGGAGGTGCGCGGCCTCGTGGGCCTGGTGCACAGCCTCAGCACGCCCACCCTCACGGTGCAGCTGGAAGACAACGACCAAACCCTGCTCACGCAAACCAGCTCGACGAGCACCCGCTTTGGCTACCAGGCCGGCCTGGGCCTGCACTACGCCCTCACCGACCGCCTGGGCGTGGTGCTCCGCGGCGACTACCTCGGGGCCGGCGACCTGCGCATCGACAACGCCAACCGCACCAACAACGCCGGCCGCCTGCAAACCAAGCAGCCGGTGACGGCGATCAACACGTCGCTGGGGCTGGCCTTTGCCTTCGGCAAATAGCCGCGCTACCGGGCCCCGAATACTAGCGGCCGCCCGTGGCGGTCGTTTTTGGACTTCTCCGTTTGGTTTTGGAGAAATCGCGGGAAGGTCCCGGCCCCTGGCCGGGGCTTTCTTGCCGCCGGGCGCTGCCCCCGGCAATTGTCCCTAAGAACCACTTCTTTCTTGCCTTTCTATTTTTCACTTTTTAGTCCTGACCGCATGAAGCCAATGCATCATCACCTACCGGCCGCCGCGCTGGCCTGGGCCCTGGGGGCCGCCGCGCTCGGTGGCTGCTCGCCGGCCAGCAAGTCCGCCGACCAGCCCGCTGACCCGGTAACCACGACCGCCGGGGCCCCCGCCATGACCCACGACCAGCTCGCCGCCGACCACAAACGCATGGAGGCCGACCACCGCAGCATGGAGGAAGCCGACTCGGTGATGGAGGCCGACCACGGCGCCGCCAAAGCCGCCGCCAAGGCGGCCGGCATCACGGCGCAGCCGGCCTACGTGGCCCTCGAAAAGCGCCACGACGCCCTGCTGGCCCGCCACAAAGCCGTGGTGGCCCGCCACTCGGAAGTGCTCAAGCGCCACGCTGACCTGGAAAAAAGCCACGCCGCCGGCACCGTTTCCGACGCGCAGATGCAAACCGACCACAACCAGATGAAAGCCGAGGACCAGCAGATGCAGGCCGAGCACCAGCAGCTGGTGGCCGACCACAAAAAAATAGAGGAGGAGCACGCCGCCTTGCTGAAAAAAGGGTAAGCGGGCCCGGCCGGAAAGCCAGCCAACGCAAACCGGCCACGCCCGCCCCAACCTTCGGACCAGCTTTCACGGTCCGTCCATCCACTCCCGCTAATTTTGGGGGCACGCAAAAAACCCCGGCTAAGGGCCGGGGTTTTTTGCGTTTGCCGCCGGCCGCGGCCGCGCCCGCGCGCCGTTTTTCGCGGGCAGATTTCGGCGGCGGCCGGCGCTTTTCCGTTTACTCGCCCGTTACCCCATCGTTCCCCATGCGCTATTATTTTTCCATCGCTTTGCTAGTAGGCAGCTTGGCCGGCCCGGCCGCGGCCCAGACCGCGGACCCGGCGGCGCGCGCGCGCGCCGCCGCGCCGGCTTTTACCGGCCGCGTGACGGACTCCGCCACTGGTGAGGCCGTGCCGGGGGCCACCGTGCTCTTCACCGACCTCAAGCAGGGCGCGGCCACCGATGCCACGGGCGCGTTCAGCTTCGCCAATTTGCCCCGGGGGCGGTTTGGGGTGCAGGTGCGCTCGCTCGGCTACACCACCGTGAGCCTGGTGGTGGACACCGGCAGCGGCCAGCCGCTGGCCGTGCAGCTGCGCCCGGCGGCCACCGAAATCGGCCAGGTGGTGGTCACGGGCGTGTCGGCGGCCACCGAGGCGCGCCGCTCGCCCGTCCCCACCACGGTCGTGGACCGCACCCGCCTCAACCAAACCTCGGGCACCAACATGATCGACGCGCTGGCCCACACGCCGGGCGTGAGCCAGATTACGACCGGGGCCGCCATCAGCAAGCCCGTGGTGCGCGGGCTGGGCTACAACCGCGTGGTGACCCTCAACAACGGGGCCAAGCAGGAAGGCCAGCAGTGGGGCGACGAGCACGGCATCGAAATCGACGAGTTCAGCGTGGATCGGGCCGAAATTATTAAGGGCCCCGGCTCGCTGCTGTACGGCTCCGACGCCATGGCCGGCGTCATCAACTTGCTGGCCCCCGAGCCCATCGCCGAAGGCCACATCACCGGCTCGGCTGTGGCCAACTACCAAACCAACAACCGCCAGCAGGGCTATTCGCTCGAAAACGCGGGCAACCTCAACGGCTTGAACTGGCTGGTGCGCGGCACCCGCAAGGTGGCCGGCGACTACCAGAACCGCTACGACGGCCGGGTTTTCAACTCGGGCTTCAACGAGTGGGACGCCAACGGCTACGTGGGCCTGAACAAGCGCTGGGGCTATTCGCACCTCAATTTCAGTACCTTCAACCAGCAGCTGGGTCTGGTGGACGGCGGGCGCGACTCGCTCACGGGGCGCTTCGTGAAGGACTTCGCCATCGGCCCAACCATTGCCTCGGTGCCGGTGCCCAACACCGGGTTCAGCGGCTACGGGCTGGAAATTCCGCGCCAGCAGATTAATCACCTGCGCTTCGGCACCGACAACAGCTTCATCCTGGGCAGCCAGGGGGCCCGGCTGGCCGTGCAGCTGAACTACCAGCAGAACCTGCGCCGCGAGTTCGGCAACGTGCTCGACCCGGCCGAAACCAACCTCTACTTTCAGCTGCGCACCCTCGACTACGCCCTGCGCTACTACCTGCCCGAAATCAACGGCTGGAACGTGACGGTGGGCACCAGCGGCCTGCACCAGCAAAACCGCAACCTGGGCCAGGAATTCCTCATTCCGGCCTACGTGATGAACGAAGCCGGCGCGTTTGGGGTGGTGAAGAAATCCTTCGGCAGCCTCGACCTGAGCGGGGGCCTGCGCTACGACGTGCGCCGCATCGGGGCCGATGCCTTGTTTCTGAACGGCGACGGCCGGCCCACCGACGACGCCGCGCCCGGGGCCGAGACCAAGTTTGGGGGCTTCCGCAGCACGTTTCAAAACTACAGCGGCAGCGTGGGCGGGGCCTACAACCTGAGCGACAAGCTCACGCTGAAGGCCAACGCGTCGCGCGGGTTCCGGGCCCCCAACATCGCCGAGCTGGGCTCGAACGGCCGCCACGAGGGCACGATTCGCTACGAAATTGGCCGGCCCGACCTCCGGGCCGAAACCAGCCTGCAGCTCGACGGCGGCATCAGCTACGTCACCGACCACGTGCGCCTGAGCGTGGATGCCTTCGAGAACACCATCAGCAACTACATCTTCACGCGCCGCTTGCTGAACCGCGCCGGCGCCGACTCGATGACCGTGGCCGAACCCGGCGAGCCCAGCGTGGGCGTGTTTGCCTACGAGCAGGGCCGGGCCCAGCTGGTGGGCGGCGAGGCCACGTTTGACGTGCACCCGCACCCGCTGGACTGGCTGCACTTCGAAAACTCGTTTTCGATGGTGCGGGCCCACCAAACCGACGTGAGCGAGGACCAGCGCTACCTGCCCTTTATTCCCGCCGACCGCCTGCAATCGGAGCTGCGCGGCAACTTCCGCCGCCAGGGCAAGCGCCTCACCAACAGCTACGTGCGCTTTCAAATGGAACACACCTTTGCCCAGGACCGCTACTTCGCGGCCTTCGACACCGAAACCGCTACGCCGGGCTACACCCTCTTCAACGCCGGTGCGGGCACCGACTTTGCCGATGCCCAGGGCCACACGCGGTTCTCGCTGTTCATCACGTCCAACAACCTGTTCAACGTGGCCTACCAAAGCCACCTCAGCCGCCTCAAATACGCCGACATCAACTACGCCACCGGCCGCATGGGCGTGTTCAACATGGGCCGCACAGTGAGCGTTAAGCTGGTGGTGCCGCTGGCGTTTAAGTAGCTACGGGGCCGGGTACGGGTTGGGCGGCGCGATTTCCAGCCACCGCTCGGGAAATTTCAGCGGCGTGTAACCCTGTTGCTGGTAGAGGCCGTGCGCGTCGAGCGTGGCCAGCAGGTGGCGGCGCAAACCCTGCAACTCGGGGTGGGCCAGCACGGTGCTCACCAAAGCTTTCGACAGGCCCTGGCCCCGGAACTCGGGCAGCACAAACACGTCGCAGAGCCAGGCAAACGTGGCCCGGTCCGTGATAACGCGGGCGAAGCCGGCTTGGCGGCCATCGGGGGCGTAGAGGCCGAAATTGAGCGAGTTGGCCAGGGCCTTGGCCACCGTTTCGTAAGGAATGCGGCGGGCCCAATACGAATCTTCGCTGAGGTAGCGGTGCACGGCGGCCACGTCGAGCCGGGCAGGGTCGGTGCTGATGGTGAAACCGGGAGCCAGGGCCATAACTAAAGAGCAGGTGAATGGTGACAACGAAGTTGCAGGAGCAGGCCGGGCCAGGATGTGGCCGCCCGCGCTCCGCAAATTTATTGGCTGCCCGCGCTGAACTTCGCTCAGGGCCCTGGCGGTTTATGGAGGGCTTTACTTTCGCACCTAATTTTTTTTGTTTCATGGGCCACCACCACAGCCACGCCGGCCACGACCATGCCGGGCACGTTCACGCTGCCCCGCCGCCCGGTGGGGCGTTCAGCCTGGCCTTCGCCGTTGGCATAGGGCTGAACCTGGCCTTTGTGGTGGCTGAAGTCATCGGCGGGCTGGCGGCCAACTCGGCGGCCCTGCTTTCCGACGCCGGCCACAACCTGAGCGACGTGCTGGCCCTGGCCCTGGCCTGGGGCGCGGCCTGGCTGGCGGGCCGGCCAGCCACGGCGCGCTACACCTTTGGCTACCGGGGGGCCACCATCCAGGCGGCGCTGTTGAACGCGGCGCTGCTTTACGCCGCGCTGGGCTTCGTGCTCTGGGAAACGGTGGACCACCTGCGCCACCCAGCCCCCGTGAACGGCCGGATGGTGATGCTGCTGGCCGGCTTCGGAATCCTCGTCAACGGCTTCACCGCTTGGTTGTTCCGCCACGGGCAAAAAAGCGACGTGAACGTGCGCGGGGCCTACCTGCACATGCTCACCGACGCGCTGGTGAGCCTGGGCGTGGTGGTGGGCGGGGCCATTACTTACTTCACCCACTGGACCTGGCTCGACCCGGTACTCGGCCTGGCGCTGCTCGGGGTGATTGCCGTGGGCTCGTGGGGCCTGCTGCGCGACACCGTGCGCCTGGGCCTGCAAGCCGTGCCCGAAGGGGTCGATTTTGAGGCCGTGCAAACTTTTTTGCTCCGGCAGCCGCAGGTGAGCGGGGTGCATGACCTGCACATTTGGAGCCTGAGCAGCGATGGGCACGACACGGCCCTCATGGCCCACCTCGTGCGCCCGGGCGGGGCCGACGCCGCCTGGCTAGCCGACCTTTCGGCGGGCCTGCTGCGCGAGTTCCACATCCACCACAGCACCGTGCAGGTGGAGGACGGCGAGTTGCCCGGCGGCTGCCACAGCGGCTGCGCCGAAGCAGCCGAGGCCAGGCCCCAGGCCGCGCCGCTGGCCCTGGCATGAAATTGGCCGTGCGTCTGAACCGCGCCGGGCCGGTGCCCGAACCTCTGGCGTTTAAGTTTCGTATCTAAACTAATCGTACAGCTCACTAAACCGCTGTTTTCTAATCCCATGAAAAAAATAATTGCTCTGGTGGCTGCCCTGGCCCTGACCGGCACCGCCGCTTTCGCCCAAACCACCACGCCCGCGCCCACCACCGACACCCCGGGCACGACGACCACGACCACAACAACGCCCGTAACCGCGCCTTTGCCCAGCGCAGCCGATGCCAAGGATACGTACAAGCAGCAGCAGGCCGTGGCCAACGACGCCAGCCAGGCCACCCGCGCCAGCAAAAACGAATACAAAGCGCAACGCAACCAGTTGAAGGACCAGAAAAGCCAGATGCGCGCCCAGCGCGCCCAGGCCAAAATCGCCAAAGAGCAGCTGAACCAGCAGAAGGCCGCTGAGAAAGCCGCCAAGGAGCAGGAGAAAGCCGCTAAGATGCAGGCCAAAGCCGCCAAAAAGATGGAAAAGGCTTCGAACTAACCAAAGCACCCAACCGTAGAAAAACCCCGGCTTTGCGTCGGGGTTTTTTATTGCCCTTATTTGGCCTTCTTTCGCCGTGTCCGCTAGGAATAATGTTCGATGCCCCCGGGACATTGGTTCGTAAACCCACGTTATTGCAAATGATTCTCTACAACGTTACCACCAGCCTGGAGCCCGCCGCGGCCGACGAGTGGGTGGCTTACATGCGCGGCGTTCACATGCCAGAAGTGCTGGCCACCGGCTGCTTTATTCGGAGCCAGCTCTGCCGGCTGCTCAACGAAGAAGACGACGGCATCACCTACGCCGCCCAATACTATTGCCTGAGCTTGGAACAGTTCGAAGCGTACCAGGAGCATTTTGCCCCGGCCCTGCGCGGTGACATGGACAAGCACTTCGCGGGCAAGTACGCCTCGTTCCGCACGGTGCTGGAAGTGGTGGAGTAGCTACGCCAGCAGCCAGCCCAGCAGCGCCAGCCGGGCCGTCCAGGCCAGGGTGCGCAGCCAGTTGGTGCGCGCGAGGCCGTCGATGGTGATGAAATCGTAGCCCTTCGCTTCCAGCCGGTTGTGGAAAGGGACGGAAACGAAAAACGTGGCCGCCCAAATGAAAGCCACCAGCCCGAGGCTCCACCAGCCGGCGGCGCGGGGCAGGGCCCCGCGCCCGGCCCCGGCCAGCCACGCCGCCAGGGCCAGTTCCAGCACCATCGGGGCCAGCACCACGTAGCTCATGCGCCGGGTGTGGGCCGCGTGGTAGCGTGGGAATTCGGCTTTGCCCAGCAGCGCGAAGCCGGGGTACTGCACCGCCTGCACCGTCCAGATGAGGCCGGTGAGGTAGGCGGCCAGGGCAAAGTTGAGCAGCAGCAATAAATGGAGCGACACGGCGGGGGCAGAAAGGTGGCGAAAACACCCAAGAATACACAAAACACCTGGGCTTCATCTGGCCGAGAGTTAGCAGGGGCCCCAGGATCAGGTTTTTGCCTTAACATTGCCGCACCGAAAACCGGGCTCGTCGTCCGGTTGCCGCTCCTGCTCGTTATGATGAAGAAAAACCTGCTGGCCCTGCCGCTGCTGGCCGTTCTGGCCACCGCCTGCCACACGGCCCCGGACGCGAAAACGGCCGCCAACGGCCGCCCCGACGTGCTCCGCGCCGCCCTCGACACCACTGTGGCCCCCGGCGACGACTTTTTTGCCTACGCCAACGGCACCTGGCTGAAGGCCCACCCCATCCCGGCCTCGGAAAGCAGCTGGGGCATCGGGCGCGAGGTGCAGAACGAAGTGTATGCCCAACTGCGCAAAATCAGCCAGGACGCGGCCGGGGCCCACGCGGCGGCGGGTTCGGCCCAGCAAAAAATCGGCGACTTTTGGGCCACCGGGCTCGATTCGCTGAAAGCGGATAAGCTGGGGGCCTTGCCCATCCGGCCCGAGCTGGCGCGCATCGCGGCCCTGAAATCGGTGGCCGAGGTGCCGGCCGAAGTGGCCCGCCTCGTGCCGCTGGGCGTGAACGCGCTGATCGGGCCCGGGGTAGCGCAAGACGCCAAGCATTCGGACCGCATGGCCTTGTACCTGTACCAGTCCGGGCTGGGGATGCCCAACCGCGACTACTACTTCAACACCGACGCCCGCACCAAAAAGATTCGGGCCCAGTACGTGCGCCACGTGGCCAACACGTTCCGGCTGCTGGGGCAGGATTCGGTGGCGGCCAAGGCCAGCGCGGCCAAGGTGATGGCCCTGGAAACGGCCCTCGCCAAGTCGTCGCGCAAGCTGGAGGCCCTGCGCGACCCCTACGCCAACTACCACAAAATGCCCGTGGCGCAGCTCGGCAAGCTCACGCCCGGCCTCGACTGGAAAACCTGGCTCGGGCAAATGGAGCTGGGCCAAGTCGATACCGTCATCGTGGGCCAGCCCGAATTTTACCAAACGGTGGGCCATCTGCTGAAAACTACGCCGCTGGCCGACTGGCAGGCCTACCTGAGCTGGCAGCTCACCCACACGTTTGCCAACACGCTGTCGAAGCCGTTTGTGGACGAGTCGTTCCACTTTTACGGCACGGTGCTGCGCGGGGCCCCCGCCCAACGGCCCCGTTGGAAGCGCGTGCTCGACCTGCAGGAGCGGGCCCTGGGCGACGACCTGGGCGAGCTGTTCGTGACCAACTACTTCAAGCCCGAAGCCAAGGCCCGCTACCAGGCCCTGGTGGCCAACGTAGTGGCCTCGTTTGCCGACCACATCCAGCACACCGATTGGATGAGCGACACCACCAAGCGCACGGCCGAGGCCAAGCTCCAGAAAATCAGCCGCAAGGTGGGCTACCCGAACAAGTGGAAGGATTATTCGGCCCTGCAAATTAGCCGTAACTCCCTCACCGAAAACGTGATGCACGCCAACGTTTGGGATTATCGCTACGACCTGGCCAAGCTGGGCAAGCCCGTGGACCGCACCCTGTGGGGCATGACGCCCCAGACCTACAACGCTTACTACAACCCCAGCAACAACGAGATTGTGCTGCCCGCCGCGGCCTTCGCCATCCCCGGCCTGCTCGACGCCGACGTGGACGACGCCGTGGTGTACGGCTACGCGGGGGCCAGCACCATCGGCCACGAGCTGACCCACGGCTTCGACGACGAGGGCAGCCAGTTCGACGCCCAGGGCAACCTGCACGAGTGGTGGACCAAGGGCGACCGCAAGCGCTTCAACCAGCGCGTGGCGGGCATCGTGCGGCAGTTCAACGGCTACACGCTGCTCGATTCGCTGCACATCAACGGCAAGGCCACGGCCGGCGAAAACATCGCCGACCTCGGCGGCATCGTCATCGGGCTCGACGCGTTCAAGAAAACCGAGCAGTATAAGAAAGGTCAGAAAATCGGGGGCCTCACGCCCGTGCAGCGCTACTTTCTGGGCTACGCGCTCGGCTGGCAGGACCACCAGCGCGACGAGGCCCTGGCTTCGCAAATCCTGACCGACGTACACTCGCCGGCCCAGTACCGCGTGAACGGGCCGATGGCCGACGTGCCGGCGTTTTACCAAGCCTTCAACGTGAAGCCGGGCCAGAAGCTCTACCGCGCCGACTCGGCAAGGGTGAAGATTTGGTAGAAATCTTCAGCTGTTAGCTGTTAGTTATTGGCTGTTAGCTCCCGTTCAACAAAAAAGCTAATAGCTAAGAATTTGGCCAATAACTCAAAAGAATATGGCGATTTCCACTACTGCTACGCCGGCCGACCAGGTACGCGAACTATTAGTCCTGCATGATTTTCGGGGCTTGAAAGCTGCGCTGGCCAACTGGCCCGCCCCCGAGCTGGCCCGCTTCATTGCCCAGCAGCCCGAAGAACAGTTTCTGGTGCTTTTCCGGCTGCTGCCGCTGGCCCAGGCGGCGGCCGTGTTCGGCTACCTGGCCCCGGCGGCCCAAAACCGGCTGCTGGGCCACCTCACACCCGAGCAGGTCACGGACGTGCTCAACGACATGGCCCCCGACGACCGCACGGGCCTGTTCCAGCGCCTGCCTGCGGCCTTCGTCAAAACGCAAGTCGAGCGCCTGGCCCCCGACGAGCGCCGCGTGACGCTGGAGCTGCTGGGCTTCCCGCACGACAGCGTGGGCCGGCTGATGACGCCCGACTACATCGCCATCCGCGAAGACTGGACCATGACCCAGGTGTTCGACTACATCCGCCAGCACGGGGCCAGCGCCGAAACGGTGACCATGCTGTATGTGGTTGATGAGCATGAGGTTTTGCTTGACGATGTGCACATCCGCGAGTTTCTGATTGCTCCGCTCACGGCCCGCGTGGACGCCGTGCGCAACAACATTTTCGTGTGCCTCGACGCGCTGCAAAGCCAGGAATTGGCCCTGGCCGATTTCCGCCGCCACCAGCGCGTGGCCCTGCCCGTTACCAACTCCGAAGGCGTGCTGCTGGGCATCGTCACCCTCGACGACATCCTGGCGCTGGGCGAGCGCGAAAACACCCGGGAAATCCAGAAGCTCGGCGGCTCGGAGGCCCTGGAAGAGCCGTACCTGGAGATTCCACTCCTCAAAATGGTGAAGAAGCGAGCCGGCTGGCTCGTGGTATTGTTTCTGGGCGAGATGTTTACGGCCACGGCGATGGGCTTTTTCGAAGGCGAAATCGAGAAGGCCGTGGTGCTGGCCCTGTTCGTGCCGCTGGTCATCAGCAGCGGCGGCAACGCCGGCTCGCAGGCCACCTCCCTCATCATCCGCGCCATGAGCCTGGGCGAAGTAACCGTGGGCCGCTGGTGGCAGGTGATGCGCCGCGAGCTGCTGGCCGGCCTGGCGCTGGGCGTGATTCTGGGCGTAGTGGGCACCATCCGCATTGCCTTGTGGCAGAGCTTGCACCTGCGCGACTACGGCCCCCACTGGGTGCCGCTGGCCCTGGCGGTGGGCTTCGCGCTGGTGGGCATCGTGCTGTGGGGCTCGCTGGCCGGCTCCATGCTGCCGCTGCTGCTCAAGAAGGTCGGCTTCGACCCGGCCACATCCTCCGCGCCCTTCGTGGCCACGCTGGTAGACGTGACGGGCCTAGTGATTTACTTTTCGGTGGCGTACCTGTTCCTGCACGGCACGATGCTGTAAATCAAGAGCAAACAGCTTTTACAGCTGGTTTCGGGTCAGTATTGCGAGTCGAGGCAGGGCGGGGGCAGGCCCCGGGCCCCCGCCGTTTGTGAAGCCGCGCTAAGAAACGGAGTGGAACAGCCGGTCCCAGCGCACCCGGTGCCACAGGTCGGCGTAGGGGTCGAGCGAGAGCCAGATGAACACGGCCTTGCCCACCACGTGGTCTTCGGGCACGAAGCCCCAAAAGCGCGAATCCTCCGAGTTGAGGCGGTTGTCGCCCATCATAAAGTAGTAGTTCTGCTTGACGGTGTAGCGGGTCAGCGGCCGGCCGTTTTGCTGAATCATGCCGTCTTTCCAACCAATGCCTTGGTTGTGCTCGTACTGCGACACGATTTTGTAGTAAACCGCGGCGTTGGCAGGCGTCAGGGTGATGGTTTGGCCCTTCTTCGGAACGGGCAGCGGGCCGTAAGTGCCGAGCTGCCAGTGGCGCGGCCGGGCGCTCAGGGCCCCGGAAACGCCGAAGTCGGCCGCGTCGGGAAAGAGCTGCGCCTCGGGCGCGACGACGACCATCGACCGCACGTAGGGCTGCCGGCGGAAGTACGCGGCCACTTCGGCCGGGCAGCTGATAAAGTAGCCCATTTGGCCCGTTTCGGGGTTGGTGCCGGCCGCGGGCGCGCCGTCGGGCTGGTTGTAATCGACCACGCCGTGGTCGTGCAGGGCCCGGCGCACGTCGTCGTTGGGCTCGGGCACAGCCAGGAAATACGTGGTTTGGGTGTGGCCCTGGTCGGCCGGCGCGCCCGGTTGGCCGTTGACGAACACCTGGCCCTGACGCAGCGCCAGCGTGTCGCCGGCCACGGCCACGCAGCGCTTGATGTAGTCGGTGCGCAGGTCGGCGGGAAACTGCGGCTCGTGCGGCAAGTGGAACACCACCACATCGTTGCGCTGGATGGTACTGAAGCCCGGGAAGCGGTACGTCGGCAACTGAATCAGGTCGGAGTAGCTTTTCAGGTGGAAAATTGGGTCCGTTTGGTGCGTGAGCGGGACTTGCAAAGGCGTTTGCGGGGTGATGGGCCCGTAGTGCAGCTTGCTCACGAACACGTACTCGCCGACCAGCACGGTGGGCTCCATGCTCGGCGACGGGATGACGTAGGCCTGCACGGCCGACCAGCGGATGAACGAGGCGGCGACGACCGCAAACAGCAGCGAATCGGCCCACTGGCGGGCGGTGCTTTTGGGCGGCTTGGGCGGCGCGGCTGCGGCGCGAAACAATTGGAAGTAACGAGTTGGCATGGGTGCGTCAATTAACTGGTTTGGGAGCGAAACGGAACAGCCTGCCCGGGTAGTATCGCACCATGCTCAAATATATTAATTTTCAAAAAAAGCATTGGTGTAGAGCGGGGTGCCTCAACTGCGGCCGCGGGGTACGCGGGGGCCCTGGCCCAGCCGCTTGGCTTACTTTTGCCGGGCATATTGCCTGCACTTACTTCTTTTTGCTTGATGTCTTTTTATTTTTCTCGGGCCCTCGGGGTGGCAGGTTTCGGTTTGCTGGCCGGCTCGGCCTTCGGCCAGGGCCAGGTAACGCCGCCGGCCTCCGTCACGCCTGCCCAGCAGCCGGCCGCCGCTTCGGCCCAGGAGCCCGCGCACCAGGAAACCGATTCCACCGCCAACTGGAGCCTACACTTTCAGCAGACGGTTATCCAGCAGTGGCACAACAACCTGCGCCCGCGGTACGTGGGCGACCACAGCCTGGCCGCCCGCGAAAACGCCAAGCTCTCGCTCACGACCACCGTTTTCCTGGGGCGGCGGCTGTGGAAGGGCGCGGCCGTTTTCTTCAACCCCGAAGTGGCCGGCGGCAGCGGCCTGAGCGGAGCCACCGGCATCGCCGGGGCCCCCAACGGCGAAACCTTCCGCATCGGCGACCCCTCGCCGCAAGTGTACCTGGCCCGCCTCTACCTGCGCCAGCTCTGGGCCCTGGGCCCGGCGCAGGAAACCGACGAGGACGACCTCAACCAACTGAAAGGCAAGCGTCCGGCGCATTACTTGTCCTTGACCGCGGGCAAGTTCAGCATCGCCGACTACTTCGACCAGAACAGCTACTCGCACGACCCGCGCACTCAATTCTTCAACTGGAGCCTGATGAGCGCCGGCGGCTGGGACTACCCGGCCAACGTGCGCGGCTACACCGTGGGCGCGGTGCTCGAGTACGTGCGGCCGGGCCTGGCGCTGCGGGCCGCTGCCTCGTCGATGCCCACCGACGCCAACGGCCCGACGCTCGACTTTCACTACGGCAAGGCGCAGGCCACGACGGTGGAGCTAACCAAGGGGTATTCGCTGCGCGGCCATCCCGGCACGGTGCGTCTGCTGGGCTTCCGCAACCAAGCGGCGATGGGCAGCTACGCGCTGGCCGTGCGCGACGCCGGCCCCGACATCCCCGACGTAACAGCCGCCCGCGCCGACCGCCGCACCAAGTACGGCTTTGTGGTGAATTTCGAGCAGGAAATCAACAAGGAAATCGGCGTGTTCGGCCGCTTCAGCTACAACGACGGGCACAACGAAACCTGGGCCTTCACCGAAATCGACCGCAGCCTGAGTCTGGGGGCCGTCAGCACCGGGGCCCGCTGGCACCGGCCCACCGACCGCCTCGGCGCGGCCTTGGTGGCCAACGGCCTCTCGGGGGCCCACCGCGCTTACCTGGCGGCCGGCGGCTCGGGCTTCATCCTCGGCGACGGCCGCCTGGACTACGGCCTGGAGTACATCGGCGAAATCTATTACAGCATCGACCTGCCGCGCTACCACCTTTCGCTGAGCCCCGACTACCAGATTGTGTTCAACCCCGGCTACAACACCAGCCGCCTGCCGGGGCCCGTGCACATCGTGGGCCTGCGTGTGCACGTCGAGTTTTAGGGTTCCCCAAGCCAGCCCAGAGCCTCTGTTGAGAGTTGAGCCACTGGTCCTGAATGATATATTTGCGCCGACGGCCCACCTGTTTCCCCGGCAGGGCCCTTCCCACACCGCGCTCATGGCCCACCACGCTACCCGGCAGCCCGCCTGCGCCAACTGCGACTACGCCTTTCTGCCCGGCGAGCCGGACGAGTTCTGCCCCCGCTGCGGCCAGCAAAACCACGCCGTGGAAATTGGCTTCGGACACGTGGTGGAAGAATTTCTCGAAGGCATCTTCCACTTCGACGGCAAAGTATTCCGCACGGCTAGGCTGCTCCTGTTCAAGCCCGGCGAGCTGACGCGGCGCTTCCTGGCCGGGCACCGGGTGCCCTACGTGCCGCCCATCCGGCTGTATGTGTTCATCAGCTTCGTGTTCTTTTTGCTGCTGGGTACCCGCTGGGGCCACGAAGAGCGCGAGAAGCAAACCAAGCAGAAGCCAGTGATTAAGGTGGACGCCCGGGGCGGCGTCCACCTGGATCTGGGCCTGGGCGCTGATTCCAGTAAGCTGACACCTGGCCAAAAGGTGCGGCTGCGCCAAAACGTTGACTCCTTAAACCGCACAATTGCCGCGGCCTTCGGCCCGGAATCTCCGCGCGCGGTGGCGGCCCTCCAGAAAGCGCGTAAAGCGAAAAAAAACCGCGGTTACACGGGCGATTCATTGCAAAGCCTTACCGACCGACTGCCCGCCGATCCCACCGACGCGCAAGTCGATTCGGTGCTGCGCAAAAACGGCGACAAGCCCGACTACTTCCACCGGCTGATGGTGCGGCGTGCGGCGCGCTGGCAGAATTCCACCCACGAAGAAGTGGTGCATCAAGTGTTGCGGGGCGGTTCCATCATGCTGTTTTTGCTGATGCCGCTGGCGGCGCTGTTGCTCAAGGGGGCATATTTCCGCCAGCACCGCTACTACCTCAGCCATTTGGTGTTCACCATCCACGTGCAGTGCTTTCTGTTCATTTTCCTGAGCCTGCTCATTGGCCTGGACAAGCTGCACGCACTGCCCGAATGGCTCAACAACCTGCTGCTGCTGGTGCCAGGTGCGTATTTCATCGTGGCGCTGCACACCTTTTACCAGCAAAGCTGGCGCAAAACGGTGGCCAAGTCGCTGCTGTTGGGCGCGGCCTACAGCTGTGCGCTGCTGCTGGTGCTGCTCACGGTGGGAGCCATCGGGGTGGCGCTGTTTTAGCGCCGGGGCCAGGCCGTTAGTCGCCCCGCAGGCCCCGGAAAATGCCCCGGGTGCGCTCGCCAATGGTTTTGTTACGCCGCTTGATGAACACGTAGCGGACGGAAAACGCCGTTGGGAACCGCGCCCAGTCATCGGCTTGGATTTCCACGCTGGGCTTGAAGTCGTAGCTAAGCACGATGGGCAGGAAGGCGATTTTGTACTCGATGCCCACCACGCCGTCGAAACCCCCGAAGCGGCCGGTGTCCTTGTTGTTGCCCAGGTGGCCGCCTGCCCCCAGGTAATAGTTCAGGCTGCGCCCCAAAATGCCAAAGTGGTACTCGGCCAGCACCGTGCCGCTCACCTCGCGGGAAGCCAACCCGGCAATGCCTTCCAGCGTGAGGCGGCGGGCTAGGGCCTGCTGCACCGTGATGCCGTAGGGGCTGCCCAGGCGCAGGCCCGCGGCGGTGCGGTACTTCTGGGCGGCGGCCGGGCGGGTGCCCAGGCTCAACCCCATCAGCAACAGGAAAATGAGTCGGCCCCAGGGGCCGTTGAGGCGTCGTTTTTTATCCTTGTTTCTTGGCATTCTTGCCCCAGCTAAAGCCATAATCTTACACTGCCGCTCCAATGAACTTCGAGCGGCGGCGGGCGTATGAACGGGGAACCGGGGCCTTTTGGTGCGTTTGGTATACCGCCGGGCCGATCCTGAACGGCACCGCCCCCGTAGTTTTGTGCGCGGTTCCGCCTGGGGGCCGTTGTGCGCGGCCCCGGGCCGCGCTTCTTTTCGCTAACAGTTTCTTCTGTGTACTTACACCACGTGGCGGCTTACCTGCCAACGGCCGTCGTTACCAACGAGCACTTTACCCAACTCAACGGATTGGCTTCCGACTGGATTATCGAGCGCACCGGCATTGAGGAGCGCCGCAAAGCCGGGCCCGATGAAAACGCCAACACCATGGCCGTGGCCGCCACCCGGGCCCTGCTGGCCGAAATCCCGGGCTTTGACCCCGCCGGCATCGACCTGATTGTGGCCGGCACTTACACGCCGCACGACACCATTTTCACCGCTGCCCACGCCGTGCAGCGCGATTTGGGCATTAATGAGATTCCGACCGTGAGCATCTCGTCGGCCTGCTCGTCGTTGCTCAACGCCGTCGAAATCGTGGAAGGCTACTTCGCCACCGGCAAGGCCCGCCGGGCCCTGGTGGTCGTCACGGAGCATAACACGGCCTACAACAACGAGGCCGACACGATGGCCGGCCATCTCTGGGGCGACGGCGCGGCGGCCCTGCTCATCAGCAAAGACCGCCTGGGCCCCGGCGACCTGCGCATTGCCGAGGTCATCACCGGCGGGGCGGCCCCCGTGGGCAAGGCCGACGAAGCCGTAACTCTAAAACCCGTTGAAAAAGGCATCGTGATGCCCTACGGGCGCGACGTGTTCCAGCAGGCCTGCGTGTACATGGCCCGCGTGACGCAAACCCTGCTCGACCGGCACTGCCTCGCGGCCAACGACCTCACCTACCTCATCCCGCACCAGGCCAACCTACGCATTTCGGTGAACGTGACCAAGCAGCTGGGTCTCGACCCCGCCCGGGCCGTGAACAACATCCAGCGCTTGGGCAACACCGGCTGCGCCGGGGCCGCCATTGGCCTGGCCGAAGTGTGGGACACGCTGCAAACCGGGGCCAACGTCATCATCACCGTGTTCGGCGGCGGCTACTCCTACGGGGCCATGCTTTTAAAGAAATGAAGAATTAAAAATGAAGAATTAAAAATTAAAAATGAGCAGCAGGCGCAGCCGTTGTTTTCGCGGTAACCGAGGTTGAGCGACGCATTTTTAATTCTTCATTTTTAATCCTTAATTCAGCCCCTATGTTTCCGCCTGCCGCCGCTTTCCTGCCCGAAATCACGTTCCAGACCAGCCGCGCCAGCGGCCCTGGCGGGCAGAACGTGAACAAAGTGGAAAGCCGCGTGGAGCTGCGTTGGCACCTGCAAGACTCGCAGGTGCTGAGCGACGCGCAAAAGCAGCTCATCCTAGAAAAGCTGGGGCCCCAGCTCACCGCCGAGGGCCTGCTGCTGCTCACCGCCCAGGACGACCGCAGCCAGCTCCGCAACAAGGAAATCGTGCTGACCCGCTTCCACGCGCTGCTGCTCAAAAGCCTGCGCCGACCCAAGCCCCGCAAGGCCACCAAACCCAGCCGCAGCGCCGTGCGCAAGCGCCTGGAAGGCAAGAAGATTCAGGGTGAGAAGAAAGCCAACCGGCGGAGGTTGGAGTAGGGGTTTACTAGGTTACTATAAAGTGGGCGAGTTGGGCTGGCTAAAGTTGGCAACACGGGCTTTAGTCCGTCTTTTTTTAATTAAAAGAAGTTCTAAACTCCAGTGGCGACAACTTCGTTTTTGTCTTAAACAATTTGCTGAACGATTGCAAATGTTCAAAACCTAGTTCGTAAGCAATTTCGCTAATTGTCAGATTAGTGGTTGATAATTTTTCTTTGGCTTTTGCTATTAGTTTAGCGTGAATATGCTGTTGGGTGTTTTGCCCGGTTAATACGCGCAATAAATTACTTAAATACTTGGGCGAAAGATGCAAGTATTCGGCAACGTATCGAACGGTTGGTAAGCCTCTTTCTACCAAATCAGCGCGGTTGAAATACTCGTGAAGCAGTGTTTCCAGCCGTTCGAGTACCTGATGGTTGGCTTTTTCCCGGGTGATGAACTGGCGATGATAAAACCGGTCCGCATAATTCAGCAAACTCTCCACTTGCGAGACGATGATTTGTTTGCTGAACCTATCAATATTGGAACTGTACTCCTGTTGAATAGTCAGGATGATATTTGTGATAGTCGCTTCTTCTTTGGCAGAAAGAAACAAGGCTTCGTGGAGAGAATAATCCCAAAAATCGTATTGCTTGATGGTTTTGGCCAACGGCGTGTTCCAGATAAAATCAGGATGAATGTAGATCACCCAGCCTGATTTTTCTACTTCTTCGTCTTCGTTAGCAACCGCAATACTGAACACTTGGTTGGGCGCCATAAAGGACAGCATGCCTTCCTTAAAGTCAAACGGCTGCTGCCCATATTTGACGTTGACATTACGCATTCTTTTGACAGAAATAGCGTAAAAATCCATGGCCATACTAAGCGGCTCCTCGTCATCTGGAGGCGCAACGGCCCCTACATCCACTACGCTGAGTAGTGGATGCTGTGGTTTAGGCAACCGCCTAAACTCATGAAATTCGCTTATCGTTTTGAAGTGCTTCATGCTGGCGCGCCTTCTTCTCTTACTTCCAGTACCAGCTTGCCCCGTACGTGCCAGGTTTCGCTTTCGCGGTGGGCTTCCGCCACTTGTTCCAATGGAAATATCTGGCTGACAAAAACTTTCACCTTGCCCGCATCAATCAATTGGGCTATTTCGGTTAGCCATTCTTGCCGGGGCTGGTTGGCCGACAGCTCGCCTTTGGCGTGTTTCTGGGCCAGGGCCGCCAGCACTTCCTCGTTAAACGGCAAATCCAGGTTGACGCTGACGAGAATACCACCTTCCTTTAGAACGGTCACCGCTTTCAATCGCTCCGCGTTATCGCGCAGCGGCGAGGCTTCAATTACCACGTCTACGTCGTGCACCAGCTCTTCAACCTGCTGGTTCCGATAATCAAGCACTTCATTGGCCCCGAGTTGCCTGACGTACTCTAGGTTGCTGGCCGAAGCGGTTCCGATGACGTAAGCCCCTTTTGCTTTCGCAAACTGGACGGCGAAACTTCCCACCCCACCCGAGGCTCCTTGAATCAAAACGCGTTGCCCAGGTCGGAGCTGGCCGTGCTCGAAAATGGCCGTCCAGGCCGTGAGGCCGGCCAGCGGCACCCCCGCCGCCTCGTTAAAGCCGATGCTTTTCGGCTTCAAAGCAAATTGACTGGCTTTGGCCACGCAATACTCGGCGTAGCTGCCGTCGCCGGGAAAATTAGGTTGTCCGTACACAGCATCGCCTTTTTGAAAAGCGGTTACTTCGCTGCCCGTCTCCTCTACAATCCCGGCCGCATCCCAGCCCAAGGTCATCGGCAGTTGCAACAGGGGCCGTAGCACATCGTTGCCGCCTTGCCGAACTACCCAATCGACCGGGTTTACACCACTGGCGTATACCTGAACTAAAATTTCATCCGCCGCTGGCACCGGACGCAAGATGTCTTCTATTTGCAGGACCTCCGGTCCACCAAATGCGTGAATTCTTACCGCTTTCATCAGGAGCTATTTTTAGTTAATTGACGATACAAAGGTCACCACCTAGTAAAAAATAGGTTTAACCGAAATGCCTTTTGTTTCAGTCAAAATGACGAAGTATCGTCGCTAATAGCAAACTGTTAAGTGTGGTAGATTGTGTATCTGCGGTAATATGTTTTGGGCTGAACGCCGCCGTGACTTCGCCCAAACGCGTCCCGCAATGAATCTCTGTTTGGTTAAGCCCTCAAAGAAATAAAAAACCCCACAATCCTTAGTTGTGGGGGTTTTCGTACAGTTGCGGCTAAAAAGAAGCCCAGTAGTGCCTACAGCAACGTGCCGCGCAGCACCAGCAGGGCCACCGAAAAGTAAATAATCAGCCCCGTTACGTCCACCAGCGTGGCCACGAAGGGCGCGGAGGACGTGGCCGGGTCTAGGCCCAGCTTCTTGAGGATGAGCGGCAGCATGGAGCCCGCCAGCGAACCCCACAACACGATGCCCACCAGCGCGAAGCCCACCGTTAGGCCCACCATCACCCAGTGGGGCCCGTAAATAGGGGTGATGCTTTGCCAGATGGCGATGCGGCTAAATCCCACCACGCCCAGGATCAGGCCTAGTAGGAGGCCCCCCACGATTTCGCGGCGTAGCACCTGCCACCAGTCGCTGAGCTTGAACTCGCCCAGGGCCATGGCCCGGATGATGAGCGACGTGGCCTGCGAGCCCGAGTTGCCGCCTGAGCTGATAATCAGCGGAATAAACTGCACCAGCACGATGGCCTTCTGCAATTCACCCTCGAAAAACTGCATGGCCGAAGCCGTCAGCAATTCGCCCAGAAATAGCACCACCAGCCAGCCGGCCCGTTTCTGCACCAGCCGCAGCAGCGGCATGGTGAGGTAGGGCTCCTCCAAGGCCTCGGAGCCGCCGAGCTTCTGCATGTCCTCGGTGTCTTCCTGCTCCCGGATGCTAAGGATGTCGTCGAGCGTCACGATGCCCAGCAGGATGCCTTGGTCGCTCACCACGGGCAGGGCCACCCGGTCGTTGCGCCGGAAAACGTCGATGGCGTCTTCCTGGTCCTGGCCGGCCAGCAGCTGCACGAAACGGTGGTCCATGATGTCGCGCACGCGCACGGTAGGCGCGGCCAGCAAAAACTCCCGGATGCGGATGTCGTCGATCAGCCGGCCCTGCGCATTGGTCACGTACAGCACGCTCAGCGTTTCGGACTGCCCGCCGTGCTGGCGGATGTAGTCAAGCACCTGCTGCACGGTCCAGTTCTCGCGGATGGCAATGTAGTCGGGCGTCATCAAGCGGCCCACTGAATATTCGGGGTAGCCGAGCAGCTCCAGCGTCACCTTGCGCTCGGGCTCCGAGAGGCTCTGAATCAGTTCGGCCACGAAGTTGGCGGGCAGGTATTCGAGCAGGGCCGTGCGGTCGTCGGGCGACATCTCGTTGAGGATGTCGGCCATCTTGTCCTGGGCCAGGTTGTCGAGGAAGTGCCGCTGCACCTCCAAATCAAGGTATTCGAATACCTCCGTGGCCAGGCTCAGCGGCAGCAGCC
This sequence comes from uncultured Hymenobacter sp., assembly GCA_964242665.1. Taxonomy (GTDB): domain Bacteria; phylum Bacteroidota; class Bacteroidia; order Cytophagales; family Hymenobacteraceae; genus Hymenobacter. The sequence goes on from CAXTBA010000009.1 coordinate 66,160, forward strand.
GGAAGATGATGAGCTGCTCCCGCTCGTCTTCGTTTTCGATGAGCGTGACCAGCTCGGCGGGCTGGAAATTGCGAAGGAGCTGCTTGAGCTTGAAGAATTCACCCTCCTGAATCAGGGTCGTGATGGTTTCCACGGATGGCGACGATGGCATCATGGCAGGACGGGCGGTAGTGCTTCGCTAGGCTAGCAGGGTTGATAAGCGGAATTGCGTCACGAAATTACGCCGAAACCGGCCCCAGGCCGTATGCCCAGCGCGGCCCGGGGCCCGGCATCCGCCCAAAACGGTTCATCTTGCCGCCCCAAATCCGCTTTGCTACCCCATGCCCAACCCCATTGCTGCCCTCCGCGCCACCCTGGCCCTCTACGGTGGCGGCGACGACGAGGCCCTGGTGGCGCTGCTGGCCAGCCTGTTGCCTCACCCTGGCGCACCCATCGAGGTGCTCACCACCGCCACCACCGCTAACCCGGCCCGCACGGCCGCGTCCTACGCCCGCTCGTGGCAAGCGCTGGGCTGCCCCAACGTGGGCCACCTCGAAATCGACGAAACCCACCCCGCCGATGCGCCGGCCACCCTGGCCCGCTTGCGCGGGGCGGCCCTGGTGTTCATCAGCGGCGGCAACCAGGAGCGGCTCACCGAATTCCTGACCGGTACCGAATTTCTGGCCCTGCTGAAAGAGCGGTGCCGCACCGACGCCGGCTTTTTACTGGCTGGCACCAGCGCTGGGGCTGCTGCCTTGGCCGAGTTCATGCTGGTGGAGGGGCGCGGCTGGCGCAGCCTGCTGCCCGGCGGCATTGCCGTGCGGCCTGGCTTGGGCCTGCTGCCCGGCGTGGTGCTCGACCAGCACTTTGCCGAGCGCCACCGTTACCCGCGCCTGCTGCACGCCGTGCTGGCCCAGCCCGCCTGTCTGGGCCTGGGCCTGAGCGAGGAAACTGGTCTACTGCTGCGCCCCGGCCAGCCCGCCGAGGTGTTCGGAGCCGAGGTATTGTTTGTGTTCGATGCAGCCAGGGCGCAGAATATTAGTCTGATAGGCCCTGGCCCGCGCCAGCCCATCAGCGGCCAGGGCCTCACTACGCACTTGCTGGTAGCCGGCCAACAGCTCGATCTGGCCACTCGGCAAGCGGTGGGGTAGGGCCCCGGCAGGACACGAAAGCCGTTACTTTTGCGTTGATGCCACGAAAAAATCACGTGCCGCTGCTCATGCCAAACATTCGTTGGGGTGCCCAGGTGCTGGTACTGCTGGTGCTGGCCGGGGCCTGCACCCGCAAAACCGTTTCCTTTAATTCCCGGCCCGACCAAGCCCTGGCGCTGGCCATGGCCGACAGCCTCACCCACACCGCCGATTCGGTGGCGGGCAAGCCCTCGCTGAGCACGGCCCGCCGCGTGGCCATCAGCAAAGCCGAAGAAAAAGCCGCCAAAGACAAGGAAAAAGACGCCCAGCGCAAGCCCAGCAAGCGGAAGAAAATCTTTTTGGGCGAACGGATTAAGCGCGGCTTTGCCAAGTCGGGCGGCAAGGGCCGCAACCAGACCATTGAGGTGTTTTATTACCTTAAATATTTCCAGCAGCCCAACCCGCAAGCCCCGGCCCGCTATTACTACGACGGGAAAAAGCACAAGATTTTCAAAGCCGCAGCGGGCGAGTTAGACCCCAGCGTGAAGGTGCTGCACGGCCCGTACAAGAAGCTGCAAAACAACAAGGTGCTCGAAACCGGATTTTATGCGCTGGGCGTCAAGCACCTGCGTTGGGAGCGCTACGACAAGAACGGCGTGCTGCTGAGCAAAACCCACTATGAGATGGGCTTCCCGCGCGATGCCAACCTCTCGTACTTCGACGCCGGCCACACCATGCTTCAGGAAGTGGTGCCATATGTGAACGGCAAGCTGGAGGGCGACTACGCCCGCTACACCGCCACCGGCCAGCGCGAGTGGACCGGCCAGTTCGAAAACGGCCACCGGGTGGGCGTTTGGACCAGCTATTGGCCGGCGAAGAAAAACTTCCGCCACTACGAGTACCAGTATCCCGAAAGTGGCTATGATCCCGAAGTAACTGAGCCTGAGCTGCTCAAAGAGTTTACCCGTAACGGGGTGGAAGTGTACGATAAGGAAAAGAAGATCGACAAGCGCGGCGAACCCGAGCCGGCCCCCGCGGCCCCCGGCCGCGTGCCTCCGGCGCGGGGCCACGTGCTGCCCAAGCGCGCCCAGGCCCGCTAATAAAAGGCATCCTCAAATACTTCAACCAGGAACCCGCCGCCGCGGCGGGAGGTGAGGGCCAAGATGTCGAAGCGGATGTCGCCGCGCCAGTCCATTTCCTCTTGCAAATGAGTGGCGGCCAGCCGGAACAGCTCTTTTTTGCGGGCTGAGACGAAGGTTTCGGGCGGGCCGTACTGACCGCCGGAACGGGTTTTTACTTCGACGAACACGAGCAGCGCGGGGCCCTGGCGCAGTACCAAATCAACCTCGGCACGGCCGTGGCGGTAGCCGCGCGCCAGCACCTCGTAGCCACGGGCGGCGTAAAACTCGGCAGCAGCAGCTTCACCGGCCTGGCCCAGGGCGTGGGGAACGTGCATATCAAAAAGAATAAACTGGCCTCAAGAAGGAGCATGGGGCCCCCGGGCCCAAAGCCTGTGGCCCTTTGTACCTTTGCCAAGGGGCGTGCGAAGGTAGGGCCGGGCCGCAGGGCCCCGCCGCAGTTAGCTAATCTTATCGACCCGTCCGCCAGATGACCATTGCGCCTGCTTCTCTTGCCCCGGCGCTGCCCGTTGCTACCCTGCCCAACCGCGGGCTGGCCGTGCGGCGGCTGGGCTTGGTGCCTTACGAACCCACCTGGGCGTTGCAGGAAGAATTGTTGGCTGCCACCGTTGCCCTCAAAGCCCACAACCGCCAAGCCGAGGCCGCTGGCCTGCCGCCAGTGCCCACCCCCAACCACTTGCTGCTCTGCCAGCACCCGCCTACTTACACGCTGGGCAAAAGCGGCAAGCCCGAGCACTTGCTGCTCGACGAAGCCGGGCTGGCCCGCCACGGTGCTACGTACCACCGCATCAACCGGGGCGGCGACATTACTTACCACGGCCCCGGGCAACTGGTGGGTTACCCCATCCTCGACCTCGACAATTTCCGGCCCGACATTCACTGGTACCTGCGCACCTTGGAGGAAGCTGTTATCCAGACGCTGGCCGGGTACGGCCTGCGCGCCGGCCGCATCGCGGGCCTCACCGGCGTGTGGCTAGGCTGGGAGGAAGGAGCAGCTAATCCTCGCAAAATCTGCGCGTTGGGGGTAAAGTGTAGCCGATGGGTCACCATGCACGGCTTCGCCCTGAACGTGAGCACCGACCTTGCGTACTTTGGCCACATCGTGCCCTGCGGCATCGCCGACAAAGCCGTGACCTCGCTGGCGCAAGAGCTGGGCCGGCCCGTGGCCGTGGACGAAGTGCAGGAACGGCTGCTGCCGCACCTGGCCGCTTTGCTGGGGGCCCCGCTGCCCGGCTGAACCGTGCCGGCGGCCGACCGGTTACTACCTAATCTACGTTAAAACCCAGACAGTTCGCCTTATTTTGAAGCAAGACATTCCTTTCGACCCGGTGGAGGGCGTGTCGGTAGCCATTGTGCCGGCCGCCGACGGGGCCCTCACGCCTGCGGGGCAGCCCGTGTGGCAAGTGTACCTGCTCAACCACAACGCCTACCCGCTGCGCAGCGTCATCGTGAACGCCCACGGCTACGGCCAGCAGCCCGATGGGGAAAAAGTGCGCACCTCCACCTTGCGCTATTTATTTGAAGAAGTGCCGCCCCGCACGGCCGTGCCCGTCGAGCCCCTCGACCCGGCTCTGTTTCACCTCAACAACCAGTACTGGGTGAGCTACTACCGCGGCGAGCAGATTTTCGACAAGAAATACATCTTTGTGCCCGACTCCATCGTGCCCGACAATTTCATCCATATTTCGCTGCTCGACCAGGCGGGCGTGCTGCATAGCTAGCTGGCTCCGCTGGCCGTAATGGTGGCCGGTGGCGTAAGTACTTATTACACTGATTATGAATCCTATTGGCATTCAGTTGGGGCTGTCGGCGGGGTGGGCTTTTTTGGTGGCGCTGTTCGCGGTGCCGTCCATCATCCACATCGCCCACCTCAAAAACATGCTCGACACGCCCAACGGGCGCACCGTGCACTCGTCGCTGACGCCCCGCCTAGGTGGGGTGGCCGTGTTCGCGGGGTTCATGTCGGCGCTCACCATTTTCGCGCCGCTGCAAAACGGGGTCAAGGAACTGCTGGCGGGCTGCATTATCCTGTTCTTCGTGGGCCTGAAGGACGACCTCGTGGGCATGTCGGTGTTCAAGAAATTCGTGGGCCAGCTGCTGGCCACGGGCATCGTCATGATCATGGCCGATGTGCGCATCACCAGCTTCCAGGGCATTCTGGGGGTGTACACGCTGCCGGTGGGCGTGAGCTACGCCTTCACGCTGGCCACCATCGTGGGCATCACCAACGCCATCAACCTCATCGACGGCCTCGACGGCCTGGCCGGTACCATCGTACTGACTATTATGGCCACGTTTGGTTTTTATTTCTATAGCTACGGCGGCGAAAGCTTTGGTAACTACGCCTTTGTGGCGGTGTGCCTGATGGGCGGCATGTTAGGTTTCCTGCGCTACAATTTTCACCGGGCCCCTATTTTCATGGGCGACACCGGCTCGCTGGTCTGCGGGTTCATCGTGTCGGTGCTGGCCATCGAGTTCATTGAGCTGGGGGGGCAGCCCGGTACGCGGCTGCCGTTCAGCGCCACGCCGGCGGTGGCGCTGGGCATCCTATTCGTGCCGCTGTTCGATACGCTGCGGGTATTTTTGCTGCGCATGGCGGCCGGCAAGTCGCCCTTTGCGCCCGACCGCAACCACATCCACCACCGCCTGTTGGGCATGGGCTTCTCCCAAATTAGTACCGTGCTGCTGCTGGGGGCCCTCAACGTGCTGGTTATTTTGTTCGTAATTCGCTTCGCGGACCTGGGCAACCTGGCGCTTATCGGCATTCTGGTCGGGTTTTCGGTGCTGTTGAGCGTGCTCATTGGCGTGTACCAGAGCCGGTTGCGTCGCCAAACGGTTCCTTCCTAATTTCAATCCTGCCTTCTGTCATGGCGGTGCTGTTTCTCGTCGCTCGCCGGTGGGCCCCGTGGCGCGGGTTAGCATTGCTGGGGCTGCTGGGGGCCCTCGCCGGCCGGGCGGCCGAGTACCGGCCGCTGCCCCCGGCCGCGCCCACCGGCCTCACCGACGACTGGCTCATCCACGACGTGGGCCGCAACCGGCTCATTTTGTACCTGCCCGGCTACCACGCCCCGGCCCATGCCTACTACCAATACGTGCGCCTGCGCCGCGGCCGGCCGTTTCCCATTGCCTTCGTGGCCCAGCCCGGGCTGAGCTTGTTTCTTGATAACCAACTCGTCTTCACTGCCGCCCAGGCCGGGCCCTACGCTTTAGACCTGGCCCAGCGGCTGCCGCCGGGCCAGGTTGCGGGCACCCGCCTGCTGGGTGTGTGGCAGCCCGGGGGTAGCCCATCCCTGGCTTCGTTTGCCGACGAAACCGCCCCGGTGTCCCCCGACGCCACCCCCGACACGCCCGCTGAAATCGCGCAGGCCCGGGCCCCCAGCCCGTTGGGCCAGAACGTGCTGCTGAGCTTCTTGTTGGTGCTGGGCTTGCTGTATGGCGGCGTGCGGGCCACGTATCAGCCCGGTCTGGCCCGGGTGTTCCGGTTCGACGACCTGTTTGGCAATGCCTCCGAGCAAGGCACTTTCCTCACGCGCCCAGCCTTTTCGCTGCTCAACGTGTTGCTGGTGCTGCTGTTCGGGGTATCCTTCGCGTTACTGCTCACGGCCCTGCACACCGGCCTCGAGAACCTGCCCCTCGTGCAGCAGTTTGTGGCGGTGCCCGAGCGGGCCATCGTGGTCCGGGTGCTAATTTATTCGGCCCTTATCGCCGGGTTTGTTTTGGGCAAGTACTTGTACGTCTCGTTGTTGGCCTACACCTTCGATTTGCGCGAGTTGGTGGCCGTGCAGTACCGGGAGTTTTTGCGTACCACGCTGCTGGCCGGTCTGTTCCTGCCTTTTGTGCTTTTGCTTTACTTGGGCCTAAACAGCCGCCACCCCGGGGCCGTAACCGGTACAGCAGTAGCGGTCGTCGCCTTTATGCTGATCGGCACGGTGCTACGGGTCTTGCACACCGTGCACCAGCGCGCGTCGCTGCTTAATCTTCATTTGTTTGCCTACCTTTGTGCTACCGAAATACTGCCCCTGCTGGTTTTGCTAAGGCTGTTGGTATTCTCTGCTTAATTACCGTCCGACCGCCCGCGTCTGGCACCTGCTCAGTTTTCTTTACCCTATCGTTCTAGCAGTACTCCTTTTCTTTCCGTATGGCCGAGAGTGCAGACACGCCGGGTGCTGGCCGGCACGCCAAGCGCATCCAAAGCATTTTGGTAACCCAGCCCAAGCCCACCACCGAAGTTTCGCCGTACTCTGCCCTGGCCGAGAAGTACGGCATCCGGGTTGATTTTCGGGAGTTTATCGAAGTGCAGCCGGTATCGTATAAAGACTTCCGGCGCGATAAAATTAACGTCATGGACTTTACGGCGGTAATTTTTACCAGTCGTAACGCCGTCGACCATTTCTTCCGCATTTGCCAGGAAGCCAAGCTGGAAATGCCCGCCGAGATGAAATATTTTTGCATCTCCGAGCAGACGGCCAACTACTTGCAGAAGTACATTGTGCTGCGCAAACGCAAGCTCTTCGTGGGCTTGCGCACCGCTGCCGATTTGTTTGATGTCATCAAAAAGCACAAGGGCGAAAACTTTCTTTACCCTTGCTCCGACATCCGCAAAGACGATTTACCGGTGTTCATGCGGGCCAACAGCCTCAAGTTTACCGAGGCCGTCATCTACCGCACGGTGGCCAGCGACTTGTCCGACCTGTCCGACGTTAAGTACGATTGCTTAGCGTTTTTCAGCCCGTCGGGCATCAGTTCTTTATTCGTCAACTTCCCCGATTTCGTGCAGGACGGTACCCGCATTGCTGCCTTTGGCCCCACCACCGCCAAGGCCGTGCTCGATGCCAACCTCGTGCTCGACATCGAAGCGCCCATTCCCAACGCGCCTTCCATGGCCGGGGCCATCGAGTCCTACATCCGCCGCAACCAGTCCGCCGGATAAGGCCGGCATCTGCCCGCCGCCGATCGCCTCAGTCCTAATCAATTACCCAGGAACGCCGGAAACTTTGTTTTCGGCGTTTTCCGTTAGGGGCCCTAGCGTACGGCGGGCCCGCGATTTCGCCTTACATTTGAAAGTGTATCGTATGGCCCGTGCGGACTGTCCCGCCCGCCAGTTCTCCTCCCTGTTTTTCGCGTTATGAAAACAAGCGTACTTGCCCTTCTTCTGTTGGCCGGGGGCGCGGCCCCGGCTTTGGCGCAGCAGCAGCCTCAGTTCACGCACTACGGTTTCAATGGCATGTACCTTAATCCAGCTTACGCTGGTATTAAAGGACAGGGCGAAGTCAACCTCATCGGCCGCTACCAATACTACAACCTCGGCAACACCCAAGGCGATGCCAACGGCTCGCCTCGCACCGGCCTTTTCACGGCGTCGCTGCCCGTATTGGTTCTCAATGGCGGCGTAGGACTGGCGGTCAGCTACGACCAGGAAGGCGAAGTAAAAATGACCGATGCGGCCCTGTCGTATTCCCAGCACGTGAAGCTGGGGGCCGGCAAGCTGGGCTTCGGCATTCAAGGCACCTTCACTTACTTGAGCATGGGGCAATTTAGGGCCATCGACCCCAATGACCCGTCCATTCCTTACCAAGGCTCCGACCACAAATTTGATGCTGGTGCGGGCGTATGGTACGAATCACCGAAGTTTTACGCTGGTTTGAGCGCCAACAACTTGTTCCGCTCCAAGTACACTTTGCAAAATGCTATCCGGGACGTTAACGGAAACATTACCGGCTATCAGAACACTTCACAACCAATCGGAGAAAATCACGCTTATTTCACGGCAGGGTACAATATTGATGCTTCCTCGTCCGTTGTCGTGACCCCGATGGTGTTGGTTAAAGCCGTTTTGCCCGGCAGCTTTGATTCGAACAGCAAGTTTAGCAACTCCAAAAATTATTCGTTCGAAGGCGGCGTGCGTGCTACTCTCGACGATAAATATTGGTTAGGTGCAAACTATCGCTTGCAAGAATCCGTTTCGGGGCTGATTGGCTTCAGCTTTGCTAAAGATAATGCTTTGCGCGTAGGCTACGCTTTCGATTTTATTGCATTTAACCAAGATGCCCGCGCGCTTAGCTCGCACGAAATTTTGCTTTCGTATCGCTTGCCCAAGCCTGGGTTGCTACTCCGGCCGGCCATCCGCACGCCCCGTTACAGTTTCTAGCCTATTATTCGACCGCTAAAAACGCTGTTTATTACCTGATAAGGCAACTTATCTGTTATTTTCGCAGGCCCATTCGGTGTGCCTACTTCTCTGCCAATCGATACGGGTAGCTTTTCGCACTTTTCTGGCCCCGATGCCAGCGATAAAAAAATATTGTGCAATTGTGTTGGAAATTGTATATTTGCCAGCCGAACAACATAACCCGATAGCACTGCCAATTCAAAACATTGCTTTACTCCCATGAATAAGTTACTTGCATTATCTCTATTCGCGCTTTCTGGGGCCCTTTTAGGGGGGTGTAGCTTCAGCAAAGGCTTCGAAGGCGAGTTGGTCGGCTCAGAAGACCGCCCCGTATTCAATCCTCAAGAAGTACCTTTTGGAATGGTACCCTGCCCGGGTGGAACTTTTCACATGGGCCAGACCGATCAGGACATTTCCGCTTCGATGGTCAATATGAACAAGCAGGTGACTATCGCCGGCTTCTACATGGACGAGACGGAAATCACCAACAACAAGTACCGCCAGTTCATCGACGCCATCAAGCAGGATTCGCTAGACGTGTTGGGTGAGGAGTATGTGATGACAGAATTGTATCCTGACACGACGGTGTGGGTGCGTGACTTCACCTACCACATGGGCGACCCCTTGTTGGAATACTATTACACCCACCCGGCATTCGACGATTACCCGGTGGTGGGCGTGGACTGGTTCGCGGCAAAATATTTCTGCAACTGGCGCACCAAGCACCGCAACGCCTCGCGTGAGGAGCGCGGCTACGCAGCCGACCCCAACTTCCGCCTGCCTTCGGAGGCTGAATGGGAGTACGCAGCCCGCGGCGGCCGCGAAGGTGCCACCTATCCCTGGGGCGGCCCCTACCTGCGCAACACCAAAGGCTGCATGCTTGCCAACTTCAAGCCGGGCCGTGGCGACTATGTTAGTGACGGCTACGCTTACACTTCGGAAGTGGGTTCGTTTTTCCCCAACGATTTCGGCCTGTACGATATGGCTGGCAACGTGGCCGAGTGGTGCGACGATGCCTATATGGAAGCTTCTGTGCCGGTGGTGTGGGACCTGAACCCGACCAACCCCGACGACAATGAACCCCGCAAAGTAGTGCGCGGTGGCTCGTGGAAAGACATTGCTTATTTCCTCGAAACCGGCACCCGCAATTTCGAATACCAAGACTCGGCCCGCTCTTACATCGGTTTCCGCTGCTCGATGATTCAAATCGGCATGGGCACAAACAGCAAACTCAACTAATTACCAGACAACCATTTCATAACCAATTCTTTTTCAAATCACCCCTTCCAAAAATTTACAAATATGGCTGCTAAAAAAAGTTTCTTGTATGACGACGTAATGCCCAAAATTTATGGCATCGGTGCTGCTGTGGTTATTGTCGGTGCTTTGTTCAAAATTGAGCACTTCAAAGGGGCTGACATCATGCTGATGGTAGGCCTTGGCACTGAGGCCGTCATCTTTTTCTTGAGCGCGTTCCAGCCGCACGCCTCCGACCACGACTGGTCGTTGGTGTACCCCGAATTGAGCGAAGGCTACGACCCCAGCACCAATGACAACCGCTTCCGCGATAGCAAGCCTAACGGCCTGACCGGCAAGCTCGACGACATGCTGAAGAACGCCAACGTAACTCCTGAGGCCCTTGCAAACCTGGGCCAGGGCCTGAACCGCCTCAGTACTACCACCGCGCAGCTCGGCCAGCTCGGCGACGCCACCAACGTGACCGATGAGTACACCAAGAAAGTGCGTACCGCTGCCGATTCGCTGGATAAGATCAACGTCGCTTACTCGAACACCGCAGCCGCCATTACTTCGTTGGCCGATGCCACCGGCGATGCCAAAGAATACCACCAGCAGGTTCAGAACGTGACTAAAAACCTGGGGGCCCTCAATGCGGTGTACGAGATGGAGCTGCAAGACGCCAACACGCACCTCAAGTCGATGAACCAGTTTTACGGCACGCTGGGCAAAGCCATGGACAACATGACCCAAGCCGGCAAAGACACCGAGCAGTTCCAGAAGCAGGTAGCCGACCTGACGGGCAACCTGACTTCTCTCAACCGGGTGTACGGCAACATGCTGAACGCCATGCGGGCTCCCGCACAAGGCTAAGTTTCGCTTACCTTATTCTATTCCTTATTACTCATTTTTAAAGGAAACCCCTAATGGCGGGCGCAAACGAAACACCGCGGCAGAAGATGATTGGCATGATGTACCTCGTGCTAACGGCTCTGCTCGCGCTACAGGTAAACTCGGCTATCCTGCTGAAATTTAAATTTATCGACGACAGCTTAATTGGCGTGAACGATAAAACGTCGGTCGCGGCCGATGGCACGGTAAAAGGCATTGAAGCCGCCGTGGTTAAAAACCAAAACCAGGCCCGTGATAAGGCCGTCCTCGCCCAAAGCGAAGAGATACGTGAGAAAACAAAAGCGACTGTGGCGTACCTGCGCGACCTGCGCGACAAACTGGTAGTGGCATCAGAGAATGTCAAAGGCTCTACCGAACTCAAAAACATGAGCGCGGAGGACAAAGTGGCCATTACCATGATTGGCAGCGCCAAAAGCGGCTTGGCTTATCCCATGAAAGCCAAGCTTAATGACTACGCCAATTACATCAAAGCGTATGTGCCTGCGGCCCAGCCACTGGCAATGGACGGCAGGGAAGACCCACTGGTGAAAACCATGCCCGAGCAGCGCAACAAGGACTTCGCTGAGCTAAACTTTGAGAACACGCCGCTGGTAGCCGCTTTGGCCGTGCTCTCGCAGAAAGAAACCGAAGTGCTGAAGTACGAAGCCGACGCGCTTTCGGCCCAGGCCCAGAAAGTAGGAGCTAAAACCATTGTATTCGACAAAATCGGGGCCTTTGCTTCGGCTGAGTCGAACACCGTGGCCGCCGGCACCAAATACAACGCCGAGCTGTTCCTGACTGCTGCCGCTTCGAGCATCCACCCGGCGATGACGTTGAATGGCTCGTCGCTGCCGGTGGGCCCTGATGGCCACGGCAAGGTGTCTTTCCTCGCCCACCCGGGCAACTTCGATGCCGCTGGCAACGCCAAGGCTTCGTGGACCGGCACCATCCGCTTCAACCAGGCCGGCCGCGACACTACGTTTAAGGTACTGGTGCCTTACACCATCACCAAGCCGGTGATGCAGATTCAGTCGGCTTCGGTGCAGGCACTGTACTTCAAGTGCGGCAACAAGCTGAGCGTGCAGGTTCCCGCGCTGGGGGCCCAGTACAAGCCGGGCTTCTCGGCCTCGGGGGCCTCGGTTATCCAGGGCAGCAAGCTGGGCGACGTAACGCTGGTGCCCAACGCTAAAGAGGTAACCCTGAGCGTGAGCAGCGGCGGCAGCGCCATTGGCTCGCAAACTTTCCAGGTGCGCCCCATTCCTAAGCCGGAGATTAAGTGCTTCGTAGGCGGCCGTGAAGCCAACGAGAAGCAGGGCACGCCCGGTACCGCTGTGCGCTCTATGACGCTAAAGGCCGTTCCTGACGCCGGTTTCCTTACCTTTTTGCCCGAAGATGCTCGCTACCGCGTGTCGAGCTACGAGGTGACGCTGGTGCGTGGCAAACGCCCGGCTATGGCGGCCAAGACTATCTCGGGCCCCGATGCTAACCTGAGTGATGTCGTGAATGCTTACCGCGAAGGCGACCGCCTCTACATCGAAGTGAAAGGCGTTCAACGCATGAACTTTCAAAACAACGTGGAGCCGGTGAACGTGTCGCGCACTTTCAACATTCCGTTGCTGTAATAAACTATCCGGTTCGGCGTTGGCCGGCTGTCTTATCCCCGCTTATCTCGCGTTCTTATGAAAGCTACCCACACCCTGGCCGCTTTGGCCACCGGCCTGCTGCTTAGCACCGCTGCCCTGGCCCAGGAGCAGGCCACTACGGCCAGCAGCACGGGCTCGCGCCGGCCGATTCCGCTGTCGGACCAAATGTTTCGTAAGAGCATCTGGCGGGCCATCGATTTGCGCGAGAAGCAGAACAAGCCCATGTTCTCGGAAGGCAAAGAAATTACTCGTGTCATTCTCGACGCGGTGAAGCGGGGGGAGATTCAAGCCTACCAAAACGACTCGCTGACATCAACGTTCACGCCGGCCGAAGTATCGTCGAACGCGTCGTATGCCGACAAGTCCAACGAGCTCAGCGCCGACGAAAAAGCTGCTGGCTTTAGCGAAAGTGATTTGGGAGGTGGTGCCGCAGCCGACGATGGCTGGGGTGCCCCGGCGAAGAAACCGGGCAGCAAGGCTACCGCCGCCGCTACCCGCCGGCCCAAGAAGGATGCCACGGGCAAAACCATGAAGGACAAGCGCGGCAAAGTCATTTACGAGACGGTGCCCGCCGTGGCCGCCGTGGTGGCTAAACCCAAGCCTTCGAGCTATGAATACCGCCCCAAGGACTTGTACCAGCTGGAATTGAAAGAGGACATGATTTTCGACAAGAAACGGTCGCGCATGTACCACGACATCAAAACCATCACGCTGCTCGTGCCGTCCACACTGACGCAAAACGCATCGGGCATTGAAAAGCCAATTGGCACCTTCAAGTACAGCGACCTGGTAAAAGTATTTCGCGCCAACCCGCAGAATGCTATCTGGTTCAACGCCCAGAACGACGCGCAGCACAAAAACTTGGCCGATGCGTTCGAGCTGTGGCTGTTCAACTCCTATATCACCAAAGTGTCGAATGCCGGCGATTCGCGTCTCGATGACATCTACGGCGGGCAGCAACAGGGCATTTTGGCGGCGCAGCAAACTGCTGCCGACTTGGTGGAATACGAGTATAACTTGTGGTCTTTCTAGATCGTGGATTTTGCAGATTGACGCTGATGCTTTGAGCGCAGCATAATAAAACAAAGACCCCTCACCAAGTCTGGTGAGGGGTCTTTGTTTTATTGATCGGACGAGAAGATAGGAAGGGATGGGGTATTTACCCGCTCAAAGCATCTGCATCAATCAGCGTCAATCTGCAAAATCTGCGATTTAAGATAGGCCTGGAGGATTTTGGTCTTGGCCTTGCCGACTTCAGTAATTAGTTCGGCTTCGCTCAGTTCGCGGATTTTCTTGACGGACTTGAACTTGCTCAACAGCTTTTCGGCCGTGACGGGCCCCAGACCTTTTACTTCGGTTAGCTCGGTTTTGAGGGTGCCAGCGTCGCGCAGAGAGCGGTGGAAAGTGATGCCGAAGCGGTGCACCTCGTCGCGCATCCGTTGGAAGAGGCGTAGCGACTCGCTTTTCTTGTCAATATAGAGCGGCAGCGGGTCGTTGGGTACATAAATCTCCTCCAAGCGCTTGGCAATGCCGATGACCGGAATCTGTCCCCACAGGTTGAGGTCTTTCAGGGCCTTCACAGCCATGCTGAGCTGGCCTTTGCCGCCGTCCACGATGACGAGCTGGGGCAGGCTGGCTCCTTCGTCGGTGAGGCGGCGGTAGCGGCGGTGCACCACCTCGTACATCGATTGGAAGTCGTCGGGGCCCACCACGGTTTTAATGTGGTAATGGCGGTAATCCTTCTTGCTGGGCTTGGCGTTGCGGAAGCACACCATCGCCGCCACCGGATTGTCGCCCTGGAAATTCGAGTTATCAAAGCACTCGATGTGCTTGGGCAGCTCGGTTAGGCGCAGGTCCTTCTTGATGGTCTCCATGATGCGCACCTCGTTGAGGTCCTTGCTGCGCTCGTTCATGCTTTCCTTCTCCTTGCGGATGTAGAGCACGTTTTTTAGGCCCAATTCCAGCAGTTTGCGCTTGTCGCCAATTTGCGGGACCGAGAGCGTGACGTTGGGCAACGGCAAGTCGAGCGCCACGTTGGCGAGTATTTCGCGGGCCTCGCTCTCGAACTCTTGCCGCAACTGCATTACTAGGGGCCCCAGGATTTCGGCGTCGGGCTCGTCGAGCTTTTTGGTTACTTCTAAGCTTTGGGTGAGGATGATGGAGCCATTCATCACCTTCATGTAGGAGATGAACGCTGCCTTTTCGTTCGAGGCAATGGCGAACACGTCGATGTTGGTGAGCGTGTCGCTCACGATGGTGCTTTTGGCCTGGAAAGCGTCCAATTTGTCCAGCTTCACCTTGAACTGGTGGGCCAGTTCGTACTGCATCTCCTGCGCCGCCTTGCTCATCTGCTCGCGGAAATACTGCTTCGGAATGCGCAAATCCCCGTTCAGAATCTGACGAATCTGGGCAATATAGCCGTTGTAGGTGGCTTCGTCTTCTTTGTCTTCGCAGGGGCCCTTGCAGTTGCCGAGGTGGTACTCTAGGCACACCTTGAACTTGCCGGCTTCCACGTTCGGCGGGCTGAGGTTGTAGGTGCAGGTGCGCAGCGGGTACAGGGCCCTGATGAGCTCAAGCAGCACGTTCATGGCCGTGCCCGTGGCGTAGGGACCGAAGTAGCGCGAGCCGTCGTTGATCTTTTGGCGGGTCGGAATAACGCGCGGGAACCGCTCGTTGGTGAGGCAGATGTACGGATACGTCTTGCCGTCCTTCAGCAGGATGTTGTACTTGGGTTGGTGCTGCTTGATGAGGTTGTTTTCCAGCAAGAACGCGTCCGACTCCGAGTCCACAATCGTAAATTCCAAGCGCTTGATGTTCTTTACCAGCTGCTGGGTCTTCTTGTTGTGGTCCTGCTTGCTGAAGTAGCTGCTCACGCGCTTACGCAGGTCAATGGCCTTGCCCACGTAGATGATGCCTTCGTCGTCGAAGTATTTGTACACCCCCGGCCGATGCGGCAGGCGGTTGATTTGCTCTTGCAGTTGAGGAGAGGCGGCCATGCGGAAGCTACGGAAAGGAAAACGTTACGGAGTAGAACGACAAAACCGGCCCCGTTGTGCCAGGAATTTCCGGGTCGCCCGCAAAAAGGCCGGCGGATAACCTAAAGCGGGGCCTACAAAGTCGATTTTGACCCTTAGAAGCCCGAAATCAACCCAAATTAGTCCGAAATCGGGCCTCCAAGGGTCAAAATCGGCCCACACCGGTTCGAAATCCACCTACATTGACCCGAAATCGAGCCTCGGAAGCCCAATCTCGAAGGCTAAGCCCTTGAAATCGGTCTAAGTTGGCCCGAAATCGGGGGTCGAACCCTCGATTGCGGGCCTCCGAGGGTTGAAATCGGGGGTCCGACCCCCGATTTCAATTGGCTGCCGCCAGCGGCGGGCCCCCAGGGGCCCTTAGATATCCTGCTTGTCAGGCCCGTCGAGGACGGGCGGCGCCATTTTCTGGTCGTCGGGGATGGTGTCGCGCTGGGCAGCACCGGTGTACTTCGCGCAGTCCAGCTCGATGCTGAGCGGCTTGGCGGGCAGCGGGAACGGGCCCCGGTTGATGGCCAGCTCTTTATCAGCGTACACTTTCTTCATGAAGATGCCGTAGAGCGGCAGTGCCAGGCGGGCCCCCTGCCCGTAGGCCCCCGTACGGAAGTGAATGCTGCGGTCCTCGCCGCCAATCCACATCCCACAAACCAAGTCGGGCGTGAGGCCCATGAACCAGGCGTCGGAGTAGTTGGAGGTGGTGCCGGTCTTGGCCCCGATTTCATACGGGAAGTTGAAGCCCGTGTGCAGGATGGTGCTGGTGCCGCCGGGCTCGGTGGTACTGGCTTGCAGCATGTTCGTCATGATGTAGGCCGTTTCCTCGCTCAGCACCTCTTTGGTTTGGGGCTGGAAATCGCGCAGCACGTTGCCGTTTTTGTCTTCGATGCGCGTTACCATCAGCGGGGCCGTCCACACGCCTTTGTTCACGAAAGTTGAGTACACGCCACACAGCTCGAAGATGCTGCAATCGGAGGCCCCGAAGCCCACTGACGGCACCGCGTCAATGGGCGAAGTAATGCCTAGGCGTTTGGCGTAGCCCACCACGATTTCCGGGGTGAGCGTGTACACTAGCCACGCCGTGATGGAGTTCATGGAGCGGGCCAGGGCCTGGCGCAGCGTGAAGGTGCGCCCCGAGTAGCCGCCCTCAAAGTTCTGGGGCGTGTAAGGGGCCCGGCCGGCCACGCCGGGGAAAGTGGTGGGCACGTCGGGCCGCGGGTAGCACGGCGAATAGCCCTGGTCGATGGCCGCCGTGTACACAATCGGCTTGAAGGTAGAGCCCGGCTGGCGCTTGCCCTGGCGCACGTGGTCGAACTGGAAATACTTGTAGTTGGCCCCCCCCACCCAGGCCTTTACCTGGCCGTTCAGCGGGTTCATGGCCATGAAGCCGGCCTGCAAATAGCGTTTGTAGTAAGCCAGCGAGTCGAGCGGTGACATCAGCATCTCCTTCTCGCCCTGCCAGCTGAACACCTGCATCTTGTACTTCTTGTGCAGGTAGTAGTTCACCGAGTCGCGGTTGCCGTCGTACGTGTTCATCAGCGACTTGTAGCGCTCGGTGCGGCGCATGGCGATGTTCAGGAAGTTGGGGATGACCTTGCCGTTCTCGTCGCGCCACGGCAGTTGGCCCTTCCAGTGCGCCGAAAACCATTTCTGCTGCAAGGCCAGGTGCTCGCTCACCGCCTGCTCGGCGTACTTCTGCATCCGCGAGTCGATGGTGGTGTAAATCTTCAAGCCGTCGGCGTACAGGTCGTGGTCGGTTTCCTTGGCCCAGGCCAGCAGCGACTTTGCCACCTCGGTGCGGAAGTACGGGGCCAGGCCCTTGCTGGCATTTTCCACGTTGTAGTGCAGCACGATGGGCTGGGCCGTGTCGGCGGCCAGCTCGTTGGCGGGCAGGTAATGCGCCTTGGCCATCTGGCGCAGCACCCAGTTGCGGCGGCGGCGCGAGCGGTCAGGGTGCACCTTGGGGCTGAAGCGGCCGGGCGCGTTCACGATGCCCACCAGCGTGGCCGCCTCGGGCGTGGTGAGGGCCCTAGGCGTTTTGTTGAAGAACGTCTTGGCCGCCGTGTTGATGCCGTAGGCATTCGAGCCGTACTCCACGGTGTTCAGGTACATGCGCAGGATTTCGCGCTTGGTGTAGTTGCGCTCCAGCCGGATGGCCAGCAGCCATTCCTTGGTTTTGGCCACCAGAATGCCAACTTTGCCGCTACCATTCAACAGGCCGTCGTTGAGGGTATTGGGCTGGTCGGGCCGGGTTTTAAAAAGCACCTTGGCCCCCTGCTGCGTGAGCGTAGAGCCCCCGCCGCCGCGCCCCAGGGCCACCACCGCCCGCGAAATGCTGCGCGGGTCGATGCCCGAATGCTGCTCGAAGCGCACGTCCTCGGTGGCTACCAGCGCATCAATAAGGTTTTGGGGCAAGTCTTCGTAGTCGGCGGGCGTGCGGTTCTCGCGAAAGTACTTGCCCAGCAGCACGCCGTCGGCGGAATAGATTTCCGAGGCCAGCTCCGAGCGCGGGTTCTCCAGCGATTTCAGGTTCGGCATCCGCCCGAACAGGCCCATGAAGTTGCTGCTCACGGCCAGCACGTAGAGCCCCGCCACCAGCACCCCGCCCACGAACAGCACCCACAGCGTGCGCACAAACGCCGTGTAACGCCCCGGCCGGGCGGGCACGGGGCGGCCCTGGGGCTGGGGCCGGCGAGGTTGAGCAGTAGAGTAGTCGGGCATAAGGAAGTAAAAGCGAAATCAACACACAAAAATAAAGCCCAAGGCGCGGGCCCCGGGCAGTTGGGCAGCCGGCTTTTCGCCGGCTGCCCGGTAATCGTTGAATTTTCGGGATGCCGTTGCCATTGTTTCGCAACGATTCAACGATTAGCGGGCGGCCGGCGAAAAGTCGGCCGCCCGCCCCCGCCCGCTTCAGCCCGGCCCTACTTGTAGACTTTCTGGAAGAATGCCTGGTAGCCCGCCAAGTCGCCTGAGCTTTGCAGCAGCGCCAGGTTTTCGAGGCTGATGACCAGCGTTTGGTAGCCCTGCCCGCGCAGGCGGCCCAGCGGCGACTGGGGCCCCCGCAGCTTCACAGCGTAGCTCTGGGCCACCCGGGCCCCCAGCAGCGAGCGAATCACCAACAAATCCTGCTTGCCGCCGAGCGAATCGGGCTGGACTTGCAGGTTGATATCGCGGAACCAGCGGTGGTTGTAGGCAGCCAGCGACTTTTCGAGGTCGGCCACCGGCGGCGTTCCCCTGGCAAACACCAACACCACGGCATGGGCTGTGCTCAGTTGCGTGGTGTAGGCCGTGGCGGGGGCTGTGGGTGCATCGGCCGGCGGGGTTGAGGGGGCCCCGGAAGGCGCGGTAGTTGGCACCCCGGCAGGGGCCCCCGCCGGCGCGGCCGGGGCTGGTTGCGGAGCAGCTGGCGTTGTTGGCACCGTTGCAGGGGGCGACTTTGTTCCACCTTTTGGCACCGCAGGTTTCGTTGCCTCGGGAGCAGGATTGGTAGTTGATGCTTTATGTGTGGCGGCGGGGGCAGATGCGCTAGGCGCAGGGGCCACCGCCGCGGCTGGCGACTCATCAGCCTTGTAATAAATGCGCAGCCGGTTGTCAATTTCGCCGGGGCGGAACATCGACACCACCGGCTTGTCGGTCGAAGCCAGGGCCCCGGTTATCTGGCCGGCGTCCTGCTTTTTATAGGTGCTGGCCAGGGCCTGGGCCTCGGGCACGAGCGGGCTGTCGGGGAAGTCCTTATAGAACTGCTCTACCATGCCGCGGGCCGTGCGCGGCGGCTGGGTGCGCACCACGAGCAGCGTTCGCAGGTAGGCCACCCGGTCGTTCAGGTCGCTTTTGGGGTATTGGCGCTGGGTGCGGGCCAGTACGGCCGTAGCCTTGCGGAATTCCTGGTTTTTATAAAATACAAACGCTGAATCGACGCGGGCGGCCACGGCGTTGTGCAGGGCCAGCTCGTGCTCGCGGTACAGCGGGTCGGCAATCAGCTTGGCGTACAGCGACTGCGGAAATTCGCGCTGCAAGTCGGCCGCGTACTCAGCGGCTTTGGCCGGGTCGGGCAGGGCCTTGTAGTGCAGGTACAGCAGGTAGTAGGCGTCGGCCGCGTGGGGCCCCCTCGGGTAGCGCTGCACTTGCTGGGCGTAAGTAGCCATGCCGCGGTTGCGCTCTTTCAACTGCTCTTTGTAGATGTTGCCCAACTCGTAAAGTGCCGCCTCCACTTGAACGTTAGACGCTTGCAGCTTTTCGGGTGTGGTGGGCAGGGCCTGGCGGTACGTGGCCACCAGGGCCTGCTTCTCAGCGGCGGGGTCGGCGGGAGCAGCAGTGGCAGCGGCGGCCGACTGCGGTTCGCCGGGGGCCCCGTGGCCGCTGCTGGGGTTCACGCTGGTGCTGCCGTTGCCGGTGATGGTCACCGGTACGCCGCCGTTGGCTGGGGTATTGGGCGAGTTGCTGGGCTGAGAGTTATTGCGCCAGTTGTCTTGCAAGCGACGGTTGTCCCAGCGCCGCACAAAGTCGGAGCGGGCAGTGCCCAGCGTCGCGGGGTTGTCGAAGTACCACTGGGCCCCCGTGCCGGCGGCGGCGGGGTCAAAAGCCAGCGGGTCGGGCACGGACTGCCCGTTGGGCAGCGCGCTGATAGAGCTGCCGGTGGGCACTGTCCGGCCGGCTAGCTCAGCGGCCCGGGCCTGGTCTTTCTCAGCTACGGCCTTCTGGTCCGCTGCTTTCTGGCGGGCGGCCAGCTCGGCGGTGGCGTACTGGTCGAGGCGCTGGTCGAGGGCCCCGGCGTCGAGGCGGACCAGGGCTTGCAAGCTGTCCTGGGTTTCGACGATGGTGAACTGCTTGGCGAACTCCTTCAGCACATCGGCCCGCTCCTTGATGGCGGCGTAGGTGCGGTCGGTGGTGGACAGGTTTTGCACCGTGCTGTCGTAGTAAGCCGCTGCGGGGCGAAACTTCTCCAGGTTTTCGTAGTAGATGCGGCCCGCCAGTAGATAAGTGTAGCTTTTCTGCGAGCGGTTGGTGGTGCTGACTTTGGCCGCCGTGCGCAGCTTGGCCAGGGCCTCGGGATAATTTTTTTGGCGGTACGCCAGCCGCGCCATCTCGTAATAAATCTTGTCGCGGTACTCCTTGTTCTTCGGGTCTTTTAGCAGCGCGGCAAAATACTTATCGAGCCGCGCCTTGTTCTGCTCATCGAGGCCCGACACCTGGGCCAGCAGCAGCTTCGCAAAAAAGTCCAGTTCGTAGGGCGGGTTGTGAGCCAGGATATCGTTGAGTTGCTCCACCGCCTTTTTGTCGTCGCCCTGCTCCTGATACAATTGGGCCAGTAGGTAGCGGGTGCGCGAGCGTTCATTTTTTGCCTCAATCAGCGGCACGGCCAGCTCTAGCTGCGGAATGGCCAGCTTGGGCTGCTCGGTGCGCAGGTAATAGTCGGCGCGGGTGAGAAACAGCTCGCGGGCGTCGGCGGGCAGGCCGGTTTCCTTGTCCAGCAGGTCCGACACTGCCCGGGCGCTTTCCAACTCGTTGGTGGCCACGAAGGTGCGCATCAGTCCAATCAGGCCTTCATGCTGGGCGTTAGCGTCCTTGCTGGTCGAATTGATGTACTTGAACGTCAGGGCCGCATCCTCGAACTGCATCGAATAAAACCGGGCCCAGCCCACCAACAAGTAGGCATCGTCGGTCCAGTCGGAGCCTGGCCGGTTCTGGATCGGCATCGACGCCTTCTTGATGATGTCGTTGAGGTCGGCGCGGTTGGCCCGCACGCTGGCGCTGTCGAGCGTCGGAAACAGCGGCAGCCGTTGGTTGTAGTCGTTCACCCGCCCGGCGTACAACTTGGCTTCGGTGGCCTTCAGCTTCTCGCGGGCCAGGAAGTAGCCGTTGTCGCGGGCCGCGATGTTGTTCATGGTGTGGCCCACCAGGCCCTTGTCGGATACGCAGCCGCTCAGCCCCAGCAGCAGCCCGGCCCAAACAAGCCAACGGAAATTCAGCGAATAGTTCGTCAAAGCCAAGGGAATAGATAAAAGCCGGCCGCCCGGTTCCAAACGCCGCACCGGGCCCGAAATGTTCGCCAAGTCGGGCCGCGCCGGGCACTTACCAACGGCGGCGGCTGGGTAAAATTACGTTTCGCCGCCCCAAACCCCCGCCGTCCGGTGCCGTAGCTTTGCACCCCGCTCTTCACGCCCCGCTCATGCCCCACCCGTCCGACCCCGAATCTGACCCCACCGCCGGGGCCGACCGAATGCGCGCCGTCGCTAAGTACTCCGGCATTGCCATCCAAATGCTGGCCACCATTGGCCTTAGCGCTTGGGCCGGCGTGTGGCTCGATGCCCATTTTCATACCAAAACGCCTTGGTACACCATCGGACTGATGCTCGCCGGTGTGCTGGTGGCCCTCTACCAAGTCATCCGCTCCCTCACCAAAAGCGCTTAGCGCCGGCCCTGCATGTCCGTTTTTCTGCGGCCGTTCGTGGCCTTTTGTTTCGTGCTGAGCTTGGCGCTTTACTCCTTGCAAGCGGCCTTCGGGGCCGCCGTGGTGCACCCACTGGCCCCCTACCTGCTGGCCGGGCTGGCCGCGCTTACGCTCATTGGGTTGGTCGTCACGGGCCGGGCCGTGCGCCGTGACCCGGACAATTTTTTGGCCGCCTATTTCGGCTCCGTGGTCCTGCGGTTGGTGGTCGGAATAGGGGCCGTGCTGGCGTACTTATACAACGGTGGGGCCCACGCCGGTAGGGCCACTCTCACCTTCCTGGGAGCCTTCTTCATCTTGTACTTTCTCTTTGCTGGGTTTGAAATTTGGGCTATTTTGAGTAACTTGCGGCCGTTTTCCAAAAAACAAGTGCCGGAGCAATAGTCAGTTACTTCGGTTTGTGGTCTCAACCTCGTTTGAATGAAGCGTTTACTGTCGGTTCTCTTTTTTTTCCTAACCTTACCGGTTTTTGCCACCGAACCCGTCAAGGGCGCGGAGTCGGCCCAAGCCTTTAACCCGGGGGAAGTTATTTTGCACCACGTCGCCGATTCGCACGAGTGGCACTGGTTCTCGACCGATAACGGCAACTTCGTTAGCTATTTTCCCATCATCGCTTACCAGCCTGGCAAAGGGCTGACGATGTTTTCGTCCAGGAAAGTCGCCGAAGGCAAAAGCTACGGCAACTTCAAGCTCGAAGACGAAAAGCTGACGGCCCTGGACGGCAGCAAAGTATACGATTTTTCCATTACCAAAAACGTGGCAGCCCTGGCCATGAGCAGCCTGTTGCTCGTGGTGGTATTTGCCTCGGTGGCCCGCAGCTACCGCCGCCGCCCTGGGCAGGCCCCCACCGGCTTGCAGTCGTTCCTGGAGCCGTTCGTGGTGTTCGTCCGCGACGAAGTGGGCAAGAAAAGCATCGGGCCCAAGTACGAGCGGTACATGCCCTACCTGCTCACGGTATTCTTCTTCATCTGGTTCAACAACCTGCTGGGCCTCACGCCCGGGGCTGCCAACCTCACCGGTAACATCGCCGTAACGATGATGCTGGCGCTGCTCACGCTGGTTATCACCCTGTTCAGCGGCAATAAGAATTACTGGGGACACATTTTCGCACCTCCTGGGGTGCCGTGGCCGCTTTACATCATCATGGTGCCAGTCGAGCTGGTTGGGATTGTCGTGAAGCCCTTTTCGCTCATGGTACGGCTATTCGCCAACATCACGGCCGGCCACATCATCATCCTGAGTTTCATTAGTCTGATTTTCATCTTCCGCTCGGCGGCGGCCGGTCTGCTATCGGTGCCGTTTGGCTTGTTTATCAGCCTATTGGAGTTGCTGGTGGCCCTATTGCAAGCGTACATCTTCACCCTGCTCACGGCCATGTACATCGGCAGTGCGGTTGAGGAGCACCACGAGACGCACGACGGGGCCCATGCCGACGATTTTGGCACGGCTGAGCAGCGCCAGGGCGGTTCCGATCTTGCCAGCTTTGCCCGGCCCGACGTAGCTGCTCACTAGGCCCAAGGGCAATTTGCCGGGTTGTATTCATTCGCTTTCTTTTTTCAAAACCACTTTTCTTCTTTACCATGCTTCTTTCGTTGTTACTGCAAGTTGTTAATTCGGTTGGTCTGGCTGTAATGGGTGCCGGCATTGGGGCCGGTTTGGCTATCATTGGTGCGGGCTTGGGCATCGGCCGCATCGGCGGCAGCGCCATGGAAGCCATTGGCCGTCAGCCGGAGGCATCGGGCAAAATCCAGACCGCCATGCTCATCGTGGCCGCTCTGGTCGAAGGCGCGGCATTGTTTGCCGTGGTGGTCTGCCTACTCATCGCCTTGAACCTGAAATAATTACGTTGACGAACCCGGCCGGCTGGCCTCCGCCTCGCTCCGGCAGGCTGGGGGCCAGCCGCGCCGATTTTCGTTCGTTGCGGGTCAGGTTCGTTGGCCGGAGCGCGTTATTAGCGCGGCCCCAGAGCACCGAACGCCGTGCTTATTTGTTAGTCAGGCTGCTAAACTGCTGTTAATATGTCGCTTATCACCCCCGAGTTTGGTTTGCTGTTCTGGCAAACCCTGATTTTTCTGCTGCTCTTTTTGCTGCTGGCTAGGTTCGCCTGGAAGCCTATTCTGGGGTCACTGAAAGAGCGCGAGGACAGCATTGAACACGCGCTGCGCATGGCCGACCAAGCCAAAATTGAGATGCAACAGCTCAAAGCTGGCAACGAGAAGCTGCTGGCCGAAGCTCGCCAGGAGCGCGACCGCATGATGCAGGAAGCCACCGCGATGGCCAACCAGTTCCGCGAAACCGAGAAAGCCCGCGCCACCAGCGAGGCCAACCACATCGTGCAGCAAGCCCGCGAAGCCATCCAAACGGAGAAAAACGCGGCCCTGGCCGAAGTGAAAAACACCGCTGCCCGGCTTTCGCTCGAAATCGCCGAGCGCATTCTGCGCCGCGAGCTCGCCGACCCCGCTGCCCAAACGCAGCTAGTGGATTCGTATCTAAAAGAAGTAAAACTTAACTAAGCTGTTGGCTACTAGCTTTTAGTTTTTAGCTTTCATGTTCTGGCATGAAGCAAAAATTAACAGCTAGCGGTTAATGGCCAATAGCTAACCGCATATGGCTGACCAACGAGTAGCGGCCCGCTACGCCAAGTCGCTCCTCGACCTTGGGCAGGAGCAGGGCACGCTGGAAACGGTGAAGCAGGACATGGACCTGCTGGGCCAAGTGGTAAGCGATAGCCGCGAGCTGCGCTTGCTGCTGCGCAACCCCATCGTGAAGCACGACAAGAAACTGGCCATTCTCACCGCGCTGTTTCAGGGCAAAGTGTCGGACCTGACCATGCGCTTCATGCTGCTGCTGACCCAGAAAAACCGGGAAAGCGCGTTGGAAAGCGTTGCAACCGAGTTCAAGGTGCAGTACAACGCCTTGCGCGGCATTCAAACGGCGGAGGTCGTTTCGGCTGCTCCGCTCACACCCGCCTTACGGGCCCAGATGCAAGCGGAAGTGACGCGCCAGACCGGACGCCGCGAAGTGGAATTGGCGGAGAAAGTGGATCCTGACCTGATTGGCGGTTTCGTGCTGCGGGTGGGCGACGTGCAGCTCGACGATTCTGTGCGTTCGAGCTTGCGGAAAATGCGCTCCGCACTGCAAGAAAATTCATATCAAAACAAATTGTAAATCAGCATCATGGCAGAAGTACATCCGGACGAAGTATCCGCAATCCTGCGGCAGCAGCTGTCCAATTTCAAGTCCGAAGCCGAGCTGGAAGAAGTCGGCACCGTGTTGCAGGTCGGCGACGGCGTGGCCCGCATCTACGGCCTGACCAAGGCCCAATCGGGTGAGCTGCTGGAGTTCGAAAACGGCCTCCAGGCCCTCGTGCTGAACCTGGAGGAAGACAACGTAGGGGCCGTAATGCTCGGCGACTACAGCGAAATCCGCGAAGGTGCCACCGTGCGCCGCACCAACAAAATTGCTTCCATCAAAGTCGGCGACGGCATTGTGGGCCGCGTGGTGAACACGTTGGGCCAGCCCATCGACGGCCGGGGCCCCATCCAGGGCACGCTGTACGAGATGCCGCTGGAACGCAAGGCCCCCGGCGTCATTTTCCGCCAGCCGGTGACCGAGCCGCTGCAAACCGGCATCAAAAGCATCGACGCCATGATTCCGATTGGCCGGGGCCAGCGCGAGCTGATCATCGGCGACCGCCAGACCGGCAAGTCGGCCGTGGCCATTGACACGATCATCAACCAGCGCGAGTTTTTTGAGCGCGGCGAACCCGTGTTCTGCATTTACGTGGCCGTGGGCCAGAAGGCTTCGACGGTGGCCCAGGTGGTGAACTCGCTGACCAAAGGCGGCGCGATGGATTACACCGTGGTGGTGTCGGCTTCGGCCGGCGACCCCGCGCCGCTGCAATTTTACGCGCCCTTTACTGGGGCCGCCATCGGCGAATTCTTCCGCGACACGGGCCGCCCGGCCCTGGTGGTGTACGACGACTTGAGCAAGCAGGCCGTGGCGTACCGCGAGGTGTCGCTGCTGCTGCGCCGGCCCCCGGGCCGCGAGGCGTACCCCGGCGACGTGTTTTACCTGCACAGCCGCTTGCTGGAACGGGCCGCGAAAATCAACGCTTCGGACGCCATCGCCCGCGATATGAACGATTTGCCCGAGAGTATTCGAAGCATCGTGAAAGGTGGCGGCTCGCTGACGGCCCTGCCCCTGATTGAAACGCAGGCCGGCGACGTGTCGGCCTACATCCCGACCAACGTGATTTCGATTACGGACGGCCAGATCTTTCTCGAAACCAACCTCTTCAACTCCGGGGTGCGGCCGGCCATCAACGTGGGCATCTCAGTAAGCCGCGTGGGCGGCAACGCCCAGATTAAGTCGATGAAAAAGGTGTCGGGCACGCTGAAGCTCGACCAGGCCCAGTTCCGCGAGTTGGAGGCCTTTGCCAAATTCGGTTCCGACCTCGATGCCTCGACCAAGCTCACGATTGAGCGTGGCCGCCGCAACCTGGAAATCCTCAAGCAGGCGCAGTTTTCGCCGGTGCGCGTGGAAGACCAAGTGGCCATCATCTATGCTGCCACCAACGGCCTGCTCGACAACGTGCCCGTGAACCGGGTCCGTGAATTTGAAAAGGAATACACCCAAACCATGAACTCGCGCTACCCCGACGTGCTAAAGGCTCTGAAAGCCGGCAAACTCGAAGACGCCGGCATCAAGGCCATGCGCGAGGTAGCCAAAGACGTATCGGCGCAATACGCTGCTTAGAAGAAAATTATGAGTTATAAATCATGAATTGTAAATGGGGCCATTGGTTAAAATAATGTTCCGATTCACAATTCATGATTTATAATTCAAAATTTATAATTAACCCAAATGGCCAGTTTAAAAGAAGTCCGCTCGCGCATTCAATCGGTGAGCAGCACGCAGCAGATCACCAAAGCCATGAAAATGGTGGCGGCGGCCAAGCTGCGCCGGGCCCAGGACAACATCGTGCGGATGCGGCCCTACGCCCAGCGCCTAAACGCCATTCTGGGCAACCTGACCCGTGCGGCCGACGACGATATGGCGAGCGACTACGGCACGGTGCGCGAAGTGCGCCGGGTGCTGGTCGTCGCCATCACCTCGGACCGGGGCCTGGCAGGGGCCTTCAACTCCAACGTGTTCAAAGGCGTGGCAGCGCTGGTGGCCGAACGGTACGCCAACCTGCCGGCGGCCAGCATTTCGGTGATGGCCATTGGTAAAAAAGCCAACGACTACTACGCCAAGCGCAATACGTTGGTCGGCAACTACACCCACGTGTTCGCTCAGCTGTCGTTCGACACGGTGCGGGTGGCAGCTGAGGAAGCAATGAACGGCTTCCGCGACGGCACCTACGACGAAGTAGTGATGGTGTACAACGAGTTCCGCAACGTGGCCACCCAGGTGGTGCGCTCCGAACAGCTGCTGCCGCTGGTGCCCGCCGAGGCCCCGGCCGAGGCCGTTGCCACGAGCAACGTGGACTACATCTTTGAGCCTAGCAAAGAAGAAATCGTGAAGACGCTCATCCCGCAGTCGCTAAAAATCCAACTTTATAAAGCGGTGCTGGAAAGCAATGCTTCGGAGCATGGGGCCCGCATGACGGCCATGGACAAGGCAACCGAAAACGCCGGCGACTTACTGAAAGAATTGAAACTGACGTATAACCGGACGCGCCAAGCAGCTATCACGACCGAGATTCTTGAAATCGTGGGCGGTGCCGAAGCCTTGGCGGCGGGGTAGGTTTTCTGCGCGAATCAGAAGTGGAAAAAGCAGGATGGCCCCACGACCAAATTGGTCGTGGGGCCTTTTTCGTTTGAATCTGCGTAATAAGTTGATTGTCTCCGCGTTGAGTTCCAGACGCGGCTTTAAGGATTAGCTTATGAAAACTAAACCATGCCGAAATCCCTTGTGTATTTTCCAATAATACTGGCTATTATCTAATAACAACCGTTGAGGTTATATAAGTTTGTTTGCATATTGACCAGTATAGTGCTAAAGAATATGTATTTTGGCAAATAATTTCGATTTCCGGTGGGTGAACCTAACTTCCGGCCGAAATTGAACTTGGTTTTTGCCTCGCTTGAATGCAGGGGTGGAATGACTACTCTTCTACTGGGCACAGCCCAGGCCAAACGAACTTGGACCGATGCAGAACCAGTATATTGACTCCGCGCTGGACTTTCGTGCCCAGGCCAATTATAGTCCAGTAGTGGCCCTTTCGGCCGGCGGCCTGGGGCCCGACGATTTCGAGCCGCAGCTGCATTTAGCTCTGCACGGCCCCAATAACCTAGTAGTCAAAACGGTGCTTCGCTTTGAGGCAGGGGTCGAAGCGCCTGGGGTCTCCCTGCGGCTGCTGGCCCGCCCGGGTGCCGACCCAGCTAAGGTGTACGCATTGCCGCTGGCGCAGCTGACAGCCTCCACCACCGTGGCCCTGAGCGTGGCTGGGCTGAGCCCGGGACGCTACGCGCTGTGGACCGATGCGCTGCACAACTTTTCGGCCACGGCTGTGTGGCTGGTGGATGCCCACGCCGGCGTGCGCATTAACCTGCGGGAGGAGCCGGTGTACGTTTTTACGGCGGTGGCGGCGGCCCCGGGCCGCTTCTGGCTGCACCTAATGCCGCTGGCTCTGCCCGCCCGCCCGGCGGCCTCCGACGACCCGCGGGCCACGTCGGGGTGGGCCCAGGCGTAAGGGCCCCGGGCTACCGGCGGTGCGGCCGGGGCACTACGGGTTGCGCAGCCCGGTGGGCGAGGAGCTGGGGCAACGTGAGGGACGTAAAGTCGCGGATGACCACCAGCGGCGCTTGGAAGTCAGTGGGCCGCAGCGTTGAGGCCACCGCCACGCACCGCATGCCGGCGCGGTAGGCGGCTTGCTCGCCCAGTACCGCGTCTTCGAACACGATGCAGTCGGCGGGGGCCACGCCCAGCTTTTTGGCCACGACGGCGAATGTTTCGGGGTGGGGTTTGCCTTTGCTGATGTCATCTTCGCCCACGACAACGTCGAACAAAGACCTTAGTTTGAGGTGGTCGAGGATATAACTTAGCGTGGGGCCGCCCGAGCCGGTGCCCAGGCCCACGGGGTGTCCGGCGGCCCGGGCGGCGCGCAAAAAGTCGCTCAGGCCGGGCATTTCGCGGCGCTTGGTCCAGTAAAGGGTACGGTACAGGAATTCGCGTTGGGCGGCGTATTCCTTGAGCTGCTTGGCGGGAACAGGGTGGCGGAAAACCGATTGGATAATGTCGGTGGCGGGCATGCCGTTCAGGCGCTTCAGTAGTTGGCGGGCGTTGGTGGTCAGGCCCAGGTCGCGGAACAAGAGTTGGAAAGCGCGGGCCTGGTAAGCGGTGTTATCGACGATAACACCATCCATGTCAAAGATGAGGGCGGGCTTCAAAACGTTAGCGGTAAGGGGTGAAATTCAGGAATCATTCAGAAAATGATGACAAAAAGACTACGTAGCTGGGCGCTGAACGGCTGGTTGGGGCGGCAGGGGCTGGCGTACCTTTGCCCGCCACTGCCTCAAATGCGTCGTTGCTGCCCTTGAAAAAGCTTTTCGCTTCCGTCTTTCCGGTGGCCGCTGCGCTGCTGGCGGGCCCCGCCGTCGCCCTTCCGCCCGGTCCGGCCCCGCTGGCCCGCCCCAAGCTGGTGGTGGGCATCGTTATCGACCAGATGCGCTACGACTACCTGTATCGCTACTGGGACAAGTACGGCAACGGCGGCTTCCGGCGCTTGCTGGGGCAGGGCTTCAGCTACGCCGACTGCCACTACAACTACGTGCCTACTTACACCGGGCCGGGCCACAGCTGCGTGTACACGGGGGCCACGCCGGCCGTGAACGGCATCGTGGGCAACAACTGGTTTGTGCGCGAAACCGGCCAGGGCACCTACGTGACCGAGGACAAAACCGTGCAGGCCGTGGGCGGCTCGGCGGCGGCCGGGCAGCAGAGCCCGCGCCACCTGCTCACCACCACCATCACCGACGAGCTGCGGCTGGCCACGAATTTCCAAAGCAAAACCATCGGCGTGTGCATCAAGGACCGGGGCAGCATCCTGCCGGCGGGGCACGCGGCCAACGCGGCTTATTGGTACGACGGTACCAACGGGGCCTTCATTAGCAGCACGTTCTACACCCAGGCCCTGCCCGATTGGGTGAACAAATTCAACGCTGCCGGCCACGCCGCCGCGTACCTGAGCAAGCCCTGGAACACGCTGCTGCCCATCGCGCAGTACACCGAAAGCACGCCCGACGACGTGGCTTGGGAAGGAGCCTTCAAGGGCGAAGACCGGCCGGTGTTTCCGCACGACCTGCCCCGGCTGAGCGCCGGCCTGCCGGCTCCGGTGGCCGCCACGCTGAAAGCCACCGGCGAAACCCCGCCCAAGGCCAGCGCCCAAAACCTCGACCTGATCCGCTCCACGCCGTTCGGCAATTCGCTCACGGCCGATTTTGCCGTCGAAACCATCCGCGCCGAGCAGATGGGCCAGCGCGGCCAGACCGATTTCCTGGCCCTGAGCTTTAGCTGCACCGACTACGTGGGCCACCAGTTCGGCACCACGGCCATCGAAACCGAAGACACCTACCTGCGCCTCGACCAGGACCTGGCCCGGCTGCTGACGTACCTCGACCAAGCCGTGGGCAAGGACCAGGCCCTGGTGTTCCTCACCGCCGACCACGCCGCCGACCAGGCTCCCGGCTTCCTGCAAGCCCACCGCCTGCCCGGCGGCGGCGTGGGCCCCGGGGCCATGCGCGACTCGTTGCAACGCGCCCTGGTGCGCCGCCACGGCCCCGGCGCGTGGGTGCTCAGCTACGAAAACCAGCAGGTGTACCTCAACCGGCCGCTGCTGGCCCAGAAGGGCCTCGACTTGGCCAAAACCCAGGAAGAAGTGGCCGAGCTGCTGCTGCAAATGCCCCACGTGTCGCAAACCATGACCGCCACGGCCCTGATGCACGGCCACTGGAGCGAAGGCGTGGGCATGTACCTCGAAAACGGCTTCTACGCCCCGCGCTCGGGCGACGTGCTGGCGGTGCTGGAACCCGGTTGGCTCGAAGCCTACGGCTTTCCCGTGGTGAAGGGCACCACCCACGGGGCCTCCTGGGCCTACGACACGCACGTGCCGCTGCTGTTTTGGGGCTGGGGCGTGAAGCACGGCGAGTCGGCCGCCCCGGTGAAAATCGTGGACGTGGCCCCCACCGTGGCGCAGTGGCTGCACATCCAGGAGCCCAGCGGGTGCAGCGGCACGCCGCTGCGCGAAGTGCTGGGGCGGTAAGCGGTGTTAACGGAACGCCGGCCGCGCCCGGACGGGTAATTCAGGCTTGGGCTAACCTCCGCCATTTTTATTCGTTTAGGGCAGCACCCGGCTGGGCGAATTCCGGGCTAGCTTTGCTATTTCGGCGCTTTGGCGCGGGCGGCCCACGGCGCGCAATCCGGGCCGGCTGCTTTTTTTAAGGAAGTGGCAAAGCGGGTTGCCTTACTTCGCGGTTCCAGTTTTTCTCTTTTTCAATACCCCCGAATGACCTCTCATTTTAATCCCTGGCACGACGTGTCGCGCGGCGAAAACGTGCCGCAGTCGGTGCAGTCCATCATCGAGATTCCCAAAGGCAGCAAAGGCAAGTACGAGCTGGACAAGGAAAGCGGCTTGCTGAAGCTCGACCGGGTGCTGTTCTCGGCCGTGCATTACCCGGCGGCCTACGGGTTCATCCCCCAAACGTATTGCGACGACCACGACCCGCTCGACATCTTGGTGCTGTGCTCAGTCGACATCCCGCACATGTGCGTGGTGGAAGCCAAAGTAATCGGCGTGATGCAGATGATGGACCAGGACGAGGAAGACGACAAAATCATCGCCGTGGCGGCCCACGACGTGTCGGTGAACCACTACAACGAGCTGGACGACCTGCCGCCCTACATGATCCGGGAGATGCAGCGCTTCTTTGAGGACTACAAAGCCCTGGAACAGAAGCAGGTAATCGTGAAGAAGTTCCTGGGACGCGACGACGCCTACCGCATCATCGACGCTAGCATCAAGCTGTACGAAGCCACTTACGGCGACTTGGTAAAATAGCCCCGTAGCGGCCAGCTGACTACACCCCGGCCCCGTGGCAAGCGTTTGCTTGCCACGGGGCCGTTCTTTGCGCCCATGCTTCGCCGCCCGCTGCCCCTGCGCCTGCTCGACGCCGTGCTTTACAGCAGCGTGTGGCTGGCGGGCGCGGCGGCCGCCCAAACGGCGGCCACCCTGCACCTGGGGCCCCCGGTCGGGGCCCTTGGCTACCGCGTGGTGGCGCTGGTGTTTGCCGCCACGCTGCTCGTGTACAACCTCGACGCCGTGCTGCCCTTCAAGCACCGCGAGCCGGCCGGGGCCTCGGGCCGCAAAGCCTGGCAGCAGCGCCACCGCCGGGCCCTGGCCGCGCTGGCCGTGGCGGCCGCGCTGGCCGGCGGCTACCTGTTTCTGGCCGATGGCTGGTGGCGCTACCTGCCGCTGCTGGTGCCGCTGGCGGCGCTGGCGCTGCTGTACTCGTGGCCGCTGGGGCGCTGGCGGGGGCGGCCCCGGGCCCTGCGCGAAGTGCCGCTGCTAAAGGTGTTTTTGATTGCGGGCGTGTGGGCGGCCATCACCGTGGGGCTGCCGGCGCTGGCGCTGCACCGCCCGCTGGCCGAAAGCGCGGGCCTGCTGGGGCAACGGTTTTTGCTGGTGCTGGCCCTGGCCATCGTGTTCGACATCCGCGACTACGGCCGCGACCGCCGGGCGGGCACCCGCACGTTTCCGGGCGTGCTGGGCGTGGCCGGGGCCCGGCGGCTGGCGCTGGGCGTGCTGGCCCTGAGCATGGCTTTGGGCTTGTGGCGCGGCGCGCACCCGCTGGCCATGCTGCTGCCGGGAGCCCTGGCCGCCGCCGTTATCGCCACGGCCGAGGAAACGCGCGGCGACTACTTTTTTGCCTTGCTGGCCGATGGGGTGCTGCTCGTGCAGGCAGCGGCGTACTTCGTGTTTTGAGCGCGAAACCTTGCGCTAAATTGCCCTATCAACTAGCGCAGCGCCACTCCCAGCTTGAAGCCGGCCGGGAAATAAAGTCCTTCGTGGGCGTAGTCGGAAGGGCCACTGCGGTACTGGCTCTCGCCGAAATCCGACCAATAATGGCTTTTGCGCAAGCCCACGCCGGCGTACACGTCGAGCAGTACCCGGCCTGCCAGCGGCCACTGGTAGCCGGCTTGCACGGCCGCGCCGTAGCGCACCACGGTTTCGTGGTAACGAACCGGCCCGTATACGAGGTAGGGTAAATTGCCGGGCCCCGATTCTTCGCGCCATTCGTTGCGCGAAAAGCCCAGGCGGAAAAACTGAACCTGGGGCCCGTAGCCCAAGTAAAAGCCGGTCGGATAAGCCTGTTGGGAAACGGACTTGCTCAAATAGAAACGGTGCTGCGCCTGCCCGCCGGCCCCGCGCACGGCCTCGTCGCGGAAAGGACGGTCGGGGTCGAAGCCCACGTCGGGTCGGCCAGGGGGCCCCCAGTACAGCTGCGGGTTGAGCGTGAACGTCTGGCCGGGGTGCCCGGCGCGGGCACGCTCGGCTTCGAGCCAAAACCCGCTAAGTACCAAGTGTTGGGGCGTAAATTTCAGCGACCAGCTGCCCGGCACCTGGGCCGTTGCCCGCAAGCCCAGCAGCCCCAGGCCCAGGCAGCCCGCCCAACGGCCAAAGGCCGGCCCACCCCCAGCGTTGTGCGCTGCCATTAAAGGACAGCGGTAATGGGCAGTAAGCTCACCTGCTGCAAGATGGAACCGCTGATGCGGTACTGGTACAAGCCGCCGGGCCCGATGGCCAGCAGGTAGTTCCCGTTGGGAATGACGTCGGTAACCGGGGCGCTGAAATGTTGAAGCGGGACCAGTGCCGGGGCCTGGCCGGTGTCGAACGTCCGCAAGCCGTCGTCGCACACGTAGAGCCGACTGTTTTCCGCGCCCAGGCCCTGCGGGCCGGTCATGGGGTAGGAACGGGCAAATTGGGGATGGCCCAGGTCGGTCAGGTCAATGACTTCGAGCACGTTGGTGCCGCCGCCGCAGGGGCGGCCGCTGCGCAGCGTCACGTAGGCGTAGCGGCCGTCGACCACCACGGGGTCGCAGCTCACCACGTGCTGGTAATAGCTTACCTGCTGCGGGGCCGTGGGCGTGGCCACGTCGTAGATGTACATGCCGCGCTGCGTGCCCAGAAACAAGTAGTGGTCCTGCGGGAAAATGGTTTCCACTCCGAACCCCAGCGGCAGCCGCGGGCCCGCCACCGGAGAAGCCGGATTGTGTAAGTCAAACAAGCGCAGGCTTTGCTCATCGACGGTGTAAAGGGCCTGGCCCAGCACGGCAAAGCGGGCCAGCGAGCCGCCCTTGCCCTGGCTGCCCGCCGGTGCCGCCGCAGATAAGACGGCCCCGTTATCTGCATAAAATACTCCGCCGGGCCCACCGCGCGGGTACTGTACTTTGATGGGCACGGCCTCGCCCGGCGCGAGCTTGCGCCAGCCCACTACTACGGCATCGGCGGGCCGGTTGGCGGGCTGGCTGGCATCTTCCAACAGGCCCGCTTCGGGCATGGGCAACTCGCGGAAGGCGTCGCGGACCCGGCCCGTAACGTGCGCGTTGGCCGGGTCGCTCACGTCGACCGTCACCAGGTCGGGGCCGTTGTCGGCGTATAGCAGGTTGCCCCGCACGGCCAGGTCCACGTTGCCCGGAATACGTAGAAAGCTGACGGGCCGCGGGTGGGACGGGTCGTGGTTATCGATGACGTGGATGCCCTCAAATTTCTCATTGATAAAGACATAAGCGCCGCGCAGGAAAATTTTGCCCGTGTTGTGCATGGTCTGGGGCGGCAAGGCGGCCACCGCACTTTCCAGGGCCGTCCGCGTCATAAGCAGGGGCCGGTAGCTCGCATACAAGTAGGCATCCTCCGGCTGCGGCTGCTCTTGGCGCGCGCAGGCAAGCAATGTCAGCAGGCCCAGCAGCCGGGCGCAGCCGGGCAGGCGGTATAGCAGGCGGTTCATAAAACAACGAGTTGAGGTTGAGCAGAAAAGCCAATCCGAAGCACCACAACTTCGTTATATAGCTGAGCCGCTCATTACCCAACGGGTTGCATGCGGTCGAACTATTTTAGTACGGCCCCGAAGCGGGTTGCTCCAGTTGCTTCAAAGCCGGCCCGATGTGCCGCACCAAGTCGCCCGCAATCAGCCCTGCCTCGCCGGTTTCGGCGGCGGCCAGGTCGCCGGCGTGGCCGTGGGCCAGCACGGCCAAGCGAACGGCATGCAGCGGGCCGAGGCGCTGGTCGGCGCGCAGGGCCAGCGCGAGGCCGGTGAGCACGTCGCCGCTGCCGCCGGTGCCCATGCCCGGGTTGCCGGTGCTGTTGAAATACACCCGGCCGTCGGGGGCCCCCACGGCGGTGTAGGCCCCTTTCAGCACCACTAGGCAGCGGTATTTTTGGGTGAACTGGCGCAGCAAGTCGAGGCGGTGGTAGTCGTCGCCGGTCTTTTCGGTGAGGCGGGCAAACTCGCCGATGTGCGGCGTGAGCACGGTATTTTCGGGCAGCAAGTCCAGCAGCTCGCGGTGCTGGCCGAGCAGGTTCAGCGCGTCGGCGTCGATGACGAGCGGCACTTCTGCTTCGCGCAATAACTTTTCCAGCACGGCGCGGCTGGCTTCCTCCTGGCCCAGGCCGGGGCCGATGCCCACGGCCTGGTAGCCGTCCAGGGCCGGCAGCTCGCTGATGAAATCGGCCTGCGGGTCGGGCAAGCACATGGCTTCGGGCCGGGTGGTTTGGATAATGTCGTAGCCGCAGCCCGGCACGCGCACCGTGAGCAGGCCCGCGCCGCCGCGCAGGCAGGCCCCGGCCGCCAGCACGGCCGCGCCCACCTTGCCCCGGCTGCCGGCCAGCAGCAGGGCGTGGCCGAACGTGTTTTTGTAGGCAAATTTGGCGCGCCTGGGCAGTGCCACTTCCGGGTCCGCGAGGTGGGTCAGGTACCAGGGCGTCTCCGCCCGGCCGATGAATTCCTGGTCCAGGCCAATGTCCAGCACGTGCCACTCGCCCACAAAATCTGCGTTTTGCGGCAGCAGAAATGCCAGCTTGGGCAGGCCGAAGCTGACGGTGTGCGCAGCTCGCACTACGGAGCTATCGGCCGGTTGGGGCCCATCGGCATAAAGGCCGCTGGGCAGGTCCACGGCTATTACGTGGGCTGGGGCCGCGTTTAAGTGCGCGACCACCGCGGCGGCCACGCCGGCCAGGGGCCGCGCCAACCCGGTGCCGAACAGCGCATCGACCACCACCGCGCTGGGCTTAATTTCCGGCAGGACCGCGGCTGCCAAATCGGCCACGGGCACCGCGGCCGGCAGGCGCTGCCGGTTGTGCTGCCAGTCGGCCGAATATTTTTCGGCCGGCAGCAGGGCCACGCGCACGGTGTAATCCGCGCCGTGCAGCAGGCGGGCTAGGGCCAGGCCGTCGCCGCCATTGTTGCCGGAGCCGCAAAGAATGAGGATTTCGCCGACCTTTTTGGGGTGAAACTTGCCGTAAAACCACCCGGCCAGGGCCCCGGCGGCGCGTTCCATCAGTGCAAAGGAGCTAATGTGCTGCGCTCGGATGGTGGCCTGGTCGAGTTGGCGGGTTTGGGCGGCGGTGAGGATTTTCATGGTGCGGTTGTTAACGCGGCAAAAGCTAAAGAAGCTATTTTTGGCCATGCAAAAACCCGCCCGCGTCTTCCTCGTTCCCGGCCTTGGCAGCTCGGGGCCCGACCACTGGCAGACGCACTTTGAGCGCCAACACCCCGAATTCGTCCGTGTGCGGCAGCGCGAATGGGAGGCCCCCGACTGCGCCGAGTGGGTGGCCACCTTGGCGCGGGCCCTGGCCGGCGAAGACTTGAGGAACGTGGTGCTGGTGGCCCATAGCCTGGGCTGCGCCACGGTGGCGTACTGGGCCGCGCAGTACGGCCTGCGCATCCGCGGGGCGCTGCTGGTGGCCCCCGCCGATGTGGACACCGCCCGCTTCGCCGCGTTCCCGACCACGGGCTTCGTGCCCATGCCCATGCAGCGGCTGCCGTTTCCGAGCACGGTGGTGGCCAGCAGCGACGACGAGTGGGCCCCTCTGGTGCGGACCCGGCAGTTTGCCGCCGCCTGGGGCAGCGAGTTTGTCGACATCGGTCCGGCCGGCCACATCAACGCAGACAGCGGGCACGGGCCCTGGCCTGCTGGCTTGGCGCTGCTGGGCAAGTGGTTGTAGGGCCCCGCGGTCGGGGAGGGCCCGGCAGTAAACTTCCCGGCGAATAACTGCGTTTCGAAGACGAGTAACTTCCTTGCTTCCACCCAAAGCCAACCCCCAACTTATGCAAAACTGGAACGACGTCATCCGCCTCGCCAACCACCCGGTGCCCTCGCCCCGCCGCGTCGAGAAAACCGCCGCCGAGTGGCGCGCCCAACTCACGCCCGAGCAGTTCCACGTCACGCGCGAGCACGGCACCGAGCGCGCCTTCACCGGCGAGTACTGCGAGGCCCACGAGGCCGGCCTCTACGCCTGCGTGTGCTGCGGCACCCCGCTCTACGACTCGCGCACCAAGTTCGAGTCGGGCACGGGCTGGCCGAGCTTCACGCAGCCGGTCGACGAAAGCGCCATCCGCTACCACAAAGACACGAGCTACGGCATGACCCGCGTGGAGGTGCTTTGCAACGTGTGCGACGCCCACCAGGGCCACGTGTTTCCCGACGGGCCCGCGCCCAGCGGCCTGCGGCTGTGCATCAACTCGGCCAGCATCAAGCTGGTGACGGAAAACCAGCCGGCCTGAAAACCGCCTATTTTTGTGAAGCCAAAAAACGAGCCGACGCAACGCCCTGCGCCGGCTCGTTTGCTTCGCAAATTTTTCTTCTTCGCCCCTCATCCCACCCGTCATGTCCCTTTTATTCAATGATTTTGCTTCCTGGCAGGCCCACTGCGCGGCCACCGGCGAGCCCCTGCACCAGCCGGTGCTGGACTACGAAATCGAGCAAAAAGGCCGCACGGAGGACGAAATCTGGACGGGCCTGCAACGGGCCTACGATGTGATGCGCGACGCGGTGAAGGAGGGCCTCACCGGCGACATGACCTCGCGCTCGGGCATGATTAACAACGGAGCCAAGAAGATTGCCGCTTCGCCCGTCACGGTGCTCTCGCCCGAATTTAAGCAGCTGGTTACGAGGGCCCTGGGGGCCAAAGAAGTAAACTCGTGCATGGGCCGCGTGGTGGCTGCGCCCACGGCCGGGGCCTCGGGCATCCTGCCGGGCGTGCTCGTCACCATCCAGGACATCCATAAATTATCCGACCACAAGATTCTGGAGGGCCTGCTCGTGGCGGCCGGCATCGCGCTCATTATCGAGCAGAACGCCTCGCTGGCCGGGGCCGTGGGCGGCTGCCAGGCCGAAACCGGCTCGGCCGCCGCCATGGGCAGCGGCGCCATCGTGTACTGCCTGGGCGGGCCCGTGGAGCAGGTATTTGCCGCCGTGGCCGTTACCATTCAGTGCATGCTGGGGCTGGTGTGCGACCCCGTGGCCGGCCTGGTGGAAGTGCCCTGCGTGGTGCGCAACGCCTCGGCGGCGGCCATTGCCTTTTCCTCGGCCCAGATTGCCATCGCCGGCATCGACCCGGTAATTCCCGTCGACCAGTGCGTGGCGGCCCTCGGCGAAGTGGGCCAAGCCATGGAAACGCGCTACAAGGAAACCGCCCTTGGAGGCCTGGCCAACACCAAGCGGGGCCGCGAAATCGAGAAAATGGTGCTGGTGCAGGACGTCAACATCTTGCCCGATACTGATGAGTAAATCAGTCAGCAGATAACAAACAACAAGATCTCAGTTGGAATAGTCCGCTGCTCACTGCCTACTCATAACGACCTGGTTTCGGGCGACATGGTAAGTTCTGCCATGTACTTGAGGGCTGAAGCGTAGCGCGTACGGCGCTCCTGAAAATTGGTCCAGGCAAGATTGCGGTCGGCCAGCACCGGCAGGCCAAGGGCAGTTAAATCGTCGAGTGCTCGGACGAATTCGAGGTTGTGCGGCTCGACATCCGGCTCGGGGCCGGGCGTGACCGCCACGGGTTCGGTGGCAGTTTTTACGTCGAAAAAGCGGTAGACGCGGTTTATGGCCAGGCAACCTGCCTTGAAGGTCAGCTCCATCTGGCGGGTGCGGGGCACCTCAAGGGCCGAAAACAGCAGGTTGGCCGTGTCCAGGATCAGGCCCGCCGCCATCACCCAGGAACGGCCCGGCTGGGGCGACCGAAAAAATCCCAGGATGGGCAGCGAGGTGTGGCTTTCCTCGATTTCCACAAACCACTGTTCCCACTCGGCCCATTGCGGGTCGTCGTCGTCGAGCGAGCCGCTGGAATTCAGCCAGTCGATGAGGTGCGTAGAGGTGGAAGGCGTGCCGGCCCGCAATTCCAGCCGGGCCACCGTGGCCTCGCGCCGCGAAAAAGCCTGGTAGAGCGTGGGCAGGTACGAGAGCAGCAGCGTGAGCAGCAGCAGCCCGAGCGTGGCCTCAGAATAGTTGAAGATGTTGATGAGCAGGCCGTTCTCGCTGGTGGTGCCCAGCGTGAGCAGCGAACTGCCGCTTAGCTCGTAGCATTTCAGCCACGACTTCATGCCGAGGGCCCAATAAATGGCGGTATAGCCCAGGCAAACCATGGTCAACCACACAATGGGCAGTGCCACCAGCGCCACCGGCGCGTAATGGGCCATGATTTGGTCGCGCTTGGCGTAATTGCGGGCCTGGCGAGCGGCCAGGTCGAAAATCATGCGTATGCTGGTGAAGATGTAAATGTTCAGCCGCACCGATTCGCTGCGGGGCAACACAAACGAGCGCACTGCCGCCGACAGTGTGGTGACGACGACCACAATGCCGGCCGCGCCCGCCAACAAGCGCAGGATCGGATGTAGCAAAGATTCTAGAGCCATAGCCGCCTCTAACGAACTTGCCGACTAAAATGCTGACTTGTGCACTGCTAGCTGGCCGCCCTCGCTTTCCACAGCTCCCCAAACGACTGGGGCGCGGCGGCCAGCGCAGCGCGGCGCTTGCTCCAGCCCACTTGGTCGAGCAGGCGGCCCAGGCTCCAGTCTTTGAGGGCCCCAGGCAGCACGTTCAGGGCCCAGCGGTGCTGCATGCTCCAGCGCCAGAGGCCGATGGCGGTACGCTCGGCGGCCGGGGCGTGGCCTTCGCGCACGGCCTGCTGTCGGTTGAGCAGCAGCAGGTTGTGCAACGGGATGCGCACCGGACACACGCTAG
Source organism: uncultured Hymenobacter sp. (assembly GCA_964242665.1). Classification (GTDB taxonomy): domain Bacteria; phylum Bacteroidota; class Bacteroidia; order Cytophagales; family Hymenobacteraceae; genus Hymenobacter. Next base: position 106,067 of record CAXTBA010000009.1, read on the forward strand.
TGCAGGCCCCGCACAGGCTGCTGGCGTAGCTCAGGTGCATGTGCTCGGGCAGGCCGCTCAGGTGCGGGCTGATGACCGCGCCGATGGGCCCCGAGTAGGTGGTTTCGTAGGTGTGGCCGCCGATGTTCTTGTACACCGGGCACACGTTCAGGCAAGCACCGCAGCGGATGCAGCGCAGCGCCGCCCGCTTGTCGGGCTGGGCCAGCAGGGTGGTGCGGCCGTTGTCGAGCAGGATGACGACCATCTCCTCGGGGCCGTCGGACTCGCCGGGCTGGCGCGGACCGAAGTACACCGTGTTGTACACCGTCACCTGCTGGCCGGTGCCGCTGGTGCTCAGCAGCGGCCAAAACAAATCTAAATCAGTTAGTTGCGGAATAATTTTTTCGATGCCCACCACCGCGATGTGCAGCTTGGGAAAGGTAGCCGAAAGGCGGGCGTTGCCCTCGTTTTCGGTCACGGCCACGGCCCCTTCTTTGGCAATCAGGAAGTTGCCGCCGGTGATGCCGATCTCGGCCGTTGTGTACTTGTCGCGCAGCAGGTGGCGGGCCGTGAGCACGAGCTGTTGGGCATCGTCAGTGCTTTCGGTGCCCAGGTGCTTCACGAAAATGTTGTTGATGTCGGCCTTGCTCAGGTGCATGGCGGGCGTCACGATGTGATAAGGCCGTTCGCCGTTGAGCTGCACGATGTACTCGCCCAGGTCTGTTTCTAATGACTCTATGCCTTTGTCTTGCAGGTATTTGTTGACGTGGATTTCCTCGGTGGTCATGCTTTTGGCTTTCACTACAGTGCGGGCCCCGCGGGCGTCGGCCAGCCGGCCGATTTCGGCTAGGGCCTCGGCCGCGTCGCGGGCCCACACCACGCGGCCCCCGCGCGCGGTGAAGGCCGTTTCGAAGGCCAGCAGGTACTCGTCGAGCTTTTCCAGGACCTGGGCCTTGAGGTAGGCTCCGCGGTCGCGAGCCAGCTCGTGGTTCTGGAAGTAGTTCATTCCCAGGGCCACGGCCGCGTCGTACTTGCCGATGTTGAAGCGGATTTTGCGGCGGTGGTCGCGGTCGAAAGCTTTGGTTTCGGCGTCCTTTTGGAATTGTTCTGCCTTCATTCGCGCGAAGTCTCGCTAAGTTTAAAAATTAAGTTTCGCCAAGGCCCATTATAAATTATTCACTAAGCGGATGATGTTGCCTTTGAGTGATTCGACGTTGAAATTGAAAAGCAAGCTTAGTTTCAGATTGGATAAACGGAGGTAATTCAGCAGTTGTTTGGAGTGAATGGGTGAAAGACTTTCGGCAGATTTCAATTCCAGTATCACTTTGTCGTTTACCAAAACGTCGAGCCTAAAGCCAATAGCCAGCTTTACACCGTCATAAACCACTGGGATGGGAACTTGGGTCTCTACTTCTAAACCAGCCTTTCGCAATTCATGCGTAAGAGCAGCTTCGTAAACCGATTCTAAAAGTCCGGGCCCCAGCGTAGTGTGGACCCGAAAAGCCGCGTCTAAAACAATTTTAGAAATCTGATTCTCATCCATTACGTCCTTTGCGAAACTTAAATTTAAACTTAGCGAGCCTTTGCGCTCAAGGTTTATCCGAATCCACCACGATCCGCTCGTCTCTGTTCGCCAATTCCCAGGCCGTGTGGAATACCAGCCGCGCCCGCGCCTCCATCTTATCAAACTGTATTTTCTCAATCTCGTCCGACGCCTGGTGGTAATCCGCGTGCACGCCGTTGAAGAAAAACGCCACCGGGACTTTATGCACCGCGAAATTGTAGTGGTCGGAGCGGTAATAAAAGCGGTTAGGGTCGGCCGGGTCGTCGTACTTATAGTCGAGGTCAAGGTGCGTATACTGCTTGTTTTCAGCTTCTAGCACCACTTTCAGCTGCGAAGCCAGCTTATCTGAGCCGATGACGTACACGTAATCCGGCTTGCCTTCGTGGGCAGGGTCGGTGCGGCCCACCATGTCCACGTTGAGGTCGGCCACGGTACTGGCGAGCGGAAAAATTGGGTGAGCCGCGTAGTATTCCGAGCCGAATAAGCCCTCTTCCTCGCCCGTCACGCTCAGAAACAGCAGGCTGCGGCGGGGCCCGTGCCCGTCCTTTTTAGCTTGGGCAAATGCTTCGGCCAGGTTGATAATCGAGGCCGTGCCCGAGCCGTCGTCGTCGGCCCCGTTGTACACCTTGCCGTCGATGATGCCCAAATGGTCGTGGTGGGCCGACACGACCAGGATTTCGTCCTTTTTGTCAGAGCCCTCCACAAAGCCCAGCGCGTTTTCGGTGCCGGTGGGCGTACGCGTCTTGGGGGCCTTGATTTTCAACGGAATCACTTTGAAAGGCGAGGCCACCGGCTGGCCCTTCGTACCCGTCTGGGCCAGGTAATTGGCCACCGCGGCGCTATTGGTACTCAATAGCTTATAGCCCACAGCCGGCGACACATAAAGCACTGGTGGGCGCTGGGGGCCCTGGCCGGTCATCACCAAGTTGGGCCGGGCCAGGGTGGGGGCGAGGCGGGCGGCTTGCTTCTCGAAGTTGCCGTTGGGCCGGAAATCCACGAAAAACACGCTGTGAGCCCCGTGCTGCACGGCCGCAGCCAGCTTGGCGCGGTCGTCGCGGCCCCAGCGGGTGTAGCTGCCATCGGGGCTGAGCAGGGGTTTGCCGCTGGCCGTGGTAGGTTCGCCCTGCATGATGAGCACGTCCTTGCCAGCCACGTCAAGGCCCTGGTAATCAGAATATCCGGCCTGCTCGATGCCGAAGCCCGCGAACACCGGCCGCAGCTCGGTTTCTTGGTCGAAGCCCGTGGGGCCGCGCCCGTAGAAATCGATTGACCACCGGTAGCGCGTGGAGCCCACTTTAAGGGTGGCCCCGGGGGCCCAGGCCACGGTTTCGAGCTGAAACTTTTGCAGGTACGGGGCCGCCGGGTCGGGGCCCGGGCCGGTGAGGCCGGCGGCCTGGAACTGCGCGGCCACGTACGCGGCGGCCATGTGCTGGCCTTTCTGGCCGGTTTCGCGGCCCTCGTATTCGTCCGACGCCAGCACCGCGAGGTGGGTGCGCAGGCGCTCGGCCGTCACCAGGTCGGCGTAGCGCAGGCTCCAGTCCACCACATCGGGCGGCGCAACCACGGTGGGCATCACGCCGGGCTTGGTTTTAACTTTTACCCTGCCCTGGGCCAGGGCCGGCGCGGCGGTAGCCAGGGCCAGCAGGGCCAGCAGCAGGAGTTTTTTCATGGGGAAAAGAAGAATAGCCACAGTAATTAGCCGGTCATGCTGAGCGCAGCGGAGCGGAGTCGAAGCATCTCTTCTGCTTCGCTGAACGGTTGAGATAGGCAGCGGTAGAGATGCTTGGACTTCGCTCCGCTGTGCTCAGCATGACCGTTTTGTGTCAACCACGTTACTACACCAACTTGTAAACCAACACCGTGGCGTAGGCGGCCACGCCTTCCTGCCGGCCCACGAAGCCAAGCTTTTCGGTGGTGGTGGCTTTGATGGAAATATCGTCTTCGGCGATGCCCATCACGGCGGCCAGCACGCGCTGCATCTCGGGGATGTGGGGGTTTACTTTGGGCTGCTCCAGGCACACGGTCGAGTCGATGTTGCCCACCTCGTAGCCCTTGCCGCGCAGCAAGCGCAGCACCTCGGCCAGCAGGCGCTTGCTGTCGATACCCTGGTACTGCGGGTCGGTGTCGGGGAAGTGGAAGCCGATGTCGCGCAGGTTGGCGGCCCCCAGCAGCGCGTCGCAGATGACGTGGATGAGCACGTCGGCGTCGGAGTGGCCCAGGGCCCCGTGGGTGTGCGGCACTTGGATGCCGCCGAGCCAAAAGGGCAGCCCTTCGCGCAATTGGTGGACGTCGTAGCCGAAGCCGGTGCGGATTTTCATAGCGCAGCAAATAGAAAGTGGGAAAGCGGCAAAGGTATCGGTTGCCGGGTGCAGGCAACCATTGGCTTTGGGATTGAATCAAGCGTACTTTGGGACGATATTATTACGCCTCGTCCGTCTACCGCGGTCTACTTGCTTATTCATGTCTTTATTATCCGGACGGTATTGGTTTTTATGCCTGTTGTTGCTGGCGGCCCCGTGGGCCCGGGCGGGTGTTGTCAAGGGCGTCATCAGTGGGGCCGACGGGGCCAAGCTGGCCTTCGCCAACGTGGCGGTGCGGGGCGCGGCCACCAGCACCGGCTCCAACGACCAGGGCCAGTACGCGCTGCGCCTGCCCGCCGGGCGCTACGAATTGGTGTTCCAGTACGTGGGCTACCGGCCGCGCACCGAGGCCGTGCGTGTGCTGGGCGGCGACTCGGCCACCGTGCTCAACGTGCAACTGGCCCCCGAAGCCTACAGCCTGGGCGAGGTCACGGTGCGCACCTCCGACCGCGACCCGGCCTACGCCATCATCCAGCAGGCGCAGCAGTGGCGGCCCTACCACCGGCGCGAAGTGGCCGCGTTCCGGGCCCGCGTCTACAGCAAAAGCCTGGGCCGCATCCTCGAAACGCCGGGCAAAATCATGGGCCTGTTCAAGCTGGGGCCCGACATCAAGCCCGGCATCTTTTACCTTTCCGAAAGCTTGTCCGACATTGCCTTTTCCCAGCCCAATGTTATCAAGGAGCGGATGTTGTCGAGCCGGGTGAGCGGCGACTCGCGGGGCATCAGCTTCAATCGGGCCAGCGCGGGGCGGGGCCTGAATTTCTACGACAACCTCATCAAATCGGGCTTTTCGGAGCGCGGCTTCGTGTCGCCGATTGCGGGCAGTGCCATGCTGTTCTACCAATACGAGCTGGTGGGCAGCACCCGGCAGGCCGACGGGGCCTTGGTGCACAAAATCCGCGTCACCCCGCGCCGCCGCTCCGACCCCGTGTTCACCGGGTTCATCTACATCGTCGACGGCTCGTGGCGCATCCATTCCGTCGATTTGAACTTGGGCAAGGACGCGCAGCTCGACTACGTGGACGGCTTGCACATCGGGCAACTGTTCGCGCCGGCCCCCGGCAACCCCAACGTGTGGGTGATGCAGTCGCAGGAGCTGCGCGCCAACCTGTCGGGCCTGGGCTTCAAGGGCTCGGCTTACATCACGTCCGTGATTTCGAACTATGCCAGTGTGGTGCCCACCTACCCCGCGCCGCCCGTGGCCACGGCCCCGGTGCCCGCGCCCGCTGGGGCCCCCGACGCGCCCGCCCGCCGCGAAACCGCCGCCGATATCCGCAAGCGCAAACCCGACCTGCGGGGCCTCAACGCCCAGGTGCGCCGCCGGGTGAAGCAAGCCCAGCGCGACTCGGCGCGCCGCGACCCGTTGGCCCAAATGCCACGCGGCGAAGTGCAGCGCATCGAGAAAGGCGCGAACGCGCGCGACACCAGCTATTGGGCCCAGATTCGCCCCGTGCCCCTTACGCTCGAAGAGCAGAAAGACTACCACACCAAGGACAGCACCGAGGTCATCCGCCGCTCGCGGCCCTACCAGGATTCGATGGACCGCAAGCGCAACAAGTTCGAGCCTATCAACCTGGCGGTGGGCGGCTACACCCACCGCAACTCGTTTAAAATGACGAGTATGACGGTGGAGCCAGTGGCCAACATCTTGCAGTACAACACGGTGGAAGGCGTGGTGGCCAACGCCCGGGTCGAGTTTGCGCGGCGCACCGACGACCGCCGCTTCGTGACGCTCGCGCCGGTGCTGCGCTACGGTTTCAGCAGCCGGCAGCTCAACCCGAGCGTGGCCCTGGCCTGGCAGCTCGACCCCGTGGTGCTGCGGCAGTTCAGCCTAGTGGCCGGCCGCACGGTGGAAAACTTCGACCGCAACTCGCAGCTCACACCGGCCATCAACTCCATTTATACGCTGCTGGCCAACCGCAACTACGCCAAGCTGTACCGCCGCGACGGCTTGGAGCTGGCCTTTCTCAGTGAGCCCGTGAACGGCCTCACGCTGCGCACCACGGCCAGCTACTTCGACCGCCGCGAGCTGTTCAACACCACCGACCGCCTGCTGGTGGACGTGGCCGACCGCGCCTTCACTCCCAACCAGCCGGTGGCCGAGGAGGCCCCCGACGGCACCGGCTTCGGCCGCAGCAAGGCCCTGACCGTGGGCGCGAGCCTGGATTTCAAGCCCGGCCAGCGCTACATCAACCGGCCTGACGGCAAGTTCAACCTGGGCTCGAAGTGGCCTACGTTTAATGCGCAGGGCCGGCTGGCCGTGCCGCACGCGCTGGGGGCCGACGTGCGCTACCTGCTGCTGCAAGCCGGCGTGAGCCAGCGCATCGACCTGGGCCTGCTCGGCAGCAGCAGCTACCGCGTGGTGGTGGGCGGCTTCGTGGGCAAGCAGGAAGGCCTCACCTTTGCCGACTACCGCCACTTTTCGGGTAATCGCACGCTGCTAACGGGCAATTTCAGCGATTTCCAACTGCTCGACTATTACCAGTACAGCACCCGCGCCGCTTACCAGGAGGCGCACTACAGCCACCACTTCAACGGTTTCATCTTCAATAAAGTACCGCTGCTGCGCCAGCTAAAGTGGCAAGAAGTATTTTCGCTGAACTACTTGCACACCGCTCAAGCCGGCCATTATGTGGAGTTGGGCGCGGGCATCGAGCACGTGTTCAAGCTGATGCGAGTCGATTTTTATACCGGCTTGCAGTCGGGCCAGCGCACGGGCACGGGCGTGCGGATCGGCTTCGGCTTTTAGGAGGAAGTGGGACCGGGGGGCTCCGGGCGGCCGGCTTTTCGCCGGCTGCCCGGTAATCGCTGCATCAGTTGGAAATCTTGGCCTGGGGCCCTAAATACCCGCAAATCGGCGCGACGATTACCGGGCAGCCGGCGAAAAGCCGGCCGCCCGGGCCCCAGAACCGCTACTTTACCTCTTCATAATCAACGTACTCGCCGCCCCGGAACTCGGTGGAACGCTCGCCCTTGGCGGTTTTGGGCGGCACGTAATCGACGCGCACTTGGCCAGGGGCGGGCGGCGGGCCGGCGGGCCGTTGGGGGCCCTGGGGCCCGAACGGGTTGCCATTGGTTGGCCCGAAAGGGCCCCCGCCCTGCTGCTGGGCCTTGTGCACCTGCTGGCGCACGAAGCCGCCCAGGGCCGCCCGCATCAGCGAGGGCAGCACGTAGCGGATGAGGAAAAACGAAAACAGCAGAATCAGCCAGAAAGACATATGCAAATGTAAAAAACGGCGCGTTGGGGCCGGCAATGCACATAACGGACTTTGGTGTATATTTGGTTTAACCCGTTGGGCCGAAACCAGTAGAGTTGTTCATCACCGCCTCCCACCCGGTCATGCGTCGCTTGCTTTGGCATTTGTTTTGGCTGGGCTTGCTGCCCGCCGCCGCGTGGGCCCAGCGCGTGTGCCCCGGCTACGTGGTACTGGCCAACGGCGACAGCCTGCGCGGGGCCGTCCACCTGACCAGCGCCTTCGAGCAGCAGCAGTTCGTGAAATTCATTCCGCTGGCCGCGGCCAGCACCAAGCCGCTGCGCCTTGCCGACGACGAAGTGGTGGCTTACGGCTACGTGCGGGGCCCCGACACGGTGCGCTACCGCAACTGCGGCCCCGCGCTGGCCGCCGTGCCCGTGGTGCTAGCGGCGGAGCGCAACGCCGCTTTGTTTCCCATCTCGCGGCTGCGGCTGGGCTCGCTGCTGCGGGTGCTGCAAACCGGCCGGGTGCAGGTGTACGAGCAGTACATGCCCATTCGGGGCGGCAATTCTTTCTTCCGCGACGTGCTGCTGCGCACCGGCACGGGCAATTTTGTGGGCACTTACTGGTGGAATTTCCGGCCCCGTGCCGCCGAGTATTTTGCCGATTGCCCGGAGCTGGTGGCCGACCTGCGCGCCGGCCGCTACCCCCCGCGCACCCTGCCCGAAGTGGCGCGCCGCTACAACGCCTGGTATCGCCAAGGCCATTGAGCAGCATTCGACTGGGAAAATGTGGGCCCGAACCCTGGATTTTCGGGACCGGGCGCTATCTTTGTGCTCCCAACGCGGCCACCGTCGCCGGGAAATGCCGCTTTAGCTCAGTTGGTAGAGCAGCTCATTCGTAATGAGCAGGTCGTTGGTTCGAGTCCAATAAGCGGCTCATACATAATTTGGAACACCCGGAAAACGCTTCGCAGAAGTTGCTTTCCGGGTGTTTTGCGTTTGGGTCTTTTGGTGCGCAGCGCAATTAGATGGAAATCATCGTGCGAGCAGCGGTTGCCAGGCAATTTCCAGCCGAAAAAAAGCGGTGCGATGACGAACTGGTAAAAATTATTTCCAACTACGACGTAAATATACGTCATAGTATGACGTATATTTACGTCGCGACTCTCGCCTCTTTCGACCTGATTGTCCTTCCATGACTTACGCCAAAACTGCCGTTTTTACCGATGCCCAGCAGCAGCTTGCCCGCTTGGCCAAGGCCTTGGCCCATCCGGCCCGCGTGGCCATCGTCGAGCTGCTGGCCAGCCGCACCACGTGCATCTCGGGCGACATCGCCGCCGAGCTGCCGCTGGCCCGCACCACCGTAACCCAGCACTTGCAAGAGTTGAAAGCCGCGGGCCTGATTCGCGGCGATGTGGACGGACTGACGGTGTGCTACTGCCTCAACACCGAGCTGCTGAGCCGGGCTCGGGGCCTGTTTGCCGGCCTGTTTGCCCAAGTGCCGGCCGCTCCGGTGTGCGGCCCCGGCGATGCCTGCGCCTGCTAATCGCTTAGCCATTAGCTGATAGCTATTGGTTCATGGCTTTTTTACTGCTCATTCCTAAGCCATTTTTCCTCAATGCCAATGGAAGCTGCTGTTTTCCCCCGGATGCACGTTTCGCTGTACGTGTCCGACCTGGCCGCCACGGTCAACTTCTATACTGCTTTCTTCAGGCAGCCCGCCGCCAAGGTGCGGCGCGGCTACGCTAAGTACGTGCTCGACCAGCCCGCACTGATTATCTCCTTCGTGGAGAACGCCGCGCGGGTGGCCAGCAATTTCGGCCACTTGGGCTTCCAGGTCGAAACCCTGGCGGAAATGGAGCAGCGCCTGGCGCAAGCCAGGGCCCTTGGGCTGGTGCCCCGCGAGGAAATGGGCACTGCCTGCTGCTACGCCAAGCAAGACAAGTTTTGGGTGAACGACCCCGACGGCACGGAATGGGAAGTGCACTACTTCCACGAAGACGCCGAGTTCAACGACCCGCGCTACCAAGCCGAGTACGACGGCGCGGCCACCGGCCAATGCTGCACCGCGCCGGCCGCTAAAGAAGCCAGGTCCCCCGCCGCAGCCGGGCAGCCGGCTATGGCCCCGATGGCTATTGCACTGGCGGAAACCACGCCTGCCACAGCGGCCTGCACACCGGGCGGCGGGTGCTGCTAAGCCCACGCACTGCATGGAAACGCTGCCGCTGGCCGCCGCGCACTGGCCCGAAGTGCGCGCCATTTACGAGCAGGGCATGGCCACTGGCCACGCCACCTTCACCACCGAAGCGCCGGCCTGGGACGAGTGGGACCGAGGCCACCTGCCCCACAGCCGCCTGGTAGCGCTGGATGAAGCCGGTCGGGTGCGGGGCTGGGCCGCGCTGTCGCCCGTGTCGGGCCGTTGCGTGTACGCCGGCGTGGCCGAAGTGAGCGTGTACGTGGCCACCGATGCCCGGGGCCGGGGCGTAGGCCGGCTATTGCTGGCCGCCCTCGTAGCCGAGTCCGAAGCCCGCGGCTTGTGGACGCTGCAAGCCGGCATCTTCCCCGAAAATGCGGCCAGCCTTCGGCTGCACGAAGCGCACGGCTTCCGCCTGGTGGGCCGCCGCGAGCGAATCGGCCAGCTGCGCGGCCAGTGGCGCGACACCTTGCTGCTGGAGCGCCGCAGCCCCGTGGTGGGGGCCGTAATGGGCGCGCAACAGCCTCTTAATTAGCCCGTTTTTATTCCGATTATGCAAGCCACTGCCGTTGCGCCGCCCGCTGGGGCCCTCGCCCAAAAAAAACTCTCGGGCCTGGACCGGGGCCTGACGCTCTGGATATTTCTGGCGATGGCGTTGGGCGTAGGCTTGGGCTACTGCGTGCCCAATATTAGCCTAGCCATCAACTACTTCTCGGTGGGTACCGTCAATGTACCGCTGGCCCTGGGCCTGATTTTGATGATGTACCCGCCGCTGGCTAAGGTGAAGTACGAGCAGCTGCCCACGGTCTTCAAAAACACGCGCATCATCGGCCTGTCGTTGTTTCTGAACTGGGTGCTGGGGCCCCTGCTGATGTTTTTCCTGGCCATCTGGCTGCTGCCCGACAAGCCGGAGTACATGACGGGCCTGATCCTCATCGGCATTGCCCGCTGCATTGCCATGGTGCTGGTATGGAATGACTTGGCCGACGGCAGCCGCGAGTATGCGGCCGGGCTGGTGGCGCTCAACTCCATTTTTCAGGTGCTGTTTTATTCGGTGCTGGCCTGGCTGTTCATCACCGTGCTGCCGCCGTACTTCGGCCTGAAAGGCTACGCGGTGCGCATCGGCATCGGGGACATTGCCCAAAGCGTGCTCGTGTACCTGGGCGTTCCGTTCGCGGCGGGTTTCCTTTCCCGCCTCGTGCTGCGCCGATTGAAAGGCGACGCGTGGTACGAGCAGGTGTTCATCCCGGCCATCAGCCCGGTGACGCTCGTGGCGCTGCTGCTCACCATCGTGCTCATGTTCAGCCTCAAAGGGCAGCTCATTGTGCGCATTCCCTTCGACGTGCTGCGCATTGCCCTGCCGCTGGCCCTGTACTTCGGCATCATGTTCGTCGTGAGTTTCGCAGCCGGCAAGTTCTTGGGCGCGGACTACGCCGAAAACGCCAGCATCGCCTTCACGGCCACCGGCAACAACTTCGAGCTGGCCATTGCCGTGGCCATCGGCGTGTTCGGGCTGAACTCGGGCCAGGCCTTCGCCGGCGTGGTGGGGCCCCTCATCGAAGTGCCGGCCCTCATTGCCCTGGTCAACGCGGCCTTCTGGTTCCGGCGGCGCTGGTACGCGGGCAAAACCGTGGCCGCATCGGTTTAATTATTGTTCTTTTCGGCTATGTCCGACACGAAAAACGTGCTGGTGCTCTGCACCGGCAATTCTTGCCGCAGCCAGCTGATGCACGGCTACTTAACCCAATTGTTGGGCGACCGGGCCGCGGTGTACAGCGCCGGCATCGAAACGCACGGGGTAAACCCCAAAGCCATCCTGGTGATGCAGGAGGACGGAGTAGACATTGCGCACCACACCAGCAACCACGTCGACGAGTACGCGGCGGTGCCTTTCAATTACGTCATCACCGTGTGCGACAACGCGCGCGAAGCCTGCCCGGTGTTCCCTTCGTCGGCGGCGAAGCTGCACCACAACTTCCCCGACCCGGCTAAGGCCACGGGAACAGAGGAGGAAATAATGGGTCAGTTCCGGGCCGTGCGCGACCAGCTAAAAACCTACGCGCAGGACTTCGCGCTGGGCATATAGTTCGCCAAAGCCTGGGTGCGCCACCTCCCGCGGCCAGTTCCCCGCCCGGCTGCTGCCGCCTGGCCCAGCCGTTACGGTCTTTCATTTACCTGGAATTGCAAGTCGCCGCTCAGCGACTCGTGCTGCATGATGGACTCGAACACCACCCTGGCCTGGCGACCCGTCTGCTCGGCTTTCTGGTGGAACAAGCCCGCGACTTCGGGTTGGTTGTCCTGAAAAAAATGCTCGCTCAGGGCATGAAGCAGCATCTTGGTTTCTTCCAGCCCGCGCATCGACTCGTAAAGCAGGCTTTCCACCGACGCGGTGGCTTCGCCCAGCAAAGCCCCGATGGTATACGCATGCCCCGTGTGACAACGGAAGCGAATCAGCTTGCCCTCAATTAGTTGGGTAAGGGCCCCGTGGCAGTCCGGGCAAGTAAACGGCGTCAGGCGGCCGTGGTCGATGATGCCCAGCTCGAAGGCGTTGCCTTGCTTGGCAATCGTGAATTCGATTTTGAGCAGCTCCAGCTCTTCCGCTTCAATGCGGGCCGGGGCCGGGGCCGGCTCCGTGGTGAGGCGCACCAGCAGGGCCCCCAACTCGGCCAACGGCACGATGTAGTCCGCGGCCACGAATTCGAGCGCGTTGGCGGGCATGGCCGGGGCCAGGGCGTCGCGGGGGTCCTGCACCACGGCCAGCCCGCCCATGCGCTGCACCGACCACAGCCCCGACGTGCCATCGTCGAGGTAGCCCGTCAGCACGACGCCAATAACCCGGGGCCCGTAGGCGTAGGCGGCCGAGCGGAACAGCGCGTCGATGGAGGGCCGGAACCGGTTTTCTTTTGGGCCCCGCTTCACCAGCACCCGGTCGCCCTCTACCAGCAGGTGGTGGTCGGGCCGGGCCACGTAGATGACCCCGGCCTGCACCGGTTCGCCGTCCAGGGGGTGCTTAGCCGGCAGCGTCGAGACGGCGCTGAGCAGCTGGGGCAGAATACTTTGGGAGTCGGGCGGCACGTGCTGCACCACAAAAATCGGGGCGGGAAAATCGGCCGGTAGGGTTTTTACCAGCTCAATCAGCGCCGTTACCCCGCCCGCCGAGGTACCAATGACAACGATGTCCCGTTTTTGCTCCGGTTTCTTGCTTTTTGTAGGCGTTGCCATATCGTCCAGGGTAAAAGGAACAGATAGGAGGCAGTACGCATAAAAGGGTCGCCGGGTCAATGCGATTCGCCGTGTGCTTGCGGCCCGATTTCGGCAGGCCGTAGGCCGTGGGCGAATAAGCTGTACCGCACGCCTTGGCTTCTTTTTCCCGTCGATCACTCCTTTTTGGCAAATGAAGCCGCTCGCCAAACGCAACACTCCCGATGCCCTCCAGGCCCCGGCCAGGGCTTGTTTATGCTTGGCTGGTTGCCGCGCCCGCTCGCAACCCTTGCATGAAGCGTTGCGCTTCTTCCCGCGCCTCCACCTCGTACTTGTTGGCGTAGTACCCCACCCGCGCCGACTCTACCAGGTAGCGGTAGAGGAAGGGCAGCAGGCCTTGTTCGCGGTACTGGCGCAGGTGCACCCGCTCGTGGGCCACCCACTCGGGGTCGGCCAGGAACTGGGCGCGGGTGGCCCCGCTCAGGTGGACCGTGCCGCCGATGACCATGGCCACCCGCGCGTTGCCCCTGAGCACCAAACGGGCAACGCGCGCCAGCGGCGAATTGACCCAGGTGCGGAGCGGAGCGTCGGGCATTATTGGAATAGTTAAAAAATTGTGGACTGCCATGTACGGTGTAAGATTATGGCCGGTTACAGCTTTCCGTATAATCATTGGCTTAAATACTAGGCTTTTACCGATAAAAGGTAATATTTTATGATTTAAGGGCTGAACAGTATCAGAAGTTTGCCTTAGTTTTACCCAGCGAGGTAACGGTAATGATTTGTAATTAACCAATGCGCCGCGACATTTTACTCCTTCGTTTTTGGCTGCTTGCGGCCCTGCCTATTGCATAAGAAACCACTTGCTGCCGGTGCTTCCGCCACTTTACGGAGCCCGGGCTTACCCCCCCGACGGACAATGAAAAACAGCTTCCTGTATTGCCTCGCCGCTGCTTCCCTGGTGCTATCCTTTTGCTTTGAGCGCGTCCCCGATGCTTCGCTCACGTCCCGCGCCCTCGACGCGCCGGCCGTGGCCGAAGCATCGCTGCTTTCGGGCCTGATGGGCAACCCAGGCGCACCCGTCATCCCGCCCGCCTCGCCCGAAGCCGCCGCCGCCCGCGACTCGCTCGCTTACGGCTACTACGCCCAAACGCTGGGCCTGACGCTGGCCCACAACGAAAACAAGAGCCTGCTGCAAACCGTCACGGATTGGATCGGCACGCCTTACCGCTTCGGGGCCAGCTCGCGCCACGGCACCGATTGCTCGGGCTTCGTCACGCGGGTGTTCAACGACGTGTACGGCATTGTGCTGCAACGCAGCTCGCGCTCGATGTTCGGCACGGTGCAGCACGTGGCCAAAACGGACATGCAAACCGGCGACCTGGTGTTCTTTCGCCACGGCCGCGGGGCCATCTACCACGTGGGCATCTACCTGAAAGACGGCAAGTTTGCGCACTCGGCCTGCAACGGCGGCGTGCGCGTCAGCTCCCTCGACGAGGCCTACTACCGCCACAACTTCTACGCCGCCGGCCGCGTGCCTGCCGCCGCCCGCGCCGATGCTACCCTGGCCGAAACCGTCGCCGCTGCGGCCGACCTGGTGCCCGCCGCCGAATAGCGGCCGCTTCGCCCAGCCGAAAATTCCAGGCCCCGCACCCCGTGCGGGGCCTGGAATTTTCGGTTCGCTGCCATGCAACCGAACCCCGTCCCCACGCAACCTGTATAATAGCTGGCCGGTTCTTATTAAATGGCCCGGCTTTTTCTTTTCGTTGATTTTCTTTCTTGCGATGGATGCACGTACTCCCCCCTCCGGTGCCGATGTGGCCGGTTCGGTCATTTTCAAAAAATTTCTGGTCAAAGCCGAAGCCTACCTGCGCCAGCCCACGCTGCTCCGCAAGCTGCTGACGGATGCTTATACTAAGGCCCAGCAAAAAAATGAGTTGGGCACCCTGGTCTACGAGGCCTGGGCAACCCTGCAAACGCTGTTCCGTCTCATCAAGGCGTCGGTGGCGGGCGAATACACGGGGGTGCCCGTCACCACGCTGGCCGCCGCCGTGGCCGTGCTGATTTACTTCATCAGCCCCATCGACCTCATCCCCGATTTCATTCCCGTGGTGGGCCTCATCGACGACGTGGCCCTGGTGGCGTGGTTCTCGCTCACCATCAAAACCGAAATTGATAAGTTCCACGAATGGGAGCTGACCCGCCCGCAGGATGTGACCCCCGCGCCCGCCGGGGCCCCCAACGATGAGTTGGTGCCCGCCCGCGAATCGGCCAAGCACAGCGGGACTACCCCGTACCCCGATGTGGCCGCCACCACTACCGACAGTAGCCGCGAGCCTAACCAAGGCACCGTGGACACCGGCGGTAACGTACGATAGCCCATCACTGCTCCCGGCAATGAAGCTGGTTACAACATCAAAAAGCCCCAAAACGCAAGTTTTGGGGCTTTTTGATGCAGTTAAGAGGCCGCCGACTAGGCCGCGGCATGGTCGCGCACGAAGCGCACGAAGTCCCCCACCGTGTACAGGGGCACCTCGTCGGGGATGACGATGTGGAAGTTGCGCTCCAGTTCGAGAATAATGTCTACCACGTCGACTGTATCGAAGCGCAGGTCGCGAGCTAGACTGGCAGTTTTGCGCACCCGCGACGCCCGAATGGCTTTGCGCTTGCTGATGATGCGAAAGACTTGCTGCTCAATGGAGGCTGCGGGGTGGATGATGCTAGTAGATACGTACATTTTTTTGCAGATGAGCTTGGTAGTATGAGCGGAAAAGGACGTGCCGAAACAACGGTGAATAGGTAAAAAACGCATTCCGCCGAAGTGAAAAAATCGACGAAATGCGCTTATTTATCTAAAATAGCAGGATGAAACAGCAGGGCAAATTTTAGGCCAGCACCGCCGGGGTGGCCGCTTCTACCTCCTCGGGGGTGGCAGCGGCGTCTTCCGCCGCAACGGCGTCGGCACTGGTACCGGAGAACTTGGCCTTGAGCGTCTCGGTAAGCAGGTACATCACCGGGACTACAAGAAGGGTAACAACCGTTGCAAACGACAGGCCAAAAATGATGGTCCAGGCCAGAGGGCCCCAGAACACCACTGACTCGCCGCCCACGAAGAAGTGCGGGTGGCCCGAGTTGAACAGCTCGTAGAAGTTCACGTTCAGGCCGATGGCCAGCGGGATAAGGCCCAGGATGGCGGCCGTGGCCGTGAGGATCACGGGGTTGAGGCGGGTGCGGCCGGCCTCGATGAGGGCCTGGCGGATGGGCAGGCCCTGGGCCCGCAGGATGTCGGTGAACTCGATGAGCAGGATGCCGTTCTTCACCACGATGCCGGCCAGGGCCAGGATGCCCACGCCCGTCATCACGATGGAAA
>CAXTBA010000010.1:0-117397 GCA_964242665.1 uncultured Hymenobacter sp.
GCCGGCGCTTTCTAGAAGTTTTGGGTAAGGACAAGGCCAGGCGGCCGGGGCTTTTAGCTAACACGCGGTGGAATAACGTCGGGGCTAGCTTTTGGGGGTTGCGCCCGCGCGCTGCTGGCGCTTGGCATGCATCTCGGTGCGCTTTTGCTGCTGCATGGCGGTGTACCGGGTGTACTGGTCGGGGGTGAGGATGGTCTTCACTTGGGCCTCGTACCGGGCGTGGTTGTCCTGCATGGCGTGGTGCATGGCGTGGCGGTCGGCGGCGGCCGTGCCGGTCATGGCCTGGCGCTCAGCGAGCAGGGCGGCCCGGAGCTGGCTTTGCTGGTCGGCGCTGAGGCCCAGCTGCTGCGCCATTTTCTGGGAGCGCTGGTCGGCCATTTTTTCCGGCGATTTCATTTTGTGGTGGCCTTTCATCGCCATCGGCGGGGCTGTTGGGGCCGTCGCGGGGGTGGTTTGCGCGAAAGCGCTGGTGGCGGCAAAGGACAGGGCGGCGAATAATACGAACGACTTTTTCATGGGGATGGAGGAAGGTAAATGCAAGCGGGCTGGAAGGCAGCCGGCTCGTCCGGTTCGAGCGGCTGCGTCCAATGCTTTGCAAGCAGGGTGCCAGAAATTTGGGACAGGCCCGGAAATGCTGCCTATATTTCGGGCCCTGTGCCGCACTTGGGCGCGGCGGTTTTGGTTTCTGCTACATTCTTTTTCTTCTCCTAACCCATCATTATGGCCAATATTTTCGCCAAAAAACCGCTGGCCGTGCTCTTGGGCGAAGCCAGCGCTACCGGGCACGGCGCCCTGAAACGGACGCTGGGCGCGGGCAACCTCGTGGCGCTGGGCGTGGGGGCCATCATCGGGGCGGGCCTGTTTGTGCGCACCGCCGCCGCCGCCGCCCAGGCCTCGGGCCCGGGCGTGACGCTGGCCTTCATCCTCGCCGCCTTTGGCTGCGTGTTTGCTGGCTTGTGCTACGCCGAGTTCGCGGCCATGATTCCCATCGCCGGCTCGGCCTACACCTACGCCTACACCACGATGGGCGAGTTCGTGGCCTGGGTCATCGGCTGGGCCCTGATTATGGAATACGCGCTGGGCGCGGCCACCGTGAGCATCGCCTGGAGCGAGTACCTGAACAAGCTCTTGGAGGTCTTCCACACCAGTATACCGTACAACCTCAGCCATTCGCCCTTCGAGCACGCCTTGATTAACGGCGTCGAGCAGCACGG
Source organism: uncultured Hymenobacter sp. (assembly GCA_964242665.1). GTDB lineage: Bacteria > Bacteroidota > Bacteroidia > Cytophagales > Hymenobacteraceae > Hymenobacter. The sequence continues at coordinate 1,215 of CAXTBA010000010.1, forward strand.
CCTCATCAACCTGCCGGCGCTGCTCATCATCGTGGCCCTGAGTTTGTTGCTGGTGAAAGGCACCCAAGAGTCGGCGTTGTTCAACGCCGTCGTGGTGGTGCTGAAAGTGGTTATCGTGGTGGTATTCATCGCCGTGGGCTGGCGGTTCATCAACGCGGCCAACCACACGCCCTACCTGATTCCGGCCGACCAGGCCCCCATCGGCCCCAACGTGTACACCGCTTGGAACAAACACGGCTGGGGCGGCATCATCGGCGGCGCGGGCATTGTGTTCTTCGCTTTCATCGGGTTTGACGCCGTAAGCACGGCCGCGCAGGAAGCCAAAAACCCCAAGCGCGACATGCCCATCGGCATTCTGGGCTCGCTGGCTATTTGCACGGTGCTCTACATCCTGTTCGGGCACGTGCTCACGGGCGTGGCCAACTGGCGCGAATTTGCCGACCCGGCCCTGGGCGGCGAGGCTTCGGTGGCCTACGCCATCCGGGCGCACATGCCCGGCTACGGCTGGCTGGCCACGGCCGTCACGGTGGGCATCCTGCTGGGCTTCACTTCGGTAATTTTGGTGATGCTCATGGGCCAGAGCCGCGTGTTTTTTTCCATGGCCAAGGACGGCCTCATGCCCAAAGCCTTCTCGGAGCTGCACCCGCGCTTCAACACGCCCTACAAGTCCAACCTGATGCTGATGGTGTTCGTGGGCTTATTTGCGGCCTTCGTGCCCGGCTCCTTGGCCGGCAACCTCACCTCGTTTGGTACGCTGCTGGCGTTCGTGCTCGTGAGCATCGGCGTGTGGATCATGCGCCGCTCCGACCCCGCGCAGCCGCGGCCGTTCCGCGCGCCCTTCTCCACGCCGGGCTTTCCGCTGGTGCCTATTATGGGGGCCCTGGTGTGCACCCTGCTCATCATCGGCCTCGATTCCTTCACCCTAGAAGTGGCCATCGGTTGGATGCTGCTGGGCTTTATCGTGTACTTCCTCTACGGCAAGGCCAACTCGAAGCTCCAGCAGGGCATCGTGGTGGTGCCGGAGGACATGGAAAAGGAAGCCTTCATCAAGCCCAGCCAAAACAACCGTTAGCCCAAACAATTTTTTGGCAACGGAAAGCCCCGCCGGTAGCAACTGGCGGGGCTTTTTACGTGTTTGCCCAGCCTTGGCCGGCAACCCACGGCGGACAATCTATTTGGCCGCCGCTTTCACTTCGCTTTGCAGCTTGAGCACCTTGTCGCCGTTGTCTTGCACGATGACCAGGGCCGGGTCGTCGGCCGAGCCGTTGCGGTGAATTTCGCTGCCCTTGATGGTGCGCGCAATCGGCTCTTTGTGGACCGATTCGATTTTGCCGGTGGCCGTGCCGGTGCCGTATTTCCAGGTAACTGTGGTGCCTTTGCGCATGGGGTGAAAAAAGAAGATGAAGCGAATGAAGTGGCGTTGGCTGTACTGCAATTGCGCTTTCAGCGTTGCGCCGGGGCCCGGGCGGTTTTTGCCAGCCGGGCCGATAAAACCCAGCCTTGTCTGAGAAAAATGCCCCCGGCCGTGCGTTTCGGTTGTTCGTAGCGTCTTTTGTGACCGCATTTACCCACGCGCCCCGGCCGTCTGCCCTCGCCCATGATTCGCTTGTTTGCCTTGCTGCTACTGTTTTGTTCGCTGGGGGCCGCCGCCCAAGCTCCTTTCCAACCCGACGAGCGGGCCTACTACGGTCTTATAGACCGGGGCAGCGGGCGGTGCCTCGACGTGGCCGGGGCCGGCCAGAGCGCCGGCGACGCGGCTGTGCAGTGGGAGTTCACCCACGCCAACAGCCAGCAGTGGCGCTTCGTGCCGGTGAGCGCGGGCAGCGCCTACTTTCGCATCGAGGCCAAGCACAGCGGCCTGTGCCTCACCGTGGACAAGCCCGGCGAAGGCGTGCCGCTGGTGCAGCGGCCTTTCCAGGGCGGGCTGGGGCAGCAGTGGCGGCTGGTGCCGATGGGCCCCTTGGGCAGCTTCCAGCTGGAGAATCACTTGGAAGGCTACGTGGCTGCGCTGGCCGCCCCCGACAAGTTCAACGGCACGCCCATGCAGGCCCAAAAGGCCAGCGGGCGGGCCAGCCAGCAGTGGCATTTGTTCCGGCTGCGCCTGAACGTGGCCCCGGGCCCGGGGTTTGGCCCGCGCGAAGCACTGGCGGCGCTCAGCTCGGCGGGCAACGACATCGGCCCCGTGCTGGCTCCCGACGGCAAAACGCTGTACTTCAGCCGCACCCGGTTTGCTGGCAACACCGAGGGCAACGCCGACACCGGCGACGCCTGGGCCGCCCAAAGCCCCGACCAAGGCCGTACCTGGGGCCCGCCCCAGCGCCTCACCGCGCTCAATACCACCCAAAACAACGGCGTGCTGGCCGTGGTGGGGACCCAGGGCCAGACGCTGCTGGTGCGCGGCACCTACGAGCGCGACGGCACCTTCCGCGACGAGGGCCTGAGCCGGGTGGCCCGAGTTGCCGTGTCCGACCCCGGGGCCACCCCCAAAACCGCGCGCCCCGAGGCCGTGCGCGTGGCCAACTACTACGCCGCCGTGCCGGCCACGGGCTTTTTTATGACGCCCGACGAAAAAATCCTGTTGCTCTCGCTTGAGCGCGGCGACGCCGAAGGCGGCAACGACCTGTACCTGAGCCGTCCCGACGGCGCGGGCGGCTACACCGCGCCCCAAAGCCTGGGCCCGGTGCTGAACTCGCCGGGGTTTGATTTTGCCCCGTGGCTGGCCCCGGACGGCAAAACGCTGTACTTCAGCTCGTACGGCCACATGGGCTACGGCGGGGCCGACGTGTTCGTGAGCCAGCGCCTCGACGACTCGTGGACGCGCTGGAGCGAGCCCCAGAACCTGGGCCCGGCCCTGAACGGCCCCGGCCGCGACGCCTACTTCAGCTTGACGCCCGACGGGCAAACGGCTTATTTCTCGTCGTCGGCCACGTCCAACGACCCGGCCCGCTTGTTCCGGGCCGTGCGCGCGGCCCCCGACACGGCTCGGGTGGCTGCCGCACCGGTGTCGGAAGCTAGCCGCGCTTTTGTGAGCGGGCGGGTGCTGGACGGCCGTACGCGCCAGCCCGTGCCGGGGGCCGTGGTGCGGGCCGTGTTGCTGCCCAACGCCGAAGGCGTGCAGTTCGAAGCCACGGCCCGCACCGACGCCGCGGGCAGCTACGCGCTGTCGGTACTGGCCGGGCGCTACCGGGTGGCCGGGGCCAGCGGCCTGCTTACCAGCCTCGACACGCTGGCGTTTGCCGGCAACTCGGGCCACGACCTGCTGCTGCGCCCCGCCGCCGTGGGCACCAAGCTGGACCTGCCCAGCATTCTTTTTGCGCAAGGCAAAGCCACGCTGCTCGGCTCGTCCTACGCCGAGCTGAACCGCCTGGCCATCGCCTTGCAGGCCGAGCCCGGCACCGAAGTTCGGCTCGAAGGCCACACCTCCAACGAGCCGCCCGCCGACAAAAACCAGCAGCTTTCCGAAGACCGAGTGGCCGAAGTGAAGCGCTACTTGGTGAAGCGCGGCATCGACGAGAAGCGCATCACCACCGTCGGCTACGGCGGCTCGCGGCCGCGCTTTGCCAACGACCGCGAAGAAACCCGCCGCCTCAACCGCCGCGTGGAGCTGGTGATCGTGAAATAGCCGCCGACTGGCTCCGGCAACCCTCCCCGCGAACGGCGACCCGCCCCGGCGCGTCGTCCCAAAACAATCCCGCCGAAGACAAGGCCCCGGGCCCCCGCTACTCATTGTGGCGGGGGCCTTTTTGGGACGGAATTGGCTGGCCCGGGGCCACTTTTCTGCTCGGGTCCGGACCGATGCGCTGGCCGGTCTTGCCGGGGTAAAAATGAGAAAAACGGCGTTCCAAAGTAGCAGGCAATACATCTGTAGTAGTCGGTTTATACCAAAACAGAACGAAGAAAAGTACCCAAAAAAAGCATGGCCAATTGCTGGAAAAGTTACAAAATCTTGTCTTTTTTGTCAGCGAGTAGCAAGGATAAAACACCAAAAATAAGCGTCTGGTGGAGCGTAAAGGGCTTCGGAGGCAAGGGTGAATACTGGCTGGATAGCGGGTGTGGCAGGCCATTGCATGGCAATTGCTCAACAGTATGGGGGATTATGGGTAAATTTGCTCCAGATACGGGCATGCAGAATTGATACAGAATTATAAAAGCAGTATTAAGGCCTGCCTTGAAAAATACAATATCTAGGTTTCACTTTATGACAACAAATGTTCAGCTTATGACAACATTTCTCAGCCATTCCCGGCGGCTGGCAGCCGCGGGTTTACTACTGGTAACCGCGCCAGCCTGGGCCCAATTTAGCCCCGATTCTTACTACCGGATCACGTCGCAAACCAGTGGCAAATGCCTGGAAATAGGCGGCAATTCGACCCAAAACGGAGGCGACGCGCAAATCTGGGACTACGCGGGCAGCGCCAGCCAGCAGTGGCAAATACTGGACACGGGCGGAGGCTACTATAAGTTGATAGACCGGAACAGCGGCCTGAGCCTGGACGTAGCCGGCATCTCGTACCAGGATGGCGCGCAAGTACAACAATGGGCCTATAGCGGAGGAGACAACCAGCGTTGGCACCTCGACGCCCTGTCCAACGGGGGCTACGCGCTCAAGGCCAAGCACAGCGGCATGCTGCTGCAAGCGGCCGGCGGGGCCCTCGGCAACGGCACCCAAGCGGTGCAAAACACCGCCCAGGCTTGTGCGTCAGGCCTGGCACAGCCTCTTAGCACTACCCAGGCCGTCGGCGGGATGGGCGCGGTCGGTGCCGGTTCTGCGGCGTCTTCCGTTTCTAAGGGTGTAAGTGTAGCTGCCGGCCAATTGGCGGCTTACCCCAACCCGGCCAACGATTTTGTGACCGTGCTGCTGCCCAGCGGCGCGCGCCCCGCCGACCCCGTGGCGCTGTACGACGCCCTGGGGCGCTTGGTGCCGCACCAGCCCCTCGACGGGGACGGCCGTCTGGCCGTGGGCCAGTTGCCGGCCGGCATTTACGCCCTGGCCGTGAACCAAGGCACGCAACAGTTGCGCCAACGCATTTTGGTGGCGCACGGCGGCGCGGCCAGCACCGCCCCTGGCCAGGCGCTGACGGCGGCTGCCGGGATCCAGGGGGCCACGCTGGCCACCACTGCCGGCGCTACTGGTACCGCCATTACTGCCGGCACGGCCGGTACTGCCGGCACGGCCGGGGCTTGTACCCAAGGGTGGGTAATTGAGGAGGTTGGCACTGTTCCCACTACCGTTATTCCTCCTGCAACCCCGGCCCCGGACCTGGCAGCCTACCGGCAGCTGGCCCAGAACTACTCGCTGGCTTCGGGCATGGCCTACCGCTACGGCTCGGCCAGCACAACGAGCAACAGCGGCTTTCCAACCCAGTACCAGCCCGGCGACAAACACTTTGATAACCACGGCAACGGCCCTGGCTGGCCCTACCAGATAGGCCAACAAGATCCTTCCAAAGGCGACTTCAGCAGCAACCAGGCCCAGATTCTGCAATTGGCTGATAATGTGTCGGACGTAGGCGTGGACATCATTCAGTTGGTGGGCATGGGGCAGCTCACTTATTCCCAAAAGCCCATGCTGTCGTGGGTGTACTACGGCGGCGGCCACCCCGACCCCGATGCCCAGAAATACGTGGCTACCAACGGCGGGCCCCTGCGCCAGCCCACGGCCGTCGGCCGCTCTTACGGCTACGAAGGTTGGGCAACGAACGACCTGGTAGCGTTTCAGTCGGGCCTGATTGCCGCCTTTGGCACCAACACCGGCCGCGGCTCGGTGTCGTTGAAGCTGCCTGCCAACAAAGTGCCCACGGCCGTGACCATGACCAGCAACAACGAGTTTGCCTTGGTGACGGTGTGGGACACCGATGCACTGAAAGGCCAGGTGGCGGTGCTGGCCCTGGGCACGGGCAACAGCTACTGGGGCGACTGGGCGGCCGTGTACCCGGGCCTGCGCAACCAGGGCCTGTTCACGTTCATCAAGCTGCTGGGCTATGTGGACCTGCCCGGCGTGACCCAGCCCACCGAAATTTCGGCCTCGGCCGACTACGCGGCTTCGCTCGACAACCTCCAGGGCTGGTTTAATTCGCCCGATGGCCGCACCGGTCGCACTCACGCAACGCAGCTCACGCTCAGCAACGAAACCAACCGCCAGTCGTTCGTCGGGGGCCCCAACAAGAACCGCTACGCCAAGGGTGGCATCGCCGTCATCACCAGCAAGGCCGAAAAGAAGGTGGTCTTCCTGGACTTGAAGCCCTTGTTTGACCAGTTCCGGACGATGTACTTCACCTCGCGCAGCAACTTTGACCAAACCCAGAACCTGGGCCAGCAGCCCGGGCAGTGGCCTTATGCCTTCTCGGTGGCCCCCAATTCGGCCCCGGTAGTGGTGAAAACGGTGACTATGGCCCAGGCCCCCACGGCGGTGCGCGCCAGCCTGGCCCCGGGCGTCAGCCAGGCCTACGTGGCCACGCAGGACGGCAACCTGCACTTGTTCAGCGTGGGCGGCTACGGCACGGCCACCGGTGGCACGGCCGCTTCCATCGCCGAGGTGGGCAGCGTGGCCGTGGGCAGCAACCCCACCAGCATCGCCTACGTCAAAAACAAGGGCTGGGGTAATCCCTCAACCATCAGTACTCAACTCCTGGTGGCGGTGCGGGGCGAACGCGCTGTGAAGTGGGTAAAATTGGCTGGCAACACCGGCAGCGTGATCAAAACCTTGCGCGACACGCGCATGAAAGACCCGGTGTGGGTGGAAGACAACGACAGCCACGGCACGGAAGCGTCCGTGGTGACGGTGGCCGACTACAACGGCAAGCAGGTTCTCAACTACCGCTACGGCGCGGTTATTTTCCATACCAGCGGCGGGGCCAGCTTCGGCATGGGGGCCGACGGCAAGGCCGAATACGAATTCGGCGGGGCCTACCTCGTGGCCGGCCGCCCGTTCCAGTTTTCGGGCACCAACGTGCCGTAGGGCCGGAGTGCTCAACAAAAGGGCCGTGGTGGTTTCGCAGTTTTGCGAAGCCGCCACGGCTTTCTTTTTTAACAGGGCCCCCGCCAACGCGTCGCCTACCGGTCACCGGTCCTAGCAAGGCGGCCCGTCGTTCCTGCCAGCTTCAACGGGGGCGTCAGTAGGTGAAGCGGTTCCCGGGTCAGTGTACATTTTTGAAAGAAGTTAAAAGTTGAGAGTTAAAAGTTAGAACGCTGAAATCTTGGATTTTAACTTTTAACTCTCGACTTTTAATGCTGTACACAAAACGGGAAACTACTCTACGGCAACCCTTACAACGGGCAGGGAGAAAAAATGGCTCAACCGGCCGTCCCCTGGCCCGGTGCGCAAACGCGGCGGGCTCCTGGGCTGGCAGGCCCCGGATTGCCCACTGGTTTGGTAACGGCTGGCCGGGGCAGGGCCCTGGTTTTTCCGGCCGGCCGTCGTGGGCGGGGCCGGCATGCCGCCAACGGGTTGCTCTTACGGCCCAGTGCCTTAGTGCCAGCGCTGGCGGCGGTTGGGGCCCCGGGCCAGGAAGTTTTGAAAACAGTAAATAATGCCGGTTTTCCCAACCAAATTAGTGGGAACGGGTTACTAATCTATATTTCTTTATTGCTGGTTTTTCTGCTCATCCTCCAACTAATAAATCCGATGAAGCAACTCTTTCTCTGCTTTGCCCTGGTGTTTTTTCTGATGGACTGGCTGCCGGCCGCGCACGCCCAGGGCCGAACCGTGACGGGCCAGGTGCTCGACGGGGCCACCCGGCAAGGGCTGCCGGGCGCCACGGTGCTCGTGCCGGGCACCACCGTTGGCACGTCCACCAACGCCGACGGGGCGTTCAACCTGAGTGTGCCGGCCACGGCCACGCGCCTGCAATTCAGCTCCGTGGGCTACCGTAGCGTGGAACAAGACCTTACGGGCGCGCCGCTGGCCGTTACGCTCGTGCCCGAAACCAAGGCCCTGGACGAGGTAGTGGTAACGGGTCTGGCCACGAGCATCAAGCGCTCGAACCTGGCCAATAGCGTGGCCACCGTGAGCGCCCAGGAACTGGTAGGCTCCACCCGGCCCGTGACCCTGGACGCGGCGTTGCAGGGCAAGGTGGCGGGGGCCGTCATCACCCAAACCAGCGGGGCCCCGGGCGGGGGCCTGTCCATCCAACTGCGGGGGCCCTCGTCGATCATCGCCAGCAGCGAGCCGCTTTACGTCATCGACGGGGTGTACGCCAACAACGAAACCTACGAGAACGGGCGCAGCTCCAACGCCTTCAACCAGGCCGGGGCGCAACAGTCGGGCACCACTAACCGCATTTCTGACCTCAACCCCGACGACATCGAAAGCATTGAGGTGCTGAAAGGCTCCAGCGCGTCGGCCATCTACGGGGCCCGGGCCAACGCCGGGGTCATCATCATCACCACCAAAAAAGGCAAGGCCGGCGAAACCCACGTGAGCCTGCGCCAGGACGTGGGCCTCACCTCCATCCTGCGGCGGCTGGGCAAGGAAGACTGGACGGCCGCGAAAATCGCCAGCTTCCCGCGCCTGCGCGGCACCGGCGACGTGGCCCAGGAGCAGGCCCTGCTGGCCCAGGCCCAGGCGGCGGGCAAAATTTACGACTACGAAGACGAGCTGTTCGGCAACGTCGGGGCGCTTTATAACACCAGCGTGAACCTGTCGGGCGGCTCGGAGCGCCTGCGCTATTTCGCCTCGGCCGGACGCGCCGACGAGGGGGCCATCGAGAAAGGGCTGGGCTTTGTGCGCAACACGGCGCGCCTCAACCTGAACGCCGGGCTGACCAAAAACTGGGACGTTTCATTCAACGTGTCCTACATCAACGCGCAAAACAAGCGCGGCTTCAACGGCAACAACAACAACGACATCAGCGGGCCCTGGCTCGTGTCGCTCACCCCGAGCTACGCCGAGCTGCACCCCGACGCCCAGGGCCTTTACCCCGACAACCCTTACGCCGGCGAAAACCCGCTGGCCCTGCGCGACCGCGCCGTGAACACCGAGCGGACGAACCGTTTTTTGCAGTCGTTCACCACCAATTACTACGTTTTCCGCCACGACAACGCCTCACTGCGCCTGAGCGGGCAGGGCGGGGTCGATTTCACGCTGACCAACCAGGAACTGTACCTGCCCGAAGACTTGCAGTCGCAGCGGGCACTGGCCAACCCCGGGGCCGCGCGCTACACCAAAAACCAGCAGCTCAACGCCAATTTGCAGGGGGCCGCCGTGTACACGCGGCAGGCGGGGCGCACCGCATTTACCACGCAGGCAGGGATAGCGCGCATCTATTCGTCCGCCGACCTTTCCTATACCCAAGGCCAAGGCTTGCAGGCGGGCCTGCGCAACCCCGCCGCCGCCAACCTGCAAACGCTGGGACAAGATTTTGTACCCACCCGCATCGACCTGGGCTATTTTGTGCAGCAAGAAGTAAATTTTGCTGACCGCATCATCGCGACCGCCGGCCTGCGCACCGACAAAAGCAACTATTACGGCGACCCCAACCAACTGCTGTATTCGCCCAAAGGCTCGCTGGCGGTGAACTTGGCCAACTTCGATTTTTGGACCGCCAAAGACGCCGTGAGCCTGCTCAAGCTGCGGGCGGCGTACGGCCAAACCGGCGGCACCATTCCCCGCGATGCGTATTTCAACGCCACGCTGCCCACCGAAATCGGCGGCAAGTTGGGCGTGCGCGCCTCGCAGCTCATCGGCCTGGCCAACGTGCGGCCCGAGCGGGCCACCGAGCTGGAGCTGGGCGTCGATGCCGCGTTTCTGAACTCAAAAATTACGCTCGAAGCCAGCGTGTACCGCAAGGTGGTACGCGATTTCCTGTTTCCGTACAGCCTGGCCGCCTCCACGGGCGTGACGGAGATTCCGGCCTACCCGGTGGGCGACCTGCGAAATAAGGGCCTGGAAATCGGGCTGGGCTTCAAGGCCATCGACCGGCCGAATTTCCGTTACACCGAACAAACGCAGTTCTGGTTCAACCGTTCGGAAGTGACGCGCTTGACGGTGCCGATTTCATCGGCCGGGCCGGGCTTCGACCCGTATTACGGTTTGAATTACATCATCCAGGGCCAGTCGCCGACGCGCTGGTTCGGCAACCCCGTGGACCCGGCCACCGGCCTGCCCACGCCCTACCAAGAGTCGCAGCCGCGCTACCAGGTGTCGTTTGCCAACACGTTCACCTTCTTCCAAAACGTGGAGCTGTTCTTTCTCATCCACGTCAAGCAGGGCGGCTACAACAGCGTGCTCACCCAGAACGCCTACGACCTGGCCGGCACCGCCAAAGACTGGAGCCAGCCCGCAACGGCCCCCGACGGCACAGCCTCGACGGTGGGCGACGTGCGCTTCAACCAAGCCACGCCGGGCTACATCCAGAACGCGAGCTACATGAAGCTGCGCGAGGTGTCGCTTTACTATACGTTCTCGAAAAAGGTCCTGGGCAACCTGGGCCGCAACATCCAGCGGATTAAAGTGGGGGTGTCGGGCAACAACCTGGTGCTCGTCTCGCCCTACCGCGGCGGCTACGACCCCGAGGTGTCGAACTTCGGCAGCCAGGCCGTGGGCGGCTACCAGGACCTGTGGAATTTTCCCAGTGCCCGCCGCATGTTCTTCCACGTGAACCTGGATTTTTAATTTGACTCCGCCCGGAGCCCGCTGATTTTTACGGAAGGCAAATTTGAACTCCGTGAAACTTTGTGAACGCCGGGCGAGACAATCCTTACTCTATTATGAACAACTTTTTCAAACTCGCCTGCGCGGCCGGGGCCCTGCTCGCCGCCAGCGGCTGCCGGCTCGATCGGCTCACGGACCTCGACAACCCCACGCTTGAATCGGCGACGGACAACCCCAGCAAAACCAAGCTCGACCAAGTGGCGGCGGGTACCTTCGCCTCGATGCGCACCGACGTGGACGGCATCGTGTGGTACTACCAGATTACGGGCGTGATCGGGCGGGAGATTTACATCATGTCCAGCTCCGACTCGCGCTACGTGGTGCCGCTGGGCGTGGGCGATTTCAACAACAACAACTTCTTGAGCACCCGCTACTTCAACACATATTCCAGCTCGCGCCGCACGGCCCGCCTGCTGGCCCAGGGCGCGCAAAACTCGCAGGTCATCACCGAGCAGCAGCGCAACGGCTACCTGGCCCTGGCCAACACGGCCGAGGCCTACGACATGCTCGTGCTCTCGGACTTGCTTTACCAGAACGGCTTGCGCGTGGACGTGGCCGACCCGCTCCACCCGGGCAAAATTCAGCCTTACCCCGTGGTGCTGGCCGAAATCAAGAAGCGGCTGGACGCGGCCGCCGACGAGTTGGGCAAAGCCGGTTCGACGCTGCCGTTTGCCCTGCCGCCGGGCTACGCGCCGGGCGAAGCCGGGCTGGATTTTACGACTTCGGCGGGCTTTCTGAAGTTTAACAGGGCCCTGGCTGCCCGGCTGGCGGTACGGGCCGCCGTGCTGCCCGGTGGCTCGTACCAAGACGCGCTGGCTGCCGTCAAAGTCAGCTTCCTGGATTCGGCCGCGCAGATGACGGCCGGGCCCCGCTTCGACTACGGCGTGGTGAACCCCGACGTGGCCAACCCGCTGTACCAGCAGCCAAACTCGCACGGAGGCAGTGTCATAGCAGCTAATCCATCGTTTTTGCGCGATGTGCGGCCGGGCGACGCTCGCGCCGCCAAGGTGGCCCAGCGCGACACGATTTCGGCCCTGGGCCAGCTCAGCGGCAGCGAGCCGGTGATTTACCAGGCCGTCAACGGGCCGGTGCCCATCATCAAAAACGAGGAGCTGCTGCTGATTGCGGCCGAAGCCAACCTGCGCCTGGGCAACCGCGCCGCGGCCATCGCCTACACCGACGCCGTGGCCCGCGCCTACGGGCTGCGCTACGCCCCGGCCGCGTCGGCCACGGCCGACGACATCCTGAACGAGATTCTCTACCAGCGCCGCTACTCGCTCTACTATGAAGGCCAGCGCTGGGTCGATTTGCGCCGCCTCGGCAAGCTCGACCAACTGAATGTGCCCGGCACCAACGCCCCGGAAACCCTCACCGACGGCACGCCCACGACCATCGTGCAGCAGCTGCCGACGCCTTATTCCGAAATCGCCTGGGACCAAGCCAACCCGTAAAGCAGTAAAAACCAGCCTGGCACGATGGAATGGCAGCCCCCGGCGAAAGGCAGGGCCCCGGGCGCACTTTCCGGCCAGTACCTTCGTTGAGAAATTTAACGGGCCCCGGCTTTTCACCGGGGCCCGTTCGGCTTGTGCAGGGTGCAGAAGTCCGCCGTAGCTGCCGCCTGGCAGGATACGGCCCTGCTTCAGCGGTCCGCCTCGCGGCGGGCAACCAGCTGCTTCTCTACCTTATGCTCCTCCCCAAATTCGCGCCCGGCCGGTCCTTCCACGCCGAGCTGAAGCGCCGCACGGCCCTCTATTTTCAAACCGCGGGCAAGGCCCAGACGGGCAACGGCCAGCTGTTCGGCAAGGCGGCGCTGCTGGTTTCGGGCCTGGTGTCCCTATACGTGCACCTCGTGTTTTTTACGCCGGCCGTGGGCTGGGCCGTGCCCGAATGCGTGGTGATGGGCGTGGTCATGGCCTGCATCGGCTTCAACGTGATGCACGACGGGGCCCACGGCAGTTTTAGTAAGTACCACTGGATCAACCGGTTAGCCGCTTTCACCCTCAACGTGATGGGCGGCAGCAGCTACATGTGGGACGCCAAGCACAACCAGGTGCACCACATGTACACCAACATCGAAGGCGTGGACGACGACCTCGACATCCAGCCCTGGATGCGGATGACGCCCGACCAGAAGCGCTACCGCGCCCACCGCTTCCAGCACCTGTACTTCGGGGTGTTGTACAGCATGTTGTACATCTCCTGGATTTTCGTGATGGACTACCAGAAGTATTTTACCCGAAAAATCGGCTCGGTGGCCCTCAAGCCTATGAGCCGCAACGACCACTTTATTTTTTGGGGCTTTAAGGCGCTGAGTCTGGGAATTTTCATTGCGCTGCCCGTGTACACGGTCGGCTTTAGTGGCTGGCTGCTAGGATTTTTAGTGACAATGTGCGTGGCCGGGTTCACGCTGAGCATCGTGTTTCAGCTGGCGCACACCGTTGAGCAAACGGCCTTTCCGGTGCCGCAGGCGGCCACGGGCAAGCTCGAAGACGAATGGGCCATTCACCAGATCAAGACGACGGCCAACTTCGCCACCGACAACCGCCTGATCAGCTGGCTGGTGGGGGGCCTCAACTTTCAGGTAGAGCACCATTTGTTTCCCAAAATCTCACATGTGCATTACCCGGTCCTGAGCAAAATCATCAAAGAAACGTGCCTAGAATTTGGGGTAACTTACAACGAGTACCCGAAAATGCGGTACGCGCTGGCCTCCCACGTAGCCTTTTTGCGGCAGATGGGGCGGGCGTAACGGCGCAACCGCCCCCGGCGTTAGGGCTCTAGAAATGAACTACTAGTGTGAAGCGGGGTAGAACGACGCTACTCATTGGCTGGCGCGCCTGGCTCAAAGTTTACTTCCGCCACCAGGGCCGTGCTGCCACCCAGGTCGTCGTCGGTAACGAGCAGCAGTTCATAGGCCCCGCCGGGCAAGGTCCGCCGTAGGGCTAGTCCCTCTACCTTGCCACGGTAGGCGCGGCCGTCGGCCCAGGCCAGGCGGGCGAAATCGGCCGTGCCGGTGGCTAGATCGAGCACGCCCACGAACGAGCCCAGCACCCGGCCGTCGCGCACCGGGTCGGCCGTGTTTTCGACTGATGCCACCACCCACAGCCGTCCCCCAACGAACGTGGCTCCCGAAAAGCCCGCCGCGCTGTCGTCTATTTCCGGCAACTGAAATTCTAGCGCGGCGGGCGTGGGCGCGGGGCCCTGGCCGGCCAGGTGGGCCAGCGTGGCGGCCAGCGGCAACCGCAGCACCACGGCCGCCGCGCCCGTGCCCAGCCCGCGCTGCAACAGCAGCAGCTCGGTGTCGGTGGTGGCAGCCGCTTCGATGTTGAGGAGCGCACCGGCCGGCAGGGCAGCCCGGGCCGCCGCGTGGAGGGCCGTCAGGTCGAGGGCCTGGGGCGGCAGTGGCACCGCGCCGGGCGCGAGCGGCAGCGGCACCCAGTAGCCGCGGTGCCGCAGCGGGGCGCTGCCCGAGCCGAACAGCAGCAGCCCGGGGCCCCGGCCGGGCCAGACGCAGGCGGCCAGGGCCTCCAGGTCGGGCTTGGTCGCTTTGGGAAGCCGGCCGCTGGCAGAATCGGGGGCGTCGAAGAGCGTAATCCGGCCCGTGGGGGCCAGCGTGGTCGCGTCGAGGGCGTAGAGGAACGGTGCATCGTCGGCAACGACGTAGGCCGTGGGTCCCACGATTTCGACTCCCGAGGCCGAGGGTAGCTGAGGCAGTGTGGTTTCGGAATAAATAACGGCCGTCATGTGGAAGGGCCCCGGCGGGGCGTGTTTTGTTGGGGAGCGCCGGGCAAAGGTGCCGGATTCGGCCAGTATTCCCCGCGTGGGGCGAAACCCGGCGCCGGCCAGGGCCCCCACTATATCACAAGCTGTTGGCGTTAATAAAACGGTCATGCTGAGCTTGTCGAAGCATCTTTTTCGTTTAATAATTCATTGATTATTAATTACATATAAATACTTCAACAAACTCAGCATGACCGCTTTATTAACGCTAACAGCTTCTTAGCCATGCTGCCCGGATTATTTTCAACCCGCCTTTACCGGGCCCCGTAAACGCCCCATGCACGACCACGACCCGCCCGAACTCAAATTTCCCCTTTACGTGAAAGCGCCGCTGGTGCTGCTGGGCCTGTCCCTGGCAGTGTTCACGCTGCACATCGCCTCCGACCTGATTTTTCCGCTCTTGTTCGCGGCCATTTTCGCCGTTATGCTCCACCCCATCGAGCAGTGGCTGCTGCGGCACCGGGTGCCCAAGCTGCTGGCCATTGGCCTCACGGTGGTGCTGGGCGTGGCCGCGCTGCTGGCCCTGCTCTACTTTGTTTACTTGCAGGCCTTGCAGCTGTCGAGCCAGCTGCCGATGTTCAAAGCCAAGCTGTTCCAGACGACGGCCCTGGTGGAGCAGTGGCTCAACGCCCGTTTCGGCCTGACGAACCAAAAGCTGATGGGCTACCTCAACAGCGCCGGCAGCCGGGCGGCGGGCCTGGCCGGGGGCACGCTCACGGCCGTGTCGGGGCTGCTGGTGGTGGCCACGCTGCTGCCGGTGTACATCTTTTTGTTGCTGCTCTACCAACAGCGGCTGGTGATGTTTCTAACCCAGGTGTTTTCGGGCCGGCGCACCGACACGGGCGTGGCCGACGTGTTGCACGAGAGCAAGGCCGCCATTCAAAGCTACATGGTGGGCTTGCTGATTGAGGGCAGCATCGTGGCCGTGCTCAACGTGGTGGGGCTGCTGGTGCTGGGCATTCCGTACGCGCTGCTGCTGGGGGTGCTGGGGGCCCTGCTCAACTTTATCCCCTATGTGGGCGGGCTCGCGGCCATTCTTTTGCCGGTGCTCATGGCCTTCGTTACAAAAGACGGCTACGGCTACCCGGCGGCCGTGGTAGCGGTGTACATCGTCATCCAGTTCGTTGACAACCACTTCCTCATCCCGCGCATCGTGGCTTCCAAAATCAAGGTCAACGCGCTGGTGGCCATCGTAGGCGTGCTGGTGGGCAACGCCATCGGCGGGGTGGCGGGCATGTTTCTGGCCCTGCCAATCATCGCCATCATCAAAATTGTCTGCGACCGCATCCCGTCGCTCAAGCCCTGGGGCCTGCTGCTCGGCGACGAAGAGCCCACTGCCCGCCGGGGCGCGGGCCGGCCCAAAACCTTAGTGAACGAGCCGGCCGCCCGGCCCCAGGCCGGCTAAAGGCGGATGCCGGCGAGCCAGGCTTCGGCCTCGGCGCGGGAAGCGAAGCGCTTGAACACAAAGTCGGCCGGGGCGGCCCAAACCACTGCTTCGGTGGACAGGCGGTGGATCGGGTCGGCTCCTTCCACTAGGGCGCAGTGGTTGGTGCGGGCCTGGGCCATCGCCCGCGGAATCCAGTTTTGGGTGAGCCACTGCTGCGCCGCCGGCAGCAGCGGGGTCCGCCGCCCGTGCTCCGACAAGATGCGGCGGGCCCCGGTAGTCAACAGCACCGCCAGGGCTTTTTCGTAATACGCCTGCACCACGGCGACCGGGACGCGCTCCGCGCCCCAAGCTAGGCGCACGTGGCCCGCCGAGTGGTAATAGATTTGGCCCGCCGCGTTGGTGTACGATAGGGTTTCGAAAGGCGGCGGCAAGGGCATAGAAAGGAAATAGTGGGGTGCGGACTAAGCCAAAGGTAGCACCTGCCCGGGCCCCGTGCCAACTAATGTAGCAATCAACATCTAGGGCTCAACTGTGTTTTCGGCCCGCACCGCTTTCCTAGCTTTAGCGGATAAAATCGTCACTGGGACCGCGTCGGAGCACGGAAAGAAGTTTTTTTATTTATAATGAAGCGTTGATTTAAAGCCGCTATAGCTACGGCTTCAACCGTTTGGCTTATAGCATTAGCAAAATAATCCTGTCAGTAAAACCCAAAAGGAATCAATAAAAATAGAAAATGCTGGGCTGGCATCAGTTAAATACCAATAAAAATCTTGTAAAAAGTCAATTATTATTTAAAATGTACAATTAATAAAAGGTCCTTACCTTCGCGGCACCGCTAGCAGCTTATTCTATCCCAATTTCTGCTTTTTATGCCGCGAAATACCACAATCCTCGTTTGGGGCCTTTGCGCGGCCGCGCTGCTGGGCGCTGCCCCGGCCCGGGCCCAAGTCGACAGCGTGCGGGCCCGTACGCTGCCCGGCCGCCAGGTGGCCGAAAAAGCCTACAACGCCGGCCTGGCCAGTTTTACGGCTCAAAACTACCCGGCCGCGCTGGCCAGCTTTAACCAAGCCCTGGCTGCCAAGCCCGACTTCGCACCGGCTTTTGCCAACCGCGCCGCCACCCGCCTGGCCCTGAAAAATTACCCCGCCGCCGTGGCCGATTACGACCAGGCCCTGAAGCTAGAGCCCGGGGCCTACGCCCACTACTTCGGGCGGGCCCAGGCCCACGAGGCCGACGGCCAGGTGCCCGAGGCCGTGGCCGACTACGGCGAGGCCCTCAAAGCCAACCCAGACTATGCCCCGGCCTGGTACAACCGCGGGGTGCTGCGCTTCGAGCAAGGCGAGTACCAAGCCGCCCGCGATGATTTCGACGGGGCCGTGAAGGCCGACCCGAAGTACGCTTACGCCTACCACGACCGCGCCAGCGCCAACCTGCGGCTGGGCAACTACGCCGCCGCCGTACCCGACTATTCGCGGGCCCTGGAATTGCAGCCCGCCCTGCTGCCGGCCCTGCTGAACCGCGCCGCCGCCGAGCGCCGCACCGACCACCTGCCCGATGCCCTGCGCGACTACGACGCTTACCTGGCCCAGAAAACCGACAACGCGCTGGCCTTCACCAACCGCGGCAACGCCCGCTTTGAAAACAAGGACTACGCCGGGGCCGTGGCTGACTTCGACCATGCCATCGCCCTCGACGCCAAATACGCCTACGCCTGGAACAACCGCGCCGCCGCCGAGCTAAAGCTGGAGCAGTACGAGAAGGCCGCCGCCGACGCCACCGAAGCCGTGCGCCTCAACCCAAAATACGCCGAGGCCTACCTCAACCGCGGCCACGCCCGCGAAATGCTGCGCCAAGCCGACGAGGCCTGCCAGGATTGGCGGCAGGCCGCCGCCCTGGGCCAGCCCGTAGGCAACGACTACGCCGCCGCTGCCGGCTGCGCGGGGGCCGCCGCCGAAGATCCGGCCGGGAAATAGCCCCGCCGCAACGGCTTGGCCAATTCAACCAATTATTTGCTATTAGACTACAAATCCGTATGTTACGTGCTTTTACCCGGTCCGTATTTTTAGTGAGCGCCCTGGCGGCCGTTGCGGCCCATGCCCAGAGCGTAGAATTCTCGAAGGACAAATTTGGCAGCGATAAAGACGCGTTGAAGACGGCAATGCGCGAGTTGCGGGCCGGCGACGATGCCTACCAGGCCGACCCGCAGCGCTACGGCGTGGCCCTGCCTCACTACCTGGCCGCCCAGCAGTTCAACCCCGACAACGCCGCTTTGAACGCTAAAATCGGCGACTGCTACCTGCACTCGGGTACCAAGGCCCTGGCCCTGCCCTACTTGCAGCACGCCCAGGCCCTGGCCCCAGTCACGGACCCGCGCACCCACTACCTGCTGGCCCGCGCCCTGCACCTGAACGCCAAATGGGCCGAGGCCATCAAGGAATACCAAATGAGTGTGCCGATGGGCAGCGGCGGCAAAAAATCCGCCGACGGCGAGCTGATCGTGACGGCCGACGACCTGGCCCGCCGCGTGCGCGAGTGCCGCAACGGCCAGGAGCTGCAAAAGCACCCCGTCCGGGTGTTTGTTGACAACGCTGGGCCCGAAGTCAACTCCGCGTACT
This sequence comes from uncultured Hymenobacter sp., assembly GCA_964242665.1. Lineage (GTDB taxonomy): Bacteria > Bacteroidota > Bacteroidia > Cytophagales > Hymenobacteraceae > Hymenobacter. Next base: position 19,648 of record CAXTBA010000010.1, read on the forward strand.
CGGACTACGGACCCGTGGTGGCGGCCGACGAGGCCAGTATGTTGTTCACCTCGCGCCGCCCCAACGGCCCCAACGCCCCCAAAGACCCCGACGGCGACAGCTATTTCGAAGACATTTACCAGACGGCCTGGCTGGGCAAAAGCTGGCGGCTAGCCACCAACCTGGGGGCCCCGGTGAACTCGGCGGGCCACGACGCCACCGTGGGCCTGGCCCCCGATGGCCAGCGCCTGCTGGTGTACGTGGACGAGAACGGTGGCGACCTAAACGAGTCGAACCTCAAGGGCACGGCCTGGGGCAAGCCCCAGCGCTTGGGCAGCCGCATCAATACGCGCTACCACGAGTCGTCGGCCACGTACTCGCCCGACGGGCGCTTTTTGTACTTCGTGAGCGACAAACCCGAGGGTGGGCGCGGCGGGCGCGACATCTACCGCGTTGAGATTGACGGCAAAGGACCGGCCGAAAACCTGGGGCCCGCCATCAACACGCCCTACGGCGAAGAGGCCGTGTTTGTGATGCCCGACGGCCAGACGATGTACTTTTCGTCGGAAGGCCACAACTCAATGGGCGGCTACGACATCTTCAAGTCGACGATGGTGAACGGGCGCTGGGGCCCGCCCGAGAACCTGGGCTGGCCCATCAACACCCCCGACGACGACGTGTTTTTCGTGACCTCGGCCTCGGGGCGGCACGGGTACTACTCGTCGGACCGGCCGGGCGGGCTGGGCGGCAAGGATATTTACCGCGTCACGTTTTTGGGCCCCGAGAAGCCGCCCGTGCTCAGCGAGGAAAGCCAGCTGCTGGCCTCGCGCCTGGCCCCCGTGGCCCAGACGCTGCTGGCCCCGCCCATCATCCTGGCCACGGCCAAGGTCACTATCCTCAAAGGCACCGTGACCGACGCGGCCACCCAGCAGCCCCTGGAAGCCATCATTGACTTGGTAGACAACAAGCTGAACGAAGTCATTGCGACCTTCCACAGCAACGCCACCTCGGGCAAATACCTCGTGAGCTTGCCTTCGGGCACCAACTACGGCATCGTGGTGCGGCAAGACGGCTACTTGTTCCACTCCGAAAACTTCGACCTGCCCGCCAGCGCCACTTATGCCGAAGTTATCAAAGACATCCCGCTGAAAAAGCTGGAAATTGGCGTCGTCATCGTGCTGAACAACATCTTTTTCGACACCGGTAAATCCATCTTGCGGCCCGAAAGCACCGCCGAGCTGGAGCGTCTGCGCAAGCTGCTGGCTGAGCAGCCCACCGTCAAGCTTGAAATGGCCGGCCACACCGACAACGTGGGCAAGCCCGCCGCCAACCAGGGCCTGAGCCAGCGCCGCGCCCAGGCCGTGGTGACCTACCTCACCCAGCACGGCATCACGGCCGACCGCCTGACCGCCGCCGGCTACGGCGACACCCGCCCCGTGGCCCCCAATACTACCAAGGCCGGCCGCCAGCTCAACCGTCGCACCGAGTTTAAGGTGACAGGCAAGTAGGAAACGGCGCTTTTTAGGAGTGGTTTCGTGGTCAGTGTAAAGGATTTTCTTTGCGCTATGAAACCGTACTCAACGGATTTACGCGAACGGATAGCGGCCGCCTGTGCCGCGGGGAACGGTTCTATTGGCCAGGTTGCCGCCCGGTTTAGCGTGTCGCTTTCGTTCGTGAACAAGCTGCGCCGGCGCCGGCGCACCAGCGGCGCGGTGGCGGCACTGCCCCACCGGGGCGGCCCGTCCCCGCTACTCGCCGCCGCCCGCGCCCGGTCGGCGGCCGGCGTGGCCGCCCTGGACTGGATTGGTGAAGACGACGCCAAAAATTAATTTTCACCACTGCGGCTATTATGTACACTGACTGCGAATCTGCCCTGAAAGCCGCTTTACTTGGCCTGTTTTGCCAGCGCTTTGCCACGGCGGTCGCCACGGATCCGCAAACACCCCGGCTGCCAGCCGGCGAGTGGCGGGCCGCTTCAACCTGTTCAACATCGCCGAGCAGTTCCGGTATACCCCCCGATGCCCTACGAGCGACGCGCCTGCTACAAGATCTGCCTCGGCTGCGGCCGCACCGAATGCGCCAACAAAGTGATTAGGCTGGAGCCACAACGCGCGGCTGTTTGCCGCGCCCAGGGCACCCTGCCGTTGGCTGCCGCAAGGCCCTGCGCAGGCCGGGCGGTTCTGCGTCGTCACGAATGAATTCTGGCTGTACTGCCAGCCAGAACGGCGTCAGCCGGTTGGGCGCTGCCCGAGGGTGGCCAGGGCGTAGCCCGCCAACAGGGCCAGCGGCGAGGACGCGAGGTCCATCAGCAGGTAGCCTTGCTGGGTGGCCGAGGGCCAGTGGGCCGCGCTTCCCCAGGCCAGAAACCCTGCGCCCGCCGCTAGTGCGGCCCCAAGGCCGCCCACAATCCACGGGGTGCCGCGCCCGCGCAACAGCACGTGCAGGGCCCCCACGGTGGCACCGGCGTAAAGTAAATGGTAGGTTATCGACGCGGGCAAGCTGTGCTGGCTAAGGCCGTGGGCTGCAGGAGAACTGAATGCGGAACGTTGGCCCACCAGGGCCCCTACTGCCTGCCCTCCGTGGGCCAGCCACGTGAACACAACTTCCTGAAATTGGCCCAACAGCAATAAAACCAGCCCACAAGCGGCCAGCCCCAGCCAGTGGCTCCACGGCCGGGCGGGCGGGCGGGCGTTACGCGGCGGACTCATGCGGGGATCGGCCGGCCGGCTGTAGCTTCGTCCACCAGGCCCAAAGGCCCAAAATGGCCGCGTAGGCCACAATGGTGAACGTGTAGTGGTGGTTAAAATCGACGGTGTGGTACCAGTAGGCGTGGTTGAGCGCCAGCACTGCCACGCGCATCACATTGATCACATACAGGGCCCCGATGCCCAAAACGATAAACCAGCCTTTGCGTCGGCCGTTGTCGGGGTAAGCCAGCACGAAACCGGCAAACAGCGCGTACAGCACCAGCCCGTTGCAGGGGTCGCCCACGAGCACGGCCCGCTGCCCCATCATCGTCACCGTGGAGGGCAGGCCCGGGGCCGTGCCTGCCGCGAACCCAACGGCCCGCAGCCCCCACGCCGCCGCCCGCGCTACCTGCACCGAAAGCACGTGGTCGAGGCGGCCGTCGGGGCCCAGCACTTGCTCATAGCCAAGCCACCACAACAGGTACAACCCGGCGGCAACGCACAAAAAACGCCACTGGGGATGAGTGGCCGCAAACGAACGAGCAGACATAAAAAGTTGAAAAGGCCGCAGGGCTGAGATAATTGCAATGAAGTAAACCAGTTTGCCAGCCTAGTGCCGCCAAAAATCTTGGCAATGGCCAGAAACGGGGTGGTCCGGTATTTTTTCCGTTGTCGGGCTGCTTGGGCGCACTGCCCGGTAATCAGCAGGGTGGCCCAACGACAGAAAAGCCGCCGGACCACCCTGCTTGAGATTACTACTAAAAACTCCGGGGTTGTTCCGCCAACCGATTGGGTTAACGGGCGCGGCGGCGGTCGCGGAGCTTTTTGAGGCCCATGGCCACGCCGCCGGCCAGCAGCAGCGAAGCACCGCCGTCGATGGGCACGGACGTGACGGGGGTAGGGCCCCCGGAGCTGGGCTGGGCATAGGCCGTACCGGCGATAAACAACACGCACAGGGCCGTCCCGCACAAGGCGTATATCAAAGCAGACTTTTTCATGGTAAAAAGCTTATTATGAGAATTTTGAAGGAAAAAAACTTGGAATGAGAAAGGTCGGACAGCGCCAACCCGGGACCCTGAAGCCTGGGTTGGCGCGGCCGTTCTATTTTATTGAACGATGATCAAACGCTTAACTACTTTGGTGGCCCCGCCCGTTAGTTGCAGCGAGTACACGCCAATGGCGAACTGCGAAACGTCGAACTGGGCCGTGGCCCCGGCGGCCGTAATTGGCAGCGTCCGCTGCGCCACCACTTGCCCGAGCTGGTTGTAAAGCTTTGCCGTGACCAGTGCCGTGCCCATACTGGGGGGCAGCAGCAACGTGAAGCTGCCGCGGGCCGGGTTCGGGTACAGTTGCACTTGCTGGGCCAGCGCCGCCGGGCTGGTGGCCAGCGCGCCGGCCGTGCCGAAGTATAGGCTGAAGCGCCCCGGCATCGAGGTGGCGGCGGCCGTGAAGCTGTACGTTGGCTGTTGGGCCAAGTTGATGCGGGCCCCGGTTTGGGCATCGAGCAGCAGCACCTGCGTGGCCGCGGCAAAATTGACCACGCTGGCCGCGTTCAGGGTGTAAACGCCCGTGGCGGGCACCTGCACGTCGAGCGGCACCGTGGTGGCCGCGGTGGCCAGGGGCTGCAGGCCGTTCACCGAAAACTTATCGGTGGTGCCCATGCTGCTGATGCTCAGACCCGACGAGCTGGGCAGCTTGTAGGCATCGAAGCGGGCGTCGAAGCCGGCGGTAGCGCCCTGTTCGAAGTACACGTAGGTTTCATCGGCCAGTAAGAGCGGGGCCCCTTGCAAGCGCAGGTTCACCAGGGGCCGAGTGTCGGTGCCGCCGCGCCTGAAGCTGGGGGCCGTCGAAAAGCTCGTCACGCGGGCCGCGTTGTTCAGGGCAAAGGTGCCCGTCGTTTGCCCGGCGCTCACCCGGGTGAAGAAGCCCTGCATAGCGGACACCAGCGGGTCGCCGACGCCGTTGACGTAGCTGCGGTACTGGCCCACGTACTGGCCCGTGCTCTGGTACACGTACACGGCATCATCGACGTTGGTGCGCGTCACGCCGGCCGTCTGGCTGAAGTCGATGGGCGACGGGTAAGGGTTGCCCAGCAGCTGCCAGCCACTCTGCGGCTGCGCGCCGCGCGCCAAGTTGCGGGAAATGGGGCCGTTGTTGAGGGTGCCCGTCAGGTCCACGACCGCGCTGGCCGGGATGTTCACGGAATAGCCGCTCAGCACCGCCATCGGGTCGTTGGCCGCGGGCACAAAATAGCCCATGTCAAAAGCCGACCCTGCGTTGGCCGCGCTGGTCACGCGGGCCTGGTCATAGCCAAACACGTTCGGGTACGGCGTTACGCTGGCGCTACCAGCCCCCGCCGTGTTGTACGCCTGGTTGAAAATGGGGGTGAAGCCCGGCGTATTGGTGCCCAGGTCGGCCAGCGTGGTGTTGCTCACCGGCGAGCTGTAGTGGTGGTAGCCCGGTCCCGGGTTGAGGGTCGGGTCGATGGCGCGCTGCATGGTAGCTGGGCCCACCACGGCCCCGGCGGTGTTCACCACCAGAGCAGTGCCGGCCTTGGGCGTCGAAAGCAGCGTCAGCAGTTGGCTCGCGCTCGTGTTCAGGTTGCCGTTGGTCAGGGCCACCGTTTGGGCCACGCGCACGCCGCCATTGTTCACGGTCAGGCCCGCGGCGTTGTTCACGGTCAGGCTGCGCACTTGGCGGGGCAGGCCCGCGCCGGTGAACTGGGCCTCCGCGCCGTTGTACTCATAAGTGGCGTCGCTGGAATACGTGCGGGTTCCGGTGAGTTGAATGGCTCCCGTGGCGCCCGTGGCGGCAATGCCCGCCGGGTCGCACACGCGCAACGTGGCCCCGGCCTGCAACACAAAGCTGCCGGGCCCCGTGATGGGCTGGCAGCTGGTGGCCAGTACCCCGCGCGTGCTCAACACGCCGCCCGTCTGCACGGTCAGGGTGCCGTTCACCTGGATGGGCCCGTTGAAGGTGGCCACGCCCGAGCCGGTGATGGTGACGTTGTTGTACGTGCCGGCTTCCACCGCCGTAGCCGTGCTCACGGTCAGGTCAGGAATCGTTACGGTGTTGGTCGGGCCGCTGGCCGAGCCCGTGCCGATCCACGGCGTTTGCACAAAGGGAAAGGCGGCGCGGATGGTCGTGTCGTTCTTTTCTACGCCGGTTGTAAAGGCCAGTACGCCGCCCAAACGGGGCGTGACGGGCGAAGCGCTGGCGGGCGTGTAGTCGTCGTACCACAGGCCAATGGCGGCCAGCACCACGCCGCCCACGGCCTTCAACTCAATCTGGTCCACGGCGTCCTCCAAGCGGCGGCCGTTGGGGAAGCCGTCCATGTTGGGGATGTTTTGCAGGGCCGTGCTCTTGTTGAAGCGCGCATCGGTCAGGCCCAGCACCGCCGCCGCCAGCAGGCCCTGGTTGCTAAATTCCGGGTTGGGCCGGCCGTTGACGGTCCGCGGGGTGGCGGGCACGGCCATGTTCAGGCGCAACATGTCGCCGCCGGGGTTGGTGCGGCCCGAAGCCGTCAGGGGCAGGAAGTTGTTGATAAACGGCTTGCCCGCGGCCAACGGGTTGCCTTTCGGCTTGCCAGTAGCCAGTTGGTACGGCGGCAAATTGGGCACGCCAGTGTGGAAAATGGGCTTGAGGTCGACCGAGCGGGGCTTGCCCTCCACGAGCAGGTAGTTGCCAAACGCCGCGTCGGCCAGGGCCGTACCGTTCACGGCCGCGCTGCCTTTGAGCGGAAACAAACCCGGTTGGGTGTTGCCGAAGTCGAAGCCGTTAACCGGCAGGCCGGGAAAGCCTGCCAGCGACTTGGTTTGCACGTCCAGGGCCGCCAGCTGCGGCACCGCGCCGCCATACAGCCGGTTGTCCACGTACAGGCCCAGTTCAGGGTTGGAGAGGTAATCGTCGGTTTTGGCGTCTTCCGTGTACGGCGTCAGCGCGTTCCAGCGGTCCTTGCCGCCGATGGGGTTGATGACCTCGTTGGTGAGCGGCATGCCCAGGCGCGACACCTGCACGTAGTCGCCGCTGGCCCCGTTGCCCGTACCAGCGCTGAAGGTTTGCATGGCAGGGCGGCTGGCCGAAGCCCACACGCCAATCACGTAATTAGGGTCGAGGATGTTGGCGGCGGCCGATGCAGCCTTGCCGTTCTTTTGCAGCGTCGCAATCGGAATGCTCAGCGCGATGGTGTGGCAGTTCTTGCGCGAGAGCCCGTCGGTAGCGTTGGCCGGCCGCAGGTTAGCCAAGTCAAATATGGCCCCCAGGTCGGCAAAGAACGGATCGTCGGAAGGGCCGCAAAACACCTTTTCGCCGCCCCCGCCCACGGCGTTGGTAATGGCACTCAGGCGCAGGTCGGTGTACGAAGGGACCTTCAGCCCCACGGCCGAATTGATGGAGCGCGGCCCAACGTTATTGGGCGGCACCACGCCGTTGTTGACGATGGCGGTAAAACCGCCGCCGTTCACACTTTTCTCGCAGGTGTAGGTCGTTTTCAGGTTTTGCTGGCCCAGCCGGATGTTGAAAAACGTGCTGGGGTCCTCGTTCACGCGCTTGAAGGTGAAGCGGTACGTGATGTTATCACCGGCCGTGGCCCCGTTATTCTTCACGTGCACTTCATAGCGCACGTTTTCGCCGAAGGTGGAATAGTTGGGCCCCCCGTGGGGCAACTCAAACGGAATGTAATTGGCGATGACTACCACCCGGTTCGCGTCGTTGGGGTCGCGAAACGCGTAGAGGTCCGTGTTGTCGGCCACTGGGTCGTCGGCAATGAGCGGCGCTTCGCGGTGGCTGCTGGCTTCCAGGGGCGTGCTGGTGGTGCTCCACACCGAGAGCCCGACCGCTGCCGCCACCGCCACGGCGGGCAGCAGCAGGAACTTGGGTATAAATTTAGAAGACATGTTCTTCGGATAAGTCAGGGGTGAGGGAATGCGTTAGCGGCGAATGCGGTAGCCCTGCCACGGCGTCTGCACGTAGGGGAAGGCGGCGCGGAAAGTCGTGTCGTTTTTCTCCACGCCCGCCGAGAAATTCAGCACCCCTTTCAGCTGGGGCGTTACCGGCGAGGCGCTGCCCGGCCGGTAGTCGTCGTACCACAGGCCAATGGCGGCCAGCACCGCGCCGCCCACGGCTTGCAGCTCAATTTTCACCACTTCGTCCTCCAGGCGGCGGCCGTTGGGGAAGCCGTCCATGTTGGGGATATTTTGCAGGGCCGTGCTTTTGTTGAAGCGCGGGTCCGTCAGGCCCAGCACGGCCGCCGCCAGCAGGCCCTGGTTGCTGAAATCGGGCGAGTTCCGCGGGGTGGCGGGCACGGCCATGTTCAGGCGCAACATGTCGCCGCCGGGGTTGCCGCCGGATAGCGGCAGGAAGTTGTTGACGAAAGGCTTGCCAGGGGCCAGCGGATTGCCGCCCTTGCCGGTGGCCAACTGGTACGGCGGCAGGTTGGGCACGCCGGTATGGAAAATGGGCTTGATGTCAACCGAGCGCGGGCTGGCTGCCACCAGCAGGTAATTGCCAAACGCGGCGTCCGCCAGAGCCGTGCCGGCCACGGCCGCGCTGCCCTTGAGCGGGTACAGGCCCGGCTTCGTGTTGCCGAAGTCGAAGCCTGCCGCCGGCAAGCCGGGAAAGCCCGCCAACGAGCTTTTCTGGATGCGCAACGCGGCCAGGGCCGGTACGGCCCCGCCGAACTGCCGGTCGTCCATGTACAGGGCCAGCTCGGGGTTGGAGAGGTAGCCGTCCGTCGCGGCGGCTTCGGCGTAGGGCGTGGTGCGGTTCCAGGCGTCTTTGCTGCCGATGGGGTTAATGGCCTCGTTGTCGAGCGGCATGCCCAGGCGCGACACCTGCACGTAAGTGGCATTGTCGGCGGTTGGCGCGCCAACGGCGCTCAGCGTTCGCATCGACGGGCGGCTGGCCGAGGCCCACACGCCAATCACGTAGTTGGGGTCGAGGATGTTGGCAGCGGCCGACACGGGCTTGCCTTCTTTTTGCAGCGTCGCAATCGGGATGCTCAGCGCGATAGAATTGACGTTGTAGCGCGCCAGGCCATCGCGGGCCCCTCGGTTCACCCGCAGGCCGGCCAAGTCAAACACGGCCCCCAGGTCCACGAAAAACGGGTCATCCGAAGAGCCGCAAAATACTTGCTCGCTGCCCCCGCCGGTGGCCATGGTCACTGCGCTTTGGCGCAAGTCGGTGTAGGAAGGTGCCTTCAGGCCCACGGCCGAATTGATAGAGCGCGGCCCGATGTTGTAAGCTGGCACCACGCCGTTGGCGACAATGGCGGTAAAACCGCCGCCGTTGACGCTTTTCTCGCAGGTGTAGGTCGTTTTCAGGTTTTGCTGGCCCAGCCGGATGTTGAAAAACGTGCTGGGGTCCTCGTTCACGCGCTTGAAGGTGAAGCGATACGTGATGTCGTCGCCGGCCGAGGTGCTCTTGTTTTTCACGTGAATCTCGTAGCGCACGTTTTCGCCAAAAGTGTAGTAGCTCGGGCCGCCCTGGGGCAGCTGGAACGGGATATAGTCGGCAATTAGCACCACCCGGTTCGCGTCGTTGGGATCGACGAAGGCGTAAACGTCGGTGTTATCGGCGAGCGGGTCGTCGGCGATAAGCGGCGCTTCGCGGTGGCTGCTGGCTTCCAGGGGCGTGTGCCGGACGGTGCTCCACACGGAGAGCAGCGTGACGGCACACGCCCCCGCCAACCACTGTAGGGGTTTGGTAAAACTTTTCATGAGGAAAAAGAAGAATGAAAAAGTGAGGAACCGATAAGCAAAAAGCAACCTGAAATCAGTGATTTGATAATCAGAATATTACTGAAGAACATGGACACGACGGGGCCTGCACCAAATAATGCTAGGGGCCAAATGGCCGGGCGATTCTGGTTCACTTTGTTGCCGGAAGAAGCCGGCGGAAAACTTTACTGCAAGAGAAGGGAGGTGGCCGGGCCGAATAATTCGGCAACGCGGCTCACCGCCAGGGGCAACGAAAAAGTAGTCTGAGTAGCGGTTGCAAGAACGCAACCTAATAAAGCTATCTACTTATCAATCAAGCAATAGAGTATAGTAGTTGCAATACCTACGAAGTGGATGTCGCTTTGGACTTGGTATAGTGAACTTTTTTCAAAGAAAAATATCCAACCCGCTTCAGGGCGGCATTGGAGCGAAATTCACGGCCACTATCAGCCATAATTTGTCTTGTGCAAGCGACCCTGGGGGCCTCGGATTTCCGCCAGACCCGTTCGGCCTCCGTCTGCACCAGGAATGGCTGAGCGGTCGTACCTGCCTTGTGCCGAACGCCAAAAAACCGGCTGTTACGAGCCGGTTTTTGGCGTTCGGCACAAGGCCTGCCTGGGGCCTTCGCTTAGAAGAATACGCTGGCGTTGGCCTTCAGGAAAAATGGGACGCCGGGGGTGAAGTGCAACTCCGTAACGGGGGCCGTTTCGCCGCGCAACTGGCTTTCGGTGGCGTACTGGGCCTCGTTCCATTCCACGTTCAGCAGGTTTTGCACCGTGACGCCGAACTGGTAGCGGGGCCGGGTGTAGGCCACCACAGCATCGACCACGAAATAAGGCTTGGCCCGCACGGTGTTGTCTTCGTTGGCCGGGCGGCCCCCGAGGTAGCGGTAGCGCAAGCTGCCGCTCAAGCCGTTGGGCTGCCGGTACGTAAGCCCGGCGATGCTGGTGAGCACGGGCCCCAGCGGCACCAGGTTTTCGCCTACCGGGGCATCGAGCAGGCGGGCGTGGCTGTAGTTGCCGTCCAGGTCCAGGAACAAACGAGAGTTAAGTTGGTAACGGGCCGAGAGGTCGAAGCCGAAGCGTTGGGTGGGCCCCACGCTTTCGGTGGTGCCTTCGTCGCCGGAATACACTAACTCGTCTTGCAAGCGCAGGTACCAGAAGGCGGCGTTCAACACCAGGTTAGGCGCGGGCTTGAAAGTGCTGCCCGCTTCGGCCCCCGCGGCGCGGGGCAGCGCCTGGGCCGCGTTAGCACCGCGGATGACCCCGCGCGCATCGTTCGAGTGAAAGCCCAGCCCCGAGCGCACAAACAGCTGCACGTCAGGCGACGCTTGGTAGTAGAAGTTGAGCTTGGGCGAAAAACGGGCGGCGTTCTTGCGGCCGTTCAGCGGCCCGGAAGCGCCGGTTGAATCGGCGATGCGCCCCCGGAAGTCAAATACAAACAGATCTGCCCGCAGCGCGGCGTTCACGCTCAGGCGCTCGGTGAGAGCCAGCGTCGCATCAAGGTAGGCGTTCACGTTTTGCTCGTGCAGGCGGCCGAGGTCGATGGTGTCCGTCACGACGCGCTTCGTTGAGTGGCGCAGGGCCAGGTCCGATCCGTCGAGGCGGGTGCCCAGGCCCAGCGTGGTATGCAGATTTCGGGTACCGAAGCGGTCGTCGCGGTCGTAGGTGCCCGTGTAGCCCCAGAGGTTGCGGCCGGTATCGGTCTGATTAATCTCGTCGCCGCCCACCGGGTTTTTCTTGAAAAACGTGAAGTTGGAAAACAGGCCGAAATTGTAGCGCGTGTAGTACACCTGCTGACGTAGTACCGCGTCGTGGGGCAGGGCCGTAGCGAGCACAGCGTAGGCATTGGTGCGGTTGGTGCGCCCGCCCTCGCTGGGGTCGATGCTCCCAAAGCGGGTAATCTCGCCGTCGGCCACCGCCCGGCTCGGGATTTCGCCGCTGGCGTTCCAGTTCGAGGTGAAGTAAGAGCCGAACAAGGTCAGCGACGTTTTATCGGTGAGCTGGCCCGTGTACTTGGCCATGCCGTTGAAGCGCTTGAACCGCTGAACGTTGACGAACGGCGAGTTGCTGAAGTAGTACTCGCTGGCCACGTAGGCACTCTCCGGCTTCTTGCTGAGCAGGTGGTGGGAGCCCAGCAAATCGAGCATCACCAGGGCCCGGTAGGTATCGAACTGGCCGGCCTCTAGCTTCACCTGACTGTGGTCGAGGCTGGTTTTGGTGAGAAACTCGCCCGCGCCGGCCGTGGCAAAGTCGCCGAAGCGGGCCGTGTAGGGCCCCTTGTACACCTTGAGCTGCTCCACCGTTTCGGGGATGACGAAGTGAAAATCGGCGTAGCCCTGGCCGTGGGCCTGGCTCACCATGTTCACCGGCATCCCGTCGAGGCTCACCGCGAAGTCGGTGCCGTGGTCGGCGTCGAAGCCACGGATGAAAATCTGCTCGGCCTTGCCGCCGCCCGCGTGCTGGGCGATGAACAGGCCCGGCACCAGCCGCAGCAGGTCTTGGGCCGAGTTGATAGGCCGCAACGTTTGGTCGATGTGCGCGATGGCGGCCAGCGTCTGGTTGAGGTCGCGGGGCTGGCTCACCGTCACCTCCGCCAGGTTTAGCGAGGCGGTGGCCAGTGCGAGGGTGAGGCCCCGCGTTTCACCGGCCAGTAACGTTACCGGTTGGTTTTTAGCCTTGTAGCCCAGGGCCCCTACCCGCAGTTGAAACGTGCCGGCCGCCAATCCGCTGAGCCGAAACTGGCCCAATGCATCGGTAGCCGTGCCGCCGGGCTGGCCCACCAGGCCCACGCTGATGCCCGCCAACGGCTGGCCGGAGAGCGAATCCGTGACGGTGCCGCGCAACGCCGCCAGGCGTTGCGCATGGGCCGCCCGGGGCCCCAACCAGACGGCGCACAGCAGCGCCAGCAGCCGGCCGGCCGCGGAAATTTTTCGAGAAAATAAAGCAAGCATAACGCCGGAGTGGTGACGACGGCCGGGCGCAACTAGCCCATGGGGCGTCGTCGGGTTGGGAGAAAAGCGGGGCCCGGCGCACGGCCGGGGCCCCCAGGCGCAGCCGGGCGCGGCCGCGTCTCTCAACTCATCCCCAACAGGGCGGTGGGCTCTCCGGCCGCGCAAAGCCGGCCACCGTGGCCGTGGGTCCGCCCACCGCCGGGGCCCCCGCGCACCAGCGCCGCGCCAGTGGTCCAACCGCCGGCTCCTGGCCGAGCGGGCAGTGCACGTCGAGTCCTTTGAGCTGGGCCAAAAAGTGCAGGCCCGTGCTGGTGGGCAGCTTCGTTTCGGCGGCCTGGGGGCCGTTGCATTTCTCGAAACAGTCGAGGTGCAGGTAGTTGTGCCGCTGGCAATCCAGGCTGTGCACGTAAGGATGGGCCGCCGAGAAGCGCGGCACCTCCGGCCGGCCCGCCACCAGCCCGGCCCCCACCACCAAAAGGTAGTTGGCCAGCAGCAAAACGGCGAGCAACGGGCGGAGCATGGGCGCGTGGTTGGTTATTGTCAAGTAAAGAACACGCGCTGCACCGTCCAGAAAGCGGCCACCAGGCCGATGGCGGCCGACACCGGCACCACGACGCGGCTATGGTACCAGGGCTTGCCGGCGGCCCAGCGGCCGATGAGGGCCCAGGCCAGCAAAATCACCGTCACCTGGCCCAGTTCCACGCCCACGTTGAAAGAAATGAGCGAGCCGAAGTAGGCGTTGCGCGGCAGCCCCAGCCCGGTGAGGGCGCTGGCAAAGCCCAGCCCGTGCACCAGCCCGAACCCGAACACCACCGCCAGCCGCCACGGATTCAGCTTGCGGCTGACGATGTTTTCAATCGCCACGAACAAAATGGACAGCGCGATGACCGGCTCCACAATGGTCGACGGCGGCCGTACGAAGCCGTACATGGCTAGCCCCAGCGTGATGGAGTGCGCCACCGTGAAAGCCGTGGCCTGCCACAGCACCGGCCGCAGCCGTGGCTCCAGAATGTAGAGGCTGAGGACGAACAGGATATGGTCGAGCCCCAGCGGCAGGATGTGGGTGTAGCCCAGCCGCAAATACGTCCAGAACACCTCCGTGCGCGAGAGCTTGCTCAGGTCGGCGTCGATGACGTGGGCCGCGGCCGGCAGTGCCAGTAGCAAGAGCAGCGGCGCGACGGGCAGCAGGCGGCGGGCGGCAGAAGGCAGGCGGTGCATGGCGTGGGGGCCCTAGCGTTGGGCCAGCAGCTTTTCGCCCTCGGCGCTTACCTCGGGGTTGAGGTAAGGCGCGGTTTTGAGGGATTTTTCGAGCAGCGCGTGGCCTTCGGCGGCCTGGCCGGTTTTCATCAGAATGAGGCCCGCGCGGGCCAGCAGCACGGGGTTTTGCGAGTTGGTGCGGCGGGCCACCTTGATGTACTTGGCCGCGTCGGCGTACTCGCCGCGCTTGTAGTACACCCAAGCCAAGGTTTCGTTCACGTCGATGTTGTCGGGGCGGCGGGCGTACTCGATTTTGGCGTGCTCCAGGGCCTTGTCCAACTCGTTGGTTTTGAGGTAGGCGTAGGCCAGTTCGCGGTCGGCGTAGTGGCCCATGGCCTCGTTGTTATTGGCCTGCTGAGCGGCACTGGCCAGCATGTCGATGGACTCGTGGGCCATCTTATCGGCCTCGTCCGGCTGGTGGTTGAGGCGGTACAAATCCACCAGCTCGTCGGTGAAGGCGTAGTCCTTCACCTCGGCCCGCGCCTGCCGAAAGTCCTGGATGGCGGTAGTATAATCGTGGCGGGCGGCGGCCACCCGGCCCAGGCCCGCCAGCGCGTAGGCGTAGCCGGGGCGGTCGGCTAGGGCCCGCTGGTAGCAGGCTTCGGCACGGGGCAAATCACCGCTCACCTCGTACAGGTGGCCCAGGGCCACGCGGGTCCATTCGGTTTGCTCCATCCCGTCGAGGCCTGCCTTCACAGCCATATCCATTGCCTGGAGGGCCCCCGGCACGTCGCCTCGAATCTCGCGCAGGTAGCTCACGCGGGCGTAGGCCCCCAGGTCGGGACGCACCCGGTTCATGCGGTCGGCCGCCTGCACGGCTTCGTCGTAGTGGCCCAGCTCCACGTGGGCATCGGTCAGAAGGCCGTACACGAAGCCGCTATTAGGGTTGATTTCCTGGGCTTGCTGGGCCAACGCCAAGCCCTGCGAAAAGTGGTGTTGGGTAAGGCTAATGGACGCCTTGCAAGCCAGGGCTTCAAAGTTTTCGGGCTCGGCCTGCAACACATCATCGAGCAGCTGCACGGCGGCGGCGTCGTAGTAGGGGTGGTCGCCGGTTACGCGGCCCTCCTGCATGTAGGCCTGGGCCAGCAGCAAGCGACTTTTTTGGTCTTTGGGGTCTTGGCGCAGCTTGGCCAGCAGGCCCTGGATGGCATTTTTCGTGTTCACCCACTCGCCGCCCAAAGCCAAGCTGCCGTGCCGCTCCCGCAGCTCGGGGGTGTGCACATCGGGCTTCTTAAATACGTAGATGGCCGCCACGAGCGCGCCAAACACCAGCAGTAGAACGGGGTAGAGGTATCTTCTCACAAGGGTAGGAGATGGTGCGTGAAACGATTCGGCGATGAAAGCGGACCCGTAGCCCGGCCTGGGAATTTGGCCAGGCTTCAGCGGCAACAGTTGACGAGTAGCCGACGAAAAACCGTCAACTCACGCCAAAAAAAGCCGCCGCTGGTCCCCGCAGGGCCCAACGGCGGCTTTGGTTAATCATATACGAACTTACTGGCGTACCAGATTGATGGATTGCAACAACGTTTTGCCGCTGTAGAGCGAGGCAATGTACAGGCCGGGAGCCAGCTTAGCGGGCTTCCACTGCACGTCGTGCGCGCCGATGCCGTAGGCTTTGGATTCGACTACGGAGCCCACTTTGCGGCCGGTGCGGTCGTACACCAGAATGCTCAGCGTAACGGCACTGTTCAACTCAAAATGGAAGGTGGTATTGTCCACAAACGGATTAGGGTAGGCTTGAGCCACGGCTAAGTTGGACGATAAGCCCAGGCCCGACGGGCCGCGCTGGGCCAGGGCCACGCGCTGGGCGGTGGTGCCGCTCCAAGGCGTTTGCACGTAGGGGAAGGCCACGCGGAAGGTCGTGTCGTTTTTCTCGATGTTGGTCGTGAACCCCAGCACGTTGCCCAGTTGAGGCGTTACGGGGCTGGGCGAGGTGCCCACGGTGTAGTCGTCGTACCACAGGCCCACGGCGGCCAGCACGGCCCCGCCCACGGCTTGCAGCTCGATGCGGGTCACGTCGTCCTCCAAGCGGCGGCCGTTGGGAAAACCGTCCATGTTGGGGATGAGCTGCAGGCTGTTGTTGGCTTTAAAGCGGGCGTCCGTCAGGCCGAGCACGGCGGCGGCAATCAGGCCCTCCGAGCTGAAATCAGCCGAGGTGCGCGACGTGGGCGGCACGGCCATGTTCAGGCGCAGCATGTCGCCGAAGGTGGGCAAGAAGTTGTTGATGAACGGCTTACCGGCCGTGAGCGGGTTGCCGCCGGTTTTGCCGGTAGCCAGCTGGTAGGGAATCAGGTTTGGCACGCCGGTGTGGAAGATGGGCAGCAAATCAACCGAGCGGGGCATGCCGCCGTTGCCGGCACCGGGGCTGGTGGCGCTCACGTTCAGCAAGTACTCGCCGAAGCCGGCCGGGGCCGGGGCCAAGGCCGTGCCGGTGGTGGCCGCGTTGCCGTACAGCGGGCTCAGGCCCGCCGCGCCGTTGCGGAAGTCGAAGCCGCCCGCCAGCGGCGAGGGGGCCGCAAACAGGCCTGCCAGCGATTTGGTTTGGATGCGCAGGGGCCCAAAACCAGGCACGGCCTCGCCGTAGTACGTCTGGCCGGCCGGCTTGGCGGCGGCCCCGTTCACGGGCGTGTTATCGGCCATGTACAGGCCCAGCTCCGGGTTTTTGGCCCCCGCGTCGAACTTGGCCACGGCCCCGTACGGGTTGCCGGCGTTCCACTCGTCTTTCAGGCCGATGGCCTGCACCACTTCGTTGGTGAGCGGCATCCCGATGCGCGACACCTGCACGTAATTACCCGACTCGGCGCGGGTGCCATCGGCGTTAATAGTCCGCAGCGACAAGCGGCTGGCCGAGGCCCACACGCCGACGATGTAGTTAGAGTCCAGGATGTTGGTGGTGGCCGTCAGCGCGGGGGCCCCGGTTTTGGCCAGCGCCGCCACCGGAATCTGCATCACGATGGAATGCACGTTTTTGCGGGCCAGGCCGTCGCGGGCCGCCGTTTTGGAGCGGATGCCACCGAGGTCAAAAATGCTGCCTAAGTCAGTAAAGAAGGCGTCGTCGGTAGGCCCGCAGAACACCTTGATGCCGCCCACCGTTTGGATGGTGCCCTCGGCGTAGGTCTGGTAATTGGCTTTACCCAGGCCGGCTGCATTGGTGATGGAAGTAGGCCCGATGTTGGGAGCCGGCACTTGGCCCGCCGCGATGAGCGTGGTGGGCGTGCCGCCGTTCAAAATCTGCTCCAGCTTGTAGGTGGTCTTCAGGTTCTCCTTACCCAGCCGTACCCGGAAAAACGTGCTCGGATCCTGGTTGGTGCGGGTGAAGGTGAAGCGGTACGTGATGTCGTCGCCGGTGGTCGTGGTGTTGTTTTTGACGTGGATCTCGTAGCGAATGTTCTCGCCGAACGTGTTGAAGTTGGGCCCGCCCTGGGGCAACTCAAACGGGATGTAGTTGGCCACAATCGTGACTGTGGCGCTGCCGTTGTTGTCCGGTGCGTCGGGCGAGCGGAAGGCGTACAGGTCGGTGTTGTCGGCCAGCGGGTCGTCGGCGATCAGCGGGGCTTCGCGGTGGCTGGAAGCTTCGAGGGGGGCGTGGCCGCCGCTCCACAGGAGCAGGCCGGCGGCCGAAGCGGCCGCTGCCGTGAGCAGCAGCGCGGGGCGCGTCAAATTTTTCTTCATAAAAGAGTGAAGTAGAGAGAGGTAATAAGGCAGTAGAAAAAGTGAAAAAACGTAACTTTTACAATCGATTGTTTATGTTCATTAACAGAATGTTAAGCATAAACACTGTTGCTAGCTTACGATACAGTGTGCCACATGGATGTCCAAAAGACCGGACAAGTACAATTATATTTTTCCCAATATGCTGCCAAGCTGTCGCCGGATGCCCAGGGTTAGGCGACCAGTAGGGCGTAATAGCCGGAACGGATGGCTTGCGTCAGGTTGCGCCGGTTCAGATGGGCCTGCTGCGCTACGGCAGCTTCTCAGCCGCCAACTGCCGGGTCTGGGGGGTGCTCACATTGTCGGTAAAACGACGGTAATCACCGGCAGCCCGAAGCGCGAGAAGCGGGTTTTTGTCACGCCCGGCACGGTGCGCAGTTGCAATTCCAGCGGCACCGTAATGAGATGCCCCCACCTTTTCGGCGGCCAGCGAGGCGCTTTGGGTAATGACTTGCACCTGGTTGTTGGTGACGTCGGGGCTGGCGTCGAGCGGCAGCTTGTCCGTCAAAAAGCCGCCCCAGGCGCTGAGCCCCGGCAGCATGGGCCCCGCAGCTTGTTGCGGATGTTGGCGGCGATGGTTTTTTACCTGTTCTCAAAACAGACGGAACTGCTGCTGGCCCGGCAAATAGGACCGGGCCGGTGATGTGGCTAGCTCTTTTTCTCGCCTTCGGCCGGGGGCCCCAGCACCTTCACTTTGTCGGCTTTGGCCAGGCCCGAGGTTATTTCGACGTTGATGCCGTCGGAGAGGCCGGTTTTTACTAGGCGCTTCTGAAAGTGCTGATGCCCGGTTTCGACTTCCACGAACACGCTGTCTTTGTTCACCTTGCCGAATTGCAGCAGGCTCTCGCGGATGGCCAGCACTTGGTGGCGGGTGCCGAGCACGATGTCGCCGTTGGCCGAGTAGTTGGCCCGCAAAAACTGACCGGGCCGGAGCTTCAGCCGCGCCCGCACCTGAAACTTGATGGCCCCTTCCTCGGCTAAACCCTTGGGCGCGATGTACTCGAGGGTGGCCGGAAAGTGCTGGTTTTCGAGGGCCCCGATGGTCAGGTTCAGGTCCATGCCTTCGCGCACCTTGCCCACTTCGCTCTCGTCGATTTTGCCTTCGAATATGAGGCTTTGCATGTCGGCGACGGCGGCGATGGTGGTGCCCTCGTTGAAATTGTTGCGCTCGACCACCGACGAGCCCACCTTCACGGGCACGTCGAGCAGCATGCCGGTGATGGTGGAGCGCACCAGGTTGAGCGAGCCGCCGGTGTTGCGGGAGGTGCCGCGCTGGGCAATTTGCAGGTTGCTTTCGGCCGCGTCCAGGGCCTGCTTTTTTGCCCGGTAGTCGGCCAGAAAGTTGAGATATTCTTGCTCGGCAATGACTTTCTGGTCAAACAGCGACTTCTGCCGGTCCAGGGCCACCTTGCTGGTTTCCACCGCGATGCGCGCCGCCTGAATGCCCGTTTGGGCGCTGTTGACGTTGCCCGCGCTGGCCACCGTGCGGATGCGGGCCAGCAGCTGGCCTTCCTTCACCGGCTGCCCGGCCTCCACGTACAGCTCCTCCACGATGCCCGACACCTGGGGCTTGATTTGCACCTCGCGGCGCGGCACGATGCTGCCCGTGGCCACGGTTTTCTTCACAATGTCGGCCACAAAAGGCGTCTCGGTGGTGTAGGCCACCGGGTCGGTGTGGGCTTGCTTCCAGAAATAATAGCCCAGCCAGCCAAACCCGGCCAGCAACAGCAGCAGCAACAGCGAAAAGAACACGCGTTTCATAAGGGGAACTTGGAAAGAGATTTTAACTTGTTCATTGTCTGCACTTCTGGAAAGAACGTCATGCTGAGCGCGGCCGAAGCATGACGTTCTTTCTTTTCAGCATAACGTTCTTCATTGCAAATGCCGGGTTTCATTCGTCTCTGAGGGCCACCACGGGCTGCACCCGCGCGGCCTGGAGGGCCGGCACCAGCCCGGCCACCGCGCCGGCCACCACCAGCAGCGTCACCGCCGTGGCGGCCACCCCGATATCCACCCGCGGGTTGGCAAAAAAGCTGATGTGCTGGCCCGCAATCAAGGCATTGATGCCGGCCATGAGGGCCGTGCCCCCCAGCAGACCACAAAGCCCGGCCACGGCCGTAATGACGATGCTTTCCTGCACAATCAGGCTCACGATGCTCCAGGGCGTGGCCCCCAGGGCCTTGCGAATGCCGATTTCCTTGGTGCGCTCTTTCACCACGATGAGCATGATGTTGCTCACCCCGATGATGCCGGCCAGGATGGTGCCGATGCTCACCAGCCAACTGAAGCCCGAGATGCCGGTAAACAGGCCCTGCACCCGTGCGTATTCTTCCTCCACGTTGGCCGAGCCAAAGGCCCGGTCGTCGGTGGGGGCCACTTTGTGCTGGCGGGCCAGCACTTGCCGGGCCTTGGTTTCGACCACCGCCGCCGGAACGCCGGCCTTGGGGATGAAGGCGAAGTAGCCCACCCGGTTCACCTGGTTGAAGGTGTTTTGCAGCGCCGTGAGCGGAATAATGATGGTTTGGGCGTCCTGCTGGGCGTTTTCGGGCTTGCCCTCGGCCTTGAACAGCCCCACTACCAGGAAGTAAATGCCCTTGATGCGAATCTGTTGGCCCAGCGGGTTTTGGCTGCCAAAAAGCACCTCCGCCACCCGGTCGCCGATGACGGCCACCTTGCGCCGCTCGCCAATGTCGGGGTTGTTGATGAACCGGCCGCCGGTCAGGTGCACCGCCTTCACGGCCGGATAGCCGGGGTACTCGCCGTTCACCGAAAACGACGAGCTTTTGGGGCCGTACTGCACGGTAAACGTGCCGTCGAGCGAGCTGCGGGGCAGGATAACGGCGGCCTCGGGCACCTCGCGCGCCAGCGCCGTCACGTCGTCGTTGGTGAGCTGAATGAAGCGGCCCACCTTCAGCCCCGCGTAGGGCACGCTGGTGCGCTGCGTCCAGATAAACACAGCGTTTTTGGCCACGTCGAACTCATTTTCCACGCCGTTGCGGAAGCCCTTGCCCGCGCCCAGCAGCACGACGAGCATGAAAATGCCCCAGTACACGCCGAACGCGGTGAGCCCCGTGCGCAGCTTGTGCCGCCGCACGGTGCCGAGGATTTCCTGCCATTTGTCGAGGTCAAACATGAGAAGCGAGGGGAATTTCACTTACTGAAAACGTGTGCTTTTGGCCCCCTCTTTTTTGAAGAAGGGGCCAGGGGCGAGGGCGACGCGGAGGGCGAATACATCATTGCTAATCGGCCCGCATGGCTTCGATGGGCTTGACATTCGCCGCCTTCGTCGCCGGCACCAGCCCGGCCACGGCCCCCGACACCACCAGCAAAGCCGTGGCGCTCAGGGCCACGCCCACGTTCACCTGCGGGTGGTCGAAGTACGACGTGGTGCCACCGGCCCGCTCCAGGGCGTAGCGCACGGCGTCGAGCAGGGCCACGCCGGCCAGCAGCCCCAGGTAGCCCGAAACGCTGGTGATGACCACCGCTTCCTGCACAATCATGCTGATGATGCTCCAAGGGGTGGCCCCCAGGGCCTTGCGCACCCCGATTTCGCGGGTGCGCTCCTGCACGATGATGAGCATGATGTTGCTCACGCCCACCACGCCGGCCACGAGCGTGAGTACGCCAATCACGCTCACAAAGAGCTTAATGCCACGAAACAGGCCTTCGAAGCGCGCCACTTCTTCCTCGTTGTTGTCGAGCTCCAGGGCCTGTTTGTCGGCGGGGTCGAACTGGTGGCGGTGGGCCAACAGCTGCCGCACCTGGTCTTCAAGCGCCTTCACCGGCGTGCCCTTGCGGCTGCTGATACCGATGCGCTGCACTTGGTTGTACTGGTTGAACGTGGTTTGGAACGTGGTGAACGGCACGAAGGCCCGCTCCTCGTTGCGGCCGTTGTTCTGGGTGGTGGTGAAGATGCCCACCACCCGGAAAAACACGCCTTTTACCTGCACAAACCGCCCTAGGCCGCTGCTGTCGCCAAACAGCACCTTGCGTACTTTTTCGCCCAGTACCATCACTTTGCGGCGTTCGATGCCGTCGAGCGGGTTCAGCAGCCGGCCCCGAACGAGCTGCTCGCCGTTGATTTGGAAGAACTCGGCGTTGGCCCCGAACACCTGATAGGAGCCATTTTTGGTACCGTTGATGATGGTGTACTCGCCAGACAGGCGGTTGCGCGTGGCGAGCAATTCCACGCCGTCGACGTGGGTGCGGATGGCTTCCAGGTCGTCGTTGCCGAACTTGATTTCGCGGCCCGGTTGCAGGCCCTGCCAGGGCAGCGACGTTTTGCCGGCGCTCACAAACAGGCTGTTTTTGGCTCCGCTCCCAAACTCCTTCCAGATGCCGTTTTCGATGCCGTTGCCCGCGCCCAACAACAGCACCAGCATAAATATGCCCCAAAACACCCCAAAGGCCGTCAGGAACGTGCGCAGCTTATTGCGCCGCATCGTGCCCAGAATTTCCTGCCATTTATCGAGGTCAAACATTTTTCATTTAACAGTTAGCAATTAACATTTAACAGCTCTTATTTATGCAGTTAGTGGCAGGCAGCAGTCGTTCAAATTGCGCCAGTGGGGTCATCTAAACAACTTTTAATTGTTAAATGGTATTTGTCAAATAATTCACCTTCCGCAGCTTTGCCGCACTTTTTCGAGGCGGCTCACCAAGTCTTTTACCGTGGCTTCGCTGGCGGTGTAGAGCGACAGTTCGAAGCTGATGCTGTCGCCTTTTTTGCCCTTGGTTATCTTGATTTCAAAATGCTTCTGCCCGTCGTCGTCGGTGGCCGGCGCGTAGGTGAGAGCGGTGACATCGGCCCATTCGAAGGCCATTTTCAGCTCAAAAATGCCATTATCGGCTCTCACGGCCCAGCCCGAACTGCCGCTGCCGTAGCTCAGGGCCAAGGCATTGCTCATGTGCACGTCGGCGTCCCGGTCGCGGATGAGCTGCTCGGCGTGGCAGCCGCGCAGGGTCAGCGTCGCGTCCTGCTTCGGCTTTTTGGGGTTGCGCATCAGTTGGTCGAGCTGCTTGCTCAAGGCCTGGGTTTCGGCGGGCGTTACCTGGGCAAGGGCCGCATTTCCGCAGCCGACGGCCCCGCACAGCCCGAGGGCGAATAGAAGCGTTTTCATGGCAAACAAAAAGGGAAATAAAAATGACTGGGCTAGCTAGTCGCTCACAACCAAGCCGTCGCGCACCCGAATCATGCGTTGGGTTTGGGCGGCGATGTCGTTTTCGTGGGTCACGATGATCACCGTCATGCCGGTGCGGTGCACTTGCTTGAAGATGTCCATCACCTCCTGCGTCGTCTGGCTGTCGAGGGCCCCGGTGGGCTCGTCGGCCAGAATGAGTTTGGGCTGGCTGATGAGGGCCCGGGCGATGGCCACGCGCTGCTTCTGGCCGCCCGAGAGCTCGCCGGGCAGGTGGTCGGCGCGGTCGGCCAGGCCCACCCGGTCGAGGTAGTCGAGGGCGAGGCGGTTGCGCTCGCGGCGGCTCACTTTCTGGTAGTAGAGCGGCAGGGCCACGTTTTCCAGCGCGCTTTTGAAGCTGAGCAGGTTGAAGGACTGGAAGACAAACCCCAGGAATTGGCTGCGGTAGTGCGCCGCCCGGGTCTGCGAAAGGTTGCGGTCGATGCGGGTGCCGGCCAGCGTGTAGTCGCCTTGGTCGAAGTCGTCGAGGATGCCCAGGATGTTGAGCAAAGTGCTTTTTCCCGATCCCGACGACCCCATGATGCTCACCAGCTCGCCCGCCCGGATGTGCAGGTCGATGCCCTTGAGGACTTCCAGCCGGCTGGCGCCCATTTCGTAGCTCTTGCGAATGTTGCGCAATTCAATCATAGCAGGCGACGGGGCAAACGGAAATGGTTTTCCAGCGCACGAATATGCACATATATTGCGTAAAGCCTATGCATTATTGGGGAGAGGGCTGCCGGGGCGCGGCCGCACCGCGCCAATAGATGCGGCTTCCGCTGGGGTGGTTGCCTGGCTGCCGCGCAATCAGTTAGGGCGGTGATTAACGCTTACACCAGGATTGTTGCTGGCCCAAATTTCAGTGCCAGCACTGATTCGACGCCCCGGCAAAAACTGTACTATTGAACGGAAATTTTTGCCCTTGGCCGGGCGGGGCTGCTATCCCTGCGCCGGCCCCAAAACCCGGCTTTTGGCAGATGCTGAGAACGGTTTTTTAACTTAAAAACGCTTCGCCTCCGATCAATAATTACCTGATATTGAGAAATTTGCTCGAATTTAATTCTTTTAATGCATGGCTACCTTAACCACTACTGCCCCGGCACCCGCGGCCGACCCGGCTGCTGCTGCCGGCCCCCAAAGACGCCATGTCCTCGAACCGCCTTTTTACCCCATCGTGTACGTGCGCGGGTACGCCATGACGGGCGGTGAGCGCGACGAGACCTTCCACGACGGGTACTATGGGTTTGCGGCTACTTCGGTGCGCAAGCGCCAGGGCCCCCCCGACCCCGACCGCTACCTGATTGCCGACGTATTTGAGGGCCAGCTCATGCGCTTCGTGAAGGACTTCGGGTACGCCGACGCCATCAACCGGGGCAACCGGGTGGAAAAACCGCCGAAAAATACGGTGTTCAATCCTTCGCGCAGCCTTTGGATTTCGCGGTTTTACGACCCCGACGTGCTGGGCCAGAAGCTGCGCGGCATCGAGGACCACGCCCGCGACCTGCAACGGCTGATTTGCGACGTTATCCCGGCCGAGCTGGAAGCCAGCGGCATGGACCTGGGCCCCAACCAGCAAGACTACCGCGTCATCCTGCTGGCGCACTCCATGGGCGGATTGGTCTGCCGCACCCTGCTGCAAAACCTGCTGCCAGCGGCTGGGCAAGACCCCGCGCGCTGGGTGCACCGCTTCGTGACGATGGCCACCCCGCACGGCGGCATCGACCTGGGCAGCTTGCCCGACGGCGTTGAGCAATGGCTCGTGAACACGCTGAACCCGAACGATGCCAGCATTTTTGAGGAAAAGCGCATGCGGCAGTACCTGGACCTGCCGGATACGCAAGAGCCGGTGTATAGCCTCGGCGGCCACTTTCCGGTCGAGCGCTGCCTGTGCCTGATTGGCTCCAACTACAAGGACTACGCCGTGGGGGCCAACCTCGTGCGCCGCGCCACCGGCTCGTTCAGCGACGGCCTGGTGAAGCAGAACAACGCCTACCTGGTGGACGGGCCCCGGCCCGAAGGCGGGGATTACCCGCCCGAGCGCCGGGCCTTTTTCGCCAACGTACACAAGGCGCATTCCGGCTACGAAGGCATCGTCAACTCCTACGAGAGTTGGGAAAACGTGCACCGGTTCCTGTTCGGGGACGTTTGCGCCGACATCGAATTGGCCAACCTCAAGCTCAATTCCACGCCGCCCGCCGCCAACGAGCGGGTGTTCTACGACGTCGAGTATTCGTTCAGCGTCCGCGGCACCAACGCCAAAATGCATTGGCGCGCCCAGTTTCCGTGCGAAAACGCCTTCCGCTTCGAGCGCCAGCAGCTGGAAGCCGGCCCGCTCCGCCTGCACACGGCTTTTCTGAACACGGCCCTGCGGCCCGGGCTGCCGGAAGGTGCCGACCCGGCGGAGCGCGACCCGCGCGAAACCGACCGCGCGGTGTCCCGCTACCTTTATTTTCTGCTCACCCTGCGCGTGGTCGAGTACCGGGTGCAGGAAGCCGGCGGAGCGCTGGCCGCTTTCAAGCACTGGGTCGGCATCGACTCGGGCTACGACGGGGCCCCGGTGTACGCCGAGACGCTTGAAATCCGCGTCGATGCGCTGACGTACGCGGTTTCGTACCGGTGGTATTCGGACCCTGCCTCCGCCATCAGCTGGACCGATGCTGTTTTGGCGGCGCAAGATGGCGGCAACGACTACCGCTTTCCCTTGCGAGCCGGCGGGGCCCTGAACGGCGACTTTGTCATTCACGCCCACCCCTGGCCGCGGCCCGCAGTAGTTGATTCCCGTGGATGAGGTAAGTGTTAAAGAGAGGACGCCAGAAAGCCGAAAATCGGCCCTCCCAGGTTGCTGGAAAGGCCGATTTTCGGCTGATTCACCCCTTTTGGAGCGAAAAAATGTTACCTAGTACCCGGAGCCGGAGTCTGAAACACCGCTCTCTGTCAGGCACAAACGACGTGTTTGGTAAGCGTTTGGTAAGCGGATTACTCTTCCCGCGTGGCGGCAGCGGGCCCGCCCATGCCCGTTTTGATGGCGGCCGCGATTTGCTGGGCGGCCGCCAGCAGTTGCTGCCGCTCCTGCGCGATTTGGTCGCGGAACATGGCCCCCACCTTGACCGTCATGAAGCTCTCAACCGGCACGGGCTGCGGGTCGGGGAAGGTGGCGGTGGCGTAGTCCTCGATGCGGAAACTGGTGATTTCGTACTGGTAGCGCCCGTCCGCGGCCACCAGCCGCACGGCGTAGCGCAGCTTGGCCGTTACCCGGTGGCCATCCGGGGCGGTGGTGATGTCACGCCACCCCTGGCCCACCAGGCCATCGGCCAACAGCAGCAAGTCTGGGTCTTTGAACTGGGTGTAGCTCCAGCGCTGGGCCCGTTCGGCGAGCGCGTCCGCAGAGGCCCCCGGCACGGGGACGATTTCCGTGTAGGCCAGCAGGTGAGTCTGGGGGTTGCGCAGCAGCTTCGGGGCGTGGAACACCTGGGCGTGGGCGAGGCCCGTGCACAGGCACAGGAGCAGGGTAATGGCTATTTTCATCATGAATTCAGCGTGCTAGAGCATTTCTAGCGCCAGCACATTGCCGTCGAAATCAACTTTAGCAACTGCTGTATTAAGCACTTTGCCACCAAAGGCATTCTTGCCTCTAAACTGAGTGAAGACCGTGATAAAAGTGCCTTTATCACTAAAGCGAGTGGTCACGTGCTCGTAGCTATCAGGGTCGTTCATGCGCGATTTGATAACCTTTTCTACGCCTCGATTTGAGCCATCATAAGCGCTGAATTGCGCTTCTATCTTTTCCTTTCGGTCCTTCTCAGCCGCATATTCTGCGGCCCTGGCCTGCTGCTGCTTTGCTACTTTCTCCTCCTGGGCTTTCGCACGCTTGATGCTGTCTTTTGCCGCAGGCGTTAGCTTTTCGTAGGCCAGTTGTTCCTGCTTTTTCTTTTCCGCTGCTTTCTCCTCTGCTGCCTTTTTCTCGGCTACTGCTTTCATCTCCTGTTTAGGAGCAACAATTGCGGTGCCGGCGGCAAGGAGCAGAATGACGGAAATGTATTTCAGCGGCCTGCCAACTGCCTGGCCGGTCGTCCGGGTGATGAAAGTAAAAGTGGGCGGTAGGACGAGCAGGCCAGCTAGTGAAACCAGGACGCCCCCGACGATAGAGACGTCTGTCATCATGCCGATGCCGGCCACAAGCCAGCCGATGCCGAATAACCAGCGTAAGATTTTTATCATAAAATGGGGTTGGGTTGATTGGTGGAAAAATTAATTGGTGAGAGAATTATTTGGGTTGTTGGGATTCGTAAAGGCGGATAAAGCGGGATTTATTTGCTAATTCAGCACGGCTTTGGTTAGGCCAATGAGCAGCGAGTTTTCCAGGATGGCGGCATGGTTGCGAATGGCAAGATTATTCTTGGCCGTGGCCGTCACCTTGTCCATCGCATCGATAGCCGCCGCGCCCAGCACGTCGGTATTTTCCAGTAGCACGGCCGTGCCGGTCATGCACACCATGAGCATGCCTTTGGCCCCGCCGACCTCGGCGTAGTCGATGTCCACGCCCAGAATGGCATTCCCGCCCAACTCGATGCACTTCAGACGCAGCTGCGTCGAGCAAATCTGTTCCCCGCCCGCGATTTTGCTGTTGTAGGATTTGGATTGGGCCCCGAAAAAGTCGGTCCAGCTGCTGGCGAACTCGCTGAATACGCCCGTGCCCGTTACCGATTGCCCTGTCACGAGTCCCAGGGGCTTAAAGGACCACGCGGGCGGAGCTGGCAGCGAGAGCAGCGGCACGTGGTGAATGTTCTGGTTCAGGGTGGCCTTGTTGACGCCTTGCTGTGCGAGAGCGATTTTTCTGCTTTCCTCAATTAGCGGCCGGCCGCATTTCTCGCAATAGTTGGGGGCCGTAGAATTGGTGAACTCGTGAATGAATGCTGTTACCTTATCATTATAGGGCATGTTACCGCCGAAAACGGCCTTTTTAATTTCAGCTCCGCAGTTTGGACAAGTGGGCATAGGGTAGGGGAAAGGTGTGATTTAATTAATGGGAGGGGGATTGTTTGGCTTCATAAAGACGAATAATGCGCTCCTTGTCCACGAGTTGGCTGGTGAGTAAATCAACTTGAGTTTCGAGTTGGGCATACCGCTCCTGGATGGTTTTCAGATCTTGTTCGCAGTCGGCCAGCGTGGTGTAGTGCATCGTGATGGAGCCGTGGTTGCTGCCGAGCACATTGCCGGAATTTTTTTTTACATTCTGGTAGATAGATGCCGGCTCGGCTACTTCCGAAGTGAAAGGCCCGCCTTGACCAGTCAATAACCAGCGCGCATTGACGTTCGCAAAGTGGAATATCACTTTGGCCAGATAATTCGCCCTTGGCTCTGCATTTCGGGCACTTACATAATTATGAGTGTTCGTGGGACTCTCTCCAATGGCTTCGCTGAACGCTTTGGCGCTTGGACTGAGCCTATCAATCAAAAATTTTAGTCGCTGATTAATAGTAGCTTGTTCCACTTTGCGCAATTAATTCTCATTAAATGCGCAAAGTTTAATTCCACTTTGCGCATTGCTACCGTATGTTTGTAGCACTTCGGGGGCAAGTAAATACTTGCCTGTCGAAAGTCTCCAAACACGATGCACGAGAAAGAGAAGTTCTACAGCTTGCTGGCGCTGGTATGCATGAAAATGCCGCGCTACGCAGTGGAAATAACCGTGCGCGCCGGCTACGGTGAAGAGCTTGGCCCGGCGGCGGCCAAGCACCTCTACAATATCAAGCAGGGCAAGGTGGTCAACCTGGCCGCGCTCGTGGCCCTGGTGCGCCACTCCCTCCCCGAATTCAAAATACCCGCCCACCTGCTGCCCGACGCAGCCCCGGTGCCCGATGCGGAACCGGTGCCCAATGCGGCCCCGGTGCTGGCGTAGCCTACCCTCTATTTCTCTTTCACCCTTTATCTCATCACCCCCATGAAAAAGTTGTTTTGCCGGCCCGTTTCCCTGCGCGACGCCCGCAACGGCAAGCGCATCCGCGTGTCGCGGTTCCGCCCCGGCGCGGCCCTGGTGCCCGTTTGCGCCCCCCTGCCCATCCTGGGCTACTGGTTCCGCCACGACGGCGGCCTGACCGTGTACGTGGCCGGCCCCATGCCGCCGGACCTGCGCACGGCGGCCGAGGAGGGCCACACTGCTCACGAGCACTGGCTGGTCAGCGCCGGCGACGGCATCCGCGAAATCGACCTCACCGAGTGCCGCCAGGACTACGGCGTGCTCCAACCCCTGGCCGCCTGATGGACCCGCACGCCCTGCACCAAGTCAAGCGCCACGACCTGGCCGCCGTCGAGCGCGACGTGGCCGACCTGACCCGGCAGCGGGCCGACCTGCGCGAGGGACCCGGCTACGCCGAGGCCACCGACCGGCTCGACGCGCAGCTGCGCGGCCTGGCCACCACCCGGGCCCGCCTGGAGCGCGAGCTGCACAGCCTGGCCGCCGGCCCCAGCCCCGCCTTTTTTAGCCATGCACGCGCCCGCTACCGCCGCCGACCTGGTGGCCCTGCTGCTCGCCATCGTGCCCCCCGGCCGGCACGCCTGGGTGCTGCGCCAGGCCCTGGCCACCCAGGCCGCGGCCCGGCAGGCCTGGGAAAACCAGCACCTGGCCTACGTGGAGCAGGGCTGGGAGGCCGCCTGGCAGGCCCGGCACGCCACCCAAACCGCCCTGGTGGCCGCCCTGACCCGCGCTCTGGCCGCGCACCCCGATTGCTGATTCCCCCTCACCCTTCTCTCTTTTTTATCTCGTCATGCACTTACTCGTTCAACCCATTGGCAGCGCCGCCCCGGTGCGCATCAACCTCCAGGAGCTGGCCCACGTGCGCCGGCACCACATGCCCCCGGCCGTCGTCCGCTTTGCCGAGCCGGCCCAGCTCGAACGCGTGGCCGATGAAGTGGCCCGCCGCGAACCCCGCTACCGTGAAGAAGCGGCCTTCGTGCGCTACGACGAGCTGCGCCGGCGCGCCCGGCTGGCCACCCCCGTGCTGCAAGCGGTGAAAGGAGGCCCGGACCGTGGCTAAGTGCCTTCTCTGCGGCCGCCCGCTCATCGACCGGGCCAGCGTGCGGCGCGGCATCGGCCCCGAATGCTGGGCCGACCTCCAGTCCCGCCACCACGCCCAGGCCGGGGCCAAAGCCCACGTCTGGGCCGGCGAGTTCGGCGGCGACGTGGTGCTGAGCCGCGTCGAAATCGACGGCCGGCTGCGCCCGGCCGTCAACATCCCGCAGGCCGTGGTGCGCCACTCGCCCACCGGCTTCGAGTGGGGCTACGGCGGCAGCGGGCCCGCCGACCTGGCCTACAACATCCTGCTGCACTACACCGACGCGGCCGCCGCCGAGCGCCTGCACCAGGAATTCAAGTTCGCCTTCCTGGGCTACATGCCGGCGGCCGGCGGCACCATCGCTGGCACTTCCATCCGGGGCTGGCTGAAGGCCATGCAGGCCGATTTATTCACCCTTCAAGCCGCTTAGCTCTGTGAAAACCCTCGAAAAATCCGTTGGCCAGATGGTCGACATCCGCCACCTCTTGCAGGAAATTACCCGCCTTCAGCGCGACCTCCGGCCCCTGGGCGGCGCGGCCCGTGAGAAGCTGGTGCAGGAGTGGCAGGAGATTTCCGCCACGCTCGACACCAAGATGCAGGCCGCCAAGTACTTCAACTTCAACGACCACATGTACCTGAAGTACGTGAGCGTGCAGACGATTGAGTACGTTGACACCATCCTCGAAAAGGTGGGCTTCAACCCGTTCAATGCCTTCTGGATGGACATGCTGCAACTGGCCAGCATCACCAGCCGCGTCGATTACCAGCTGGCCGTGGACGCCGTGCTGGAGAAAGGAGGACCGGACAATGGCTGAGCAAATCGACATTGCCCTCAGCACCAAAAAAGTGCCGCTGTTTCGCCTGTTCATGGCCCAGCCCGGGCAGAAAGAATTTGTACTCGTGGACGAGGAGCCCTGCCGGCCCCGCCCGGGCTACGACGTGCCGGGTGAGCAACTGATGTTGCTGACGATTCAGGCCCAGGGGGCCTGGGAGTTTTTCTACCTGGGGGCCGAATGGGCCCAGTTCGAGAAGGAAGTGCATGAACTCGGCGGTGGCCCCGCGCCTGGGCGTGCGGCCGAATGGGCCCGGTTCGAGAAGGAGGGAGGGCAGCAGCGTGGCTGAGCAGCCCATCAACCTCAGCCCCCACCAGGTGCAGCAGCTCCAGCAGCACGGCCACTGCACCTGGTGCCGCGACTGCGACCCCTACGCCGACCTGCCCTTTGCCATCGGCCAGCTGCTCTGGGGCCGCGAGCCGGTGGCCCGCCAGGCCGGCACCTACCGCTACCTGGCCGATGGCCGGCAACCGGGCCTTTACTACGGGCACAACTACCACATGCCCCGCGCGGCCTGCCGCTGGGCGCTCACCGTGGCCGGGGCCTGGTACGAGTTGGACGACGCCGGCCAGTGGACCTATCACCTCACCCTTAAAACGCCTACTCATGCTTTACCAGCTTGATTTTGACCAGGTAGCCGAGGCCGGCTTCCGCACCAAGCACCGGCCGACCTTCCCGGTGGACGCGCTGGCCCACGCCACCGACGCGACGCTGGCCACGTCGCCCTTCGTGCGGGCCCACGCCCGCTACCACCACCAGGCCTGGTACCTCCCGCTCTACGACCGGGAGGTGCGCTACTGGCTGCGCCAGGTACAGTTCACGCAGGCCCCCTCGGTGCAAGTGGGCGGCGTAGAGGTCACGTGCGGAAAGGAAGCCGCCGCATGACCAGCCGCCAGCAAGAGGACCTGCTGCACGTGCTGCGCAAACTCGACCACCTGGTGAGCCACCTGGCGGATATCTCCACTGACGCCAGCCGGACCGAGCCCTACAATTCCGCGGCAGATGCCGGTGCCAGTAAACTGTACTGCGATGCCTGTGACCTGCTGCACAACGGCCAGGAGCTGCTGCAACAATTCGACCCCGCATTGAAATTCACGGAAGAGGCCACTTACCACCCGTCTACGGCGTGGATGCCGGAGATGCCGCTGCGCTGCTGCCCGGAGTGCCGTGACACGGGAGATTTCACGGGGATGGTATTCGAGGCGTAAAAATCCACCAAAAACATGAAAAACAACGAGATAGACACCTGCGATGAATGTGGTCAGCTTCTGATATACGACGACGGCTGGAAGTGCCAGTGCCCACCTCCTGACGACGACGATTTCTGGGAGGACGACTACAATCCTGACTTAGACCCGCAGTAACCTGATTTCTCACCACTTAAACCAAGGGTTACCAATGAGTAAGCTCACGATTATCGACAAGAAGACCCTGTGCGTTGGGCCATACCAAGTAGAGGTGCAGAAACAAGATCGAGCCGGTGAAGAGAAACCGCACCAGACAGTGATTCAGGCCAAGGTTAAAGGCACAACCAAAAAAGAAACCTGGAGCTACGGTCCTGAGGAAATTGCCAACCGCGACGAGCAGTATGCCTATTACGACGAGGTGAAAGCTGAAAAATTTCTGGGCTTTCTAAAGTTTGTGACGAAATGAAGCTCACCAAGTACCAGCTGACGGGCCACCTCCAAATCGCCGGCGTCACCGATTCCGCCACCACGGCCGTCGTCCGCGTCACGATAGCGGCCGCCAGCCGCGCCGAAGCCGAGGAAAAATTCAAGGCGTTTCTGCGCAAAAAAGCGGTGCCCGTGGTGGGTTCGTGCCGGGAGGTGCCCGCCACAATGGACGACATGGAGCGCCTGTTCAGAGACATTTTTTCTAAATAATCATGGCGCAAAACCTAGCCGAAGGCTTGCTCGACCAGATTGTTCGGGTCGAAAGGCTAGAACAGGTCTACCGCGGCCTGGACGGCAACGCCGGCTATCTGGCGGCGTGGTTGATGCGCAGCCACCTCGATCAGGCCAGGGCCGCTACTGGCCGGCGCGACGTGGTGGCGATGCTGCACCTCTACCAGAAGCTAAAGGAGTGGGAGGAATAGTCCATGCCCATCGACTATTCCAACTACCCCCGGGGCTGGAAAAAAGTGGTCCGGCCCCGCATCCTGGATCGCGACGGCCACAAGTGCCGGTGCTGCGGCCTGGGCAATCACCTCTGGGGCTACCGCGACGGCGGCGGCAAATTCCATTCGCTGCCCCGGAAGAAGCCGGCCCCAAGCGGCTTCCGCGCCTTCCGCATCCTGCTCAACGTGGTGCACCTCGACCACGCCCTGGTGAACCACGGCGACGACAACCTGGGCCTCATGCGCCAGCGCTGCCACGGCCGCTATGACAAGCCCATTACCGCCCGGCAAGCGGGCTACACTAAAAAATACCCGGGGGCCGCCAAGACGGGGGCCCTGCTATTCTGAGCTACCGCTGCCTTATCCGCTCCCTTCCGCTATTGCCCCGCCGTCCCTTGTCCAACGCTCTACCTTCCGACCCACCGGCTCCCACCGCCCCCGTTTCCTACGCGGAGCAACGCCTGGCGGCCGCCGGCATTCCGGCCGGCCTGCTCCAGTTCAGCGCGCCCCACCCGCGCAGCCCCGACCAGCACCACAAGCAGTCGTTCAGCGTGATGTACGGCGACGCCGACGACAACCTGGTGATTATTTACCCCACGCTCAGCGGGGAAGTGGAAACCTACGACAACGGCACCAAGAACAACCCCGACAGCATTTTCGAGCGGGTGCGCCTGAAGGAGCCGCGCACCTACGTGGACCTGGAGGGCAACCCACAAACCCAGAAATACGCCCAAACCAAGGGCACCCGGCCGCGGCCGTTCTGGATGCCCGGCATGGTGGCCAAGTTCCAGGCAGCGGAGGTGGTGCCGGTGCTCTACCTGGTGGAGGGCGAGCTGAAGGCGGCCGCGGCCTTTACCCGGGGCCTGGCCGTGGTGGGCCTGCCCAGCAACGCCGTGGTGAGCGACAAGCATAACGACGTGCGCGTGCTGGAAGGCAGCCTCACGGCCTTCATCCGCACCTGCCAGGTCGAAACCGTGGTGCTGCTGCACGACGCCGACGCGCTGACCGTGAAGTGGGCCCCCGACAAAGACCTGGCCCTGCGCCCCTCCTCGTTTGCGGCGGCCGTCATCGGCTTCCGGGAGATGCTCCAGCCCCTGCTCGACGACGAGGCCTGCGCCCTGAAGCGGGCCTTCTACCTGCACGGCAAGCGCGAGCTGTGCGAGAAAAACGCCAAGGGCCTCGACGACCTGTTCCAGGCCTTTCCCGACCAGCAGGCGGAAATTCTGGCGGACCTGGGCCGCCACACCGAGGCCACCAAGTACTTTGCCGGCCGCAACATCACCACGCCCCACTACGACCTGGTGCGCAACTACTTCGGGGTGGGCCGGGTGAAGGACGCGGAAACGGCGTTCTACAAGCTCTACGAGCCCTACATCGGCCGCCGCGAGTTCGTGTACCGGGGCCGCTGCTACTACCCCGACGGCGACGAGGTGAGCTACGTGAAGCACCAGGACGCCGCCCGCTTCGCCCGCGTCGGCTCGGACTGGTACAAGTGGATCTTCCAGCCCAACGGCATCGGCGGGATGCGCGAGGCCCTGGAGAACTTCAAGGTGGGCGAAATCCAGCGCGACTACAAGAAGTTTCCCAACTTCCTCGACGAGTGCCCCAAGTACGACGGCTTCACGGTGGAGCCCAACTTCAACGGCGAGTACCAGCGCGTGATCCGCAACAACCTCAACCTCATCACGCCGCTGCCCTGGGAACTGAAGGAGGGGCCCTTCCCGCACACGGCGGCGTTTTTGAAGCACATTTTCGGCGGCGAAGCCACGCTGGAAACCGGCGTCACGGCCGACACCTTCACCGTGGCCCTCGACTGGCTCACCGTGGCCCACAACCACCCCAAGCACCAGCTGCCCGTCGTCATCCTGGTGAGCAAGGAGAACAAGACCGGCAAGAGCACCTTCCTGAAGTGGATGACCTGGATCTACGGCTCGAACGCCACCATCCTGAACCAGGCCCAGTTTCAGATGAAGTTCAACAACCACTACGCCAGCAAATTCTTCATCGGCCTGGACGAGGCCATGCAGAACTCCGACAAGAGCACCGAGAAGGACCGGCTCAAGCACATGGTGACGTCGGACGAAATCATGATTGAGCGCAAGGGCGTGGACCTCAAGCCGGTGCCGTTCTACGCCAAGCTGGCCTTTACCAGCAACGACGCGGAGAAGGTGATGAAGATCGACGAGGAGGACACCCGCTGGTTCGTGGTGAAGGTGCCGCCGCTGCTGGAAGAGGACGCCGACATGCAGGCCAAGCTGATTGCCGAGATTCCGGCCTGGCTGCATTTCCTGCACCACCGCCAGCCCCACCACGAGCGGGTGAGCCGGCTGTGGTTCCGGCCGGAAGATTTCATCACTGAGCAGTTCCACAAGGTGCGCGAGGCCACCAAGACCCGCCTTGACCGCAGCATCGAGCACTTCATCAAGGACATGTTCCTCACCTACCGCCTGGAGCAGTTCTGGCTGCCCATCAAGTGGCTCACCAAGCAGCTCAACGAGGAGGGCAAGTACCGCACCGACGAGCTGGAGGTGCGCACCTACCTGAAGGAGAAACGGGGGATGGACCCCAACGCGGTGCCGATGCGCAACCGCATCCCCATCGGCCTGGACATGGACCGCCCCGACAAGCTGGGCCGGCCCGACGTGGTGTACCAGACCGAGAGCACAGGCCGACCGTTTCTTTTCAAGGTGGACGAGTGGCTGAAGGGCGAGGAGCTGGCGGAATTCGGGCTGCTGCCGGACCCAGCCGCGGATACGAATGAAGAGAAATTACCCTTTTAATTTTTTCACCCATGCAAACCCGCACATTCGAACTGACCAGTGAGGTCGCGCTGACCTATGATGAAAGCTCCGATGAATTCAGGGAGGCCCTTGGTTCCTACCGCGAAATGATTGACGGCAGCGGCGACAGCGACGCGATGCTCAAGTACGTGGCCGGCTGCCTGCGCGAGTGGGGCGACCACGAGCGCATGATTGAAGGCGTCGGGTACGTGGGCGTGGTGGGCCGTGAAGTACCCGAAAGCAACTACAGCGGCATTCAAGTCGACGAGAACTACGACCAGCTGAACTGCGAGTGAGTATCTCACCAAAGCCGACCCGCTCGGAAAGCTATAGCAGATCAGCAGTATTCAGGCAATCCGTCTACAAATATTACAAAGGGGGCTTCGGCCCTCTTTTTTTGTGCGGTGGGGTCGGGAAGGAGCTGCTGCAAAAAAGCCTGTAACTTTTGTAACATTTATAACATTAATTAAAAAAATAGGAATAGAGCACGTAGAAGGGGTTTTTCCGCCGTTACACACTTGTTACAAAAAAAGCTCCTCCGAAACTTTTGTAGCCAATCTCGACAGTAGCAGCCCGGTTTGGTTACAAAAATTACGATTGCTACAAGGCCTTTGTAACAGCTTTTTTGGTTATTAATATATTGACATTCAAACTATAAAAATGCTAGTGTCGCGTTTGTTACAAATGTTGTTACTTTTCGCAATTCCGGCAAATCACGGGGGGAAATCGGAGCGTTGCAGGACCTAATTCGGGACGGTTTTAGGAATAAATTCTGGTTAAATATTGGCTGAGTACAATTATTGGCCGTGTCGCTAGCTATAGTTGAGCCAAGGGTGGAAAAGTGCTTGGAAACTGTACTAATCCGGGGTTAAATTGCTGAGGGAAGAGGAATTGGTATTCCGAATTGTCCTGTGCCGGGGTGGGCGGCCTCGGTAGCTTTACTTCATGCCCCGCTCACGCTTGATGCCCCCACCCGTACCCGAAACCCTGGCCGTGCCGTGCCGGCCCGCCGTCGCCAAGTATTTACGCCGCACCCTGCACCTGGCCCCGGGCCAGGCCTTCCGGCTCACCAAAAAAGACAAGGCGGGGCGGCTGCTCTACCACCTGCTGCGCAACCCGCAGCAGGACAGGCAGTACGACGCGGGCGTGGCGGCATACCCGGAGCGGTTTCTGGTGCACGTCTCGCAGCAAATGAGCTGGCTCAGCGGGTGCCGCCACCTGACCTCGCAGGCCGTGCACGACTTCAACCGCCACGTGGAGGACCTCATCGAGCTGGAGTTCATCACGATGGTGACTACGCTCTCCGCGTTCGGCATCGTGTTCGAGACCAAGCAGGCCGCACTGAGCTTTCTGGCCCTGAACGGCTTCACCGACGAGGACTACACTTTCGCAGCGCTGGTGCAGATGTACTACCGCTACCGCAAGGCCCAGAAGACGGCCCAAAAAGCGATGGCAACCGCGGCGCAGCCCTACAATTATATTCCGAATTGTCCGGCGCAGTTGGCGCAGGCGCTCTAGTCCGCCGTGCCGAATTCCACCCCTCCGGCCGCCGGCCAGCTGCGCAACCTGGACCCGCTCATCGTCGAGAACGTGGGCGGGGTGGCGGCGCTCTGGTACGCCGACGTGGCCGACGTGCTCAGCGTGCCGGACCCCGACGAACCCCTCATCGCGGCCGACGTGGTGCTGCGCCCCGGCGCGGCCTGGTACCAGCTCGTGGCCACCCGCACCACCCTGGGCTTTACGCAGGCCGGCAAGGCCGACCGGCACGGGCCGTACTTCCAGCCGCAGCTGAAGGGCGTGCTGGCCAAGGCCACCGCCACGCTGGCGGCCGGCCTGGAGGCGCTGGACGGCCGCCGCTTCCTGCTGCTCTACCGCGACCAGAACGGCGGGGTGTGGCTGGTGGGGGCCCCGGACGAGCCCCTGGCTTACCTCGACAAGTACGACGCTGGCACGGCCACCGCCCGCAACAACTACGATTTCACCTTCAGCGGCGAAACCACGCGGCGTGCCCGGCCCTACGCCGGCACCTGGCTGGTAAGCGGCGTGGGCCTGGCGGGCAGCGTGCAGCTGGGCAGCGGCCCCGGCGGCGTGGTGGAAATCCGCGACCTGCGCGGCCACCTCATGGCCACCGTGCCGGCCGGCCACACGGTGGTGGTGCGCAGTGGCTTCCGGGTGGCGTTCACGATTATTTAGTTTGCCATGCCCATTCCTTCCGACCAGGCCCTGCCGCCCCTGTTGCAGCGATTCATTACCAAGTGGAACGCCATCTTCGCCGACAACGAGTACCAGCACATCACCGAGGGCACGTTCCGCGCCCTGGTGCTGGAGCAGTGCTACGCCCTGGGCCAGGCCGACCCGTTCACCGTGCCCACGGCGGCCGTGGGCACCGACACGACCCAGGTGGCCAGCACGGCCTTCGTGCAGGCCGCCATCGGGGCCGCCGGCAAAGGCCTGAGCGAGCTGGTGCTGCCGATGATGGTGCGCAGCGGCTTGTGGTACGTGACCGCCCAGGGCATCTGGGAGGCCCGGCGCAACTTCAGCGCCGCCGCCGCGCCCGCGCCCGGAGCCAACTGGCGCGCCGTGGTGAGCTTCGCCAGCGACTTTGCGGCCCTGACCGGCGACCCGCTGGACAACCCATCGCTGGCCGCCGAGCTGGATAACTTGCTGCCGGCCCCCCGCCGGCCGGACGGGGTGCGGCAGGCCGCCCTGCCGCTGCGCCTGGGCCCCGACCTCTACCTCACGCAAACGCCGGCGGGGCCCGTGATCGGCGTCACCAACGGCGACGAGCTGGTCACCGAAATCCGCCTCGATAACCAGACGGACGGGTACGGGGTGCTCTACAGTTTCTACGGCTGGCTGCTGGAAAGCGACAACTACGCCGGGTTTGCCGACGAAGAGGACCGGGCCATCATCCGCAAGGATTACCTGGCCCGCTACGTGGCCCAGGCGCTGGCCCAGCACGGCGGGTACACCGACGAGCAAGCCATCGCCGCCAATGCCCCGGCGCTGGCCGGCAAAGAAGCCGCCGGGGTGGCCGCGACGCTGGATGCGGCGCTGGCCGGGGCCCTGCGCGACGGGGTGAGCAGCGACGGGGATACGCTCCAAAAGCTCTACAACCTGTTGCAGCTGCGGGCCAAGCAGTACAACGTGGCCACGCTGGCGGCGCGCAACGCGCTGAGCGTGAAGATCGGCGACTGGGTGAACGTGGACGACGACGGCGACGGGCGCTGGGCCATCTACCGGGCGACCTCGGCGGGCGCGAACGCGGCCTACAACAAGGTCAGCGACCCGGACCTGCTCAACGCGGTGATGAGCGCTGCCCAAATCAAGGCCGCTTACGAGGGCAACGCCAACACGAATGCGTTCACCAACGCGCTGCTGGCCAAGCTCAACGGCATCGCGGCCGGGGCCACGGCCTACACCGACTTGCTGGCCCAGCAGGCCACCGCCGGGGCGCTGGGGGGCAAGGTGGACAAGGTACCCGGCAAGGGCCTGAGCAGCACGGATTACACCCAGCCCGAAAAAGACAAGTTGGGCGCGCTGCTGCCCCTCGCGGCCGGCACCAACGTCGCCTTCGACACGACCACCACGCCCGGCCAGCGTATCATCAACGTGAGCGTGCCGGCCGCCGGCGTCACGGCCGCGCAGCTCGAAACGGTGCGCACCACCCTGCCGGCCAGCGCCACCCAAACCGGGGCCTACACGCTGGCCGCCGCCGACGCGGGCAACGTCGTGCCGTTGAACGCGGCCGGGGCCCTCACCCTCACGATTCCGGCCGACGCGAACCTGGCGTTGCCGGTCGGCACGGTGCTCAGCCTCAGCCAGGAGGGCGCGGGCGCGGTCACGGTGGCCGGCGCGAGCGGCGTGACGGTGACCGGGCTGGGCGGGCTGAAAACGCCCGGCCAGTACGGCGAGATCGGCTTGCGCAAGGTGGCGGCCAACGCCTGGCGGGTAACGGGGGGCGTCGCGTAATGGCCGGCACCCACACCCACCGCCGCGATCTGGGCTGCCGGGCCCCGGCGTACGTCGACCCCGCCCCGGGCGTCACCGTGCCCGACGCTTATGTGCAGTTCAAGGCCAGCGACCTGAGCGCGGCCAGCGTGGCGAGCTGGCCCAACGCCGGGCCCGGCGGCAGCGCCTACAACCTGGCCCCGGCCGGCGGGCAAAGCGCCCCGGCGCGCGTGGCCAGCGGCGGGCCCAATGGGGGCAGCTACGTGCGTTTTGTTGGCAACGACGTGCTGGCCACCGGGGCCGCCACGGGCATTGCCAACAACGCCCCGCGCACGTTGTTCCTGGTGGTCCGGCTCGAAACCCCCGCCACGGCCCGCAACCTCGCGGGCCTCGGCGCGGCGTCCAGCAGCTCGCTGCTGGACGTGATCGCGGGGGCCAGCTACGGGGCGTACTACCTCCACTTTTACGGCTCCGGGGCGGGCCAGTCCGCGGGAGCGCCCGACCCCGCCGGGTGGCACCTCGTGGGCCTGACGGGGGTGAGCGGGGCCGGCAACGGCTCGATCGCGTTCACCGGCTACACGAACGGCGTGAAGACGCTGGACGCGCCCGCCCGCGCCATCGGCACAACCAATTCGCCCCTGCGCCTGGGCGGGGGCTTTTACCCGGACCTGAACGCCAACAACTCCCCGCTGCAACTCGCCTTTGCCGAGCTGCACAACGTGGCCCTGTCCGCCCCGCAGATGCAAAAACGCAGCTCCCAACTCCTGTCCCTCTACAGCCTTTCCTAGCCCTTGCCATGCCCTTGCTCCCCGGTGCCCGCACCCCCCTCGAATTGATCGTCGCCGACCGCGTGGTCGCCGACACCGTGATCCGCCAAAAAGCCCGCCGCACCGGCTTCGAGTGCCAGTTTTGGGACACGGGCGAGTGCGTGGCCCGCATCGTCACCACCGTGACCATGTACGCCGCCGACGCCACGGCCCCGGACGGCCTCGGCCCGGCGCTGACGGCGGCCGGCTTCGCCCCGCGCGAAGTGGTGCTGCACGCCGACAACCAGACCGTGGTGGACGCCGCGACCGGGGCCCTGCTCTGCACCCGCCGCGGCGAGGCCGAAGCCGACTGGCAGGCCAAAGTGGACGGCTACGCGCAGCCCACCATGCTGCAAGGCGACTTTTTCGCGTTTCTGTGCGAGCACGTGCCGGTGAAAATCAACGACATGGTGCGCCTGCACATGCAGCAGGCCGACGCGATGGGCCGCTTCGCGTGATGGACCACTCCACCCAGTTGCTGGCCGGCTTCGCGCTCCTCTTGGTGGCTTGCCTGGCGGCCGTGGTCTGGAAAGCGCGCCGCTGAGCCCCGGGCGGCCGCTCCGCAGGAAACCCCTTTTTTCTGTCCTTTCGCCCGCGCCCACGCGCCGGCAGTTTTGCAGCGTCCAATCCCCGACGATGCGATTCAATAGCCCTTTATCGGCCGTGCTCAGCGGCCAGTTCCTGTTAGAAGAGTCGGCGGTGCCGGCGTTTCTGATGCAGGTGACGCAGTTGCTCACGGCCACGAGCAACGCGCCGGCCGCGCCGCGCGCCGACGAGCTACTGGCCCCGCCGGTGTGCTTTGCCATCACGGCCGACGCCACGAGCGTGCAGCTGCGCGGCTACGGCTCGCTCGACGACGTGCCCGCCGGCTCGGTGGCCGTGACGGTGGTGAGCGGCGTGATGCTGCCGGACGACTACTACGACTGGGATTACGGCTACGTGGCCGGCACCCGCACGCTGGGGGCCCGCATCCAGCAGGCCGACGCCCACCCGAACATCGTGGCGCACGTGGGCTGGTTCATCACGCCGGGCGGCTCGACGCTGGGCCTGGAAAGCTTTGGTGACATCGTGGCCCATACCAGCAAGCCGTTCGTGTCTTACGCCGACATGATGTGCTCGGCGGGCATGTGGGCCGGCAGCGGGGCCGACCGCGTGGTGGTGGCCAAAACCGGCATCCTGGGCAGCATCGGCACCAAGTGGGACGGCCTGGACATGTCGGGCTACTACGAGAAGCTGGGCATCAAGCAGGTGACCCATACGGCCACAGCCTCCACCGATAAAACGACGGCCTTCGACGAGGCCCTGAAGGGCAAGGGACAGCTGCTGCGCTCGCAGCTGCTCGACCCGCTCAACGACGTGTTTGTGGCCACCATGACGGCCAACCGGCCGGATGCGGGCCCCGAAACGCAAACCGGCCTGCTCTACGTGGGCCAGGCCAGCGTGGACGCCGGCCTGGCCGACCAGTTAGGCTCGCTCCAGGACGCCATCCAGCTCGCGTTCGACCTGGCCGATGGCACCACCGCGACGGGTATCACCGGCGCTTCTGCTGCTTCCTCTTCTCTCTCAACCCCCAACCCCCAACTCACCATGTTCGGTAAAAAAGTTACGGCCCTGGCCGCCGTTATGGCCCTCGCGGGCAAAGACATCATCGCAACGGCTGAAGCCGATGCCGCCAACGAGGAGCTGCGCACCGCCGGCGTCACGTCGGCCGCCCTCATCACCGAGGCCAAGTACAACGAGCTGGCCGCTAAGGCCGGCCGCGCCGACGCCGCTGAGGCGAAGGTGGGCGAGTTAACCACGGCCAAAACCAAGCTGGAAACCGACCTGGCCGCCTCGCAGGCCGAGGTGACGCGCCTCGGGGCTCTGGGCGGTGCCACCCCCACCACGCCGGGCAAGGCCGAGGGCGATCAGCCGGCGGCCCCCGCGGCCAAAACCTACTTCGACCCCAACGCCGAGCACAACAGCTACGTGGCCACCCTGATCGGCCAGTAGTCCGGTCCGGTAGTTCGTCGGTGCATTATCCTATTCCTCGCTATTTCAATTAGTTATCCGTCATGTCAATTAACGTCACGCAGCTCGCTGCGGAACTCGGTGCCTACAGCCGCACCCAGAACAAGGAAATCCGCAAGCATCTGTACCTGAAGTCGAAAACGACTTCGTTCATGAAGATGATTGCCAGCGTCAAGGGCCGCTTCCCGGCCCTCCAGAGCATCACGACGCACGTGGTGCAGGGCTTTGAGTCCATCTGGAACGAGTTGGGCGTGACCACCTTCAAGGTGAACGAGCTGGTGAACTACCAGCAGAAGGTGAACTACGGCATCGTGCCGGCCGACATCCTGGCGTCGTGGGCGGCTTTCCTCTACCAGGAGGACAAGAAGCCGGCCGACATGCCCATCAGCAAGTACATCATGGACGAGCTGATGCTGCGCGTGCAGGCCGACCGCGAAATCCTGGTCAACCGGGGCGTGCTCGGGGCCACGGCCGCCGAGCGCCGGGTGTTCGGCAAGTCGATGAACGGCCTGGTGGCCATCATTAACGCCGGCTTCATCTCCACCACCAACCCCATCTACCAGGTGCCGATGGTGGCCGTTACCACGGCCAACGTCGTCGACCAGGTGAACGACTTCGAGCTGGCCTTGCCCGAGCAGGTGAAGGAATCGCTGAAGAAGATTTACCTCTCGCAAAGCAACGTGGAGAAGTACGCCCTGAACTTCTTCAAGACCTACGGCATCTACCCGACCTACACGCCGGAGGGGGGCCTGAAGACGATCATCGGCTCCCGCCAGCTCATCGGCCTGCCCGGCCTGAACGGCTCGGACCTGATTTTCACCACGCCCGACGACAACTTCCTGCACCTGCACGACATCAACACCGACCCGGTGGTGACCGACGTGCAGACGCTCGACTACAAAGTGAAGATTTTCATGGAGTGGTGGGAAGGCGTCGCGTTCTGGAGCAACCAGCTCGTGATTGCCGGCAACATCGGCGGCAACACTACCGGCCTGGCCGTGGACAACGAGCTGTACTACGACACGCCGGCCATCATCCGCCTGGCCTAATCGGAAACCCGCCCGCCCTGGCCACCCGGCCGGGGCGGGCACATTTTCATCGACGATGCCACTGAACGTAAAAATCACTTCGGAAACGAAGGAAAAAGGGGTGTTCCGCGCGACGGGCG
This sequence comes from uncultured Hymenobacter sp., assembly GCA_964242665.1. Classification (GTDB taxonomy): domain Bacteria; phylum Bacteroidota; class Bacteroidia; order Cytophagales; family Hymenobacteraceae; genus Hymenobacter. The sequence continues at coordinate 62,844 of CAXTBA010000010.1, forward strand.
CGGTGACGAACCCGGACGGCACCGAAAAGGGCAAGGCCACGGTGCTGGTGCGCGGCGGCGAGCAGGGCCCGCAACTGGTGCTCCCGGCCGATACCAAAAGCACGATTTTGGGCAACGCGGTGGCCGAGTACAAGAGCTACGAGGGCCCCACGGCCGAACAAACCCCCGAGCTGGCGAAAGACGTCGAGCTGACCTTTACCCACCTGCATTACGCCATCTAAGCGGCCCGGCTTAGAACTATTTATATTATGGCTTTAGATTTTGAGGACATCGACGGCAGCGCCGGCCAGGACAACACGGCGGGCATCCAGCAGAACGTGTATTTCATCGATTTCGGCGACGTGGAAACGCACCCCGTGCTGCCGAAAATCGAGGATGCGACGGACCTGGCCAGCCTGGTCACGGTGACGACCGACATCGTGCTGAAGGCCTCGAAAAAGGCGTTTCGCGTGAAATGCACGCTGGAGGCCGGGGCCGGCACCAGCGACTCGCAGGGCGAGATGGACGGCATGAGCTTCAAAAACGCCCTGAAGTTCCTGGTGGCCGGCAACAAGGCCAACGCCGATGGCTTCGCCCGCTACGCCAAAAACGGCAGCTTCTACGTGCTCTACTTCGAGCTGGACGGCGCGCCGCGCCTGCTGGGCCACGCCGGCTACCCGGCCAAGATGGTGAGTGCCCCGGGCACCACGGGCGAGAAAACCGCCGACCGCAAGGCCCGCACCTTCACGTTCCAGAGCGTGTGGAGCGGCCCGGCCCCCATCTTCGAAGGCAAAGTATTGGCGGGGGCTGTCGAGCAGGTGCTGGTGTACCTGGCGTAGTTTTGCCCCCCATTGGGTAATACCTGATGAGATAAAGTTAGAAAGGCCCTCCGCCCTGCGGAGGGCTTTTTTAATGTCCTTTCGGTGCGGCAATTGCCGCCGGAATTTCGGGCCATGACAGTGCAGCAGTGGCTCGATTCGGAGCGGGACTATGAAGCGGGCCGGCAGCTCTACGCCGCCCTGGGCGACAACGAGCGCCTGAAGCGCTTGCTGGCCGGCGGGCCCAGCCGCTACAACGGCGAGGCCCTGGCCTGGGAACTGGGCAAGCTGGCCGTTAGCAGTTATCAGTTAGCAGTTAACAGTGAGCAGTCGCCGGCAGATATGCCGAAAAAAGTCCAGGACGGACCAGGCCAAAGCCCCGAAAGCAGCCCAAACGCAACGATTCCGTTGCAAAAGGAGCCAAGCGGTGACGAAAAAGGGCACAAGCTGCTCGCTGAACTGCGCGACGCCCGCCGGCCACTCTACGACGAGCGCACCGGCCTGCACGCGCAGCTGGAGGCCCCGGCCGACGAGGATGCCCGGCGGGCCGTGGCTCAGCGCATCATGCTGCTGAGCCGGGCGCTGAATCAGAATTGGGACGCCGACCGCCACGTGCGGGCCCACGGCACGCTGCCGCCGGGGCCCCCGGTAGTGCCCGCCGCTGAGCTGGCCACGCTGCCGGCGGCCGACCTGCTGAAGCGCCGCAATAACCTGCGCAGCCAGGTGAGCAAACTCAAAACCAAGCCGCACCGGGCCGAGGAGCTGGCCCGCGTAGGGGCCGAACTGGCGCAGGTGGAGGCGCTGCTGACCCATGAATAAGAAAGACGAGTCGGTGATGGCCCGACTGCAAACCATCGTGCCCGCGGCGCTGGAGACGAGTTTCGACCGCATTTACTTCTCCTACCTCAGCGAGGAGGTGGAAGCCCTGCTCAGCGACCAGGAGCGAAAGCACCGCGAGCGCATCGACGACGCCTGGCACTACATGGTCAAGCGCAAATCGCCGCTGGCGGCCGCCGAGTGGCTCCAGAAAAAGCACCAAGTGAGCCGGGCCACGGCGTACCGCATCGTGCGCGACGCGCTCCAGGTGTTCGGCGACGTCGTGAAAACCAGCAAGGATGCCAAGCGGCGGCTGTTGTGGGAATACTCCCTGAAGGGGCTCGGCAAGTGCCTCGATATTGAGGATATGCGCGCCTACGCGGCCATTCTGAAAAACATGACCACGTTCGAGGGCCTGAACCTCGACGACAACACGTTCGACGGCGAGGCCATCCAGGCCCACACTTACCTGATTCAGGTTGGCCGGGCCGATGGCCAGCAGCTGCGCTTCAACGCCGATGCGATTGAGGAGTTACCGGCCGACCAGTATGCTGTGGTGCTCGATGCGGTGGAGGATATGACCACCAGCGCCGAGGAGATGGAAGATTTGCTCGACAAGGCCGAGCGGAAAGGGAAACGGCTGAAATGAGCGCCGCTGAACCCGAAATCAAGCCCCTGCACTTCAACCGGCCGCAGCTGCGCTTTTTGGTGACGCTGATGATGTCGGCAGTGAGCATCTGGGGCCGGGCGACGGGCAAATCGTCGCTCATCGCCTGGCTGATGCACCTCATCGTGCGCCACCTGCCGCGCAGCGCCTGGGGCCTGTGTGGGCAAACGTACCAGCAGATTCTGACCCGCACGCTGCCCTCGACGATTGCCAGCCTGGAGCGGATTGGCTACGTGCAGGGCGTGCATTATGTCATCGGCATCATGCCGCCCAAACACTTCGGGCTGCCCTTCGAGCCGCCCCAGAAGTGGGGCCACACCATCTGCTTTTACAACGGCACGTGCTTTCACCTGATTTCGCTCGACGGGGGCGGGGGCAGCGCCCGGGGCCTCAACCTGGACGGCATTCTGGCGGATGAGTCGCTCACGCTCAACAAGGAGAAGTTCGACGACGAGGTGATGCCCGCCAACCGGGGCAACGAGCGCCAGGCCTGGGCCGGCCACCGCCTGCACCACGGCGTGTTCCACTTCACCTCCATGCCTTATGGCAATCAGGGTAAATGGTTGCTGGAGGGCAGCAAGCATTACCAGGCCAGTGGCAAGGACTACGAGTTGCTGAGCCGCGAGCTGATCAAGCTTCAGTTGAAGTACATCGATAACAAGGACCGCGAGGCCCGGCGGCTGATTTGGAAGGATATCCAGCAGTTGACGCGCGAGCTGCGCTACTACCTCGACGCCGATGGCCAGCTCTACAGCGAGGCCAACGTGTTCGAGAACCTCACCAACGTGGGCATTCGGTACCTGGAGCAGCAGCGCCGGGGCCTCACCGACTTCACGTTTCGGGTGGAGCTGCTCAACCAGCGGCCCACCAGCGTCGAGGCGGGCTTCTACCCCACGCTCGACACCGGCAAGCACGCTTACGAGGCCTTCGACTACAACCACCTGGACGGGGAGGATTTCAACCTCAAGCGCCTGCGCCGGTTCAGCGACCAGCCCGACAGCCGGCAGGACGGCGACTGCGATACCACGCTGCCCCTGCGCCTGGCCCCGGACTACGGCAAGAGCACCTTCCTCACCGTGGCCCAGGTGCACGCCAAGGCCCGCGAGTACCGCTTCCTGAACGGGTTTTACGTCAAGCACCCGCAACTCATCCGCCACCTGTGCAAGCAGTTCACCGACTACTACGCCTACCACCTCAACAAGCGGGTGCAGTTCATTGAGGACGCTGAATACGGCAACAACCGCGTGCCCAACAGCGACGAAACCTACAACCAGACGTTCGTGCGCCTGCTGCGCGAGGCGGGATGGAAGGTGGACGTGGTGAAGCTGGGCCGCACGCCGGGCCACCACACCCGCTACCTGCTGGCCCACGAGCTGCTGGCCGAGCTGGACCCCGACCTGCCCCGCATCCGCTTCAACAAGCACCACTGCAAGCAGGTGCTCATCGCCATGCAGCTCACCGAGATGAAGGAAGGGCCCCGCGGCATCGAGAAGAACAAGGCCAGCGAGAAGCTCGCCAGCGTGCCCAGCGAGGAGGCCCCCCACTTCACCGATACCGTGGACCTGCACCTGCTCAGCATCGACACCACCCTGCTCAAGCCCGGCACCGACTTCAGCTCCTTCGTGATGCTGACCGGCTAGTACTGGCAATTATGGTCTGTAAACCCTGTTTCCGCATTGGCGACAGGGTTTTTTAATGTCCATAGCCCATTCATATACCCCTTTTTTGACCCTGGCAATTGCCGGTGGCCGTTAGCGTAAACCGGGGTCAATTTCTGAAAAATGAGACGCGTGTTTCAGAAAAACGGCTGAAAACTGCGATTCCAGCACCTGGGCCCCATTGGCTGTGAGATTGGCTTTTTAGGCCCAGCGATGGGGCGCTGAAGGGGCTTTTTTCTGTCCTTTCGATGGGACCTACGCGCCCGCAGTTTTGCAGGGCAATGGTAGGAAAACAAGTCATTACCGAAATCATCACCCTCAAGCAGGTGCTGGCCACGATGGCCGCCACGGCCGAGCCGTTCGCGCTGCGCTTCGTGAAGCTCAACGAGACGAAAGGCACCGGCGGCGAAATCGTGGAGGTAAGCGGCCAGCTGCTCAGCGGCCGCGGCAACCCCCAGAAGCCCGCCCCGCCCCTGGGCCCCGGCGCGGACAGCGTGGAGGCACTAGAGGCGCACCTGGTGCGCAACCCGCACCACTTCGAGAACATGACCCGCAACCTAGTGAGCACCCGCAACGGCAACTTCACCAAGGTGCACATCTACCTGATTCTGGAGTTCAACGGCAAGAAAGTCATCATTTAGCGTGGATATATTCGTCAATCCGAGCGGCAGCTTCGGCTACATTCAGGGCATCGGGGCGCTGGTGAAAACCGGCGCGGCCCCCGGCACCGCTTCCGGGGCCCCGTCCACCGCGTCGCTGGTGCGCACGTCGGGCGGCAACGCCAACGTGGCCTACTGGGGCGCCGACAACCTGTTCCCGCAGCAGGTGGTGGCCGACGCTGAGATCAACACCTCGCTGGCCACCATGCTCAACTGGAAGGCCAAGGCCTGGTACGGCGGCGGCCTGATGTACGGGGCCCTGAGCTACGACGAGCAGGGCCAGGAAGTGTTCAAGCAGCTGCTGGTGCCCGAAATCGAGGACTTCCTGCGCCGCGTACCGGTGCACCGCTACTTCTTCGACGCGCTGCTCGACATCTCCTGGTTCGGCAACGCCTTCCCGGAGCTGATCCTGAGCCGCGACCGCAGCAAAATCGTGGGCATTTCCACCCAGGACGCCTGCTACTGCCGCTACGCCCGGGCCATGAAGGTGTCGGAAATCATGCAACTGGTGTACATCAACGCCAACTGGGATAAGGCCGGCCGCTACAACGACGAGTACACCACCGCCGTGCCGGTGCTCGACCCCTACTACGACGCCGAAAACGTGTTGCGCGCCCGCACCGACGGTTTTAAGTACATCTACCCCATCAGCGTGCCCTCGCCCGACCGGTCGGAGTACCAGCTGGCCAGTTGGAACACCGTGCGGCGCAGCGGCTGGCTAGAGGTGGCCACGGCCGTCGTCGAATTCAAGAAGATGCTGCTCAAGCAAATCATCAGCGTCGAATACGTCATCGAGGTGAACCCCGCCTACTGGGCCTGGAAATTCAAGGACTGGGACGAGAAGGACGAGGAAGAGCGCCGCAAGCTCATCAAGGACGAGCTGAAGAACTTCAGCGACGTGATGACGGGCAGCAGCGGCGCGGGCAAGTCGCTGATGACCACCACCGTGAAGGACAGCGCCGGCAACGACGTGGCCGCCTTCAAAGTGACGGTGCTCGACAAAAAAATGAAGGAGGGCATCTTCAACGAGGACTCGCAGGAGGCGGCCTCCCACGTGTTCACCGCCGGCGGCGTGGCCCCGACGCTGATGGGCATCCAGCCCGGCAAAAACATGGGGGCCGGCAGCGGCTCCGACGCCCGGGTGGCCTTCAACAACTTCATCAGCACCTCGACTTTCGAAATCGACCTGGCCCTGGAGCCCCTCAACTTCCTGCTGCGCTACAACGGCTGGGGCACGGCCCAAAACATCGTGTGGCGTGTCAAGCAACCCCTCATCATGACGATGGACAAGGGCAAACAGGTGCAACAACAAACCGCTTAGCCTCATGGGATTGCTCAACTCCACCGCCGACTTCCGCCAGCACGTGCGCCTCAACGCTTCCACCGAGGACGCCGACTATTTCCTTTCGCTTCAGCCGGATATGCTGCTGGCCGAGGACGACTACCTGCGCCCGCTGCTGGGCGCGGCGTTTTACGACGGCGTAGCGGAGACGGCCGCGGCCCCCGGCGATGCCGTGCACGAGCGCCTGCGCTACCTGCTCGGTTCGGCCCTGGCCAACCTCACCATGGTGGGCTTCCTCGACGTGGCCCAGGTGCAAATCAGTGGCAGCGGCGTCCAGATCATCAGCACCGAGCGCGAGAAAACCGCCTTTCAGTGGCAGATCAACGACCTGAAGGCCTCCTTCAGCCGCAAGGGGTTCGGGGCCCTGGAGAAGGTGCTGACCCACCTGGAGGCCCATGCCAACGACTTCGCCACCTGGGAGGGCTCGGCCGCGGCTGCCCGGGCCCGCGCGCATTTCCTGAACACGGCGGCCCAGTTCGCTGAGCACTACCCCATCACCAACGGCCGGCTCACCTTCCTCTCGCTGCTGCCGCTGATCCGCAAAACCGAGGCCTTTGCCCTGGAGCCCGTGCTGGGCGAAGATTTCTACGAGGAGCTGAAGGCCCAGCAGGCCGCCGGCACCCTGTCGGCCGAGAACCAGGCCCTGGTGACCAAGTACCTCCAGCCGGCGCTGGCCCACCTCACGATGGCCCAAGCCATCGGCGAGCTGGGCTTCGGGCTGAACGGCAACAGCTTCGAGCTGAACGTGTACCGGCCCGACTCGGCCAACAGCAAGGAGTCGGACCCGGGCCTGCAAAAGCTGCTTGATATGAAGGGCGGGCAGGCCCTGGACGACGGCGAACGGTTCCTGCGCCGCCTGCGCACCCACCTCAACGCCACGGCCACGGCCACGCGCTACGCCACCTACTTCGCTTCTGCTGCCTACGACGTCCCCGCCAACAGCCTGGCCTACCTGCGCAGCGCCACCTCCGATGCCGTGTTCGGCGCTTTCTAACTTATGTCGGCAACCGATACCAAAATCGAAATCAGCCAGACCCAGACGCGCGTCTGGGTGCTGGGCGGCGTAGTGGCGGGCCTGCTGCTGGTGCTCCAGGCCATCCTGACGCTCTTAATGACGAACGCCACCGCCAAAATGGACGGCTACAGCACCAACATGGCGCGCTGCCTGACAGCGCTGGAGGTGATGGCCGTCCGCAACGAGGCCCTGACGCTGCGGGTGACCAACCTGGAGACGGCGCGGGCCGATGCGGCCGCCGTCCACGAAACCATCGACAAGCGCCTGAACTCGCTGGAGCAGCGGGCGGCCGTGTACGACCAGTTTATCCAAGTCCAAAAATTCAAATAGTCGCCCGCTATGCTTGCCGAAATCAAAGCCCGCCTCGCGTTGCCCACGCCCGCCTTTCTGAAGAAAATTCAGAAACGCCTGGCCGTGGCCTCCGGCTCTTTCTTGACCCTCACCGTCACGCTGGCCAGCTTGAGCAGCACGGTGCCCGGCTTCCCGGCCTTTCTGGCCACCGCCGCCGGCGTCGCCACGGCCTTCTGCGGCGGCTTGGCCTCCGCGTGCAGCTTGGCCGTCGATGACGCCTCGCAACTGCCGTCCGCGGCCGAACCCGCCATTTCTAACCCCGTTCCCAATGCGTAATTTTTCGCTGCTGGCCCTCGCGGTCACGCTTAGTCAGGCCAGCTGTGGCCTCACCCACCCGGGGCCCGCCGCCAGCCCGGTCAACGCGGCCCGCCCTGCCCCGGTGGCCTTGCACCTGACCCCGGCGGATTCGCTGGTGGCCCAACTGAGTCCCCCTGAGGAGCGCCCCGGCCTCGACCGCGCGGGCAGCTGGCGCTTTTTCCGCCGCCGGCACCCGTCCGGGACCGACACGCTCACGGTCGCGCCGGGCACCGCCCTGGTGCTGCCGCGCAAAATGCGCCACAGCCAGCTCACGGTAGTAATCGGCAACGGCAATGACACCCGGGCCACCGCCATCGGCAAAGCGAAGGCCCCGACCCAGGTGGCCACCGACAGCAGCACCCAGAACGCGGTGACCGGGGGCGGCGACCTGGCCGCCGCCAACGGCACGGCCAGCACGGCCAGCCCCGCCCACACCGAAACCGCCGCCCCGGGGCCCCTGGCTACCCTCGCCGGCCGGCTTACCGGACCGCTGGGCTGGGTGCTGGCCCTGGCCGGGGTCGGGGCGCTGGGCTACGGCCTCTATTATTTCTGGTTCCTCCTTCCGCGCCGCAAGGCGCAAAACCCTGCCTAAGCGATGCTGCTCACCAAAGCCCAACTCATTGCTGCCCTCAAAGGCACCACGCCCGCCGAAGCCGACCGCTTCCTGGGGCCGATCAACGACACCCTGAGCCGCTACGGCATCACCACGCCGTTGCGCATCGCCCATTTCCTGGCGCAGGTGGGCCACGAATCGTGCGGGCTCGACGCCGTGCGCGAGTACGCCAGCGGCGCGGCCTATGAAGGCCGGAAGGATTTGGGCAACGTGGTGGCCGGCGACGGCGTGCGGTTTCGCGGCCGGGGCCTGATTCAAATCACCGGCCGGGCCAACTACTACGCCCTGAGCAAAGCTTTCGGCGTGGACTTCGTGGCCAATCCGCTGCTACTCGAAAGCCCGCAGTACGCGGCCCTCTCGGCCGGCTGGTACTGGAACAGCCGGAGCCTGAGCGCCCTGGCCGACGGCAATTTCTTCGTCACCATCACCAAGCGGATTAACGGCGGCGTGAACGGCCTGGCCGACCGCGAGCAGCGCTTTCTGATTGCTGCCGCCGCCCTGGGCGTGCCCGGCGGCGTCGTGCCCACGGCCCTCGCTTCGTAGGCGAAGTCAATGAAAGAATTGCTGCGCTATTCCTATCCTACGTGTCCTATCCCGCTATTTTATTCTTATTGTTGGAAAAGCCCCGCCCATTAGCGGGGCTTTTTTGTGTCCTTTCAAACCGGCAATTGCCAGGGGAATTTCGGGGCCAATCATTCCCCCTCCCATGCGCAAAGTGGAATTTGGCCGCCGCCTGTACCTGGTGCCCGCGGCCTGGAACGAGCTGAGCCGCCAGCAGCTGCTGCGCGTCACCCGCCTCCACTGCCAGCCCTTCGCCACCGACCGGGCCCTCGACGACGCCTTCCGGGCCGTGCTGCTGCCCGCCCGGCAGTGGGCCCGCCTCAACGCCGTGCAGCGCGTCGAGCTGCGCCGCTTGGTGCCGGTCCGGTTCCTGCGCGACCCCACCGAATGCGCCCCGCTCACTGAGCAGCGGCTGCCCTGGCTCACCCGCCCGTTCCGGCACGACCCGCTCCAGCGGCGCTACCACGGCCCCCGCGCCAACTTCCGCAACCTGCGCTTCGCCGAATTCATGTTCGCCGATACCTACTTCCTGCGCTACCTGCAAACCGGCGACGAAGCGCAGCTCAACCGCCTGGTGGCCGTGCTCTACCGCCCCCAGCGCGCCGGCTACGCCCCCCACGCGCCGGCCTACGGCGGCGACCGCCGCGAAGAATTCAACGAAAACCTGCTCGATGCCCGGGCCCGCCGCCTGGCCAGCGTGCCCCACCACGCCAAGTACGCCGTGCTGCTGTGGTACCGGGGCTGCCGCCGCGCCCTGGAAAGCCGCTTCGAGTACGTGTTCAGCGACGACAACAACGCGAAGGCCGCCACCGGCGGCTGGAGCGACGTGCTGCACGAGCTGGCCGGCGGCGTGCCCCAGCTCGACGCCACGGCCCAGCAGCTGCTGCCCAACGTGCTGCGCGAAATGAACCGCGTGCTGCGCCAGCACGCCGAGCGCCTGGCGGCCCAAACCAGCTAACCCGACCCATGCTCAACAACTCCGCTTATACCGACCTGCTGCGCGACTTGGCCACGCGCCACAAGGAAATCCTGCACACGGCCCAGAAGCGGGCCTTCACCAAGGTGTACCTCTCGGCCGACCCCGTGGCCAAGCAGGTCAGCCTGGTCAATTTCTACGGCAAGCTGAAGGAATCGTTCGGCCCCGCGCCCTTCCTGGTGGCCATGAGCTACGACGCCCTGCACGAGGATTGTGGCGACGGCAAAATCCTGGCCCACCGCCGCGGCGGCTTCCTGGTGCTGGAGAAGGCCGTGAACACCGACGCGGCCCGCGACGCGGCCCTCGACCGCTCCGAGCGCCTCGGCTACGAGCTGATGGCCGCCGTCGCCGAATTCTTCCGGGGCCCCGCCGGCCGCCGGGCCGGCCGCCTGCTCAACCTGGGCTCACTGGCCGTGGACAGCATCGGCCCCGTGGGCGACGGCTTTGTGGGCACCCGCTTCGAATTTGACTTCACCGAGAACGCCGTGCAGGCCCTCACCTACAACCCCGACGCTTTTACCGCACTCTGATGGCCGGCGAAAAACTAGCTAAACTCACCGTTCGCGCCTTCTTTTCGCGCGACGACTTCACGCGCGCCCTGCAAACCACGCGCGTGCGCTTCCGGCTGGCCGGTACCTGGTACGCCTTCGACCGCGGCGCTGACCCGGGCCAGTACACGGTGCCCGACCCCGACGACGACGACGGCGGCCAGCACACCTACGTGCTGCACGCCGTCACCAACCTGCTGGCGTTGGTGAAGGCCACCGTGACGCAGCGGAACCTGCCGTACCTGGTTTCCGACCCCCGCGACGCCGGTGACGACGCCCTGACCGGCCGGCCGCTCGTGGACTTCGACGTTTCGGCGCTGGACTACAGCCCGCCGCTCGACCTGGCGTTTGAGTTTCCCGTGCCGAACGGGGGCGGGTTCTTTCCCGGCCAGGGCACCGGCCCGGACCCCGGCTGGCAAGTGCTGGCCAACCAGGCCACCGTCTTCCCCCTGCTGGCCACGGCCCAGGTGACAGATGCCGGCATTTTCGGGTCGGCCACCGGGGCCATCGACATCGTGGTCAGCCAGGCCAATGGCTACGCGTTCCAGTTTGTCTACGCCTGGGCCGATGCCCCGGCGCTGCCCACCAACACGTTTTCGCGCACTGGCTTGGCCGCCGGCACTTACTACTGCACCATCACCGACAGTGCCGGGGCCTCGGCGCGGGTCACGGCCATTGTCGGTTCCGACGACCGCCTGGAGGTGCAGGTGAACACTACCTCGGCCAGTGCTACGCTGGTGCCGAGCGGCGGCTTGCCGCCCTACGCTTTTTTATGGGACGACGGCACCACCACGGCGACCCGGGCCGGCCTGGCCCCCGGTACCTACCGCTGTACCGTTACCGATGCCCGGGGCGCGACCCGCGCCGTGGAAGTCATCATCGCCGCCGGCAGCCGCTACTGGTTCAGCGGCAACCCCATCACCCTGGCCCTGGACGCCGGCGATGCCTACCGCCTCGACCCCGCCACCAAGCCCGGACTCTCGTTCGTGTGCCGGGTCTGGGTGGAGCTGGACTACGGCAGCGACGTGTTTGTGCCCGTGGGCCAGGCCCAGGAGCAGCCCGCCGACCGGGACGGCCGCACCGTGTTCGAGGTGCAGGAGCTGCTGGAGCCCTTTGTCGCGCCCGTGGTGCCGCCCGTGGGCGCGGCCGCCCTGGCCCGGGCCGCCGGGCAGTTCCGCCGCTTCTTCCTCCAGCACTACGAGCGCACCGACGCCGGCGACGCGGCGGCCACCACCGTCGAAACCAGCTACCTGCTGCACGGTGGCTTCGATTACTACGAGGCGGCGGCCGGCACCTGGTTCAGCCAGTACCAGCCGGCCCAGCTGCCGTTCCTCACCTGGGAGCCGGCCACCAAAAAGGTGCTGCCCGACCAGCCTGAATTCCTGTACTTCCTGGTGCCCGTGGCCGGCCTGGCCGGCTTCCGCTGCCGGCTCCGGGTGTTCTTCGCCGATGCCACCGTGGCCGAACTGACCGTGGCCGAGGGCCCCGCGGCGGAACGCTACGAGGTGTTCTGCCTGCCGGCGGGCCCCGGGCAATTGAACCTGGCCGCGCAGGAGGCCGCCGCCGGGGCGGCCGTGGTGCGCTACGAGTTGGACGTGGTGGACGCCGGCGGGGCCCCGCTCAGCGAAGCCCGGACCTACGTGCTCGACCGCCGGCCCGCCCCGGGGCGGCGCTATTTCCTCTACGCCAATTCGCTCGGCGGCTTCAACACCCTGGTGTGCCGGGGCCGCGCCGCCCTGGACTTCGCCACGAAGACCAGCACCAGCGAAAACGCCCGGGCCCCCGGCTACGACCCGTTGCGCGGCGACTACACCATCAACCGCCGCACCGGCCTGCCCACGCTCAAGTGCTACACGGGGCCCCGGTCGGCGGCCCAGCTCGTGGCCGACCGCGACTTCCTGCTCAGCGAGCGGGTGCTGCTGCTCGACCAGGGCCGCTGGCTGGCGGGCCTGGTCAAGGACCGCACGTTCACGCCCTACGACGAGGACGAAACCCGGCGCGTGGTGCAGTTCGACTACGAACTGCCCCGCGAGCGCTACTACACCCCCCGCCTGGCATGATCGGCTTCAAAATCAACGGCGAGTGGCTCGACTTTGCCGGCACCGTGGGCCTGGAAATTCGCAGCCCGCTCTTCGACACCGCCAGCATCCCGGGCGTGCTCAGCTACCCGGCCGCGTTCACCGACACGCCCCGCAACCGGCGGCTGCTGGCCTTCCCGGCCGTGCGCGCCCGGCGCACGGGGCCGGTGCCCCCCCTGGACGCCGACTTCTACCTCGGCGGCAACCTGTGGCGGCGCGGGGCCCTGCAATTCAAGGATTTCGACAGCGCCAAGGGCGAGTACAGCTACCAGTTTCAGGCCGACGCCGACGCCCTGGCGGGCCGCATCCAGGACGTGCTGCTCTCCGGCCTGGCCCTGCCCGCGCTGCCGGTGCAGCTCGTGGCCCAGACGGCCGACTACGTGCTGTTTCCCGTGCGCAACAACACGTTTTACGACCCGGCCAAGAACCCGGCCTGGGGCAAAATTGTGAATTACTACGCCGGCGGCGCGTTTGGCACCACCACGGGCCGGCACACCGTCGTGGCCTTTCCGCTGGTGGTGCCGCTGCTGCGCCGGGCCCTGGCCCTGTACGGCTACGCCGCCAGCGGCCCGTGGCTCGACGACCCCGAAATCCAGCGGCTGGCGGTGTACAGCATCGCCGCGCTGGACCTGGCCGACGGCCCCCGCCTGGCCGGCGACTTTGCCCTGGGTCGGGCCCTGCCCGACGTGCGCCTGGCCGAGCTGCTGCTGGTGCTCCAGCAGACGTTCTGCCTGGCCTTTGTTTTCAACCCCGTGCGCCGGGAGGTGCGCGTGGTGCCCCTGCGCGACGTGGCGGCCGACCCGGCCTACCGGGTGCGCACGGCCGGGGCCGCTTACCGCGACGTGGCCAACGAGGGGAACGGCTTCACGCTGGCCTTCACGGCCGACGGCGACGACGAGTTGCTCAAGTCGGCCCCGTGGCCGGAACTGGTGCTCGGCGGGGGCACGGAGAAAATCCAGCCCGCGGCCGACACGCTGCGCATGGTGCGCGAGCCCGACCCCCAGCAGCCCGGGCGCTCGTGGCTGGTACCGGCGGCCGAGCAGCCGGGCTACTCGGCCCGGCCGGCCTACGAGCAGGCCGACAAGCGGGGCGGCCAGCTGCGCTTTCTCTTCTACCGCGGCCTCCAGCCCGCCAGCGACGGCTCGCTCTACCCGCTGGGCTCGGCGGGCACCATCGACTACGCCGGGGCCACCGTGGGCCGCTACGCCCTGGCATGGGAGGGGCCCCAGGGCCTGTACCAGCAGTGGCACAAGCCCTGGCTCGACTTCCGGGCCAACGCCCGCACCGAGGAGCGCACCGTGGCGCTCAGCCTGGGCGAGTTCCTGGCCCTCGACCCCACCGAAAAAGACCTGGTGCAGGGCCTCAAATTCCTCTGGGAAAGCATCAGCCTCACCGTGGGCGGGGCCGAAACCCTGGACGCGGCCACCATTACCTACCACCAAATCGCGCTGTAGTCCGTGCCCACGCAAGCCCAAACCGTCGAAAAGTGGCTGGAATTCACCCTCTCCAACCTGCGCGACAACCTGCGCAAGCTCCACGTGAGCGACACCGGGGCCCTGCTGGCCTCGGTGCAGGGCCAACTGCTGGCCGCCGCCGGTGGCGACGTCGAGCGGCTCACCATTGCCTACGCGGCCTACGGGCAGTTCGTGGACATGGGCGTGGGCCGGGGCATGGGGGCTGGCGTGCGCCAATCGAACAGCGCCTACGCCCGCATCCGCGACGCCCGGGGCCAGCTGCACCAGCACAGCCGCAAGGCCCGGCCGTGGTACAGCAAGGAAATCGGCCGCCAGTCGGTGCGCCTGGGCGTGCTGCTGAGTGACTACTACGGCGAAACCACCATTGCCCGCATCACGGACGCCCTGCCCGCACAGGTAGAAATTAACTTATAAGTGAAGTATTGCTATGGATAAGGAGCAGCGAATTATAGAAATCATCCTCAAAGCGCAGGATGCCAACGCCAGCCTGAAGGAGATGGCGGCCGGCTCGGCCGTGCTCACCGCGCAGCTGGGCAAGATGGGCCAGGACGACCCCGGCCGCGCCAAGCTACTGGCCGACCTGCAAACCATGAACCAGCGCCTGGCCGCGTCGCGGGCGGAAATGCGCCAGGTGGTGAAAAGCGAGGAGGAGCTGGCCACCGAGGCCCTGGCCGCGGCGGCCGCCACCGAGGAGCTGGCCCGCGCCAACCAGCAGACGGTGGCCACCGGCCAGAAAGCCACCGCCTCGCTCAACGAGATGAAGGCGGCCGCCGGCCTGCTGGAAAAGGAGCTGGCCGCCCTGAGCCAGGACGACCCCGGCCGGGCCAAGCTCCAGCAGGACTTTGCCACCCTCGCCCAGCGGGTGCAGGCCGCCAGCGCCGCCATGCGCACCCAGGTGCAGTCGGCCGAGCAGCTGGCCGCCGCCGAGGCGGCCTTGTCCGCCGAAAACGTGCGCGTCGTCGTGGACGGCCAGAAAGTCGCCGCCACCTTCAACGAGATGAAGGCGGCCGCCAACCAGCTCGAAAAGGAGTTGGGCGACTTGAGCCAGGACGACCCCGGCCGCGGCAAACTCATCGCCGATTACCGCTCGCTCCAGCAGCGCATCGAGGCAGTGAAGGACGAGATGGGCCAGGCCGCCCCCAAAGCCAATCTGTTCAAGGAGGCCCTGGGCCTGGCCGGCGTGGTGGTGAGCGTGGAGGCGGCCGTGGACGGCATCATCGGGCTGGGCAAGTCGGTGTTCGAAACCACAGCCAAGTTCGAAACCTACGGGGCCATCATGAAGAACGCCCTGGGCAGCGAGTCGGCCGCCCAGCTGGCCCTGCACGACATCCAGACCCTGGCTGCGCAGACCCCGTTTTCGGTCGACGAGCTGACGAACTCCTTCATCAAGTTCGTGAACCGGGGCCTGAAGCCCTCGATGGAGGACATGAAGAAGATGGCCGACCTGGCCGCCAGCCAGGGCAAGAGCTTCGACCAGCTCACCGAAGCCGTGCTCGACGCCGGCACCGGCGAGTTCGAGCGGCTGAAGGAATTCGGCATTCAGGCCTCGAAGTCGGGCGACCAGGTGAGCCTCTCGTTTAAGGGCGTACAAAAGACCGTTGCCAACACCCCCGACGCCATCAACGCCGCCCTGGTGGGTTTCGGCGAGCTGAACGGGGTGATGGGCATGACCGACACCATCAGCGGCACGCTGACCGGGCAGGTGAGCAACCTGGGCGACACCGCCGACCAGGTGGCCATCCAATACGGCACGGGGCTCAAACCGGTGTTCGTGGCCATCATCCAAACCATTGCCACCTTCTTGGGCGTGCTGGGGGCCCTGCCCAAGTTCGTCGTAGAAAACCGGGGCTTGCTGCTGGGCCTGGTTGTCGCCGTGGCTACCCTCAACGGGGCCACGGTGGCCGCCACGGCGAGCACGCTGGCCCAGCTGGCCGTCGAAAAAGCGCGGGCCATTGCCACCCGCGCCAGCGCCGCGGCGCAATGGTTGCTAAACGTGGCCATGGAGGCCAACCCCATCGGCCTGGTGGTGGCCCTCGTCGCGCTGCTCGTGGGGGGCTTTGTGACCTTGTACGAGCGCAGCGAGAAGGTGCGGGCCGTGGTGGCGGGCCTGGGCGCGGCGTTCATGGCTTTTGTTACCACGCTGAAAAACGGGGTAATTCAGCAGCTCAGCGGCATCGGCGACGTGCTGGTAGGCATTTTTACGGCCAACCCCGAAAAGATTAAAGCCGGCCTGACGGCCATCGGCGGCTCGCTGAAAACCATTTATTACGACGCCGGCAAAAATGCCGGCGCGGCCTACTCGCAGGGCTACCACGAGAAGCTGGCCGCTGAGGCGGCCGCCCGCGCCGGCAAGGAAGTGGACGGCGCTGCCAACGCAGCGGCCGAGAAAAAGAAGGCCGAGGCCGCCGCCAAGGCCCGCGCCGAGGCCGAGGCCGCTGCCCACCTCAAAAGCCTCAACACCGAGCAGGCCAACCTGAAGGTGCGCCTGGCGCAGGCCGAGGACGGCTCGCGCCAGGAAATGCAGCTCAAGCAGCAGTTGATTGGCGTAGCCGCCAAAATTGAGTTGGCCGACGCCAAGAAAACCGAGGACGACAAGCGTGTGATCCGGGCCGAGGCCCAGGACAAAATGCAGGACCTGGCGCGTGATTTCAACGCCAAGGAGGCCAAGGAACGGGACGCCCAGCGCAAAAAGCTCCAACAATTGGCCGACGAAGCGGCGAAAAAGGAGCTGGCGGTTGAGCACGCGGTGCAGGACATCCGGGTGGCGGCTATCAAAGACGCCCACATGCGCGAACTGGCGGAGATTGACCTGCAAACCGCCCGTAAAAAAGAGGTCCTGAAAGGTTCGGAAGAACAGATTACGGCTGAAAAACTGGCCCTGGACGAGGCCCGACTGGTCAAAGTGGCGGAGCTACAAGCCAAATGGGACGAGGAGGCTGCTAAGAAAAAGGAGGAGGATGCCCAGGCCGCGGCGGCTATCAATGACGCGGCTGATGAGGAGTACGCCGCCTACCTCGAAAACAAGGTAGCCAACGGCCTGATGGCCGAGCAGGATTACCAGGATGCGCTCTACAACCTCAGAAAGCAGGCATTGGAAAACCAGTTAAAGCTGCTCACCAGCCACGGCAAAAGCGAGACGGCTGAGGCCAAGGCCATAAAGACGGCATTGCTGAAGAACGAGACCCAGCACGTCAACGACGTGAAAAAGGAGAAGGAGAAAGTCGCCACCACCGATACGGCCTTAGCCAACCTAAGCAAGCGCCTCAATTCCGATGGGGTAGAGGATTTAATGGCCAGCCTGGGGAAGAAGAGTATTGCCTATCAAGCCTTCATGGCCGCAAAAAAAGCGATGGCCCTTTGGGATATTAAGGTAAACCTGGTGAGTGAGCTGTCGGAAAACGCCAAGCAAGCGGCTGCTTTTCCTCCCCCGTTCAACATCATCTATAAGGTGGCCACCGATGCTTTGTCTATTGCCGGCGCGGCGGGCGCGGCCGGCAAAGTGCTGGCTTTTGCCAAAGGCGGCAACACCGGGAAGGGCGGCGAAGCCCTGGACGGCCGGCAACTGGCGGCGCTGCTCAGCGGGGCCAGCGGCGGCAGCTTCGCCGCCGGCGGCGAAGTGAAGGGCCCCACCCTCGGCCTCATTGGCGAGGCCGGGGCCGAGTTAGTAGTGCCCAACTGGCTGTTTACCGACCCGAAGCAGGCCAACCTCATGGGCTACCTCGAAGCCCAGATTGCCAGCCGGGGCAACGCCTTCGCCGACGGCGGCCGCACCACCGACCGGGGCCCGGTGGCCCCACCGGCTGCCGACGAGGTAGCCGGAAGCGCCGTCGTGGACCTGTTGCAGCAGCTGGTGAAAAGCCAGCAAAGTTTCCAGTCAGAGATTTCCGACTGGCAACGCAACCTGGTTGTTAATAATAACCTGGTGGACGTGCAGAAGGGATTGAAAACGGTGCAGAGCGTGCAGAAGGGCGGAGGCATCCGGTAGTTGCCTTACTTTCGGAAATGGAAAAGAAACCCGATGCGTTAACCCAGGGGGTGATTAGTTTCATTCTCAATCCGCGACCCATTACCGATGAACGGGCCGCGATTTTTATCGTGCGGGCATTGCAGGCGTTTGAGCGAAGAGTGCAGACCGCGATTTTCCTTGTCGGCAAGGAAGAATGAAAAAGCCTGGCCAATCGGCCGGGCTTTTTTGTGTTCAAAATACTCTTCGAAAAAACGGCCCCTAAAACCGCGTTTTCGGGGCCGTGGAGTGGGGCCCTAAAAGCGTTCAAAAAAGAAATCTATTTTGAACGGTATCTTGGGGGCATGAATCCAGAAAAAGACCCCATTACTAGTAGATGAGCCTCTACCTTATAAAATCGCAGGAAATAATGGCTGAACTGGGCAAAATATGCTCGACTAAAGCTGATGCGACCAAGGCGTTTAGAATAATTCTGCAAGCAGTCGAGCATCCAAGTAATGCGCACTTGTTGGCGGTGTATGCTGAAGCTTACAAGAACTGGTTGCTAGCAGGCCTGCCTCAATTAGATTCAGGCCTGGAGCTTCGGGAAATTGCTCAGGAAGGCCCCAGTATATGGCAGGCGGTTATGTGGGCCATTGAACGGAAACAGGGGAGACTGCCTATGGACTACCTGATATGGCTTGCTGAGAAGAAGTTATGAGAGTAGCCCTGTACGCCCGCGTCTCGACCCCCGACAAAGACCAGAATCCAGAAAACCAGCTCGTGCTGCTGCGGCGCGAAGCCGAGCGCGCCGGTGATACTATTATAAAGGAGTACATCGACGAGGAGTCGGGAGGTAAGGCCACCCGCAAGCAATTCCAGCAACTGATGCGCGATGCCGAAAAACGGAAGTTCGACCTGGTGCGCGTCTTTGCTCTCGACCGCTTCAGCTCCGAGGGCATCGAGGCGGTATTTGAGCACACCGCCCGGCTCGACCAGTGCGGGGTAGCCTTCTGGAGCTATTGCGAACCGATGCTGAACACAACCGGGCCGATGGCTGCCTTATATAAGGCCATCATCGCCTGGGCCGCCGGCTACCGTAACCAACGCCACTCCGAGAATGTGCGCCTGGGCCAGGCCCGCAAGCGCGCCCAGGTGGAGGCCACCGGTGAGCAGTACCAGCACGGTCGTCGGCGCATCAACGAGGACGTGGCCACGAGGGTGCGCGAACTGGCGGCCCAGGGATTGAGTCGCCGCAAGATTGCGGCCGCGGCCGGCGTGTCGGTGGGCACGGTGCAGAACTACCTTAATGCCTAATTTATCTATGGGAGAATTAGCTAAGCTTCAGCAAACTTTACGCTGGATTGACGATAATTTACATCGCCTCAGCTATGAAAAACTGCGTGAAATATATGGCATGCATTTACCACGTCTTCCATTTGGAACAGTCGATTTTGACAATAAACCATTCTTTTTCCGTCAGCTTGAATACGGTGGTATAAATGTAGTTTATCGTGCCCAACTGATAAAAAATGATTCGAACACTCCGCATTCTTCGGTTAAAGAATTATCGTATGTACCCAGTGATATGCTACACTATATTGAAAATTTTGGACGTGTAAATAAGCCTCACCAATCTATGTTCTATGGAGCGTTCAACCCTCTGACTGCTGCAATAGAAACTATTCATTCCAGGCCTGAGGTCATTAAGAAATTCACTTCTTTCACTATAGGAGTTTGGAAATTTGAACAGCCTTTGACGTTAGCTGAGGTCACACTTTCTAAAAAACAGCATGATACGTTACATAGGGGTCTGCCAGAAAGTTTTAATTCGCAGTTTAACGATGCTTATTTTGAAGAGTTGAAAACCTGGATAGATAACTCGTCATTTGATGAATTAGAGCGATGCGTGTTTGAGTATTTTGCCGATAAATTTTGCGAATTCAATGAAAATAACCTTCATTATAAAGTGAGTAATTATTACGCAGATAGGATATTTAATCGGTTTCCGGAACATCCCATATCGGATGGAGCATCAATTGATGGGATTCTGTATTCAAGTATCGCCCACACTTATCAGCAAAAAAATATCGCGCTTCTTCCTGAGGTGGTAGATGCTAAGCTTGAGTTTTGGTGTGCTGAACACATGATATTGCTTGGCGGGAGTATAGTGCCCATCGATAGAGCGCATGCTGACCAAGATGGTAACCTGATTTGGCAGAAAGCTGAGTGGCGAAAGCAGCAGGGAAAGAGCGCTTAATTTTCTGTTCTTTCGTGCCAGCAATTGCTGGAGCAGTTTTCGGTCCTAATCCACTTTTCCATTAATTGCTTCACGCGATGAATAAGAAAATTTTACTTATCGCTTGGCTTTCGCAGCCACCTTTCAAGTGTTATATCTAGAAATGTTCTTACTCTCTTTAGTCGGTCAATAAAAGCAGTTGATAATTGGAATTCTGCGGTATGATTAAAATGAAGCTTATTTCTTAGGTTATTAAAGTACTTAATGTCTTCTATTAAAATATCATCGAGTTGATAGTGGAGTCGGTATTTAGGGCCTAAAAGTATATTGATGCTTAGCGTGGTTTCTTTTATGCCTCCATGCTCAATAGTATTAGCTTGAGTGTCAACAATAAATGGCTCAACTAGCTGGATTTCTCCCAAGTCTATAGGTCTTTTTTTTTGCTGATTAGCTAGCGTAGTAAGGTGTTGATAAGCTCCTTCCTTATTTATGTTATGAACGCAGAAATTTTTTAATATTAATTCTGCTTTCATATATCCTTCAAAAAAAATAAGAATTCTAACGCAATCAATTAGATAGTCAAAAATAAATTCTTGAGCTAAAGCATTTTGGTTGTACGGTAAATTCTGTTGCAATAATTTATTGCATTCTTCTAAAATGTGAAGTCCTGCAAGAACTTTGGCACGGCCGATAGTTTCCGCTCCAAACACAACTAATGAACCGGCTGTCTGCCATTGCCGCTTGCCGTCAGCGTATATAAGTAGGTCTATTGCCATGCTTGCTTTAGGGAATAGGTAAGTGAAACGGTAGCTTCTCATAGAGGGATTGAGACATCAAGCGCCGCGATGGCGTCGCACTTCATGGCATCGTCCACGTGTACGTACTTCATCGTGGTGCTGATTTTACTGTGGTTCATCAGCTTCTGCAATATTTCGACCTTTCCTCCGGAGCGAATAAACTCGGTGGCGAAGGTCTCGCGGCCAGCGTGGTGGTGCAGGCGAGCCAGTAGTCCCAACATTTGGCCGATGGCCGTGAGCATGCGGTTGGAGTACTGATCAGAATAGTCGCGGAACCCGCCGCTGCCTTCCTCCTGCACCGCGTCGTGCAGGTAGCCCAAGGCCTGGCGCGTGAGCGGGAGCATGGTGGCCTGAAGGCGCGTGCTCCAGCCCTTTTGCATTTCGAACGTGAGCCGGTTGCCGGCGAGCTGGGCCTTGGCCAGCTGCTTGAGGTCGCCGAGCCGGAGCGAGCTTTTGCAGCTGAAGAGAAATTTGCAGAGCACGCGCCGGTGCGCCGTGCCGGGGGCGCACAGCGTATAGTAAGCCTCCAGCTTGCGCAGCTCGTCAGGCGGCACGGGTTTCCAGTTGCCGGGCGCTTCCTGGTTGCGGAATCCATCGTAAGGGTCCTCAAACTTGATCTTTGCCCGGCGGGCCAGGGCCAGGTACGTTTTTACGTCTTTGTGCCGGCACCAGCGGGTATTGACGCCCTTCACATGCTTGTCGAGGTGGGCCTTGAAATCGTCGGCAAAGCTGGTGCTAAGCGAGTAAAAGGGGATTTCCGACCGGAATGCCTGGAGTGCCCGCCACGTGCTGAGGTGGTTTTTGCGGGTGTTATCGGCAATTTTTCCTTTGCGGTGGCGCTCAATTACTTGCTGATAATAGAAGGCCACAAAATCGCTTTTGCTGCCCTCGGTCTTGAATTCAGCCACGAAACGTTCGGCTGTGAGCGGGTTGCCGCTCAGTCGGTACTCGACGAAAATGCCATTGGCCTTGCCCTGGGCTTGGCCCAACACTAGGTTGTAGTCCTCGGCCCGCTTCACCAACGCAGCCGGCCCACCGGCCCAGTCCTGCGCGGCGCTGAGCTGTGCCCGGTAGTTGGGCCCCCGATGCTCTTTCGGGAGGCTGGCTAAGCAGCGACCGGCGGATTCGTCGAAAAAATTCGGGGGCCACGTGACGCCCACGCCCAGGGGTAGGGGCTTGCGGTGCAGCAGCACCTGCAACCGGACCTGGCACGTGCCGTCGCGGCGGACCGGGCGACGCAAAACGAATTTGGCGGAATATCCCACGGGCTGGTAAGCGCGAAAATTTCTTGGTAAGCAGTTGGTAAGCGCCTAAATGCAGAAAGCCGAAAAACGGCCCCGTCCAGTGTGCTGGAAAGGCCGTTTTTCGGCGTCTGTGCCTATTTCTAGGCTAAAAAGTACCCGGAGCCGGAGTCGAACCGGCACATCTTGCGATATTGGTGTTTGAGACCAACGCGTCTACCGGTTCCGCCATCCGGGCAGGATGAGCTTTTAGAGCAATTCCGCTCTGCCGGTATCAGGAGCGGGCCGCAAAGGTAGCCACTTGCCGCTGGATGCGCAACAGGTAGCGCTTCTTTAGGTAATAGGTAAGCACTTGGTGCAGGGCGGCGGGGCGGTGGTCGGCGGGAAGCTGCTCGTAGCCAGCCAATACGGGCTCGATGCCGGCGTCGAGGGTGTCGGCTATTGCTTGGGCTTCGGCGGCCACGGGGGCCACGGCGGCGGGGTTGGGGGCCAGCTCTAGTTCCATGAGCTGTTCGTTGAGGTCCATCACATCCATCAGGAAGTCGGACGGAAGCTTTTCGGACTGCCCTTCCACCAGCAGGCCGTGGTGGCGCAGCAAGTAGGCCATGCGCTGGTCGGGGTCGGCAAGGGTGCGGTAGGCGTCGGTGTTGAGCGTGGCTTGGCGCAACATCTCGGCCTGGTTGTCGGGCGAGGAGGTGGCGTGAAAATCGGGGTGCGTTTCGCGGCTTCGGGCGTAGTAAAGGCGCTTGAGGGCAGCTTCATCGGGCCGAAACGATTCGGGCAGGCCGTAGAAAGCGAAGTAGTCGGGGGCGTCGGGCATGGGGCGAAGGTAGGCCGGCGCGGGGCCGGGCGGTTGGGCCCTGCTTACCGCCAGAACCGCCCGATGGTTTCGGCGGGTCGGGCGGTACAGTCGCGGGGTTGGCCGGGTTGGGGCCGACCGGGTTAGCCTAAAACCTCCCTTTTTCGTTAAGACCAGAACATTCTGCTCTTATGACTCTGAATACGTTATCTCTTTCGCGGGGGGCTTGGGCCGCCGCGCTGCTGCCGCTGCTGGGCCTGGCCGTGGCGTGTGGCGGCAAGAAAGACGGCGCGGCCGGCGGTCCGGGCGGCAAGGGCCCCGGTGGCAAAGACGGCGGCCCGCCCAAGGTGCTGGCCTACGCCGTAGTGGCCGTGCAGCCGCGCACCACCGTGCTTTACAACGACTTCCCGGCCACCATCCAGGGCCAGCAAAACGTGGAGATTCGGCCCAAAGTCGACGGCTTCGTGGAGGCCATTTACGTGGACGAGGGGGCCGCCGTGAAGAAGGGACAGCCGCTGTTCCACATCAGCGCGCCGCAGTACGAGGAGGCGGTAAACACGGCCCGGGCGGGCATCCAGACGGCCGTGGCCAACGTGAACTCGGCCCGGATGGGCGTAGAAAAACTGCGCCCGCTGGTCGATAAGGACATTATTAGTCCCTATTCTCTCCAGGAAGCGCAGTTCACGCTGCAAGGCCAACAGGCGGCCCTGGCGCAGGCCCAGGCCACGCTGGCCAACGCCCGCACCAACGTGGGCTACACCCGCATTCTAAGCCCGGTGAACGGTGTGGTGGGCACCATCCCCAACAAAATTGGGAGCCTCATCAGCACCACCTCCACCACGCCGCTCACCACCGTTACGGGCATCGCCAACGTGTACGCCTACTTCTCCGTCAACGAAAAAACGCTGCTCACCTTCACCCGCGACATCCCCGGCGTGACGCTGCAAGACAAGCTGGCCCGCCTGCCCGACGTGCAGCTGCTGCTGGCCGACGGCACCACCTACAAGTACAAAGGCCGGGTGGAAACGGCCATCGGCCAGATTAACACCCAGACGGGCTCCAGCGGCTTTCGGGCTTCGTTCCAGAACCCCCAGGGCCTGCTGCGCAGCGGCGGCAGCGGCACCGTGCGCTCGCCGCGCACCATCAAGGACGCGCTGCTCGTGCCCCAAAGCGCCACCTACGAGCTGCAAGGCAAGCAGTTCCTGTATGTGGTGGGCCCCGGCAACAAGGTGCACAACACCCAAATCACGGTGCAGCCCACGCCCGACGGACAATTTTACGTGGTGCGCTCGGGCCTGAAAACGGGCCAGACCGTGGTGCTCGAAGGCGTGAACGGCCTCAAAGACAACGGCAAAATTATTCCGCGGGCGGTGCGGGCCGATAGTGTTTTCGCCGCCGCGGCGGGGGCAAAGGCGGGCGGGGAGAATAAGTAGTAGAGGCGGATACATATTGATATGGAATAGACTCTAATAGAACGTCATGCTGAGCCCGTCGAAGCATCTTTCCCGCTGACTATTCAATAATTACTGCTGCGGTAGAAATGCTTCGGCTACGCTCAGCATGACGTTTTAACGTTGCCATCGCCACCAACTATGCTGAAAATATTCATTGAGCGGCCCGTGCTGTCCACGGTTATTTCCGTGCTTATCGTGCTGCTCGGGCTGCTGGGCCTCTACGCGCTGCCCATTGCCCAGTACCCCGATATTTCGCCGCCCACGGTGCAGGTGTCGGCTTCTTACGGCGGGGCCAGTGCTGATGTGGTGCAGAAAAGCGTGATTGTGCCCCTCGAAGAGCAAATCAACGGCGTGGAGGGCATGACGTACATGACCTCTAGCGCCACCAACCAGGGTGGGGCCAACATCCAGGTTTATTTCAAGGTGGGCACCAACGGCGACCAGGCCGCCGTGAACGTGCAGAACCGCGTGGCCAGCGCCACCAGCGTGCTGCCCCAGGAGGTGACGCAGGCCGGCGTGCAGGTGCGCAAGCGACAGACCAGTAACCTGATAACGGCCGCCATCTACAGCGACAACCCGGCCTACGACCAGACGTTCCTCCAGAACTACGCCGAAATCAACATCATCCCACAGCTCAAGCGGGTGAGCGGCGTGGGCGACGCCTCCGCCTCGGGCCAGCGCACGTACTCGATGCGCATCTGGCTGAAGCCCGACGTGATGGCCAACTACGGCCTCACGCCTGCCGACGTCACCGCCGCCCTCAACCAGCAGAGCCTGGAAGCGGCCCCCGGCAAGTTCGGCGAAAACGGCGACCAGTCGTTCCAGTACATCATCCGCTACAGCGGCAAGCTGAAAACGCCCGAGGAGTTCGGCAACATCATCCTGCGCGACCAGGCCCAGGGCCAACTGCTGCTGCTCAAGGACGTGGCCCGCGTCGAGCTGGGGGCCCAGGACTACAGCACCCGCGCCACCGTGAACGGCAAGCCCTCGGTGAGCGTGTCGGTGAACCAGGTGGCGGGCTCCAACGCCTCGCAGGTCATCAAGGACGCGAAGGCGGCCCTGGCCCTGGCGGCCCAGAATTTTCCGGCCGGCGTGCACTACACGCTCTTTGTGGACATCAACAAGTTCCTGGACGCCAGCATCAGCAAAGTGATTCACACCTTGCTGGAGTGCTTCGCGCTGGTGTTTTTGGTGATTTTCCTGTTCCTCCAGGATTTCCGGTCCACCATCATCCACGGCGTGTCGGTGCCGGTATCCATTTTAGGCACGTTCTTTTTCCTATATGTTTTCGGGTTTAGCATTAATCTGCTCACACTCTTCGCGTTGGTGCTGGCCATTGGCATCGTGGTCGACGACGCCATCGTGGTGGTGGAGGCCGTGCACGCCAAGCTGGAAAGCGGCTACACGTCCTCGCGCAAGGCGGCCATCGACGCGATGGGCGAAATCTCGGGGGCCATCGTCAGCATCACCCTCGTGATGGCGGCGGTGTTCATCCCGGTCACGTTCATCAGCGGCTCTACGGGCGTGTTTTATAAGCAGTTTGGCATCACGTTGGCCGTGGCCATTTTGATTTCAGCCGTGAACGCGCTGACCTTGTGCCCCGCCCTAGCGGCCCTGTTCCTGAAGCCGCCGGAGCACAACCAGGAGCCCGCGGCGGGCGAGCAGCGCACCTACATGCAGCGCTTCGGCGTGGCTTTTAATGCCGGCTACGACGCGCTGGTGGGCAAGTACAGTGCCGGGGTGGGCTTCCTCACGGCGCGCAAGTGGCTGGCGCTGGTGCTGGTGGCCGCCTTCGGCGGGGGCCTGTATTTTCTGATGAAAACCACCCCGTCGAGCTTCGTGCCGAGCGAAGACATGGGCGTCATCTTCGTCAACATCACCCTGCCGCCGGCCGCCTCGCTGGAGCGCAGCGCCGCCATTGCCGACGAGGTGGACAGCCTGGCGCGCACCGTGCCCGGGGTGGCCAACGGCTTGCGCACCGTGGGCCAGAACTCGCTGGCCGGCCAGGGCAGCTCCTACGCCCAGGAAGTGCTGGCCCTCAAGAACTGGGACGACCGCCCCGGCATCACCAACGAGGACGTGATTGCGCAGCTCAAGAAGAAAACCGCTTACATCCGCGACGCCAAGCTGGTGTTCACCTCGCTGCCCACCATTTCCGGTTTCGGGCTGAACGGCGGCTTTGAGTTCCAGCTGCAAGACCGCGGGGCCCACAGCACCGACGAGTTTTATAAAGTGGCCCAAAGCTTTCTGACGGCCCTGGGGCAGCGGCCCGAAATCCAGTACGCCACCACTTCTTTCAACCCCACCTTCCCGCAGTACCTGCTGGCGGTGAACGCCGTGAAGTGCGCCGAAGCCGGCATCACCGTCAGCAGCGTGCTGGCCGTGATGCAGGGCTACTACGGCGGCCTCTACGCCTCCAACTTCAACGAGTTTGGCAAGCAGTACCGCGTGATTGTGCAGGCCGACACCAGCTACCGGGCCAACATCGCCGGCCTGGGCCGGGTGCAGGTGCGCACGGGTTCCGGCGTGATGGCCCCCATCACCGAATTCGTGAGCCTGACGCGCGTGTACGGCCCCGAAAGCGTGTCCCGCTTCAACCTCTACAGCTCGATGGCCGTGCAGGGGGCCCCCAACGTGGGCTTTAGTACGGGCCAGGCCCTCACGGCCATTGCGGCCACGGCCGCCGCCCACCTGCCGCCGGGCTACAGCTACGAGTTTTCGGGCCTGAGCCGCGAAGAAAGCAACAGCGGCACCCAGGCCATCTACGTGTTTGCGCTGTGCCTCATCTTCGTGTATTTGCTGCTCAGCGCGCAGTACGAGAGCTACTTGCTGCCGTTCGCGGTGCTGCTCTCGCTGCCCGTGGGCCTCACCGGGGTGTACGTGTTTGCCAAGCTCTTCGGCATCGACAACAACATCTACCTCCAGATTTCGGTGATCATGCTCATCGGCTTACTTTCCAAAAACGCCATCCTCATCGTGGAGTTTGCCGTGGAGCGCCGCCTCAAAGGCCTCAGCATCGCCGATGCGGCCCTGGAAGGGGCCAAGGCCCGCCTGCGGCCGATTCTGATGACCTCGTTCGCCTTCATTTTCGGGCTGATGCCGCTGCTGTTTGCCAGCGGCGCGGGGGCCAATGGCAACCGCTCCATCGGGGCCGGAGCCATCGGCGGGATGCTGTTTGGCACCCTGCTGGGCGTGTTCGTCATTCCGGTGCTGTACATGATTTTCGAGGGCTTGCAGGAGCGCATCAGCGGGGCTCCCAAGGACCGGCTGGAGCAGTTGCAGCGCGAAGAAGCCGAAGCGCCGCCCGGGGCCCCGGCGGCCCCGGGCACGCCGGCCCCCGCCGCCAAACCGGAGCCCGTGCCGGCGTAGGGAAAGGGCCGCCCCGGAGGGGCCCCGTGAGGTTCCCCGCCGCCGGGCCTCGTACACTGCTTATGAACCTTCTATTTATATGTCATCAGTTTATATGCCATTGGTGAGCTTTAAAAATAGACTTCTGCGCCGCGGGGCCCCGCTGCTGGGGGCCCTGCTGCTGGGCGCATGCGCCGCGCTGCATCCTTATCAGGGCCCCGACGCGCCCGCGGCCACCCTCTACCGCGGCGCGGGCACCGCCGACACCACCAGCATCGCCACGCTGCCCTGGCGCACCGTGTTTCCCGATGTGCAGCTGCAAAAGCTGCTCGACGAAGGCCTGGGCCAAAACCTCGACCTGCGCATCGCCCTCACGCGCATCCAGCGGGCCCAGGCCGACCTGGCCCAGGCCCGGGCCCAATTCCTGCCCAGCCTCTCGGCGCGGGCCAGCGCCACGGAATCCCGATCGAACAGCAACACTGGCGTGGGCACCATCACCGGCACCGGTACCACGGGCACCGGAACTGGAACTGGTACGGGGACCGGAACTGGTACGGGGACCGGCACAACTGGTACCGGTTCCACCGATCCTAGCGCCGTGGTTACCAGCCGGTTTAACCAGCAGTACCTGCTCACGCTCAGTTCGAGCTGGGAGGCCGACATCTGGGGCAAGCTGCGCAGCAACAAGCGCAGCTACGTGGCCGCGCTGCTGCAAAGCGAGGCCTACCGCCGCGCCGTGCAAACCCAACTGCTGGCCAACATTGCCAACGACTACTACCTGCTGCTGGCCTACGACGCGCAGCTGGCCATCACGCGCGAAACGGTGAAAAACCGCATCAAAGACGTGGAAGTGACCAAGCTGCTGAAAGACGCGGCCATCGTGACGGGCGCGGCCGTGGCCCAAAGCGAAGCCAGCCGCTACGCCGCCGAAGTGACCATACCCGACCTGGAGCGCAACATCCGCGAGACGGAAAACGCGCTGAGCGTGCTGCTCAACCGAGCTCCGGGGCCCGTCGAGCGCGGTACGCTGGCCGCCCAAACCCAGCCCGCGCTGCTGCAAACCGGTGTGCCCGGCCAACTGCTGCGCAACCGCCCCGACGTGCAGGAGGCCGAAGCCGCGTACCGTTCCTACTTCGAGCAAACCAACGCGGCGCGGGCCTATTTCTACCCCTCATTCACCATTACCGCCAACGGGGGCCTCACCAACACGGCCATCCGCAACCTGTTCTCGGCCAGTGCCTTGTTCGGGACGGTCGTGGGCGGTTTGGTACAACCCATTTTCAGCCAGGGCCTCAACCGCGCCCGCCTGCGCAACGCCCAGGGCTTCCAGGACGAGTACCTGCTCACTTACCAGCAAACCGTGCTGGGGGCCGGCCAGGAGGTGTCCAATGCCCTGTACGCCTACCAGACGGCCGGCGAAAAGGTGGCCATTCGCACCAACCAGCTCGTGGCCTTGCAACGCGCCGTGGACTTCACCCAGGAATTGCTCAAGTACAGCTCCGCCACCTACACCGACGTGCTGACCTCTCAGCAGAGCCTGCTGGCCGCTCAGCTCAACAGCGTCAACGACCGGCTCCAGCAGCTGCAAGCCACCACCGACCTCTACCAGGCCCTGGGCGGCGGCTGGCGGTAGAAATGCCAAATACCATTACGGCAACTGGCGGGTTAAAACGAGAACTGTTTCATAGACGGCGGCCAAGTTAAAGCAGGTGCAACCAGGACGGATAAGCGCGACGTTAAACCAAGCCCCTGCCTGGACCGTAAGTTCTGGGTAAATCCCCCAAAATCCTTATTATTTCTTCCATGAGCACCATTTCTTCTCGTTCCGCGGCGGCTGGTTCGCTGGTGGCCCTCGCTGCCGGCCTCTTGCTGGGCGGCTGCAACGGCAAGCCCGCCGAAACCGACGCCAACAAAGCCGTCGTGGCAGTGCCTGGTGATACCAATAAGGCCTCCGACAGCACCGCCACCGCCCAGCCCAGCGCGGTGAAGCCCACCGGTCCCAAGCCCGCTTGGGGCCCCAGCATCGCACCCGAGATGCAGGCTGTAATTGAGCAATTGATGAGCTTTAAAGCGCCGCCGCTCACTTCCGTGACGCCCCAGCAGGCCCGCAAGCTGCCCACCGCTGCCGACGCCGCCACTAAGCAGATGGTCATCAGCCACATCCCGCGGCTGCCCATGAACGTGGACACCGTGAGCAAAACCCTGGTGCCGGGCGTGAAAGCCCGCATCTACACGCCCAAGTCGGGCACGGCACCGTTCCCCGTCATTGTGTACTACCACGGCGGCGGCTGGGTCATTGCCACCATCGATACCTATGGCGCGTCGGCCCAGGCGCTGGCCGAGCAAGTGGGGGCCGTGGTGGTGTCGGTAGCCTACCGCCAGGCCCCGGAGCACAAATTTCCAACGGCCCACGACGACAGCTTTGCCGCCTACCAGTGGGTGCTGAAGAACGCCGCCAGCATCAAAGGCGACCCGAAGAACGTGGCCGTGGTGGGCGAAAGCGCCGGCGGCAACCTCGCTGGGGCCGTCAGCCTGATGGCCCGCGACACTAAGCTGCCTTTGCCCAAATACCAAGTGCTGGTGTACCCCATCGCCGGCTACGACCAAAACACGCCTTCGTACCTGAAAAGCACCGATTACGTGCCCCTGAACAAGGCCGCCATGGGCTGGTTTTTCAAGCAATACCTGCGCACGCCCGCCGACGGCAAAGACCCGCGCATCGACTTGGTGCACGCCAACCTCAAGGGCCTGCCGCCCACCACCATCATCGCGGCCGAGCTCGACCCGCTCATGAGCGAAGGCAAAACGCTGGCCGACAAACTGAAGAAAGCCGGCGTGAAAGTCGATTACAAACTCTACCCCGGCACGACCCACGAATTTTACGGCATGGGGGCCGTGGTGCCCCAGGCCAAAGAAGCTGAACAGCTGGCCGCCGACGACCTGAAAAAGGCGTTTGGCAAGTGAGCCCGCTGATTTTTACAAAGGGGCCCCTGCTACCAGCAGGGGCCCCTTTTTTGCGTTAGGCTGTCTTTGCTCCAGGCGGCCGGCTTTTCTGCCGGCCGCCCGGTAATCACCAGGAGAGCCCCGGAAGCTTTCCATGAAGGTGCCAGCGATTAGCGGGCAGCCGGCGAAAAAGCCGGCTGCCCGCCCCGGCATCCTAGTCCGCCGGAAAGCGCACGTCCACCTGCGAGTCGAAGTGCAGGCCCAGCAGCTCGGCGGCGTTGCCCTGGCAGATGCCCAGGCACAGGCAGCCCTGGCTGTTGAACACCGAAACGGCCTCGCCGGGCGGCGCGGCCGAGAAGTGCGGCTGTAGCTCTTTCACGATTTCGCGGCCAAAATGCACGCTGAACGGCCGGCCGTGGCCCACGGCCTCCACCGCCGTGCGCGAAATGTTGGTAATCAGGTTGCCATAGTGGTCCACGTGCGCCACGTGGCCCGTGATGCGGTGGTCCTGCAAGCGCAACTGGCGGTTGGTGAGCGGGTGCAAATCCGTGACGAGGGGCCCCAGGCTGGCCAGCGGCGCGCCCTGGGCCAGGGCCACGGCGGCGGGCAGCAGCACATCGCAGGTAGGGGAGGCAGTGTCGGCCGCCGGTAGTGCTACCCACTCGTCGGGGGCCCCGTCGCAGAGCAAGGCCAGGATGCCGTTGTCGGCCACCGCGAAGTAATGGCCCTGGAAGCGGGCGGCGTGCCACGTGGGCTCGGGGCCCGCGCCGTGGTCGTTCACGCCGACCACGTGCACGGTGCCCTCGGGAAAGTCCCGGAACACCGCCCGCAGAACCTGCACGGCGTGCGCGGTGTTGAAAGGCTCGACGCCGTGGCTGATGTCGACCACGGGCAGGCCCGGGGCCAGGCGCAGCAGCCGGGCCTTGAGCGCGGCCACGTAGTGGTCGCGGTAGCCAAAATCCGTCAGCAACGTTATCAAACCCATGTGCCGTGCCCGCGTTCCGTAGTTTTTCGTAGTATTGTCAAGCCGCTCGGGCTGGCGCAAAAGTAGCCGGTTTGCGCGGAGAACCGGCCGTTTTGCGCGGCTCCGCTTGCTCGTTTCCCCCTCACTTCCTCACCCCCAAAAGCTTGGTCGAAAAAGTCATCATCCTTGAAAACATGTCGCTGGTTGATTTCCTCGGAGCCGACAACCAGAACATTCGCCAGTTGGCGGCCGCGTTTCCGGGCTCGAAAATCATCAGCCGCGGCAACGAAATCAAAATCCAGGGCCGGACGGAAGTCATCGCCCGCATCAACGACATCCTTTCCTCGCTCATCGAGCACTACCACCAGTACGGCAGCATCAGCGACCGCGACGTGAACCAGTACCTCTCGGCCACGTCGGAAGAAGCCGAGGGCCGGGTGCTGGCCGCCTCGCCCGACGTTATTCTGTTCGGGGCCAAAGGCGGCGTCATTAAGGCCAAAACCCCCAACCAACAGCGGCTGGTGGACACCGTGATGAAGCACGACCTGACCTTCACGCTGGGGCCCGCCGGCACCGGCAAAACCTACATTTCGGTGGCCCTGGCCGTACGGGCCCTGAAGAACAAAGAGGTGAAAAAAATCATCATCTCGCGCCCCGTGGTGGAAGCCGGCGAAAGCCTGGGCTTCTTGCCCGGCGACATGAAAGAGAAGGTGGATCCGTATTTGCGCCCGATTTACGACGCCCTGGAAGACATGATTCCGGCCGAAAAACTGAAGTTTTATCAGGAGAACAAAATCATTGAAATCGCGCCCCTGGCCTACATGCGCGGCCGGACGTTGAATAACGCCTTCGTGCTGCTCGACGAGGCCCAGAACACCACGCCGAGCCAGATCAAGATGTTCCTGACCCGCATGGGCCCCACGGCCAAGGTGATGGTGAACGGCGACCGCAGCCAAATTGACCTGCCCACCCGCCAGAAATCGGGCCTGATGCAGGCGATGGACATCCTGAAAAACGTGCAGGGCATCGGCTACGTCGAAATGACTTCCGAAGACGTGGTGCGCCACCGCTTGGTGAAGGAAATCGTGGAAGCCTATGACAAGTTCGACACCGAAGAAATGATGCGCCAAGGCCAGCAAAACGGCCAAAATGGCCCGCGCCGCGACGAGCGCCACGAGCGCCGCTTGCGCGAGCAGCAACTGGAGCTGCCCGAACCCGAGTTGCCCGTGAACCACGAGCAAGGCCTGTGAGCCGCGCGCCCGGTTAGCCATTGTTTCGGAATTTAGCGGTGCCGTGGCTGCCCAGCCACGGCACCGCTTCGTTTCAACGGCCCCACACCTTCCTGACCTTATGCCCGCTACTGCCTACCGCGTCGCCGACCTGCGCGACCTCGACGCCGCTTTCACCATCCGCGAAACGGTGTTCGTGGCCGAACAGGGCGTGCCCGCCGCGCTCGAAAACGACGAGCACGACCGCCGCGACGCCCGCCACTACCTGGCCCGGACCGCCGACGGCACGCCCGCCGGGGCCGCCCGCTGGCGCGAAACCGCGCACGGCGTGAAGCTGGAGCGCTTCGCCGTGCTGCCCGAATTCCGCAACCAGGAAATCGGGGCCACGCTGCTGCACGCGGTGTTGGCCGATGTGCAAGCCGAGCTGCCCGACGCCGACGTGTACCTGAACGCGCAGCTGCGGGCCGTGCCGTTCTACGAGCGCCACGGGTTTCGGAAAGTGGGTGATATGTTCGAGGAAGCTGATATTCAGCACTACAAAATGGTGTTGGGAGGCTAGTAAGCCCCTTAGGTGCGCTAAAGCAGCGCCGGCCGCTGGGTGATTTCGTGGTAGCACACGTGGGCCGGGCTGAAGTAGTGAAACACCATACTCCGGCGCGTTAGGGCCTTGTTGCGGTGCGGCTCGCCGCCGTGCAGTAAGTTGGCGTGCCAAATGAAAACGTCGCCTTTCTTAGCCAAGAACACTTCTTTTCGCAGGCCCAGCGCCGCCACGCGGTCCTCAATGAACTGCTCGTAGGCGGCGTAGCTTTTGTCGCCGATAAGCCAGGCCGTGCCTTCGTTCTGGTAGTCGGCGTTGAGGTAGTAGGGCAGCGTGTGGCTGCCGGGAAAGTAGTGCAGGGGCCCGTTTTCGGTCGTGATGTCTTCGAGCGCGACCCAAGCCGCCGCCATGCCGCCGAGCGGGTACGTGCTCATGTGGATGCTGTCGGAATGGGTGTGCTGCTCGCTGCCATTGATAAAGTTAATGCTCTGAAACAGCTGTGCCTCGTGGCCCAGCAGGGCCGAAATGAGGTCGCGCAGGCCCGAGGCCTCCCCCGCGTGCCGGATGCGGGCCGACTTGCGGTACACGAACATAAACTTGTTGCCGTAGCGCCGCGCCACCTGCTTGCGGGCGATGAGTTGGGCCAGCTCGTCGTTGATGCCGTCCACGGCGTCGGAGCTAAAAAACCCGGGCAGCACCGCAAAGCCGTTCGCCTCAAACCCAAGCAGGCTGGCTTGCCCGGCCGCGCCCAGGGCCCCGAAGGCGGGGCTGGCCGCCAGCCGCTGGGCCAGGGCGGGGCCAGCGCTGGCGTCGGGCGCGGGCAAATGGGCAAAGTCGCGGCTACTGACGGGCGAAAAGTAGCTTTTGCTCAGTCCCAGCCTTTTATAAACCGGCACGTTGTGCAGCAGCCGGCTACGCTGGAAAACGTTGTAAACGGCGTAGCTGAGCTTGAGGCGGCGGAATAAGGAAAGCATCGGAAGAGCAGGATGTAGGGTGCCAAGATAATGGCGGCCAGCGGTTAGGCCGAAACGCACCGCCGGGCCGGCAGCGCGGGCGGGCCGTGCCAGGCCCCGGGTTCTGCTGGCCCGCGACTAAATTGCCGGGCTCCGTGCTTTCGCCGGGGCCCGCACAAAGATGATTACCTGGGCCACCTTTCCTTTCCTGCGCTACACCCCGGCGCTGATTTTGGGCATCGTAGCCTGCATGTGCCTGGGGGCCCCCGGGCCGACGCTCTGGCCCGGAGCCCTGGTCCTGGCCGTGACCAGCGTCGCTTTGCTACTGTGGGCCGTGCGCCGGCCCAGCCCCACCGCCACCGACGCGGCGGGGCTACTCTCGCTGCTAGCCGTGGCAGCTTTCGGGGCCGCTCTGGCCCAACGCGCCACTGAAAGCCGTCGCGCCGACCACCTCAGCCAAATATCTGCCCAAACCGAAGCCTACGAGGCCGTGGTGGACGACTACACCGTGGTCCGCCCCGCTACCTACGCCACCACGTTGCGGGTGCGGGCCGTGCGCGTGGCCGGCCGCTGGCGCACCGCCACCGGCGGCATCCGCGTGTCGGTGCCGCGCGCTGGCGGGGTGGGGGCCCGCGCTACGGCGAGGTGTGGCTCGTGTGCGGCCACCCCGGCCCCAGCAAGGCCCCGCTCAACCCCGGCGAGTTCGACTACCGCCCCTATTTGGAATACCATCAGGTGTATCATCAGCAGTTTGTGCACCCCGACCAGTACCGCGTGGTGGGCATGCGGCCGCCCAATTACCTGGTGGCCGTCAGTATGCGGGCCGCCGCGCAGCTCGACGGCGTATTCAGGCAATACATCAAGCAGAAGCGCGAGTACGCCATGGCTTCGGCCCTGGTGCTGGGCATCAAGGACGACGTGGACGCGGAAACCAAGCAAGCGTACGCCGCCACCGGCACCACGCACATCATGGCCGTGTCGGGCTTGCAGGTGGGGTTGCTGTTTGGGTTTATGACGTGGTTTCTGCGGGTTTGCTTTGGGCAAACGCGCGGGTTCCGCTACTGGTCGGCGGGAGTGGGGCTGGCCGTTACCTGGGTCTACGCGTTCTTGACGGGCCTTTCGCCGTCGGTGCTGCGGGCGGCGGTGATGTTTTCGTTCGTGATTGTGGGCCGGGCCGCCGGGCGGCAGGAGGGAATCATTAACACGCTGGCCGTGGCCGCGTTCTGCCTGCTGGTATACGACCCGTTTCTGGTGGCCGACGTCGGCTTCCAGCTCTCGTTTTTGGCCGTGCTGAGCATCGTGTACTTGCAGCCGCGCATCGCGAAGTGGTTCG
The DNA here is from genome assembly GCA_964242665.1 of uncultured Hymenobacter sp. Lineage (GTDB taxonomy): Bacteria > Bacteroidota > Bacteroidia > Cytophagales > Hymenobacteraceae > Hymenobacter. The sequence goes on from CAXTBA010000010.1 coordinate 98,478, forward strand.
ATGCCAACGCCTACTTCGCCGCCCGCCAGCGGCCCTGGCAGCCCCGGGCCGTCCAGAAAACCTGGCGCGGCGCGGCCTGGGCCGCCGACGCCGTGTGGCAGGCCACGGCCCTGAGCCTGGCCGCGCAGGTAGCCACGTTTCCGTTGGGGCTGTACTACTTCCACCAGTTTCCGCTCAGCTTCCTGCTGTCCAACCTCGTGGCGGTGCCCATTTCCAGCGGGGCCGTGTACGTGGGCCTGGCGCTGCTGGCGCTGAAGGGGTTGGTGGCGCTGCCGATGCTGGCCTGGCCGTCGGCCGGCCCCTCCCTCGACTACCTGCCGCAGGCCGTGGCCTGGGTTTTTGAGCGGATGATCTGGCTCTTCAACGAATACATTTTCTGGATCGGGCGGGCGCTGCCGGGGGCCCTGGTGCGCGAAATCCACGTCACGGCCCCGCAAACGGTGCTCGTGTTCGGCTTGCTCGGCGCGTGGCTGGTCTGGCAGCATACCCGCCGGTTGGGTTGGCTGGCTGCCGCCGCCAGCCTCGCGGTGGCGCTGGCTAGCAGCCGTGTGGCCGACGCCCGCGCCGTGGCCCCGACCGAAGAATTCGTGGTGTACAGCATTCCGCGCCGCTCAGTGGTGGGCTTCTGGCGCGGGGCCACGGCCGAGTTCGTGGCCGTGGATTCGCTGCCCCTCCCCGAAACCGAGCGCACCTACCGCCTTCTGCCCGGCCTCATCCAGCGCGGAGCGCGGGCCCCGGCCTGCCGCGTGGGCTGGCGTGGGGCCGCCGTGCCGGTCCGCCGCTTCGCCGACGCCGATAGCGCCAACCCGAAGTTTTATCTGAAAACCAGCCCTGTGGTATTGGCTTGTTGGCGCGGCCTGCGCCTAGGCTTCGTGAGCGGCCGGCTGGCCCCCGCTGCCCGGCCCACGCCCCTCGACGTGCTGGTGCTGCGCCGCAACGCCCGCGTGGAGGCCAGCACCCTCGCGGCCGCGTTTGGCCCCCGGGTGCAGGTCGTGTTCGATTCGTCGTGCAAAAGCTGGTACGTGGCCCGCACCGATTCGGCTCTGCGGGCCCAAGGCCTGCGCCCTTGGGACGTGACGGCCCGGGGCGCGTTTCGGCTGCGCCCGCCGTGGCATTAGGCAGGGGCCCCGGACGGGCAGCAGGCACAGTTGAGCTAGTACGGGGCCTGTTTGGGCGAGTCAAAGTAGTATTTGGCAGGGGTCGCCGTCCAAGCAATGGTTTTTTGCGTTAATTACCAGCCGGAATGCCACCATTCGGCGACCAATCGGGTCCTTTTAGCAAACCCTGCTGGCCCGTTCCACGCTTCTTTGCTCGCTTATGGAAAACCTGCTCACGCCCGAACTCGAAGCCCTACGCTACCTCACCTACGAGTGCCAGGACCGCATTGGCTACATCACCCTCAACCGCCCCGAGAAGCGCAACGCCCTGAACGCCGACGTAGTAACGGAGCTTAAACAAGCATTTGACCACGCCGAAAACGACGCCAGCTGCAAAGTGGTAGTGCTGCGCGCGGCCGGCGACGTGTTTTGCGCCGGGGCCGACCTGGCCTACATCCAGGAGCTACAAGGCTTCGGCTACACCGACAACCTGGAGGACAGCACGCACCTCATGCAGCTGTTTCACCAGATTTATACGCTCAAAAAAGTTGTGATCGGGCAGGTGCAGGGCCACGCCATAGCCGGTGGCTGCGGCTTGGCGGCCATTTGCGACATCACGTTTGCCGTACCCGAGGCCAAGTTTGGCTATACTGAAGTCAAAATCGGGTTCCTTCCGGCCATTGTGAGCGTGTTTCTGCTGCGCAAAATCGGGGAGGCGCGCACCAAGCAGCTGCTGCTCAGCGGCGACGTGGTGTCGGCCCAAACGGCCCTCGACCTGGGCCTCATCACCTTTTTAGCCCCCGCCGGGGCCCTGGCCGATACTGTGCGCGCCTACGCCCAGCGCCTGTGCCGCGAAAACTCGGGCCAGAGCATGGAAGTGACCAAAGAAATGCTGGCCGCCCTGCCCGAAATGGCCCTCGAAGAAGCCCTGCACTACGCCGCCCAGCGCAACGCCGAGCTGCGCGGCTCCGACGATTGCCGCCGCGGCATCAGTGCTTTTTTAAACAAAGAGAAAATTACGTGGTAGTTGGGTTGGTGCTTGGGCCATTAGGCGGGGGCCCTTTGTCATTGCTGCGCTCCACTGCGTTGCGCTCGCAATGACAAAGGGCCCCCGCCTAATGGCCCAAGCACCAACAACTAAGCACCAAAAATGTCCGCTTTGCTTGCCGCTGCTATTACCCTCGCTACGTTCGCCTTCATGGAGTTCTGGGCCTGGTTCATGCACAAGTTTGTGCAACACGGGCCCCTGTGGGTGCTGCACCGCTCGCACCACGTGCGGCACCCGCACCCGGTCGAGCGCAACGACTTGTTTTTTGTGATTTACGGGGCCCTGTCGGCGATGCTGTTCATTACCGGGGGAAACGGGGCGCGGTGGTGGTTTTGGGTGGGCGTGGGCATTGCGGCCTACGGCACGGTGTATTTTTTCGTGCACGATGTGCTGATTCACGGCCGGCTCCGGTTCTGGAAAAAATCTCATAATTCCTATCTGCGGGCCCTCAATATGGCGCACAAGATGCACCATAAAACCACCGGCCGCGACGGCTCGGCCGAGTTTGGCCTGCTGTGGGTGTCGCCTAAGTACCTGCGGCTGGCCCGTGAGCAGGGCCGCTGGCGGGCCCGAAAGGCAGTTGCTAAGTAGCAACGGGCCAAATGCGGAAGCTGCCAGCATTAGATCAATGTACCGACATTGATGCACAGTTATTTGCTCGATGCTGACCGCCCGTTATAAATGATACTAATGGCTGAATCGCAAAAAACTAACGTGGCAAGTAGTCCAAAATAGGACCCTGCCCGGCTGGCCGCCGTACCTTTCGGAACCATTCGGCAGGGCTGGTGCGCGGGCGTAGCGGCCGGTGTTTTCAATAGCAGTTCTGAGGTGGACACTTTGGTTTATATCCGGTCACGAAAACAAGATTCTATGACTTCGCTCGAATTCACTTCGCAAGTGCAAAGGATTTCTCTTACGCTACGGCCCGCGGCCCTAAATCTGACCCGGGACGCTGACGACGCCAAGGACCTCGTGCAGGAAACGCTGCTCAAAGCCCTTTTGAATAAAGACAAGTTCAAGGCAGGTACCAATTTGAAGGCGTGGTTGTACACCATAATGCGCAACACCTTCATCAACAACTACAACAAAATCACCAAGCGTAGCTCCAATATTGATTCGACGGAGTACTTCCAGTACTTCAACACCGACCAGAATTACATCACCCACAACGGAGCCACGTCCGACTTCGTGGTGCGCGACATCAACGAGGCCATTGCCAGCCTGGGCACCGACTACCGCACGCCGTTCATGATGTACTACATCGGCTACAAGTACCTGGAAATTGCCGAGAAGCTGCAGATTCCCATCGGTACCGTCAAAAACCGCATTCACATCGCCCGCAAGGACCTGAAAGCGGCCTTGCAGGTGTACGCCCCGGTGGGGGCCAGCGCCGCTGATCTCGGCGACGCGGCCGAAGATTAGGTTCCGCAAAAGCTGCGTTCAAAACTATCCGCCGGTCCGGGCGTTGCTACAAGCAGCGCCGGGGCCGGCGGTTTTGTTGGCGGCCCCCTCCCGGGCGCTGGCGTTAGCTCGCCGGTCCAAATTTTTCTTTGCTTTGCCAATCCCCAACGCTTCCAAACACGCCGTCGTCATCGGGGCCGGATTTGCCGGCCTGGCCGCCGCCAGCACCCTGGCCCAGGCCGGCTGGCGCGTGACGCTGCTCGAAAAGAACGACGGCCCCGGCGGCCGCGCCCGCGTGTTCCGGGCCCAGGGCTTCACCTTCGACATGGGCCCGAGCTGGTACTGGATGCCCGACGTGTTCGAAAAATACTTCGCCCGCTTCGGCAAAAAAGTATCGGACTACTACGAGCTGGTGCGCCTCGATCCTTCGTACCAAGTCATCTTTAAGGGCCCCGAAGCCGTGGATATTCCGGCCCGCATGAGCGAGCTGCGGGCCCTGTTTGAGCGCTACGAGCCCGGGAGTGCGGCCCGGCTCGACGAATTTCTCAAGCAAGCTGCTTATAAGTACGAGGTGGGCATCAACCGATTGGTGTACGCGCCCAGCCGCTCGGTGCTGGAGTTTGCCGACCCGCGCCTGCTGGTAGATATGCTGCGCATGGACGTGCTGCAAAGCATGCACAAGCACGTGCGCCGGTTTTTCAAAGACCCGCGCCTGTTGGAGCTGGTCGAGTTTCCGATTCTGTTCCTGGGGGCCGTGTCGGAGAATACGCCGGCCCTGTACTCGCTGATGAACTACGCCGACCTGGCCCTCGGCACCTGGTACCCGTTGGGCGGCATGCACAAAATTGTGGAAGGCATGGTGCGCCTGGCCCAGGAGCTGGGCGTGGAAATTCTTTACAACCAGGAAGTGACGGAAATCGTGGTCGAAGACGGCCGCAGCACTGGCGTGCGCACCGCCGCTGGCCTCTTCGCCGCCGATGCCGTGGTGGCCGGGGCCGACTACCACCACATCGAGCAGGAAGTGCTGGCCCCGCAGCACCGGCACTACGACGAAAAGTATTGGGACAGCCGCACGATGGCCCCGTCGTCGCTGCTGTTCTACCTGGGCATCAGCCGGAAACTCGACAAGCTGCGCCACCACAACCTGTTCTTCGACGAAGACCTGAACCAGCACGCCCGCGAGATTTACGCCCGGCCGCAGTGGCCCAGCCGGCCGCTGTTCTACGCCTCCGTCCCCAGCAAAACCGACCCCACGGTAGCCCCCGAGGGCCAGGAAAACCTATTCTTACTCATCCCCGTGGCCCCCGGCCTCGACGACACCGAGACTACCCGCGAGCGGTACTACGACCAGCTAATGGACCGCCTGGAGCGCCACTGCGGCCATGCTATCCGCGACGCGGTGGTGTTCAAGCGCGGATACGCGCACCGCGACTTTCAAGCCGACTACCATAGTTACAAAGGCAATGCCTACGGCTTAGCCAACACGCTCCGGCAAACCGCCATCCTGAAACCCACGTTGAAAAGTAAGAAGGTAAGCAACCTATACTTCACCGGCCAGCTCACCGTGCCGGGCCCCGGCGTGCCGCCGTCGCTCATCTCGGGCCAGGTGGTGGCGGGGGAGGTGTTGAAAGAAATTAAAAATTGATAATTAAAAATTAAAAATGACGCGGTTTCGGGCCCTTCTCCCCAACCGTTTTAATTTTTAATTTTTAATTTTTAATTCATCAAATGGACCACGTTAAATTATTTACCGACACCAGCTTGGCGTGCAGCAAGCTCATCACCCGGCGCTACAGCACGTCGTTTGCGCTCGGCATCCGCACGCTCGACGAGCGGCTGCACGCGCCGGTGTACGCGGTGTACGGTTTCGTGCGCTGGGCCGATGAAATCGTGGATACCTTCCACGGCCACGACCGGGCGGCGCTGCTGGCCGATTTCCATCGCCAAACCGCCGATGCTTTGGCCACCGGCCTCAGCCTGAACCCGGTGTTGCACGCTTTCCAGACCGTGGTGCGCGAGTACGGCATCGATCAGGAGTTTATCGACGCGTTTCTGCGCAGCATGGCCCTGGATTTGGAAGACCAGGACTATCACCCCGGCCTGTATAATGAGTACATCTACGGCTCGGCCGAAGTGGTGGGCCTCATGTGCCTGCGCATCTTTTGCCAGGGGCAGCCGGCCTTATTTGAGCAGCTGCGCGGGCCGGCGCGGCGGCTGGGAGCAGCGTTTCAAAAGGTGAACTTCTTGCGCGACATCCGCTCCGACTACGAAGACCGGGGCCGGGTGTACTTCCCCGGCGTGGCCTACCATCGGTTCGACGACGCGGCCAAGCATGCCATCGAGGCCGATATCCGGGCCGATTTTGAGGCGGGCTACGCCGGCATCCAGCAGTTGCCGCGCCCGGCCCGGCTGGGCGTGTACCTAGCCTACGTTTATTACCTGAAGCTCTTTTACAAGATAAAAAACCTGCCGGCCGCGCGCATTCTAAACGAGCGGGTAAGGGTGCCCACCAACACCAAGCTGCTGCTGCTGCTGGGCTCGTATTTCCGCTTCCGCCTGGCCCGCCTCTGAGCCGGACGGGCCTGGGCGCCCAACCAGGGGTAGCTTTGCGGGGCATGAAATTTCTGCTGGCTGCCTTCTTACTTGCCCGGGTTCCGATTGCTGCCGCGCTGCCCGGGGCCCCTTTTTCTTTCGTTATGCCCCCTCCCTACGACCCCACCCAGCTGCGCCGCCACTACGAGGCCGCGGCCGCCGACAAAACGGCCGGCGAAAAATTTTACCAGCTGCTGGCTGATTACCACGACCAGGACGCTTTGGTGCTGGCTTACAAAGCCGCGGCCCAGGCCATCCGGGCGCGTGATGCGTCGATGTTCAACAAGCTTACTTACGTGCAGGACGCGGCCCGCACCTTTGCCCAGGCCGTGGCTCTGGCCCCCGGCCAACCCGAAATTCGCTTCCTACGCTTCTCGGTCGAAAGCAACCTGCCCGCCTTCCTGGGCCTGAGCCAGCACCTTGACGAAGACAAGGCGCTGCTGCTCAGTTCGGCCCTGGCTTACCCCAACTCGGGCCTCGACGCGGAAGCGTTCCGCACGGTGCGCAGCTTCCTGGTGGCCCGCGGCCACGTGAGCAGCGCCGACGCTGCCCGGCTGAGCGAAGTGCCGGAATAAGGCCGGCTAACCGAAAACACCAAGTACGGGACCGCTACCGAGCGCCCGGCTGACCCATTCCCAACCGGGAGCGGAGCAGCCGGGCGCTCGTCGCGTTTCGGCCACCCAAGCGCCGGGCCCCGGCGCAATGTAAAACAGCGCGCCAGAAGCGACGTTGCCGGAAACTGCTCCGGGCCCGTTAGGGCAACAAAATCCCGGATTTTGTCAATTTTTTCGCCCACAAGCATGATTTGCTCATATTTTTAATTAACATACTGATTTTGAGATTTATAATTTCAATAATCTTCCTTTAGTGAAATTACTATTCTTGCTTTAATCGCATAAACAGGCCGGTGTTAAAATGAGCCGCAACCTTGCGGATAGAAAATTAGTATTGGGGGTTCACTTGGATTAGTATAACTTCGCGTACTGAAAAATGCTTTGGAAATGCAGCAAGAGTATGTTTTTTAAAAACCTTCATTTCAAAGTACAATTTAATCTCTCATAATTAACTTTCTTATCCACCCTGTTCATTAACAACACGATGAAACATACTTACTCACGCTCAACAAGCTGGCTGCGCTGGATCTGCTTGTGCTTTTTGCTGGCCCTGCCGGGCTTGAGCATGGCCCAAACTGTTACACTTACACCTGCCACGCCCGGCGACCCACAGGATTTTGGGTCGGTTCCGGTAGGTACCAAGTCGGCTGCTAAGTCTTATGGCATTGTCGGCGATGGCTTAGTAAGTGATGCAAACATCACTTTCAATATTCCCGCTAAGTTTGAGGGTAGTACCGATGGTACAAATTTTACTCCTAGCATTGTCCTGACGGCGGATGGCACGGGAGCCATCAATACAACGATCTATTTGCGTTTTAGTCCTACAGCTACCACGACCGTCACACCGATTTTCACCCTTCCTACATCTGATGATGACGGAAATGGAATAGTATCCACCCCAGTAAACATTCAATTAAAAGGTACAGGCACACCCGGCACCCCAACCATAACGGTAAGCCCAGCATCGTTAAGCTTCGGAAATCAAGGTGTTAATACACAATCTAGTTCGATGGCGGTGGTGGTGAATGGTACGTCGCTCACTACTCCTATCGTCGTAACAGCCCCAACGGGTTTTCTGGTGAAAACAGGCGCTGGGGCCTACGGAACGTCGGTAACACTTACACCTACTAGCGGAACCGTTACCAACAAGACGGTGAACGTGGTATTCAAACCTACAGTCGCCCAGAGCTACGTCGCCAGCGTGACTCTTACTAGCACTGGTGCTGCCGATAAAACAGTCGGCGTTTCGGGCATTGGCGTAGCACCTACGCCGGTGCTGACCGTGAACCCCGCCACCCTGCCTGACTTCGGCTCGGTGACAGTAGGATCCACGGGCCCAACTACGGGCACGTTCACCGTGAATGGTAGCAACCTGTCGGGCAACGTGACCATTACGCCGCCCCCCGGCTTTCGCATCCGCACGGGTGCCAACGTATTCTCGACCAACCCCATCGTGCTGACGCCGACCGGCGGCACGCTGGCCAGCACTTCAATTGACGTGCGCTTTACGCCCGTTGCCGAAGGGCCCTACAGCAGTTCAAATGTGAGCGTGTCCACGCCCAACGGCGGCAATCCTACCGTAACGCAAAACGTTGCCGTGAGCGGCACGGGCGTTGCTTCCTCAGGCAATCCAGCCGTGAACGTTGATCCCGGTGCCATCGACTTTGGGGCTGTGACCAGCAGTGGAAGCGCCAGCATACGCTCTTTCGATGTAAGCGGCACAGATCTTACCGACCCCTTGGTTCTAACGCCGAATGCCACTAATATCCAAATCCGCAACGCTTCCGCCGGGGGTACTTTTTCGAACAGCCCCATTACGCTGACGCCTACCAGCGGCACTGTGGCCTCCCAGACTATCGAAGTAAAGTTGGTTCCTACTATTCCTGCAGGCGGCTACAGCAAGCAGATAGACGTAGCGAGTGGCTCGGCTGCAACAGCAGTATTAGTGACAGCTGCCAATAACAGCGGGGCCGTATCGGACATTTCGGTGTCGACAGCTGGAGTTGACTTTACATTCGTGACCAAACCTAATACTATATCAGCATCGAAATTTTATAAGGTTGCGGCCACTAACTTGCTACAACCCATGGTAGTGACTCCCACAGGCTCTGACGCTGGCTATTTTGAAGTTTCGAAGGATAATACGAATTTTTTTAATTCGATAAGCTTCATACCTGATGCTCAAGGGAACGTAGTTCAGCAGACGGTGTACGTACATTTCGTGCCAGGTAACAACACTGTAACGGTGACTGCCACTATCCACAACTCCAGTTCGCCGGCTCCGTCGACCGACGTATCGGTGACAGGCATTAGTGAGCCCTTGGTTCGCCTGAACCGCGGCATTGGATCTTTTGCGGATCTCGTGAAAGGGACCCAATCGGCCCCAGTACCAGTGCGTATCGACGGCTTCTTACTAGGTAGCAACGTAGACGTCCGGTTTCCACTCGCCACCGACGGTAACGCAGCTCAGTTCGAATATTCGCTCGACAATGGCAACAGCTATGTGAAATCCAACACCTTCGTGCCGGATATTAACGGTAATTTCTCCCAAAATTTGCTGGTGCGCTTTGCGCCGACGCGGGTAGGCATTGCGAACCAACAAATGGAATATCACAACACTGGTTTGACCGGTAGCGGCTATGTTCCGCTGCCTAACGGTAACGGCAGTGCATCGGGTTATGCCATTGCTGTAGAACCCACTGCGCAGTCAACAGCCTACGTATCGCGAGCACTGGATGGCACCAGCGCCACTGTTACGTTCAATCTGAGTAATCCGCCCGCAGGTACCAGCTATGGCACGAGCCGTTTAGTAATCGCGACCCCCAGCTACGCCAAGCTGCCGAACAACTTGTTCCCGCAAGATAGATTCAATGCTGATCCAGGTCAGACCGATAACGGTTCCTATGTGTTCGGTTCGGGTACGCCTATTGAGCCTTCGAACTCCGATCCTAGTAAGAGTTCTACTAATACATACGTGGTATTCAGTGGACAGTCGACTAGCTTCACGGTGAAGGGTTTAACCCCGGGTATGTACTATCAGTTTTTCTCTTTTGAGTTTAACAACGACGGCTTTGCCGGGGCCGAGAACTACCGCTTGCCTAACAACCAGTCCCAGATGCCGCTGCCGGTTGAGCTGCTGTCTTTCACGGCGCAACGCCACGGCCAGCAGGTGGACCTGAACTGGGCCACGGCCAGCGAGAAAAATAGCCGCGGCTTCGAGGTGCAGCGCAGCACCAACGGGTTAAAATTCAGCGCCGTGCTATTCAAGGATGGCAAAGGCACGTCCAGCACCCGCACGGATTACGCCGCCACCGACCGCCAGCCGCTGCCGGGCCTGAGCTACTATCGCCTCAAGCAAATTGACCTCGACGGCACGGTGGCTTATTCGCCTGTAGTGTCGGTGCAGAGCGATGGTGTGACGGCGATGAGCATCTACCCGAACCCAACGGCCGGCAAGCTGACCATCAGCCTGCCCCAGGACCAGGCCGGTAGCGCCCCCCACGTACGCATCAGCGACATGATGGGCCGCGTGGTGAAAGAGCTTAACCTGCCCGCCACCGGCGAGGTGGACCTGAGCGCTCTGCCCGTCGGTACTTACCTGGTGAACGTGGGCGGCCAGCAAGTGCGCAGCCGCGTGGTGAAGTACTAAACGGCTAGCAATCCCACTAAAAGGGCCCTCTGCTGATGCAGAGGGCCCTTTTTTTAAGATACAAGTCAAGGCGTGAGCAGCTTGGAAAAGAATGCAAGGCGTCGCTGTCATCCGAATATCCGGTGTGCCGACTTCATTAAATACGGCTCGGTGGAGAATCAGGTAACTTAGGGTTTCGGGGGCAAGTGGATTTTGGGAGGCTGTAGCTGTAACCTTACGCGGGCCTTGCTGGTTACCCTGCCATTATGCTGCCTTTGTCGCTCAGTGTACGCATCGACCCCAACTCAGGCTTTTGCTTTGGGGTGATTTATGCCATTCAGATGGCTGAGGACTTGCTTGACGAGCAAGGCTATCTGTATTGCCTGGGTGACATCGTCCACAACGACGAAGAGGTGCATCGTTTGCAGCGGCGTGGCTTGTCTATCATCAGCCACGAGCAACTGGCGGAACTGCGCGACGAGGCTGTGCTCATCCGGGCCCATGGCGAGCCGCCAAGCACTTACCAGCTGGCGCTCAAAAACAACCTTACCCTGATCGATGCCAGCTGCCCGGTGGTGCTGAAGCTGCAAAACCGCATCAAGACCAGTTTTGATAAGCGGGAGCGGATTTTTATCTATGGCAAGCACGGCCACGCTGAGGTGCTGGGCCTGCTGGGCCAAACCGGCGGCGAGGCAGTGGTGTTCGAAAGCCTCGACGAGCTGCTGACCCATGAGTTGCCCACCGACCTCACCCTATATAGCCAAACCACGAAAAGCACCGACAGTTTCTACCGCATCAAGGGCGAGTTGGAGGGCCGTGGCTACCGCATCAACGCCAACGACACCATTTGCCGGCAAGTGAGCAACCGCGACAAGGATTTGCGGCGGTTTGCGGCGCAGTTCGACCAGGTGCTGTTCGTGTCGGGCACCAAAAGCTCCAATGGCAAAGTGCTTTACCAGGTATGCAAGGACACCAATCCGGACACCCATTTCGTGTCCAATATAGAAGACATTGACCAAGCCTGGTTCCGGCCGGGGCAGTCGGTAGGCATTTGCGGGGCCACCAGCACGCCCATGTGGCTGATGGAACAAGTGCGCCAAGCCCTGGTTTGTTTGTGAGGTAGTATGTTGTAAAACAGTGAAATGGCGGGATTTTTGGAACTATAACTATAGAGGATAGGTCAGCCATTTAGAGTACGATTTATATGTCGCTAGTTGCCCTTCGTCAGCTCACCGGCTCACCGGCCCACCATCGCCGCGTGGCCCCCGTGCCGCTGGCCGGCAAAGGTGTGGCTGTGGCCCTGCTGATTATCGGGGCTTGGGGCGGGTTACTGGCATTTTTGCTGGCCGGCTACCGGCCCAACTGGCACGCGCCGGGGCCCTACCTGCTGGTGCTGCTTCAGACGCACTTGTACACCGGGCTGTTCATCACGGCGCACGATGCCATGCACGGCGTGGTGAGCCATAACAAGCGGTTGAACAACGCCTTGGGCACGGTGGCTACGGTGCTGTTTGCCTACAACTGGTTTCCGCGCCAGCTGCCCAAACACCACGACCACCACCGCCACGTGGGCACGCAGGAAGACCCCGATTTTCACCCTGCCGACCATCCCGGCTTTCTGCCCTGGCTGGCCCGCTTCGCCTGGAACTACGTGGCCTGGTGGCAGGTGCTGCTGATGGCCTTGACGTACAATGTGTTGAAGCTGTACTTCCCGCAGGCCAACGTCGTTGCCTTTTGGATGGTGCCGGCCGTGCTGGCCACATTGCAACTCTTTTTCTTCGGTACGTACTTGCCCCACCGGGGCGAACACGCAGCCAGCAACCCGCACAAATCGCGCAGCCAGCTTCGGCACCACGCGTGGGCGTTTGTGAGCTGCTACTTCTTTGGGTACCATTACGAGCACCACGACCAACCTCATCTACCTTGGTGGCGGCTGTGGCGGACAAAGATCTAAATCGCAGATTGTGCAGATTTGATGGATTTTGCAGCTTTCATAAGATTTGCAACCCGTGGCTATTACAACAAAGCAGGCCACTCAACGAGTGGCCTGCTTTGTTGGCTTCAGGGCCCAAAGCGGTCCAGAACGCTCTGCCGTTCGATGATTTTACAGTCTGCGAAATCCATCAAATCTGCACAATCTGCGGTTAGTGGGCCGCCGCGGTTTTCTTGCAGCAGTCGGGCAGGCGGCTGTAGGCGTGGGCGTCGGCGGTTTGGTCGTCGGCGTCGTAGCCGGTTTTGAGCACGGCGGCACGCAAGGCAGCGGCGTTGGTTTTGTCGGGGCGGTAGTTTACCGTTAGCACTTTAGTGGGCACGTCGAGGGTGGCGCTTTGCACGCCTTTCTCGTAGGCCATGCTTTTTTCGATGCGGGCCTTGCACATGTCGCACACGGCCGACGTTTTAAATTTGACGGTCTCGGTGCCGGTCGCGGCTTTGGCGATGGCGGGGGCCGTCTGGGCCTGGGCGGAATAACCGGCGGCGCTCAGCGCGGCGAGCAGAAAAAACGAGCGAGCTTTCATAAAAATGAAAATAAATTAACGGGAAGATTAGTGCGAAAAAAGCCGGACTCTGTGCCAGAAATCAGGCATTAAATTAGAGAACTTCAGCGAAACTCAACTTTTAAACTTAGTGGCGCCTAGCACGCACCGTTTACTCAATTCGGTAGCGCAGGCCGGCGTAGGTGAGGCGGCCGTAGACGGGGCCCCACACCATGGCGGCGTCGAAGTTGGGGCCGAACGGGAAGGCCGCGCTTTCGATGGGGTTGGGCTGGCGGTAGTTGGTGAGGTTTTCGACGCCTGCGTACACTTCCACGCGCTTGAAGGCGCGGGTGAGCTGGGCGTTGAGCGCGGCGTAGCGCGGGGCGTAGTACACGGCGGCCTCCTGACCGGAGCCGTGCGAGTGGCCGGCGTCGTTGCCGAGGTGAGCCACCGGCCGCTGCCCAAACCACTGCACCGTAAAATCGGCCCGCCACTTGTCGAACTCCGAAGCGTAGCCCAGGTTCAGGAAGGCGCGGTTGCTGGGGGTGAGGGGCTTGGGCAGCAGTTGGTTGTCGTAGGTAATGCGCACGTCGAGGTGCTTGTAGGCCCCCTTCACTTGTAGCCCCTTCACGGGCTCGACTTGGAGTTCGGCTTGCAGGCTGCGGGCGAAAGAACGGCCCCCGGGGCCCAGGTTGTCAATCAGCACAAGCTGGGGCGCGGTGTACATATCGGCCACCACCTGGTTGCCGAACACGGTGTCGTAATAGTCCGTCACAAACGTGGCCTGGCGGCCCCACAGCGTGAAATACTGCGTGAAGCTGCCGCCCATGTTCCAGGCCGTTTCGGGGCGCAGGTCGCGGCCGATGACGAACGTGCGGGCGCTGGCCAGCAGCGACGCGTTGTCGGCGATGGGGTTGGCCACCCGCCAGCCCCGGCCCGCCGAAAGGCGGAAGATGGAGCTTGGGCTGGCATCGTACTTCACGTTCAGGCGGGGCGTCACCTGCCAGCCGTAAAGGTTGTGGCAGTCGGCGCGCAGGCCGGCCACCACGGTGAGGTGGCGGCTGTCCTGGTACGTGTACTCGGCGAAGGCCCCGGGCACCAGCTCCTGGCGGGTGCGGTGCTCGCGGACGTAGGTTTCGGCCGGCGTTTCGGTTACGTAAGTTTGCCCGTTGCTGAAAAACTCCCGGTAGTCGTCGTACAAAAAGCTCAGCCCCGCCCGGTAGCCGTGCGTGGTGCTGCCGATGATGCTCTGGAACAGCAGCGTGGCCTGGCCCGTGCGCTGGGTACCGTCGTAGCGCCGGGGCCCGTTCACCTCGCTAAACGAGTACGTCGAGTTGAAATCGTGGCTTGTGCCGTTCATCAGCAAGCCCAGGCTTTGGAAGGGCCGCGTGGGCCACGTGTAAGAGGTTTTGGTGAAGGCCGTGTACCGGCGGGTGGTTTGGGTGGTGCCGTAGGCCTGGCGGTAGGCGTCGGGCGCGCCGGGCCGGAAACCGAGCTGGCCGCCCTGGCGGGTTTCGTGTAGGGCCCCCAGGCCGATTTCCGTTACGAAGCAGTGGCCCGAAATGTACTTCCACTTGTTCAGCGCGTTGAACTGAGTAGCGAGGGGCAAGTCCAGGAAGCCGTCGCCGTTGCGGTCCACGCGCTGGCCCAGGTGGTCGGTGTGCAGCAGCAGCACGGTGCTCCACTTGGGGTTGAGGCGGGCCGAGGCGTTGAGGTTGACGTCGAATTTGCCCAGGTCGTTGCCGTAGGCGTTGAACAGGAGTTGGTCGGTTTTCTCGGGCTCTTTCAGCTTCACGTTCACCTGGCCCGAGATGGCCTCGTAGCCGTTCACCACCGAGCCCGTGCCCTTGATGATTTCGATGTTGTCGATCCACGGCCCGGCCAGGTAGCCGAGGCGGTAGGGCGCGGCCAGCCCGCGCAGGGCCGGCTGGTTGTCCACGGTCAGCAGCGAATAGGCCCCGTCGAGGCCCAGCAGCTGAATCTGCCGGGCCCCGGACACGGCATCGGAGGTGGTTACCTCCACGGCGGCGTTGGTTTCGAAGCTCTCGGCCAGGTTGCAGCAGGCCGATTTGGTGAGGTCGCGGCCCGAAATCATCTGGGTATTCGTGGGCGTGAGGGCCGAGTAAGCCGGGGCCTGGGTCGTCACCTTCACTTCGCCCAGCTCCAGGCCGGGGCGCAGGCCCACCCGCAGGTAAGGGCTGCCGGTAGCGGCCACGCCCACGGTGTCGGGCCGGTAGCCCAGGGCCTGCACCACCACGCGGCCCGCGGCGCGGGCCGGGCGGGCCAGCACGAAATGCCCCGCCGCGTCGGCGGTAGCAGTGGGGAAGTTGTCGGTGGCGGCGGGCGCGTCGGCCAGCCAGCGCAGCACCGCGCCGGGCAAGGGTGCGGCAGTGGTTTGCTCCGTGATTTCGCCCCGGGCCGGGCCAGAAGCGGTTTGGGCCCGGGCCGAGGCAAGGGCCCCTGGCATCAGCAGCAGGCCAAAGGAGAGCAGCGGGCCGGGCCCGCGCAAAAGTTTCATAGGTTTGTAAGTTAAGGATTTTTGAATAAATAGGCTGAGCTGAAAAAGCGCAGCTGTGCCCGCTATACCAGCGGGCGCATTATCCGAAAAACCTTAAACTACCAGTTTGCCCACCCAGGCCAGCAGGGCGCGCCCGCCCAGCGGTGGCGGCGACGCGTCGGCCGCAGACCAGCGCGGCCCGGCCGTGCCCACCAGCGCCGCGAAGACGGGCTTCCGCGGCCAAGTTGCTCCCGGCAGCCAGGCCGCCAGCAGGGGCCCCGGCACCAGCACTTTGCTGAAGGCTTGCTCGTTGGCGGGGGCCGTCAGCTTGTGCAGGTGGCGGCTGAACTCACAGCAGCTGTCCTTGATGCGGGGCGGCGTGGCCTGCCCGTAGCACCCCCTCGGGGCGGGCCCCAGCAGCGCCAGGCTGGACTGGCTGCGCCCGCTGAACCGGCAGGTATGCCGGTCCACCGTGAGGCCCACCGAGGCGGTGAGCACCAGCACGGCCAGCCACAGGCTGACGACACGGTGGAAAACAGAATGGGGCCTCACAACACAAAGGTACGTCCCTGAAAGCCTTGCGATTCGCAAAATCCGGGCCGGCCGCGTGCATAATTTCCATCGTTGATTGCGGGGGCCACCCTCAGCGCTGCGCTCCCGCGCGGGCCCGTCTCAACTCGCGTTTCAGCTTGTGGAAACCGGGAAGGTGCTGGGCCTTTGGCGCGGCCCGCACTTGCTCATAAGCCAGGCGTTGCAGTGCTACGGCGTCGGCAGGGGAGAGGCCCAGGGCGGCGGCGGCTTGCTCGTGGGGGCCCAGCCGGCGCGGGTCGTGGCCGGCGATGGTGGCCAGCAGCACGCAGGCGTTCAGGTAGGCCCCCCAGGGGCTGGGGTGGTAGTGGTCGTCGGTCCAGAGGTCGAGCCGGCCAAGGGCCGGAGCATAGGGATTCGACGCGGCCACGCCGGCGTGGATGGCCCGCGGCCAGGCGTCGCCGGCTGGGGCCACGCCCGCGAAATGGCCGTTTTGCCGCGCCAGGCCGTAGTAGCCGGCGTGCAGGTCGGCGGCCATCGAGTCGATGGGCAAGCCCGAATACGGCTGGCCGGGCGGGTAGGTGAGGTCGGCCCGGGCCCAGGTTTCATAGAGGTACAGCCGGGCCGTTGGGTTGGCCCGGTGCACGGTTTGTTCGAGGCGGGTGGCGTAGTCGTAAAACTCGGCGCGCTTGCCGTTGCGCCGCGCTGGCAGCGGGCCGGTGCTGTATTCCTGCAACACTACCGCCTGCCAGCGGGCCTGGTCGATGATGGGCAAGGCGTAATCGTAATGGAATTTGAGGGTCCAGCCGCTCATGGCCTCCATATGTACTTCGTAGTTCAGCCCCGCCTCGTCGGTCAGCTTTTTGAAGATGGCCGGAATGCCGCCCCAGGGCCCCGGGCCGTCGCCCTCGGCGCGGGGCGAGCCGGCGGGCTGGCCGTAGTTTTCGTCGGTGACGGCGGCGCTGTTGTAGGTGAGCACCGGCAGCCGGGCCCCGTGAGAAAAGCTGTTGCCCACGAACAGGATGGGCACCGGGGCCGTGGCGCGGTGGCGGGGTTGGGCCAGCGCAGCCGGGGCCCCAAACAAAAGGGCTACCCCAACAATGGGCAGTGCAGACAAGCGCAGGCGGGGAAAGCACACGAGCAGAGCGGATAAAAACACTTCCGAACGTAGCTGCCATTTTGGCAAACACGGCGCTGGCTTAGCTCAAATAGGCCCCAGGAGGCCCAAAACAAGGTTTTAAATTGTGGTAAATAATGGTAAATCGTGGTTGGTATTCGAAAAGCGGCCCGTACTTTTGTTTGCTTCCCTCCCTTTTATCTGGCTTTGCCATGCACCTGCTCTCCGGCGAATACGACTGCAAGCTCGACCCCAAGGGGCGGCTCGTGCTCCCGGCCAAGGTGAAGGGCAACCTGCCCGACGAGTCGGGCAGCCAACTCGTGCTCGTGCGCGGCTTCGAGCCCTGCCTGGTGCTGTACCCGCGGCTTGCCTGGCGCGTCATCCACGAAAAAGTGATGGCCCTGGACGAGTTCAACGAAGAATACCGGCAGTTCCAGCGCAATTTTTTTCGGGGCATGACGGAGGTGGAGCTGGACAGCATCAACCGCTTCATGCTGCCGCGCAGCATGCTGCGCTACGCCGGCATCGAGAAAGAAGCCATCGTGGTGGGCCTCGGCAACCGTTGCGAAATCTGGGACCCGGCCCGCTACGACGAGTTCCTGATCAAAGACCAGCAGACCTTTAGCAAGCTGGCCCAGAAGTTTTTGGCCACCGATTCCATTTTGGCGTTCTAATGATGGAGCCGCGCCCCAACGATGCCGCCTACCACCGCCCCGTGCTGCTGGCTGAGTGCCTGGCCGGGCTGGATGTGCAGCCCGGGGGCCGCTACGTGGACGTGACTTTCGGCGGCGGGGGCCACTCGGCCCGCGTCCTCGACGGCCTCACCACCGGCCACCTCTACAGCTTCGATCAGGACGCCGACGCCGAGGCCGAAGCCGCCCGGCTGGCCCGGCCGCAGTTTACCTTCGTGCGGGCCAATTTTCGCGACCTGGCCGCCGAGCTGCGCCGCCGCGATGCCCTGCCCGTGGACGGCCTGCTGGCCGATTTGGGCGTCAGCTCGCACCAGTTCGATACGCCGGCGCGCGGCTTTTCCACCCGGTTCGACGGGCCCTTGGACATGCGCATGGACGCCGACGTGGGCCCCACGGCCGCCGACGTGCTCAACGATTATAAAGAGACCGACTTGCACCGCATCTTCGGCATGTACGGCGAAGTTACCAACGCCCGCACCCTGGCCGCTACCGTGGCGCAGGCCCGGCGCGGACGGCCCCTGGCCACCATTCAGGACCTGAAAAAAGCCATTCAAGGCGTGATGCCGCGGGGCAAGGAGAACAAGTATTTGGCCCAGGTTTTCCAGGCCCTGCGCATCGAAGTGAACCAGGAAATGCAGGCCCTGCAGGAAATGCTGCTGCAAACCGCTGAGGTGTTGCGCCCCGGCGGCCGGCTGGTGGTGCTCAGCTACCACTCGCTCGAAGACCGGCTGGCCAAGAATTTTATTGCCAAAGGAAAGTTTTTTGGGGAGGTCGAAAAAGACTTTTTCGGCCACGAAACCAAGCCGTTCACTGCCCTCAACCGCCGGCCGGAAGAAGCCTCGGCCGAGGAAGTGGCCCTGAACAGCCGGGCCCGCAGCGCTAAATTGCGGGTTGCAGTTAGGAATTAAAAATTAAAAATGAAGAATTAAAAATGAGCCGTTCTTTCAAATCCTGCGGTATTGCCTTGATTTTCTACAAGCTCCAATGTCCCAGGCTCCAATGTCAATTGAACATCATTACCAGTTGAGAACCAAAATATTTTTAATTTTTAATTCATAATTTTTAATTAAAAGAAGTGGCTGCCAACACCTACCGCCCCACCGACGCGACGCGCCGCGCCAACGTGCCCCGCCCTCCCGCGGAGCCGGCCCCCGCGCCCGTGGTCGCGCCCCCGGCCGAGCCCGTGGTGGAGGTGCCCCGCCCACGCGCCGTGGCCCCCGCGCGGCCGGCCC
>CAXTBA010000011.1:0-117306 GCA_964242665.1 uncultured Hymenobacter sp.
TGAAGCCGGCGCACGTGCTGGTGCTCGGCGCGGGCATCGTGGGCACGCAGGCCGCGAAGGTGGCCGCCGGCCTCGGGGCCCAGGTAACCATTATGGACATCAACCTGAACCGCTTGCGCGAGTTGGACGACTTCATGCCCAAGAACGTCGTCACGCAGTATTCCAACGAGTACAACATCCGCGAAGCCATCAAAACCACCGACCTGATTGTGGGCGCGGTGTTGATTCCGGGTGCCAAGGCCCCGCACCTCATCACCCGCGACATGCTGAAAACCATGCGCCCCGGCACGGTGGTCGTGGACGTGGCCGTGGACCAGGGCGGCTGCATCGAAACCTGCCACCCCACCACCCACGAAAACCCGACCTTCATCATTGACGACGTGGTGCACTACTGCGTGGCCAACATGCCCGGCGCGGTGCCCTACACCTCCACCCTGGCCCTCACCAACGCCACGCTGCCCTACGCCGTGAAGCTGGCCAACCTGGGCTGGCAGGCCGCCTGCCGCCAGGACGCCGCCCTGCGCCTCGGCCTGAACGTGGTGCACGGCGAGGTGGTGTACAAAGGCGTGGCCGACGCCTGGGGCCTGCCCCTGGTGGACGTGGAAGAGGTTTTGGAACCGGCTATTGTGTGAATTAAAAATGAAGAATGAAGAATTAAAAATGCCTTCCTGGCTTTAGCTGGGAAGGCGTTTTTATTCGGGATTTCGGCGCGGCTAATCGCAAATTTTTAATTCTTCATTTTTAATTGTTAATTAACAATCCGCTGCCGCTGCGTGCCCAGGCCCTCAATGCCCAACTCTACTACGTCGTCGGCGCGCAGGTATTGCGGCGGGTGCAGGCCCATGCCGGTGCCGGCCGGGCTGCCGGTGGAGATGATGTCGCCGGGCAGCAGCGTCATAAACTCGCTCACGTAGCTGATGATTTTCGCCACCCCGAACACCATGTCGCGGGTGTTGGCCTCCTGCCGGGCCTCGCCGTTCACCGTGAGCCAGACGCGCAGGTTTTGCGGATCGGGCACGGCGGCGGCCGGCGTGAGGTAGGGCCCCGTGGGCGCGAAAGTATCGGCGCTCTTGCCCTTGGTCCACTGCCCGCCGCGCTCCAGCTGAAACGCCCGCTCGCTGTAGTCATTGAGGACGGTGTAGCCGGCCACGTAATTCAGCGCGTCGCTTTCCGCCACGTAAGTGGCCCGCTTGCCGATGACCAAGGCCAGCTCGGCTTCCCAGTCGAGCTTGGTGGCCCCGCGGGGCAGCACCACGTCGTCGTGGGGGCCGCTCAGGGCGGAGGTGGCTTTAAGAAAGAAAATTGGCTCGGTGGGCAGGCCCAGGCCGGTTTCCGCGCCGTGGTCGCGGTAGTTGAGGCCGATGCCCACAATTTTGGACGGCCGCGCCACGCAGCTGCCCAGGCGCGTTTCGGCCGGCACGGCGGGGCACTGCGCGGCGTGGGCCCCCAGCCAGGCAGCGAGGCGGGCGGGGCCGTCGGCAGCGAAAAAGGCTTCGTTATAATCTTGGCCGAAGGCCGACACGTCGAGGCGCTGGCCGTCGGCGGTGAGCACGCCGGGCTGCTCGTGCCCCAGCGGGCCGAAGCGGAAAAATTTCATGGGAAAAAGTACTTGGTTGACCCGCTGCTTTACGGCGCGGCCAAGGCCACGGCCGCCGCGAAGGCCGGAATTTCGTCGAGGCGCTCGTTGGTGCGGGCCGCAAAATCGACGCGCCAGCAGTAATGCACCAGCCCGTTGGTGAGCAGCAGCAGCGGAGCCCCCACTGTTTGATTGTAGGTGGTGGCTTGCCGGGCCACGGCCGCGTCGATGGCCACGCCCGGAGCCTTGCACTCGACCAGCAGCAGCGGCTGCCCGGCGGGGCCCAGGGCCAGCAAATCGGTGCGCTTCTGGCGCTGGTTGTAGCGCAGGCCGCGCTCCAGGGCCAGCAGGCCGCGCGGGTAGCCCAGGTGGCCGGCCAGGTAATGCACCACGTGTTGGCGCACCCACTCTTCGGGCGTGAGCACCACGTGCTTGCGCCGCAGCCCGTCCCAGATGAGCGGCTGGTTTGTGGCCGATTGCGTAAGTTTGGCCTCGAAAGGCGGCAGGTCCAACACTTGCATCACCTCCAAAATTAGTGCTTGGTGCTTGGTACTCGGTGCTTGGTGTTTTCGCCCGGTATGCAAGGATGATAAATACTGGGGCCTGGCATCAAAGCGAGCCAAGCACCCTATACCATCAACCAAGCACCACCCCATGAAGACCAAAGAAGACATCGTCAACAACTGGCTGCCGCGCTACACGGGCGTGCCGCTGAACGAGTTTGGGCAGTACATCCTGCTCACCAATTTTAGCAATTATGTGCACATGTTCGCCGAGCAGTTTGGCTGCGAGGTGCGGGGCCTCGACAAACCCATGCAAACGGCCACGGCGGGCGGCATCACCATCATCAACTTCGGCATGGGCTCGCCGATGGCGGCCACGGTGATGGACTTGCTCTCGGCCATCAAACCCAAGGCGGCGCTGTTTCTGGGCAAGTGCGGGGGCCTGAAAAAAACCAGGCTCGGCGATTTGGTGCTGCCCATCGCGGCCATTCGCGGCGACGGCACCTCCGACGACTACCTGCCCAAGGAGATTCCGGCCCTGCCCTCTTTCCGCCTGCAACGCGCTGTCTCGTCGATGATTAAGAAGCACGAGCTGGACTACTACACCGGCACCGTGTACACCACCAACCGCCGCGTGTGGGAGCATGACCAAGAGTTTAAAGACTACCTGCGCCGGGTGCGGGCCCTGGCCGTGGATATGGAAACGGCCACCATTTTCGTGGTGGGCTTCATGAACGACATCCCCCACGGGGCCCTGCTGCTGGTGAGCGACAACCCGATGACGCCCGAAGGCGTGAAAACCTCGGAGTCGGACTCAAAAGTAACGGCCAATTTCGTGAAGATGCACCTCAAAATCGGCATCGAATCCTTGCTGGAATTGAAGAATTCGGGCGAGTCGGTGAAGCATTTGAAATTCGAGTAGATCACCGATTATGCTGATTAACCGTGATTTCGCTGATTTAAATTAACCGGGGTAAATGACGCATTTTACTACGTTTTGGGGTGGAAATCTGGGCGCAGCGCTGCTGGCGCTGGGGGCCCTGGGCGGCTGCCAGCCGCGCCGCGAAGCCGTCGATTTGCTTGTGACCAACACCACGGTGTATACCGTCGATTCGGCGTTTAGCAAAGCGGAGGCCTTTGCCGTGCGCGACGGGAAATTTGTGGCCGTGGGGACTTCCGCCGGTTTGCTGGGACGCTACGAGGCGGCGCAGACGGTGGACGCGCACGGACAGTTCGTTTACCCCGGCTTTTACGACGCGCACTGCCACTTTTACCGCTACGCGTTGGGCCTGCGCTCGGCCGATTTGGTGGGGGCCGCCTCCTGGGCCGAAACGGTGGCCCGCTTGGTGCAGCACCGCCGGCAGCAACCGGGCGCGGCCTGGATTACCGGCCGCGGGTGGGACCAAAACCGCTGGCCCGGCCGGCAGTTCCCCACCAAAGACACGCTGGACCGACTGTTTCCCGACGTGCCGGTGCTCATCGCGCGCATCGACGGGCACGCCGCGCTGGCCAACCAGCGGGCCCTGGACTTGGCCGGCGTCACGGCCCGCACGCCCATCAGCGGCGGCGTGATTGGGCGCGACGCCCGGGGCCACCTCACCGGCCTGCTCGTGGACAACGCGGTGAAGCTCGTGGCCGTCAAAATCCCCGAGCCGGGGCCCGCCGAGGCCGAAGCGGCCCTGCTGCAAGGCCAGCAAAACTGCCTGGCCGTGGGCCTCACCAGCCTCGCCGACGCGGGCCTCAACAAGGCCGATATCGACCGGATGGCGGCCATGCAGCGGGCGGGCCGGCTGCATTTGCGCCTCTACGCCATGCTCAACCCCACGCCCGAGAACAAGGCGTATTACCTGCCCCGGGGGCCCTATTTCAGCGACAACCTCACCATTTGTTCGTTTAAGGTGTACGCCGACGGGGCCCTGGGTTCGCGCGGGGCGGCGCTGCTGGCCCCGTACACCGACCGGCCGGCCGAAGCGGGTTTCCTGCTGCAACACCCGGACTACTACCGGGCCCTGGCAAAGGAGTTGGCGGCCACCCGGTTTCAGATGAACACCCACGCCATCGGCGACTCCAGCAACCGGCTGCTGCTCGATATTTACGGGGCGGCGCTGCACGGCCAGAAAGACCGGCGCTGGCGCATCGAGCACGCCCAAACCGTGAGCCGGGCCGACGTGCCGAAGTTCGGCCAGTACCACATCGTGCCGTCGGTGCAGCCCACCCACGCCACGTCCGACATGTACTGGGCCGGCGAGCGGCTGGGGGCCCAGCGCCTCAAAACCGCCTACGCCTACCAGGATTTGCTGCGGCAATACGGCCAGGTGGCCCTGGGCTCCGATTTCCCGATCGAAGACATCAACCCGCTTTATGGCTTCCACGCCGCCGTGGCCCGGCAAGACGCCAGGAACTTCCCCGCCAACGGCTTCCAGATGGAAAACGCCCTGAGCCGACCCGAGGCCCTGCGCGGCATGACCACCTGGGCCGCCCACGCCGGCTTCGAAGACCGGCGCAAAGGCCAGATCAAGCCCGGCATGCTGGCCGATTTCGTGGTGCTGAAAACCGATTTGTTGACGGCCCCCAAAGAGCAGTTGCGCAACGCGCAAGTGCAGCAAACCTGGATTGGCGGCAAACAGGTGTTTTCAATTAAAAATTGAGAATTAAAAATGGGCCGTTCTATAACCCAAACGGTAATTATAGAACGGCCCATTTTTAATTTTTAATTCTCAATTTTTAATTTTTAAAACACCCCGTACACCGCCGGCTCATCGGCCGACCCACCGTACATGGCGGGTACTGGGATATCGAGCAAGCGCAAATACACGGTGAGTTGGCCGCGGTGGTGGATGCTGTGGTTGAGGCCCATGATGCGCAGGGCCGCGCCCTTGGGCCGGTCCATGAGCACCTCCTCGCCGCGCCGCAGTTGGAAGCTGCTCGTTAGCTTTTCGTCGCTGCTTTCGGCCAGGGCCTGGCGCAGGTCGGCGCTGAACTGGTCGAAGCGGGCCAGCAGCTCGGCGGTGCTGGTAGGCGCGGGCGGCGGCTTGGGGGCATTGGGGTCGAGAAAGTCGCGGTGGTCGGCTTGCACGAACAGTTGCTTAAATTTCAGCAAATTAACGATGTGCGAGGCCAGAGTGCCCAGCTTCATCGACTTGGGATGGGGCTGGTAGCTGAACTGGTCGTCGGGCACGCGCTCAAGCACTTTGCGCGTGACGGCCAATTCGCGGTCCAGCTCGTCGAGGATGTTGTGTTGGAGGGAGGAAGTGTGCATTGGTCTAAGAATAGAACGCAGTGGCACTGCGTTCAAGGCGTAAATAATGTGGGCGATTGACGCAGTGCCACTGCGTTTTATAGGGTGGCGGGGGTGCTGGTGATGGCCGAAGCCGGCGGGGGCCCTGGGAACGTGGCGGGGGCCCCGGTGGGCTCGTCGCGCAGCTTCTTGCCGCGCAGCGTCAGCAGAAAGCCCAGGCCGACGATGAAAAACACGATGAGCGAAAGGATGCTGTTGCGCATGGAGCCGGTGATTTGGCCGATGAGGCCAAACGAGAGCGTGCCGATGACGATGCCCAGCTTTTCCACCACGTCGAAGAAGCTGAAAAAGGCGGCGTTATTCGGCGTGTCTTCGGGGATGATTTTGGAGTAGGTGCTGCGCGAGAGGCTTTGCACCGCGCCCATCGTAAGGCCGATGATTCCGGCCAGCACGTAGAAGCTCCAGCCCGCCTGCACGTAGTAGCCGGAGATGCAAATCAGCATCCAGATGAACACCGCCCAGCTAAGCGCCCGCGTGTTGCCGATGCGCTCCGAAAGCTTGGCGAACAGCCAAGCCCCCAGGATGCCTACAATCTGGAGCAGCAGAATGGTACTGATGAGCGAAGTGCTATCGAGGTGCAACACCTTGTCGCCGAAGATGGTCGCTACGTACATTACCGTTTGCACGCCCATGTTGTAGGTGAAATAAGCCAGCAGGAAGCGCTTGAGGTTGGGCAGTTGCTTGAGCTGCTCCCAAACCTTGCCCAGTTCGCGGAAGCCGTTGAGCAGCCAGCCGTCCTGACTGACGGGCGCATCGGCGGGGCGGCCCTGGTCGGGCGGTAGGGTGAAGAACGGGATTTGGGCAAAGCCTGCCCACCACAGGCCGGTGAGCAAAAAGCTGAGCCGCGTGGCCGTGCCGGTGCTCATGCCAAACAAAGACACGCCCTTGGGCCCGCCCGCCATGTGCGGCCCCATGATAATACCCAGGCAGATGACCAGCAGCAGCACCGAACCGATATAGCCCATCGAAAACCCTCTGGCCGAAAGCGAATCAAACTTCTCTTCGGAGCTGATTTCGGGCAGGTAGGAGTTGTAAAAAACAATGCTGCCGCTGAAGCCCACCGTGGCCACAATGAAGATGAACGTGCTGAGCGTGAGCGTGTCCTTGGCAAAGTACGCCAGCCCCGCGCAACTGGCGGCCCCGAGGTAGCAGAAGATTTGCAGAAACAGCTTCTTGCGCCCCGAGTAGTCGGCCAGCGAGGTCAGAAAAGGGCTTACCAGAGCAATAATCAGGAACGCGGCCGAGATGGCATACGTCAGCAGCGACGAGCCCGGCACGTGAAAGCCTAGGAAGTTCACCACGTCGGTAGGGTTGATTTCCTTGGTGATGCTGCCCCAGTAGATCGGGAAGATGCTGCTGGTAATGACGAGCGGGTACACCGAATTAGCCCAATCATAAAAGGTCCAGCCGCGGGTGATGCGCTTGTTGTCTTTTTCGACGGTGCCGGGAACGGGAACCGGGAGCGTAGCAGATGGGGCCATAAACACAAAGGCGCGGGGAGAAGCACACGCACCGCCAAGGTAGCGGGTTTTAGGCACTCGCGAAGCGGCATCACGCAGGGGTAACACCGCCGCGCCGGGGCCCCCGGCACCCGGGGCATTTCTTCGCAGGGCCGCTACGCGGCTGGCGCGGGGCTCTGCCCCGTGCCGGCTACCGGCAGGCCTCTGGCCTGCAATCGTCGAACAATTAGTTAATGGGTCGTTCTGAAGTGCGGGCCTGCCGAAGGACCTTTTCGGGCTTTCAAAGCCTGTCTCTACTCCTTAGAAGCCCCTTTCCAGCCTTTAGAAGCCGGCTCGCACCCTTTAGAAGATTGTTTCCCTGCCTTCGAAGCTCATTCCCACCCTTTCGAAGTCCTGTCCCACCCCCTAGAAGCCCTTTCCCACCGGTGTGAACGCGCTTTTAGAAGGTGCAAACCCGCTTCTACGGCTGCATTTTTTAACCCGGGTCATTGGGAAGGGCCGGGCGGGCGGGTACTTTTACGAATTCCCGTCCCACCTAGCTCCTGACTTCCCGCATGGCCAAGCAAGCCTATTCGCGCCGCGACCTCGCCTTTCAGCTCCACGAAGTAATACAAGTAGAGCGCCTGACGCGCTTCCCGTTTTTTCAGGACCACGACCGCGGCTCGTTCGATTTGGTGCTGGACACGGCCGGCCAGTTTTCCGAAACCTTGCTCCGGCCCCTGCTCGCCGAGATGGACCGCCAGGAGCCGCAACTCGTGGACGGCACCATTCGGCTGCACCCCGGCGTGCGGCCCATCGTGCAGCGCTTCGGGCAGGACGGCTGGATTACGGCCCTGTTTCCGTACGACGAAGGCGGCCAGCAGCTGCCCTGCACCGTGTACAACGCGGCGGTGTTTGCGATGCAGGCCACCAACTACTCGGCCAGCGTGCCGCCGTTTCTCACGCTGGGGGCCGCCAACCTGCTGCGCAGCTTCGCCACGCCTGAGCTGGCCGCCGCCTTCACCCCGCAGATGTACGCCGGCAACTGGCAGGGCACGATGGCCCTCACCGAGCCCGACGCGGGCAGCTCGCTCTCCGACATTACCACCTCGGCCGAGCCCACCGAAGCGGGCTATTATAGAATGCGGGGCCAAAAAATCTACATCTCGTCGGGCGACCATGACGCCTGCGACAACGTGGTGCACCTCATGCTGGCCAAAATAAAAGGGGGCCCGGCGGGCGCGAAAGGTATTTCGCTGTTCGTGGTGCCGCGCCAGCGCGTGGCCCAAGGCCTGCCCACGGGCACCGAAACCCCGGCCGATTTAATCGGCAACGACGTGGTGACGGCCGGCATCTACCACAAGCTGGGTTGCAAGGGGGCCCCCATCGCGCACCTCATGGTGGGCGGCGACGACGACTGCCACGGCTACCTCGTGGGCGAGCCCAACAAGGGCCTCGGCTACATGTTTCAGATGATGAACGAGGCACGGCTGGCCGTGGGCGTGAGCGCGGCGGCCATCGGCACGGCGGCCTACCACGCGGCCTTGGAGTACGCCCGCGCCCGCCCCCAGGGCCGCCACGTGGCCGACCGCGACGTGGCCAAGCCCCAGGTGCCCATCATCCGCCACGCCGATGTGAAGCGGATGCTGCTCTTCCAAAAAGCCACGATGGAAGGGGCCCTGGGCTTGCTCCTGCATTGCAGCTACTACATGGACCTGGCCCGCGTGGCCGACGGCCCCGAGCGGGAAGACGCCGAGCTGCTGCTCGATTTGCTGATGCCCATCGCCAAAAGCTACCCCGCCGAAATGGGCGTGCTGAGCACCAGCGCGGCCATCCAAGTGCACGGCGGGGCCGGCTACACCACCGATTTTCCGGTGGAGCAGTTCTTCCGCGAGTCGCGCATCCACCCCATCCACGAGGGCACCACCGGCATCCAGGGGCTCGACTTGCTGGGCCGCAAAATCACGCAGCACGGCGGCAAGGCCGTTGGGCTGTTGCTAGCGGAAATGCAGGCGGCCATCGCCGCCGCCGGGGCCCACCCAGAGCTGGCCGGCCTGGCCGCCCAGCTCACCAAAGCTGTGGGCACCTTGCAGCAGGTAACGGGCCACCTGCTGGGTGTGGCCACGAAAGACCACGAATTGTTCTTGGCCGACGCCACGCTCTACCTGGAGCTGGCCGGCCTCGTGGTGGTGGCCTGGCAGTGGCTGCGGCAAGCCACGGTGGCCCAGGGGGCCCTGCCCGCCGCCCACCCCGACGACCAGAATTTCTACCGCGGCAAGCTCATGGCGGCCCAGTATTTCTACGAATACGAGCTGGTGAAAGTGCCTAGTTTGGCCCGCCGGCTACAATCGGCCAATGCCGTGACGGTAGAGATGCAGGACGCGTGGTTTTAAATAATTACGGCCGTCACGCGGTTGGCGCGGGGCTCTGCCCCGTGCCGGCTACCGGCGGGCCTCGGGCCCGCACCCCAAGCCGACGCTTGCGGCAACGTTTAACGAGTGCGAGCCCAAGGCCCGCGCATAGCCGGCACAGGGCAGAGCCCCGCGCCAACCGCGTATCAGCAGCTCATTTCCGTTCCCACCCATGAAAAAACTCGAAAACAAAGTCGTTTTCATTACCGGCGGGGCCTCGGGCCTGGGCCGCGCCGCCGCCGTAGCCGCCGCCCAGGAAGGCGGCCGGGTCGTCGTGGCCGACCTGCCGACCTCCGACTACCAGGCCACGCTCGACGAAATAAAAGCGGCCGGCGCAGAAGGTTTTTTCGTGCCGCTCGACGTGACCGACTCCGCCAACGTGCAGCAAGCCATTGCCGCCATCGTGGAAAAATACGGCCGGCTCGACGTGGCCCTAAACAACGCTGGCATCGGCGAAGGCTTCTTCAGCTTTTTGGAAACCAGCGAAGAATCGTTCCGGCGCATCCTCGACGTGAACCTGACCGGCGTGTTCGTGTGCATGAAGCACGAGCTGGCGCAGTTCGTGAAGCAAGGCGGCGGCGTGATCGTCAATATGTCGTCGCTGGCCGGGCTGAAGGGGGCACCGGGCTTGAGTGCCTACGTAGCCTCGAAGCACGGTGTGCTGGGCCTCACCAAAACGGCGGCCCTGGAGTTTGCCCGCCGCAACGTGCGCGTGAACGCCCTCTGCCCCTACTACATCGACACGCCCCTCATTAAGGACGCGCCCGACGAGCTGCGCCAGCAGATGATTGCCTCCAGTCCCATGAAGCGCCTGGGCCGGGCCGAAGAAGTTGCCAAAGCCTTCATCTACCTGGCTTCGGACGATTCAAGCTACACCAACGGCACCCAGCTGACCATCGACAGCGGCGTGATTTCGTAGGGGCCCGCCCCGTTCCCACCCGCATGGACTTCACCCCCAGCCCCAAAACCCAGGACTACCTCGCCCGCGTGAAAGCGTTCATGGCCGAGCACATCGCGCCCGTCGAAGCCGCTTACCACCAGGAAAACCTGGCCGCCAACCCCAACGGCGACTGGCAGGCCTGGCGCGTGCTGCCCCTTGTGGAGGAATTAAAAACCAAGGCGCGGGCCCACGGCCTTTGGAATTTATTCCTGCCCGACGCTACGCTCGGGGCCGGCTTCAGCACCCTCGAATACGCTCCCATTGCCGAAGAAACGGGCCGCAGCCTGCTGGCACCCACCGTGTTCAACTGCAACGCCCCCGACACGGGCAACATGGAAGTGCTGCACTACTTCGGCAGTGAAAAGCAAAAAGCCGAGTGGCTGGGGCCCCTGCTGGCCGGCGAAATCCGCTCCGTCTTCTGCATGACCGAGCCTGACGTGGCCTCGTCCGACGCCACCAACATGCAGGCCACCATCGCCGAAGACGGCGACGCGCTGGTGCTGAACGGCAAGAAGTGGTGGGCCACCGGTCTGGGCCACCCCGACGCCCGCTTGGCCATTTTCATGGGCCTCTCCAACCCCGACGCCGCGCCCCACGCCCGCCACAGCATGGTGCTGGTGCCGCTGCCCACACCGGGCGTGCGCATCCAGCGGATGCTGCCGGCTTTCAGCGACTACGACCCGCCTTACGGCCACGGCGAGGTGTGGTTTGAGAACGTGCGGGTGCCAAAAAGCAACCTATTGGTGGGCCTGGGCGAAGGGTTTGCCATTGCCCAGGGCCGCCTGGGGCCGGGCCGCATCCACCATTGCATGCGCTGCATCGGCGCGGCCGAGCGGGCCCTGGAACTGCTAATCCGGCGCGGGCTGGCGCGCACGGCGTTCGGCAAGCCGCTCCTCAACTTGGGCGGCAACCTGGAGCGCGTGGCCGACCTGCGCATGGCCATTGACCAGGCCCGCCTGCTCACGCTGTACGCCGCCTGGAAAATCGACACCCAAGGCGTAAAAGCCGCTATGAGCGAAATTTCAGCCATCAAAGTAATAGCGCCCAACGTGCTGCAACGGGTCGTGGACGCGGCCATTCAAATTTATGGCGGGGCCGGCGTCTCGCACGACGTGCCGCTCACGGCCCTCTTCACCGTGGCCCGCGTGCTGCGCCTGGCCGACGGCCCCGACGAAGTGCACCGCGCCACGGTGGCCCGGGTGGAACTGGCAAAGTATCGCAATGTTAAGCCGTGAGAATGGCGCGGGGCTCTGCCCCGCGCCATCCACCAAACCAATAACAATTCATAACTCCGCGTGAACACCGTCCCTCCCTCCCGCCTCCTCGATACCGCCGGGCCCCTGCTCCCCGGCGAAGCGCTGGACGCGGCCGCCGTGGACGCTTGGCTGAAACAACAGCGACCCGAGTTGCTGGGGGCCCCGCGCGTGACGCAGTACGCCGGCGGGGCCTCCAACTGGACCTACCGGCTTGAGTATGACAACGCTGACCTCGTCCTGCGCCGCCCGCCGGCCGGCACCAAGGCCAAGTCGGCCCACGACATGGGCCGCGAATACCGCGTGCAGCAGGCCCTGAAACCAGTTTTTCCTTACGTGCCGGAGATGGTGGCGTACTGCGAAGACCCGGCGATAATTGGTGTCGATTTTTATGTAATGGAGCGCGTGGCCGGCATCATCCCGCGCAAAAACCTGCCCCGGGGCCTCAGCCTGCCGCCGGCCACCGTGCGCCAGCTCTGCCTGAACGTACTCGACGCCCTCGTAGAGCTGCACCAAGTCGATTACCAGGCGGCCGGCCTGGCGGGCCTGAGCAGCGGCACCGGCTACACCCAGCGCCAGATTTCGGGCTGGAGCAAGCGCTACGCCCAGGCCCGCACCTGGAACGTGCCCAGCGGCCGGCGCATTGTGGCGTGGCTCGAAACCCACCAGCCCAGCCAGGAACGAATTTGCATCACTCACAACGACTTCCGGTTCGATAACGTGGTGCTCGACGCCGACGACCCGACGCGCATCCTGGGTATTCTCGACTGGGAGCTGGCCACCCTCGGCGACCCGCTCATGGACCTGGGCAATCTGCTGGCCTACTGGGTGCAGGCCGACGACGACTTCCTGGCGCAGGCTACGCGCCGCCAGCCCACCCACTTGCCGGGCATGCTCAGCCGGAAAGAAGTGGTGGCCTATTACTGCGAGAAAACCGGCTTCCAGCCCAAGAATTGGGCGTTTTACGAAGTGTATGGCCTGTTCCGGCTTTCCGCCATCGCGCAGCAGATTTACTACCGCTACCACCACAAGCAAACCCGCAACCCGGCGTTCAAGAATTTCTGGATTTTCGTGCACTACCTGCACTGGCGCTGCCGCCGCGCGATGCGGCAGGGCGGCTAGCCGGTACCGCCAAGCCGTGCTTGGCCTTGCCTTAGGGCCCCCAGGCTAGCCTACACCAGGCCAAGCACAGCTCGGCGGTACCGGCGCACGCTTCCCCAATTACTTACCCCACTTCTATGACCGTCCGCCAAAACATTCTCATCACCGGGGCTAGCTCGGGCCTGGGCGAAGGCATGGCCCGCGAATACGCCCGCATGGGCCGCCACCTCGCCCTCTGCGCCCGCCGCACCGACCGCCTCGACGCCTTAAAAACGGAGCTGGAAACCGCTTACCCGGCCATTAAAGTCTTCGTCAGGGCCCTCGACGTGAACGACCACGCCCAGGTGTTTGAGGTGTTTCGGGCTTTTAAAGCCGACCTGGGCACCCTCGACCGCATCATCGTGAACGCCGGCATGGGCAAGGGCGCGTCGCTGGGCACCGGCTACTTTCACGCCAACGTGCAAACGGCCCAAACCAATTTCGTGGCCGCGCTGGCCCAGTGCGAGGCCGCGCTGGAAATTTTCCGGGCCCAGAACGCGGGACATTTGGTGACCATTTCGTCCGTGTCGGCCATGCGCGGCATGCCGCGGGCCCAAACCACCTACGCCGCCACCAAGGCTGGCCTGGCCGCCCTCACCGAAGGCATCCAGGCCGATTTGCTAAACTCGCCCATCAGGGTCAGCATCATGTACCCCGGCTACATCCGCTCCGAAATCAACGCCAAAGTGAAAAGCACGCCCTACATGGTGGACACCGAAACCGGCTGCCGGGCTCTGGTGAAAGCCATCGAGCGCGAGCCCGTGCAAGCCTTTGTACCCGGCTGGCCCTGGGCCCTGATGGCCCGCGCCATGAAGTGGCTGCCGCTGCGCTGGGTGATGAAACTAATTTAGCGGCCCTGGCCCGCTAAATTAGCGAATACATCGTTGACCACCGGCCTGTTACGCCCTATGAAAACCTTGCTGCTGCTGCTGCTGGCCCTTGCTGCTCGGGCCCAAACCTACACCTACACCGTGGGCAGCCGCAACCTGGAACGCCAAGTCGATGTGACGCTGCGCGCCGGCGAATCGCTGCACATTCCCGCCACGCAAGTCTACACCGGCAAGGTTACGTTTGAAGGCACTGGCCAGCGCATCGACAACGACGGCCAGTGGATTACCACCACCGTTGCCTTACCCGCCGGGGCCGTGCTCACCAACCGCTACCTGTTCAATGCGGAGCGCTTGCGCCTCGCCCCCGGGGCGGCGTTCCACAACCAAGGCGGGGCCTACCCGGTGGCGCTCGACAACCAAGGCACCGTACAAAACCACGTCGGGGCCACCCTGCGCGTGTTTGGCCCCGCCCGCAACGCTGGCACCGTGCGCAACGCCGGTACCTACCTCACCAAATTAACCGTGCCTGCGCCCAGCGGGCGGGTGGTGGCCAGCATCGCTCCGCCCGTGGTGCTGGCGGGCTTTACCGCCACCCGCGCCGGAGCAACTGTGCAACTAGCCTGGCACACGACCCAGGAGGCGAACGTGGCGCAGTTCGTGGTTGAACGCAGCGGGGACGGGGTGGTCTTCGTAGCCTTAACGAGCGTGCCGGCCACCGGGGCGGGGGCGTATGCGGCCGCCGACCAACGCCCCGGCACCGTGTTTTATCGGGTGAAGGTGGTGAACGCGGACGGCAGTTACCGCTATTCGCCCGTGGCGGCGACGGGATCCAAGTAGTGTAAAAAGCGGCCACTGGCAGCCGGTTGAACCGATGAAAAAAAGCTGCCGAAACAGCAAAAACCCCATTTCCACGCTGGAAATGGGGTTTTCAGTAGAGGGGATGGGATTCGAACCCACGATGAGCTTTTGGCCCATACACACTTTCCAGGCGTGCTCCTTCGACCACTCGGACACCCCTCTGGGTTTCAGCAGCCTGAGGCAAAGGTACGGGGCCCGCGCCGGCCCGGCAAGCGTTTGGGGCCCGGCCGCACCCCGCCCGGTGCAAATAGGTTTTGGCGAAACCGCCTTCAATGCGTGATTTCGCCGCGCAGGTCCTGGCCCAGCAGCGTGCGGGTGCGGGCGTCGTCCAGCCCCAGGCCGAGCACGAACATGAGCTTGGTAACGGCCGCTTCGGTGGTGATGTCGTCGCCGCCCACCACGCCCAGGGCGGCCAGGGCGGCGCTGGTTTCGTACTTGCCCTGCACCACGCGGCCCTCCACGCACTGGCTCACGTTGAGCAGCCACACGCCGCGCTGCCGGGCCCGGTGCAGGCTGGCCAGGAACCACGCCGTGGTGGGCGCGTTGCCCGAGCCGTAGGTTTCGAGCACGCAGCCGCGCAGGCCGGGCACGCCCAGCACCGCATCGACCACGGCCTCGGTAATGCCCGGAAACAGGCGCAGCACCGCCACGCCGGTTTCGAGGTGCTGGTGCACACGCAGGCGGGCAGCGGGCAGCAGCCGAATACTTTTGTCGCTGAACTCCAGCCCAATGCCGGCGCGGGCCAGCGGTGGGTAGTTCTCGCTCTTGAAGGCCGCGAACTGCTGGCTCTCCACTTTTTTGGCGCGGGTGCCCCGAATCAGCACGTCGTTGAAAAACACGCCCACCTCGGGCACCCGCACGGTGCTGGCGCGCGGGTGGCGGGCGGCCGCGATTTCGATGGCCGTAACTAAGTTGCGCTGGGCATCGGAGCGGCTGGCCCCCACCGGCAGCTGGGCCCCGGTGAACACCACCGGCTTGCCCAGGTGCTCCAGCAAATAGCTCAGCGCCGCCGCCGAGTAGGCCATCGTGTCGGTGCCGTGCAGCACCACAAATCCGTCAAAATCAGCGTAGTGGTGCCCGATGAGCCGGGCCCAGAACAGCCAATCGGCGGGCCCCACGTTGCTGCTGTCGATGGGCGCGGGCAGGCTGAGCAGCGAAAGGTGCAGGGCCAGGCGGGCCAGCTCGGGCATCTGGCGGTCGAGGCGGCCCAGCTCCATCGGGGCCAGCTCGCCGGCGGCGTTCACGGCCATGCCCACCGTGCCGCCGGTATAAACCACGAGCACACGCGGAGCAGTGGCGGCAACGTCGGGCAGCGTGGACAGGGGCAGCAGGGGCAGGTCGGCGGGGGCAGGGGCCATGAATGGTCGGTTGGCAATAAGCATTGGCGGTTATCAACGAGGCGAAAGGTAGGGCGGGCGCGGACAACGGAAGTTATAATTTTGCGGGCGCGCCGGCCCCGCGGGGCCGGGGGCCGTATCAATCTCTTGGCCACCTAGCACGCCGGTATAACTACTCTCTGATAACTGCAATCCGCTCACTGCCAATCGACCATTCATGGCCCCTTCTTCTGCCAAACCCCTTACCGACGTCGTACTCATCGGCGCGGGCATTATGAGCGCCACGCTGGGCACGCTGCTCAAGCAGCTCCAGCCCGACCTCACCGTTGAAATCGTCGAGCGCCTCGACGAAGTAGCCGCCGAAAGCTCCGACGCCTGGAACAACGCCGGCACCGGCCATTCGGCCTTCTGCGAGTTGAACTACACCCCCGAGCGCCCCGACGGCAGCATTGACATCTCCAAGGCCGACAAAATCGCTGAGCAGTTCGAGCTAAGCAAGCAGTTTTGGGCGTCGCTGGTTGAAAACGGCACCTTGCCCGACCCCGAAGACTTCATCCACGCTATTCCGCATATGAGCTTTGTGTGGGGCCCTGGCAATGTGGACTATCTGCACAAACGCCACGCCGCGCTGCTGCACTCGCCCTTGTTCCAGGGCATGGAATTCAGCACCGACCCGGCCCAGCTGGCCGCCTGGATTCCGCTGGTGATGGAAGGCCGTGACCCGGCCCAGCCCGTGGCCGCCACCCGCATGGGCCTCGGCACCGACGTAAACTTTGGGGCCCTCACCCGCGCCCTTTTTACGCACCTGCAAGGCCTGCCCGGCGTGAAGTTTACCCTGGGCCAGGAAGTGGCCGACATCCGGCGGCGCAAAGACGGCCGCACCTGGAGCCTGAAGGTGAAGGACTTAAAGACCGACGCCACCCGCACCGTGCGGGCCCGGTTCGTGTTCATCGGGGCCGGCGGCGGCTCGCTGCCGCTGCTCGAAAAGTCGGGCATCCCGGAGGCGAGCGGCTTTGGCGGTTTTCCCGTCAGCGGCCAGTGGCTCAAGTGCTTGAACCCGGGAGTGGTGGCCCGCCACGACGCCAAAGTGTACGGTAAGCCCGCGGTGGGCTCGCCCCCTATGTCGATGCCCCACCTCGACACCCGCCAGATCAACGGCCGGCAGGAGCTGCTGTTCGGGCCCTACGCCGGCTTCAGCACCAAATTCTTGAAGAAGGGTTCATACACCGATCTGTTCCGCTCGATTGAGTTGGGCAACATCCGGCCGCTGCTCTACGCCGGGGCCCACAACCTGGGCCTCACGCGCTACCTTATTGGCCAAGTGCTCCAAACGCCCACCGAGCGCATCGCCGCCCTGCGCGAATATTACCCCGAAGCCGACCCCGCCGACTGGCAGCTAGCCGTGGCCGGTCAGCGCGTGCAGGTCATCAAAAAAGACAAGAAAGAAGGCGGTGTGCTCGAATTTGGCACCGAAGTCGTAACCTCCGCCGACGGCTCCATCGCGGCCCTGCTGGGGGCCTCGCCCGGAGCCAGCACGGCCGTGGCCATAATGCTCGATCTGGTGCAGCGCTGCTTCCCCGGGCAGGCCGCGACGCCCGAGTGGCAAGCCAAATTCCACCAGCTGGTGCCCTCCTTCGGCCAAAAGCTGGCCGACAATCCGGCCTTGTGTACCACCGTGCGCCAACGGAGCCAAGACGTGCTGCACGTAGTACCGGTTTAAGCTGAGCGTAACCTAGGGTTTAATTCAGATATTCTGTGCGCTGGCTCTTGGAGCGGTAGCCCGCAGACAAAGCACAATAAACCGATTGAACGCTGTGCTTTTTTTAAGTAATAAGCGAACAATAAAAATCCCGGTTAGGGCAACCGAAATGCCCGCCAGCACGTCCAAAACGTAATGATGGCTGGTATAAACCGCAGCAAACCAAATCCCTAGCATAATGACAAAGAAAAACAAGTTGAAAATACCTGCTTTATTTTTCATTGCATAGAACAGTACAATCGCTGGATAAGCCGAGTGCAGCGAAGGCATAGCCGCAAAAATATTAGAGTTTTTGGCGTAAATAGATTTAAAAATATTTACGCCAAAAAAACTATCAAATTTTGCCAATTGCGCCGTGCTACCCATAGTCAAGGGCTTGAACGTAAACCCATGCTGTTGCACATACCAGGGCGGTGCAGCCGGGTGCAGGTAATAAATCACAAACCCGAGTAGATTTACTAACAAAAAGGTCAGGGAAAATTCAAAAAATAACTTTCTATTTTGGAAGAATAAATATCCAGCAAACGCCAGGGGAATTGGCACCCAGCACAAGTAAAAAACACCGCACATCACGTCCAGAAAAGAATTACCATTCAGCTGCCAAAATTCGTTTGGCGTCAGCACATGAGCTTGGTAATTAATACCAAATAAATTTTTTTCCGCGTTGTACAATTGCGCAATATCCACTGCCCGGTACGCGTAGTTCGGAAACGCCTTCATGTAGTCGTAAAGAATCCAGAAGACGACGAATATGGAAAACCCTGTAATGAACCGGCGGGTTGTTTCCGACAGGAAATAGCAAGCGTTGCACAACCCCACTAGTACCAACTGTTCGGGCCGGAAGCCTATCAATAAGTAGGAAAACAGCAAATACGCGGCCGATATGACAAGCACAAGAAAGACGCCTTTCCTAGATGCCCGCACTGGGTCAGGCTCAGCTAATTGATTCATGACGTTATTATTGACTTCCCTCCCGTCTGGCATCTAGCGTGGGAAGACTAGATACTCAGCCGCTCCGCTACCTGCTCGCGGGTAGCTGCGTTCCACCCCTTAAATTCAACGTATTTGACGTTAGGTACCCAAAACGTGCCCCCTTCGATGCGCAAAAAGATTCGCTCCAACACGATTTGTTTGTTGGCGACAGTAGTGTAGACGTGAAAGGCATTGTCCGAGCCAGACTTCATCAGGTAGAAACGAACTTTGTCGTAGGCTGCAAATTTTAGCTCGTATTTATTAATGGCCAGCTTCTTAGCTTTAATGCCATAAGCAAATTTGCGCTGGATAAAGCTCAGTTCCTGACGCTGGCCTTGCTCGGCGTAGCGCAGCCAGAATATCCGAACCGGCTCGCGCTCGTCTAGCCCACCCCCGTTGTCTACGTTCAACTGGTAAATTACCGTGTTCGTGTTGGGGTCACGCTGCAAGTAAAATAATTGGTTGGGAATGCCCGTGGGTACCGGAAAATCAGTGTTTAGCCGCGGGGCCGCCCCGGCCGCATTGCCCAGCATACCAACCGCTAGCATCACCGCGGTGGCAGCTATTTTTTTACCAGAGGAAACAAGTTGAGGCCCCAGACGAGCTTTCAGCGCCTTTTTTGCTTCCAACAGCCGAGAAATGGCCGTGATGTTTGCCATCACGGCCAGCACGGTAATCGGAAAAGTAAAGATGGACATCGTTTCGAACACATGGAAGGGAATACCGGGCACGTACAGCTTATAATCGCCGCCCAGGTACGCGGAACTGAGGCCACAAACCAGCGCGCTCATGCCCAATAGCACTACCCGCTCCGGGCGCTGCATCAACCCGCCTTTGCACTCAATGCCAAGCCCTTCGGCTCGGGCCCGCGTGTAGCTGACCATCATGGAGCCAATCAGGGCGATAAAGGCGAACAGCGAGCTGAGGAAGTAATGGTGCGCCACCAAATAGTAACAGATGCCTAGAAATGTAAACAACTCGCTGTAACGATCTAGTACCGAATCGTATAGGGCCCCGTATTCGCTTTTCATGTTGCCAATTCGCGCCACCTGCCCGTCCAGCATGTCAAACAGGCCGGCAAACAAAATCAGGGCCCCACCCCAGCCCACGTAGCGCAAATCGCCCCGGTTGCCCTCCTCGCCGCCCGCAATGAAAAGGACGGCTACCCCGATGTTCAGTAGCAAGCCGGTCAACGTCACCGCATTGGGCGTAAAACCAAGCCTGATTAGTAGCTTAACGAACGGATTTATAACCTTATAAATCCCTAATTGCAGGGCCTCGCGGAGTGGCGCTATGTTCATGTTATTAGCCGGTTACGGTTAAAAATCTACTTTGAATCTTCCTCGCACTCCCCATTCCGCTACGTTCGGGTTGTCTAGATAATTGAGTCGCTTCACGATGTCGACCCGGAACAATTTGAAGATGTTGGCCACGCCCAGGCTGGCCTCGACGTAGGGCTGCCGGCCCAGGGCAAACGTGGTTTGCTGGCCCTGAGGATCTTGCAGAAACTGGTAGAGCGAAGGATGGGTAGCAGGATTGTTTTGCTCTCGTATTCCGCCATATAACAGCTTGATGGAAGCCGCTTCGCGCAGCTTCAGCTTTTTCACCAAAGGAATTTTATTGAAGAAAAACCCATTGAAATTGTGGTCCACGAAAAGGTTGGCGTAATGGTCGCTTGAAAATTCCAGAAAATTCATCAGGTTATAAGAATTAATCTGGTAAGAATACGTCTGGTTGGCGCGGTGAATGGTTAGCAGCGGGAACGGAACTTGCCCGAAAATATAGCCTCCTTCAAGCGTAACGTCGGAATGGCCCAACTGTGAGAGATAGAACCGCTTCGTGATGTTAAGCGAGACGTTTTCGTAATTGTATTCTCCGCCAAAAAGACCTTTGAGTCCCGTGGTAAGCCGGGCCGTGATCACGGGATAGGGCCCGATGATGGGCGTGCGGTAAAGCTTGCCTTGGTAGAATGTTTCCTTTGGGGCCAAGCGCAATCCCAGCGTCAACTCTGTGGTGTTCAAATTCTTAACCGACTGGGTTTGATCGTTCTCAAAGTTCCTGAAATAAAGCCCACCGGCCGGCGATTGCTGCCACTTTTTAAGGCCCAGCGAATAGGAAAAATGGTTTTCGAATTCGTGCACGTAATCGAGGCGGTATAAGTCGTTGTACAGCCATTTGTCGTTGATGCCGCGCTTAAACGACAACAGAAAATTGTCTTCCTGCACGAATTCCAATTCCTGCCCCGGAATTTTGGTATCGCGCTGGAAACTGGCGCGGACGAAATTCTGCGGAAAGGTGTAAATAGATTTATTGTTGAGCGAATAGGTGGAGCTGAAGAAATACTTCCACTTCTCGTCTTTGAACCCGTAAGCCGTGTACGTTTCGAAATAGATCCGTTTGCTCATCTCCGGGGTGGTCCTCCCCCCCGCCCGCAGCCGGAAACCCTCCACCGGGTTAAAGCTATAAAACGTGTTGGACGGTCCTACCTCAAACCAATCGAAGCCCCAATAGCCGGACAACACAAGCGTAAAAACCTTTAATGTTCGTTGAAAAGACTTGATCGTCTGAAGGGTATCAACGTTCTTGTAAATGGCTTTCTCAATTTGGCTGAGGCTGTCCGGCCGGTTTTGTTGCCAGAAAGCGGTGTTCTTACTGGCCGTGCTGTCGGCCACTACCTGCCCGGGGCCCTCATACAAATTGGCCGGCTCAGGCTTGTTAACCTGGTAGTTACGGTAAGACACCGTGCGCACTCCGTAAAACCCAGAGCCTTTGTTTTGGGAAACGCCGAAATCAATGGCCAGCGTACTTTTACTCAAATGGTACCGCTTATCCGGGTTTTCGGCAAACTCTAAGCGGCTGTCCAGACTTTTGATAAAGTTGAGGTTAATGCGCTTGTCAACCGAGAGATCCGCTTGCTGAACGGCGAAATTGTCGTCAAGGGTAACGTACAGCTTCCCCTTGAACAGCATATCGCCTTTGTTGCGAGGCACAAAGCTCAGCTCAATTAGCTGCGGCGTGTGCTGCTTAAGGGTGTCGGTGATGTAGTATTGATAAAACGTAGGGGCATTATTAGAGATAGGGCTCAGAAGCTGGTTGCCCAGGATGGAAACGTTGTTAGCGTAGATATCAATGTCCTCGTACATCCTATTGAAATAGGTGCTCAGGCCTTCGTTATCAATAAATTGCTTATCGAACTGTACTTGCTTATTGCCCAACGATATGGACTTTCGCTTTTCCGGACTTTTGCGGTAGTACTCTTTGGAAAGCTTTTCCTCCAAATAAACCGGCAGGATGTTCACCCCGCCTGCCGCCGTCGAATCCTGCTTCCTGAACAGAAACTGGTAATTGCGAAAAATCTTTCTGTTTTTAAATTTCTCGGATAAATTACTGAAAGAGAAGGCCATCTTCTCATATTTCTCATACTCCACGTAATTGTAGCTTTCCGGTCGGTTCTGCTCTTTATTCTCAATGACCTTGCGGATAAGCGCGACGGCCGGGTTCTCCTTGTTTTTGTAACGGGGCAGCTTAGTGCTCTTGACCACCACTTCATTCAAGAGGGCAGAGCTGGCCGCCATCGGCACGTTGAGGGCCTGCGGCTGGCCAGCAAGAATCGTTTTCGTGACGGTGCGGTACCCCAAATAAGTAAAAACAACGGTCGTGTACGGAGCAGGTACCTCCAACTTGTAGCGGCCTTCCTCGTCGGTAAGGGTGCCAACGGTGGTTTGGGGAACGGATACGCCCACGAAAGGAAGCTTTTCCTTCGTTTTGGCGTCCATTACGACGCCTGTTATCGTGGTAGCTTGGGCGAAGGCAACTACCGGCAGCACCAGCAGCATCAAAAGCAAGTATGCCCCAGCGGAGCAGCGCTGCTTGGTATGCGGACGTTTCATAGCTTTTTAAATACGAAATGCACTTGCAGAAAGTAGTTGAACCCAATGCCTACCGACGCAGAGACTATTATTTTACTGTATACGTAATTAATATGCAGCACCTGAGTAAACAGGTAGACGCCTGCCGCGTTCAAAACCATGCTGCCCAGCCACACCAGAAAATATCGACCTCCCTGCGCCTGGGCACTTTGCTGGGTAACGTTGAAAACCAGGTACCGGCCCAGGTAGAAGTTGGTAATCCCGCCGGCAGCGTTGCCCAGCGCCGTGGCCAGCAAGTACCAGCAATGCAGGCCTTCCACGCAAGCGATGGTGACCAGAAAATCGACGGCAGTGCCGGCCAGGGAGGCTGCTTGCGCCTGGACAAGCCGAGGGTAGCGCACTTAAAAAAGATTGAGTTTTAAGCCGACTTGCAGCAGCGCGTTGGTGTAGATGCCGGCCAGCACATCGTCCATCATCACGCCCAGACCACCCGGCAGC
The DNA here is from genome assembly GCA_964242665.1 of uncultured Hymenobacter sp. Classification (GTDB taxonomy): domain Bacteria; phylum Bacteroidota; class Bacteroidia; order Cytophagales; family Hymenobacteraceae; genus Hymenobacter. The sequence continues at coordinate 22,684 of CAXTBA010000011.1, forward strand.
TTCTCCATTCTTCTAATATACAACGGCTTGACAATATCAAAAAACCTAAACAATAGCAATCCTGTCAGTAAGCTGGACCACGTAATCGGCACAAAGAGCATGCTGATCCACATGCCGGCCACCTCGTCAATCACGACCCGGTAGCTGTCCTCGCCCCAGATAGGCTCGACCCGCTGGGCCGCCAGGGCCCCCAGGGCCAGCAGGCCCGCCGTGAGCAGGCCCGCGGGCCAAGGGAGCAGCGCAACGCCCCGGGAATGGGCTAGGTACAAGCCCAGGCAGCACGCGGCGGCAGCCACCGTACCGCCCCCTTTCAGGTACCCAATGCCTAACCCGGTGGCAATTATTTTAAACACGTGGCGCGGCTATTTTTTTTACGATACCTGGGCTGCCTCCTGGTATTCGTCCAGCCCAGGGTCGGCCACCGGCTCGGCCCCCATCAGGTGGCGCAGGGTGTTGTGCAGCGTCACTAATTGCTTGAAAATGTCGTGCTCGGGCCGCAGGTCGGACGCGGTTTGCGGCGATTTGAGGTAGAACGACAGCCACTCCTGCACACCGCTCATGCCAGCCCGCTTGGCCAGGTCCATGAACAAGGCCAGGTCCAGCACCAGCGGAGCCGCCAAGATGGAATCGCGGCAGAGGAAGTCGATTTTGATCTGCATCGGGTAGCCCAGCCAACCGAAAATGTCGATGTTGTCCCAGCTTTCTTTATTGTCGCCGGCCGGCGGGTAATAGTTGATGCGCACCTTGTGGTACATGTCGCCGTACAGCTCCGGGTTCACTTCCGGATGGAAAATATCCTCCAGCACGCTGAGCTTCGACACCTCTTTGGTGCGGAAATTATCGGGGTCGTCGAGCACTAACCCGTCCCGGTTGCCAAGTATATTGGTTGAAAACCAGCCCCTTACGCCCAAAGAACGGGCGCTGAGCCCCGGAGCCACAATGGTCTTCATCAGGGTTTGCCCCGTTTTGAAGTCCTTGCCGGCCACCGGCGTGCGGGTTGTTTGGGCCAGCTCCAGCAGGGCCGGCACGTCGACGGTCAGGTTGGGGGCCCCGTTCACGAACGGCACGCCTTCCTTCAAGGCGGCGTACGCGTAAATCATGCTGGGCGCGATGTTGGGAGCGTTGTTGCGCAGCCCTTCCTCAAAGTAATCGAGGGTGCGGTGCACCTCGGACATTTCGTGGTAGATTTCCGTCGAGCCGCACCACACCATCACCAGGCGGCTGCAACCGCGCGTGGCCTTGAAAGTGCGGATGTCGTCGATGACCTGCTCGGCCAGATCGTACTTGGTGGTGTAAGTTTTGACGTGGGTGCCGTCCAGGTTTTTTACGTAATGCTTGTCAAAGGCCGCCTTCATGGGCACCATTGCTTCCAGCTCCGGCCGCACCGTTTGCAAAAGCGCGGCGTCCAGTACGTTGGCTTTCACCGCCGCCTGGTACACGTTGTCTTCGTAAACGTCCCACCCGCCGAACTCAATATCGTTGAGATCGGCCAGCGACGCGAAGTTCTTGATTTTGGGGTAGTTATTGGCCGTTGGCCCGCCGATGCGAATGTTGCCCATCTGGGTAAGCGAGCCGATGGGCTGGGCCCCGCCCTTGCGCACGGCCAGCACCCCGGCGATAAAGGTTGTGGCTACGGCCCCCATTCCGGGCAGCAAGATGCCTAGTTTGCCTTCTGCTGGGGCAACCTGCCCTTTTTGTTCTTTCATCTGGTTTTGGTGTTCGAGGCTTTTTAGTTGACTTGCTGCAAGTGGGCCTCTTCGCAGCAACAAGTTTAAAGGAAATCCAGGGGCCCTGCGCCCGTTCCCGGCGCGCCTAAGTTGGGCCAATGCAGCGGTCAGGTTCCGGTTCGGTAGAGGTTTTTGGTGATCTGCGCCAGCACCGCGGTGCTCTCGCGCAGTTGTTGATCGGACAGCGCCTGGCCCGCAGCGGTGTACATTTCCTGGATTAAGGGCACAATTTGCTGCTCCAGGGCCCTGCCTTTGGCAGTGAGCACGATGCGTTTGTTGCGGCGGTCTTGGCTGTCTTCGCAGCGCTCTACCAACTCGCGCTGCACCAGGTTGTCGAGCATGGACGTCAGGCTGGCCTTGTCGCGGTTCACGGCGTTAGCAATTTCCTGCTGATTCACGCAGTCGTTGGTCCACAAATAGCGCAACACTTGCATCATCTCCGCCGTCAGGTCCAAGCTGCATTCCTTGAACCGCTGCCGGATGTAGGACCGAGATGCGCCCGAGGTGCGCGCCAGGGCATCAGCAAAGGCAGCAAATGACTCGTAGGACGACATGTTAAGCAAAGCAGCGGGAAGGTAAGATGGTATACCGTTAGATATCAAACAACTTTTAACCGCGGTACATACCGATGGCTGTTAACGGCTCGACTTGCAAATATTCCGCAAGCTTTAACGGTACTTGTGTGAATTAGTTATGAATTTCAGAGAGGCCAGTAACCGGCAAGTATCCGTTATGTTCAAGCTGCTCCGGCAACGCAACCTATCTTTGCAGCCTGTCTTTACTACCCGCCGTGCTCGGGATGGCAGGCGTTTATTTAGCGTTTAGTTGATCCTCAACTTCCCTGTCCAGTTCGTTGTACCACGCCTCGCCGTACTTACGGATGAGCGGCTCCTTGAGAAACTGGTACACGCGCACACCCAGGTTGGCCCCGAAGGCGCAGGCCGGCGAGCAGATGCTCCAACGGTCGTAGTTCAGGGCCTCGAAGTCTTCGTACTTGGTGATGCGAATCGGGTAGAGGTGGCAGCTGATGGGCTTTTTGAACGAAGTAGCTCCAGCCAAGTACGCTTCTTCAATGCCGCACTTGAGGATGCCTTTGCCGTCGTAGAGGGCGTAGGCGCACTCCCGGTCGCCGATGGTGGTGGTGCTGTAGTCGTCCTCCCAATCCTTAATGTAAAGGCCCTGCTCGGCAATGGCTTGGCGGCCGGCTTCGGTGAGAAAGGGCTTGATGTTGTCGTACTCGGCTTCCAGAATTTTTAGTTCGGCTTCTTCCAGGGGGGCCCCCAGGTCGCCTTCCACGCAGCAGGCCCCCTTGCAGGCGTCGAGGTTGCAGACGAAAAAATTGTCGGCGATATCGTCGGAAATAACGGTTTGTTGAATAATTATCATAAGGATATAACAAGCAAAGAGCAAAAGTACCACTCTTCTAGTTCTTATGAATAGAAATTCAGTCCTACGAGCAGCAAGAAAACACCGCCGAACACCAGCAAGTGCGCCAGCAGACTGCTTTTGATGAAATCGCCTCGCCGACCCATCAGAAACATTAGCAAAGTGACAACAGCCAGCGACGCGCCAATTATTAGCGAGAAAAGCCCCGTTATAAACGCTAAGCCGGGGTTGCAAATAGTCGCCACGGGCATGAACTGCGCCAGTGCTACGGTGCCGCCCAAGCCAAGCAAGTAGAAAAGTGCGACAGTGAGAAACCCACGGGTCCGCAAATTCGCCCAAACCGTTGACCGGGAAACCATAAGCGCAGTTAGGTTGGTTGCTAAAGCAGACGAAAGTAACCGAAGACATTAGCAGTCCAACGCGGGCGGGTTGCGGCCCCCGGGCCCTGGGGCTACCTTTGTAGATGCCGCCAAATCGGCGGCTCTCTCCCGATGGCATTAGATTATCTTTCCCTGCTCAACCCTTCCCAGGCCGGCGCGGTGATGCAAACCGAAGGCCCCTGCATGATTATCGCCGGAGCCGGCTCGGGCAAAACCCGGGTGCTCACTTACCGCATCGCCCACCTGCTGGAACAAGGCGTGAGCCCATTCAACATCCTGGCCCTCACCTTCACCAACAAGGCCGCCAAGGAAATGCGGGCCCGCGTGGAAAAGGTGGTGGGCCCCAACGCCCGCAGCCTGTGGATGGGCACTTTCCACTCGGTGTTCGCCAAAATTCTGCGCTCGGAGGCCGACAAGATTGGCTACCCACGCAGCTTCACCATCTACGACACGCAGGACTCGAAGACGCTCATCGGCCAGATTGTCAAGGAGTTGGAACTGGACGACAAGCTGTATAAGCCGGGTCTGGTGCTGGGCCGCATCTCGCAGGCCAAGAACAAGCTGATTTCGGTGAACCAGTACCTGAGCGATGCCGCCATCAAGGCTGACGACGAGGCGGCTTTGCGGCCCAAAATTGGGGTGCTCTACCAGCAGTACCAGCAGCGCTGCTTTAAGGCCGGCGCGATGGATTTTGATGACTTGCTATTCAACACCAACGTGCTGTTCCGCGAGCACGCCGACGTGCTGAACAAGTACCAGAACATGTTCCGGTTCGTGATGGTGGACGAATACCAGGACACGAACTACTCGCAGTACCTCATCACGCGCAAGCTGGCGGCTAAGGAGCGGAACATCTGCGTGGTGGGCGACGACGCGCAAAGTATTTACGCCTTCCGCGGGGCTGATATTACCAATATCCTCAACTTCGAGAAGGACTACCCGGAGCTGCAAGTGTTCAAGCTGGAGCAGAACTACCGCTCCACCAAAAACATCGTGAAGGCAGCCAACTCGGTCATCAAGAACAATCAAGCGCAGCTGCGCAAGGACGTGTTCTCGGAGAACGAGGAAGGCACGCTGATTGAAGTCATTAAGGCGGCGTCCGACAACGAAGAAGGCAAGCTAGTGGCCACCAGCATCTTCGAGGACAAGATGAACGGGCACTTGTCGTACGACAACTTCGCCATCCTCTACCGCACCAACGCCCAGAGCCGAGCCATGGAAGAGGCCCTGCGCAAGCTCAACATCCGCTACAAAATCGTGGGGGGCCTCTCGTTCTACCAGCGCAAGGAAATCAAGGACTTGGTGGCCTACCTGCGCCTGACGGTGAACCAGAACGACGAGCAGGCCCTGCGCCGCGTCATAAACTACCCCAAGCGCGGCATCGGCGATACGACGGTGAGCAAGCTCATTGCCACCGCCGACGCGGCCAACCACAGCCTCTGGGAAGTGGTGGCCAACGCCGACCAGTTCGTGCCCGCCCGCATCGCCAACCCGGTCGTCACGTTTGCCGAAAACATCAAGGCCTACACGGCCCTGGCGGCCCGCGAGGATGCGTTTGAAGCCGCCAAGTTCATCGCCAAGAACTCGGGCATGGTGGAGGAGTTGTACTCCGATAAGAGCATCGAGGGCCTGTCGCGCTACGAGAACATCCAGGAGCTGCTCAACGGCATTAAGGAATACGTGGATGATCCCGAGCGCGAGGACAAGTCGCTGGGGGCCTTCCTGCAGGACATTGCCCTGGTGACGGACTCCGACTTGAAGGACGCTGCGCAGGACGGCGAGGCCGTGACGCTGATGACCATTCACTCGGCCAAGGGCCTGGAATTCCGCAACGTGTTCATCGTGGGCATGGAGGAAAACCTGTTTCCGAGCCAGATGATGATTACCTCGCGGGCCGATTTGGAGGAAGAGCGGCGGCTGTTCTACGTGGCCATTACCCGCGCCGAGAAGAAGCTAACGCTGAGCTACGCCACCTCGCGCTACCAGTGGGGCAACCTGCGCAGCGCCGAAAAAAGCCGGTTTCTGGATGAAATCGACCCGGCTTACGTTCACTTCAAGTTCGCGGCCGGCGGGGGCCCCGGCGCGGGCGAGCAGCCGTTCCAGCACGTGTTCGAGCGCCGCTCAAACCTGGTACCGGCAGCCCCGCGTAAAACTTTGGCTACCAAGTACGTGTCTCCGCCCGACTTCGCTCCTTCTGACACCAAAAACCTGGTAGCGGGCCAGCGCGTGGAACATCCCAAGTTCGGCTTTGGTACCGTGCGCCTGCTCGAAAAGGAGCCCAACGGAGCCAAGGCCACCATCGACTTCGAGGAAGTAGGAGAAAAAGTGCTGCTGCTAAGTTTCGCCAAGCTGCGCATCCACTTGTAACCGAATTTCCGATAGTGCTTTAAAACGGGCGGTGCTCCGTTTTTGCCAGGCCCCGGGACGGAGCGCCGCTCCGCTGTACCCGGCCCGGGCGCTTACCTTTAGATCGGCTGGGCCAATGCATGGTTTCACTACTATCCTCAATCAGCTATTATTCTGTATTTTATGAACGAATTTCAATCCTTGCCTTTCCACTTGCAGCTGCTGGTGCGCGAGTACGGGCAAAGCACTTACCAGCTCATCCAGGGCCTGCGCCAGGTGGAAGACGTGACCGATCGCACCCGCCGCGCCGCCCAAATTGTGCAGCTCATCCTGCGCCTAAAGCCGACCCTGCGCGACCAGCCCGACATCCAGGTGCGCCTCTGGAGCCATCTTTCGGCCCTGCTCGGCGAGGAAGTAGAACTGGCTCCGCCCGTGCCCCTGCGTCCCGTGAGCCTGCGCGTGACGCGCCCCAAGCCCGTGCCCTACCCGCGCCAGCCCCCGCGCCTGCGCGCCTACGGCCGCGGCATTGAGGCCCTCATCGCCAAGGCGTTGACGTTGGAGAACCCCGCCGAGCGTGAGCAGGCGGCCATCCAGATTGGGCGCACGATGAAGTTTTTGTTTCGCCAGCACAACAAGGAAAACGCCAAGGACGCCACTATTATCCGGCACCTGAGTGAGCTGTCGAACGGCCAGTTGAAGCTGGACCCGGCGCTGGTGGACCAGGAAAACCTATTCGAGATGGGCCCCGGCGTGGCCCCCGGCAACAGCGCCCCGGCAGCCGGCAACCGCCCGGCTTACGCCGCGTCGCAGCCCAACCAGCCCCGCCGCCCCGGCCCACCCGCGGGCAATAGCTTTGGCAACGGCCAGAAGCGCAACAAAAAAGGTGGCAAAAAAGGCCGCCAGGAGCCTCAGCAACCGCCACAATAGCTTTTTTTAGCTGTTGGCTAATAGCTGACGGCTGTTAGCTTTTTGCTAGGCCCCAATGGGCGTTTTATTTTAATTTTTCCAAAAGCTAACAGCCATCAGCTATTAGCCAACAACTAAAAAAAGAATGGCTGCATTTGAAGTGCGCGGCGGCCAACCGCTGCGCGGCGAGATAACCCCGCAGGGGGCCAAAAACGAAGCCCTGCAAATTCTGTGCGCGGTGCTGCTCACCAGCGAGCCCGTGACCGTCAGTAACATCCCCGACATCCGCGACGTCAACAAGCTCATCGAGCTCCTGCGCGACATGGGCGTGAAGGTGGGTAAGTTGTCCACCGATACCTACCGCTTCCAGGCCGAAGACGTGCACCTGGAGTACCTGGACTCGCCCGAATTTGTGAAGCAAGCCGGGGCCCTGCGCGGCTCCGTAATGATTCTGGGGCCCATGCTGGCCCGCTACGGTCGCTGCCAACTGCCCAAGCCGGGCGGCGATAAAATCGGCCGACGGCCGATGGACACGCACTTTTTGGGACTCGAAAAGCTCGGCGGCAAGCTCACACTGGAGGGGCCCGATTTTTACCGCGTTCAGGCCGACGGCAAGCTGAAGGGCACCCACATGCTGCTCGACGAAGCTTCGGTGACCGGCACGGCCAACATTGTAATGGCCGCCGTGTTGGCCGAAGGCACCACCACCATCTACAACGCCGCCTGCGAGCCGTACTTGCAGCAGCTGTGCCGCATGCTGGTGCGCATGGGCGCTCGTATCCAAGGCATTGGCTCCAACCTGCTCACCATTGAAGGCGTGGACAGCCTGGGTGGCACCGACCACCGGATGCTGCCCGACATGATTGAAATCGGCTCCTTCATCGGCCTCGCGGCCATGACGGGCTCCGAAATCACCATCAAAGACTGCCAGATTCCTGAGCTGGGGCTGATTCCCGACACGTTCCGCAAGCTGGGCATCCGGATTGAGTTTCGGGGCGACGACATTTACATTCCGGCCCAGGCACACTACGAAATCGACACATACCTCGACGGCTCCATCCTCACGGTGAGCGACCACACGTGGCCGGGCTTCACGCCCGACTTGCTCAGCATCGTGCTGGTGGTGGCCTGCCAGGCCAAGGGAACGGTGCTCATCCACCAGAAAATGTTCGAGAGCCGCCTCTTTTTCGTCGACAAGCTCATCGACATGGGGGCCCAGATTATCCTTTGCGACCCGCACCGGGCCACTGTTATCGGCCTCGACCAACGCGCACGCCTGCGCGGCATCACGATGACCTCGCCCGACATCCGGGCCGGGGTGGCCCTGCTCATCGCCGCGCTCAGCGCGGAGGGCAGCAGCACCATCCTCAACGTGGAGCAGATTGACCGCGGCTACCAGTTCATCGACCAGCGCCTCAACGCGTTAGGGGCCGACATCCGGCGGGTTTAGTCGGTCTGGTTCAGCAAAACGAAAACTTCCGGCCCCCCGCCGGAAGTTTTTTTTATGCAACCAAGCGGATTACTTCTGATGGTTCGTTGGCATAAAAGCCTGGCTGCGCAGCCTCTCCGTTTCCGGTTTCACTTTATTGCTGAACAATCATAAAAAACACCTTGGGGGTTGCCCTTGGGCTGGCCGCGCTGTTGTGCGGGTGCAGCCAGGAACGCAAGCCGGAATACAGCTTAGCCAGGGCCCAGGCATCGATGAACGCTCCGCAGCCTGCGCAAACCAAAAACGAAGACCAGGAGGAAAGCATCTCCACCCCCGCCCAGGGGGCCCCGCGCAAGCCGGCGGCCGCCCCGCGCCTGCTCATCTACCACGCCGCGCTGCGGCTGAAAGTGGCCAGCCTGCCCCGGGCCAGCGCCCGCCTCGACAGCCTGGTGCGCCGCAGTGGGGGCTACGCCAGCGCCGCCACCGAAACCCGCGCCGACGGCCAGTGGCGGCAGGAAACCACCATCCGGGTGCGGCCCAGCGGGTTCGGGAGCCTCTTGGGGGCCCTGGCGCAGCTGGGCACCGTGGAAGAAAAAAAGCTGACCGCCGACGATGTAACGGCCGAGCACGCCGACGTGGCGGCGCGCCTGCGCGCCAAGCGGGCCGTGGAGCAGCGCTACCTGGCCCTGCTCGGCCAGGCCAAAAAGGTGAGCGACATGCTGGAGATTGAAGAAAAGATGGGCAGCGTGCGCGAAGAAATTGAGAGCACCGAGAGCCGCCTGAAAACCCTCGACGACGAAGTGGGCTACTCCACCATCACCCTCACCTGCTACCAGCTGCTGCCCATCGCCACGCCCGACGCGCCGGTGGTGTCGCTGGGCAGCCGGCTGGTGGGGGCCCTGTACGGCGGCTGGGAGCTGACCACGGGCTTGCTCATCGGCGCGGTGAGCATCTGGCCGCTGCTCGGCCTGGGCCTCATCGGCTGGTGGTCCGCCCGGCGCTGGCGGCGCACGACCGCTTAAAAGCGGATTTGACGCCGAAAGGGCCCCCACCGCCAACGGTAGCTGGCGGTGGGGGCCCTTTCGGTTCGGCGTTGAGTAGGTAAGCTTAATCCAGCACGGCGTCCACGACAACGTTCACCACGGCAATGCCCAGGCTGAACAGCAGCGCATTGAGAAAGCCGTGGACGTCGAAGCTGGTCATCAGATAATCGGCCAGCTTGATGATGATAACGTTGATAACCAGCGCGAACAAACCCAGGGTGAGGATGGTGATGGGCAGGCTCAGAAAGCTTAGGATGGGCTTGACAATGGCGTTGAGAACGCCCAGCACAATGACGAGCACGGCGGCGGAGCCGACGCCGCCCAGGGCCACCCCCGGCAGGACGCGGCTCAAACCGTAAACGAGCACGGCGGTGAGCAAAAACTTGAGAATGAAGCTGAGCATATGAATAACGCGGTGTTTGACTGAGAGAATGACCGGGCTTCTACGGGGGCCGTGCTATTCGTGTTTTCGGGCGGCCAGGCGGCCCTGCGATACGGCCATCCAGTTGGCCATTTGGTAGAGTAGCCGGGCCCCCACGATGCCGTTCCACTCGGTGTCGCCGGGGGCCACCTCGTTGAGGTCGCAGCCGATGATGGTGATGCCGGCCCGCACGATGCTGCGGATGAGGAAGGTAGCTTCTTCGAATTCCAGGCCGCCGGGCACGGGCGTGCCGGTGCCGGGGCACAGCTTAGGGTCGAGCCCATCGATGTCGAAGCTGAGGTACACTTTGGGCGGCAGTTGGGCAATTATTTTGCCGCACACTTTTTTCCAGGACTTCTTAGCAAACCGCTCCTCACTCAGGAACCGCTGGCTGAACAGCGCCACCCGGCCCTTGGACTGCTCGATAAAGTCGGCTTCCTGCTGGCACCAGTCGCGAATGCCCACCTGAACGAGCTTCTTCACCTGTGGCAGTTCCAGGGCGTTGTGCATGATGCTGGCGTGCGAGTACGTGAAACCTTCGTAAGCGGGCCGCAGGTCGCAATGCGCGTCAATTTGCAGGATGGCAAACTCGTCGTGGCGGGCGGCCAGCGCGTCGAGGTAGCCCAGCGGGGTGCTGTGGTCGCCGCCCAGCACCACCACGCCCTGCCCGGCGTCGAGCAGGGCCCCCGTTTTGGCAGCCAGCCACTGGCGCAGCTTATCGCCCTCGGCGTTGACCAAGGCCGGCACAGCCAGCATGGCCTGGGCGCTGGCAGCGGGCTCGCCGGCTTCGAGCCAGCCGATGTAGCCGGCCGCCAAGGGGCGCAGGCGGGCGCTACTCTCAGCGATTTCGGCATCTTCCGCTTCCATCGCCAGGCCCAACTGCCAGGCGTCGGGCAAATCAGGATCGTAGAGGTCCACTTGCAGCGACGCTTCGTGAACAGCGGCGGGCCCCAGGGCGGTGCCGGCACGGTAGCTCACGGTCACTTCCCAGGGCACGGGCACCACCACCACCTGGGCCTCGGCAGGCGTGAAGGGCAGGCCAAACAAGCCCGCATCGGCATCGCCGGGGGCGTTCGGGTTGAACCGGGCAATCTTTTGGGCGCGGGCGGCGGAGCCAGAATCAGGCATCAGAATTACAATTAACAGTTATCAGTCAACAGTGAGCAATTATCAGTTAACACCAAGGCCGATAACTGCTCACTGTTAACCGATAACTGCTCACCGCCATTAGGCCCCGGCCAAGTGGTTGCCGAGGAAGTCGTAGCTGCGGATGATGTCGAGGATTTTTTCGAAGGTGGCACGGTCGAAAAACAGCATCAGCGGCAGCTCTACGGAGTTGCTCTTGTCGGAAAACTGGGTGATGACGGAAAAAATCAGCGGCTGCAATGCCTCGCTCGACACCAAGTGGCCCATCAGGGCCGCCGTGTTGCCGTCGAAAGCCGTGGGCGGGGCCCCGTAGATATTGGCTTTCAAGATGTTGGCCAGCTGCGTGACCAATGCCCCGGTGATAATGTTGCTGATTTCAAGCAACAGCGACTCTTGCAACTCGTTCACTTGCGTCGAATCGGCCACTTGCATGCGCAGGCACACGCGCGAAAGCCGCTGCACGTGCTGGCCGGAGAAAAACATGAGCGTTGTGCCCGTGAAATCGCCCCGGATATCGGACTGAATCACCACGTGGTGGGCACGGTATTCCTGCACCCTCAGCAGGATGTCATCGGTCATCAGCAAGTCCAGGCTGGGCACTTCGAGCAACACCCTTTCCTGTGCGACGATGGCGAATGAATCGGCGGCCCGCGCCAACCCGATGTTCAGAATTTCGCGGATGATGTCGCGTTCCAGCTCAGTCATTGATAAGTTCATAATAGCGCTAACTAGGGCAACGAGGGCGGCGGGCAAAAGAGATGAGGGCTGAATGAGGCAGTACGAGAAATTAAGCCCGGCGGGCAACAAACAAGCGAGTTAGGGCGGGCACGTCAAGCACCAAGCACACCTGCCCGCTGCCGAGCAGCGTCACGCCCCCAAATAAGTCGATGGTATCCAGGGGCTTGCTCAAGGGCTTGACCACAATGCTCTGCTGGCGCAAAAACTGGTCGACGAGCAGGCCCAGGCGGCGGTTATTGTAGTTGACCACCAGCACCTGCTGGGGGCCGTGCAGCTGGGTTTTGTCGGCGGTGGGCAACGCTTCGGTGCCTTCGGCGTGCAATAGCTCGCGCAGGGGCACCACCGGCACGGCCTGGCCCTGCACGTGGGCCAGCAGCAGGCCCCCGGCCACTGAGAATTCGTCGGGGCGCAGGGCCAGTACGGTGTCGGTGTGGAGCAGGGGCACGGCGTAAGGCCGGCCGTCAAGCTCCACGAGCAGGGCCCCCTTTACGGCAATGGAAGTGGGCAGCACCAGCGTGAACGACGTGCCCTGGCCCGGCACCGAGGCAATGCGCAGCTGCCCACCGAGCGAGTCCAGGGCCCGCTTAACTACGTCGAGGCCCACGCCCCGGCCCGAAATGTCGGTAACCTGCGCCGCCGTGGAAAACCCCGGTTCGAACAAAAACGCCCACACGGCCTGCTCGTCGAGGCCAGCGGCCAGCTCGGCGGTGGTCAGGCCCCGCTCCACGGCCTTGCGGCGCACGGCCTCGGTGTCGATGCCGGGGCCGTCGTCGGCCACCTGAATCAGCACGTCGTCGCGCTCGGTGAGGGCCGACAGGCTCAGCCGGCCCGTGCGGGGCTTGCCGGCGGCCTCGCGCTGGGCAGGGGTTTCGAGGCCGTGGCTCACGCCGTTGCGCACCAGGTGCAGCAGGCCGTCGGTAATAATTTGCAGCACGTTGCGGTCAATCTGCACGTCCTGGCCGCTCAGGACCAGCTCCACCTCTTTGCCTTCGGCGGCGGCCACGTCGCGCACCACCCGCGGAAATTTGTTCAGCAGCACGCCCACGCCCACCAAGCGCACGTCCATCACGCTGTACTGCAAGTCGTCGGAGATGCGGAACAGGTGGCGGGCCGTGGCCTGCAAGGCCGGGTGGCCGATTTCTTCGGCCAGGGTCAGGATCCGGTCGCGGTCAATCACCAGCTCGCCCACCAGATTCAGCAGCTTGTCGAGCTTCCGCACCTGAATGTACACCAGGTCCGACAGCTCCAGCTTGCGTGCATCTTCTTCGGCCGGCGCGTCGGAAGTGGCGGAACCGGCCAGGGCTGGCAGCACGGGCTCTTCGCCCCGCGCCAGGCGGTCGAGGTTTTCGAGTAGAGCGGTGGCATCGGGCAGGGGCTGGTTGGCCCCCACGGCCCGGATCATGGCCCCCAGCTCGTCGAGGCCGGTGAACACCACCGCCACCAGTGAGCCAGCAAATTCGCGCTGCTTGTCGCGGATCAGCCCATAAATGGTTTCCAAGCTGTGGGCCACCTCGCCGATGGTCGTGTATCCCATGGCCCGTGCGTTCGACTTCAGGTTGTGCATGAGCCGGAACAACTCGTTCAGGGCCGCCACGTCGGTGGGGTTGCGCTCCAGCTCGCTCAGGTGCTGGCTCATGGCTTCATAGTACTCCAGCGCTTCCGCCATGAATAGCTCGCGGTATTCTTGTTCGCGGGCGGTCATGGGCAAAAGGGCATAAGTGCTTCACTAATAGCTTGTGGACACGAACGCAGCCCCGTACCCGGAGCTGAAATGATACCTGCATGGGCTGGCACAGCCGTACCAGCACGCAACGTGCTAAGCCGCATCGCCCCGCAGCGCCGATCCTACGATTTCCAACACCCGCTCCTCTGAAAAGGGCTTCACAATGTACGCCAGGGCCCCGTTTTCGATGGCTTCGTTCACGATGACTTCCTGACCTACGGCGCTGCACATCACCACTTTGGCATTGGGGGCCTCTTTGCGTAGCCCACGCAATACATCAAGCCCAGTGTTATCGGGCAGAATCACATCCAAGGTGATAAGGTCGGGGCTGGTAGAAGCGGCCATTTCCAGGGCCTGCTGCCCGTTGGCGGCTTCGCCCACCACCTCGTAGCCGGCATCGGTGAGCATATTTTTGAGCATCGTGCGCATATAAAAAGAATCGTCGACGATGAGGATGCGCTTATTCATTAGTAAAGGACCAAAAGAGTAAAATGGATTTTTCAGGATGGAACGTACACGACTGCTACCTATACGGCCAAGCAGGTCCAAAGGTGGTAGTTAATTGGGCAGGCGCAATATCTCGGTGGCAGTGAGCAGCTTGCGCATGTCGAGCACGATGATGACGCTGCCGTCGGCCAGCTTGGCGATGCCTTCGAGGTAGCGTTCGCGCTGGCCACTGTCTTGCAGGAACTCGGGCGCGGGGTCGATGGCGGCGGCCGGAATGCGCAGCGGGCGCGGCACTTCGCGCACGGCCAGGCCAATGGTATAGTCGGCCGCTTCCACGGCCACGGTGTAGCTGTGCTCGGGCAGGGGCCGGCCGGCATTCACCAGCCCGAACCGCTCTTCCAGGTCGATAATGGCGATGATGTCGCCGCGCAGGTTGACGATGCCTTTGATGAAAGCCGGGGTTTTGGGCATCCGCGCCACTTCGGGCGTCACAGTCACCTCGCGCACCTGTTCGATGCGAACGCCATATTCTTCGCCAGCCAGCCGGAACACGATGAGCTGCACCGTGGCTTCGGGGGCCAGCGGGGCAGCTTTGCCCCCAATGGGGCGGAGAACGGATTCGGCCATGCGGAAAAAATTATGTGAGCAAAACGATCAACAGCTTATTTATCAGCAGCTTTGGGCTTGATTTTCTGCGGGCGGGGCTTGGCGGCCGGCCGGGCGTTGGCCGCCGGGGCGGGGACTTCGACGGGCAACGCAGAGGCCTTGATGGCCTTGCGCACGGGGCGAGCAGGCGGCGCGGCGACAGCAGCGGGCGCGGGCAGGGCCCTGCGGCCGGACTCCGGGGCGTGGCCGGCCTGTCCGTTCTGGCTGGCCCGCGCGATGAGACGACGGCGCACCGGCGGGGCGGGCTCGGGCTCTGGCTCGGCCTCCACGTAGTCGCCAAGCTGGAAGGCCGAGAGGCCCAGCTGCAAATCGTCGGCGATGTCGGTGAGGCGCTGGCTGCTGGCGGTCAACTCCTGCATGGAGGTGCTCAGCTGCTGGGCCGTGCCGGCCACTTGCTGGGTACCGGTAGCGGTTTGCTCGGCAATGGCTACCACTTCTTCCACGTACTTCACCACGTCGCCGATGGAAGTGCGCTGCACTTCGGTGGCCGTGAGGATGTCGCGCGAGGTGCGCAGGGTTTCACCGCTGCTGGTGGCAATGTTTTTGAAGGCCGAGCTGGCCTCAAAGGTGGCGTTTTTGCCCTTCAGCACCCGCCCTTCCATCGTGTTGATGGCGGTGGCGGCGCTGGTGGTGTCCTTGCGCACGTCGTCGACCAAGGTAGCAATCTCGCTGGCCGACTTGCGCGAGCCTTCGGCCAGCTTGCGGATTTCTTCGGCCACCACCGCGAAGCCCCGGCCCGCCTCGCCGGCCCGGGCCGCTTCGATGGCGGCGTTCAGGGCCAGCAGGTTGGTTTGGGAAGCAATGTCAGTAATCACGCTCAGGGCCTTGCTGATTTCCTGGGCCCGGGTGCTGAGCACTTCGATGGTGCGCGAGGTTTGCGAAGCGGCGCTGGAAATTTCTTCCATGTTTTTCACCACCTCGGCCACCGTTTTCAAGCCCAGCTGCGAGGTTTGCTCGCCCAGGATGGCGGCTTTGTTCACCACGTCGGCCTTGTCGGCGGTTTCCTTGGTGGCCTGCATGATTTCCTCAATCAGCTTAAAGGCCTGGTCGGTTTTGAGGGCCTGGTTCTGGGCCCCTTCGGCCATCTGCTGCATGGCCAGCGCCACGTTGGCCGTCACGCTGCTCATGGCCTGGCCCTTCTCCACCATCTCCTCCGACGACTGGCCCACAACCTGGGCCGAGTCGTTGATTTCGCTCAGTAAGTCGTTCACGCTCACCACGGCCAGGCTTAGGGCACTGCTCATGGCTTCGAGGTCGCCGGTGGCGCGCACCTCCACCTGCTGGGTGAAGTCGCCTTCGGAAATGGCCCGCACCACACGGCTCACTTCCAGCACTGGCAGGGCAATGCTCTCAATCAGCGCGTTAAGCGTGTCCACCAATTCTTTCCACGAGCCCGATACGTCGGTCACGGTGGCGCGCTCCGTGAGCTTGCCCTCGGCCCCGGCCACGCGGGCCACGCGGCTCACTTCCGACGCCAAGCGGTTGAGGTCGTCCACCATGCGGTTGATGGTGGCGGCCAGGTCGGCCACTTCGCCGGCCGCTTCCAGGGTCAGCTTGCGGGTCAGGTCGCCCTGGCTCACGGCCGTTACCACCGCCACAATGCCGCGCACCTGCGTGGTGAGGTTAGCGGCCATCACGTTCACGTTGTCGGTCAGGTCTTTCCAGGTGCCCGAAACGTCGGGCACGTTGGCCTGGCCCCCGAGCTGGCCTTCGGTGCCGACCTCGCGGGCCACGCGGGTGACCTCGCCGGCGAAGATGTTGAGCGAGTCCACCATCTGGCTGAGGATGTTCTTGAGGTCGAGGATTTCGCCTTGCACGTCCACCGTCATCTTCTGGCTCAAATCGCCCCGGGCCACGGCCGTGGCCACGTTGGCGATGTCGCGCACCTGAGACGTCAGGTTCGCCGCCATCGTGTTCACGTTGTCCGTCAGGTCTTTCCAGGTGCCGCGCACGCCCGGCACCTGCGCCTGGCCGCCGAGCTTGCCCTCGGTGCCCACCTCCCGCGCCACCCGCGTCACCTCGTCGCCGAAGGTGTTGAGCGAGTCCACCATCTGGTTCAGGTTTTCCTTGAGCTGGAGCAGCTCACCTTTCACGTTGACGGTGATTTTCTGGCTCAAATCGCCCCGGGCCACGGCCGTGGCCACGTTGGCAATGTCGCGCATCTGGCTCGTCAGGTTCGAAGCCATCACGTTCACGTTGTCGGTCAGGTCCTTCCACGTCCCGCTGACCCGCGGCACATTTGCTTGCCCGCCCAAAATGCCTTCGGTGCCGACCTCGCGGGCCACGCGGGTGACCTCGCCGGCGAAGATGTTGAGCGAGTCCACCATCTGGCTGAGGATGTTCTTGAGGTCGAGGATTTCGCCTTGCACGTCCACCGTCATCTTCTGGCTCAAATCGCCCCGGGCCACGGCCGTGGCCACGTTGGCGATGTCGCGCACCTGAGACGTCAGGTTCGCCGCCATCGTGTTCACGTTGTCCGTCAGGTCTTTCCAGGTGCCGCGCACGCCCGGCACCTGCGCCTGGCCGCCGAGCTTGCCCTCGGTGCCCACCTCCCGCGCCACCCGCGTCACCTCGTCGCTGAACACGTTCAGCGAGTCCACCATCTGGTTGAGGATATTTTTCAGCTCCAGGATTTCGCCCTTCACCGACACCGTCATCTTCTGGCTGAGGTCGCCGCGGGCCACGGCCGTGGCCACGTTAGCAATGTCGCGCACCTGAGACGTCAGGTTGGCGGCCATGTTGTTCACGTTGTCGGTCAAGTCTTTCCAGGTGCCGCTCACGCCCGGCACCTGGGCCTGGCCGCCGAGCTTGCCCTCGGTGCCCACGTCCTGGGCCACGCGGCTCACCTCGCCCGCGAACAGGTTCAGCGAATCCACCATCTGGTTGAGGTTCTGCTTGAGCTGCAACAATTCGCCTTTCAGCTCCACAGTTACTTTCTGGCTCAAATCGCCCCGGGCCACGGCCGTGGCCACGTTGGCAATGTCGCGCACCTGGCTCGTCAGGTTCGAGGCCATCGTGTTCACGTTGTCCGTCAACTCCTTCCAAACGCCGCCCACGTTGGGTACCACGGCCTGGCCGCCGAGGCGGCCCTCG
Organism: uncultured Hymenobacter sp.; assembly: GCA_964242665.1. Lineage (GTDB taxonomy): Bacteria > Bacteroidota > Bacteroidia > Cytophagales > Hymenobacteraceae > Hymenobacter. Next base: position 40,135 of record CAXTBA010000011.1, read on the forward strand.
GTACCCACTTCCTGGGCCACACGGCTTACTTCGCCGGCAAACACGTTCAGGTTGTCAATCGTCTTGTTGATGGTTTCGGCCATCACCTTGAAGTCGCCCGACACCGGAATCTGGAAGCTCTCGTCGAGGTTGCCGCGGCTGATATTTTTGAGCACCTTGCCCACCTCCAGCACCGGCACGGCGATGCTGTCCACGAGGCCGTTGATGTTGTTGAGCATGTCGCGCCAGAAGCCGGAGGCGCCGTCGGCCGAGGCGCGGGCCTTGAGGTTGCCCTCCACGCCGGCTACTTTGCTAATGCGCGATACTTCGCCGCCCACCCCACCGATCATGGCCACCATCGAATTGTAGGCCTCCGCGATTTCAGCGAAAATATCGTCGTTCTGCTTGGTGAGGCGCACGCTCACGTCGCCCTTTTTGAAGGCATCGAGGGCGTAGAGCACGCGGTTGAGCTGGTCGTTGACGTAGCCCGGGTCCTGGGTATCGACGGAGCCGCGCGAGCTGCCCCGCTTGCGCGTCAGGTCGTTGGTAGTCCGCGTGCTGTCTTGGAGCGCCGACCCGCCCGCGGTGACCTTCACTGCGCCGTTTGCGCCGTCGTCAGTTGCTGCCGGTTCCCGACGGGGCTTGGGTTGCAGGGTTTTCGGGGAAGCCATATAAATAAGGAAGTCTGACGTGGAGAAGACGGCCGGAAGTGGGCCCGCAAAGGTTGCCCGTGCGGGTCGTTACGGCAAAGATACTCCGGTTAAAGCCGGGGCGGAAACCGGAAGTGCGGCGGGGTTGTTGCAGGGCCCCGGGGCCCCGGACCGGATTATTGCGGCATCTTTACGCCCGCCTTTCCGTCTCTGGTTACCGTTTTTGCGTTACGCCTTTCCCACCCGCATGCTCGTTCTCTACTCCTTTCCGCTTTATGGTTAAGAATTTAGTTATCGTCGAATCCCCGGCCAAGGCCAAAACCATCGAAGGTTACCTGGGCCAGGACTTCGTGGTGCGCTCCAGCTACGGCCACGTGCGCGACCTGCCCAAAGACAACAACGCCATCGACATCGCCAACGGCTTCAAGCCCACTTACGTGGTATCAGCCGACAAAAAGGAGTTGATCGCACAGCTGAAAAAGCTGGCCAAGGAAGCCGAAACCGTGTGGCTGGCGAGTGACGACGACCGCGAGGGCGAAGCCATTTCCTGGCACTTGGCCGAAACGCTGAACCTGACGCAGGCCAAAACCCGGCGCATCGTGTTCCGCGAAATCACCAAAAACGCCATCTTGGGGGCCATCGCCAACCCGCGCGAAGTGGACCAAAACCTGGTGAACGCCCAGCAGGCCCGCCGCGTGCTCGACCGCCTCGTGGGCTTCGAGCTAAGCCCCGTGCTGTGGAAAAAGGTGAAGCCCGGCCTGAGCGCCGGCCGTGTGCAGAGCGTAGCCGTGCGCCTGGTGGTGGAGCGCGAGCGCGAAATCAGCCACTTTCTGAGCGCCAGCGCCTACCGCGTGGTGGCCTGCTTCGACGCCGGCCGCGGGGCCGTGCTCGAAGCCGACCTGCCCACCCGTTTCAAAACCCGCGCCGAGGCCGAGGCCTTTTTGAGCAACTGCGTGGGGGCCACCTACCAAATCGAGAGCCTCGACAAGAAGCCAGGTAAGCGCAGCCCGGCCGCGCCGTTCACCACGTCCACGCTGCAGCAGGAAGCCTCGCGCAAGCTGGGCTACTCGGTGGCCCAGACCATGAGCGTGGCTCAGAAGCTGTACGAAGCCGGCAAAATCAGCTACATGCGAACGGATTCGGTGAACCTGTCGGGGGAGGCCCTGGCGGGGGCCCAGGCGGCCATTACGGCCGCCTACGGGGCCGAATACCACCACACCCGCACCTTCAAGACCAAGTCGGCCTCGGCCCAGGAGGCCCACGAAGCCATCCGGCCCACCGACTTCGGGGCCGTAAAGGCCGGAGCCGACGCCTCGGAGCAGCGGCTCTACGATTTGATTCGCAAGCGGGCCCTGGCTTCGCAGATGGCGGAGGCCGTGATTGAGCGCACCACGGCCGTCATCGGCATCAGCACGCTGCCGGGCACCACGTTCGTGGCCACGGGCGAGGTCATTACTTTCGAGGGCTTCCTGAAAGTATACGCCGAAAGCAAGGACGACGAAGACGAAGACGCCGCCAAAGACGGCGAAAGCAGCTTCTCGCGCGGCTTGCCGCCGCTGAGCGTGGGCCAGGCCCTGCCCTTACAGCGGCTCAGCGCCACCGAGCGGTTTTCGGCCCCGCCGGCCCGCTACACTGAGGCGTCGCTGGTGAAGAAATTGGAGGAGCTGGGCATCGGCCGGCCCAGCACGTACGCGCCCACCATCAGCACGGTGCAGAAGCGCGGCTACGTGGAAAAAGACACCCGCGAAGGCAAGGAGCGCAAGTTCCACGTGCTGACACTGGAGGGCCCCGCGGTGCAAACCGAAGTCAAAATTGAGAACTACGGGGCCGAGAAAGCCAAGCTGTTTCCGACCGATACGGCCATGGTGGTCAACGACTTCCTGGTGGCGCACTTCCCCACGGTGGTCGATTACCAGTTCACGGCCAAGGTGGAGGACGAGTTCGACCAGATTGCCAACGGCAACGAGGACTGGACCAAGATGCTGACCGGCTTCTACGGGAAGTTCCACGCGACGATTGAGGCCGGGCAGGACATTGAGCGCAGCACGCTGGGCGGCACCCGCGAGCTGGGCGTACACCCCGAAACGGGCGATAAAATAACGGCCCGCCTGGGCAAATACGGCCCCTACGTGGCCCTGGGCGACCCCGACGGCGAAGTAAAACCGGCCTACGCCAACCTGCGCAAAGGCCAGTTCATCGAGAGCCTGACGCTGGAAGAGGCCCTGGAACTGTTCAAACTGCCGCGCATCGTGGGGCAGTTCGAGGACAAGGACATGACGGCGGCCCTGGGCCGCTTCGGGCCCTACGTGCGGCACAACAGCAAGTTTTTTTCGCTCACCAAGGAGCAGGACCCGCACACGATTACGGGCGAAGAAGCGGTGCTTTTGATTGAAACCAAGCGCAAAACCGACGCCGAGCGCCTCATCAAGTCGTTCGACGAAAACCCCGACATCCAGGTGCTGAACGGGCGCTTCGGGCCCTACATCGTGGCGGGCAAGAAAAACGTGAAAATCCCGAAGGGCGAGGAGCCCGCCGACCTCACCCTGGCGCGTTGCGTGGAGCTGGCCGATGCCACCCCCGACAAGCCCGCCAAGGGCGGCCGCTTCGGCAAGAAGGCGGCCCCCGCCAAAGAGGAAAAAGCCGACGAGCCGGCCAAAAAGAAACCCGCCGCCGCTAAAAAGCCAGCCGCTAAAAAAGCCGCTGCGGCCAAGAAGCCGGCGGCCACCAAAGCCGCAGCCGCGAAAAAAGCCGCGCCCAAGAAAGCCGCGGCCAGCGCAAAATAGTTGCTGCCGGGGCCCCTGCCCTGGCACCGCTCATATTCAAAAGCCCGCCCCGTGCGGGCTTTTGTTTGCCCTTAATGCGGGACAGAAGAGAATAAATTAAAACGGACAGGGGCAATAAAAACGCCGCTATATAGAAATTAACCCACGCCGACCTTTTACCTTTGACCGGTTCACTTCAATTCTTCTTTTCGCCATGACCAACACCGACATTCCGGGCATCATCACCCAGGAGCAATTCGATGAGTACACTAAAAAGTGGCTGGAAGTAGTCGAAAATCCCGACAGCACCGAGCTACAGCAGAGTTTCCTGACCCCCGACGGCAAGCACCTCATCAAGTCGGTGAGCTTCCCGATAAAGCAGATTGCGCTGCTGGTGTCCACGGTAGGCGTTGCCTACATCAAGGCCCGGTTTCTGATCAAGCCCGACGAAAAAGCCGATGGCAAGCTGCACTTCTCGCTGGCCCTGTTCGCGACCGACTTCGAGGACAAGCGCCTGTCGTCGTACTACGTCGCCGAGGACTACCACACCGACACCCTCGCCCCCAACCCGCCCGACGCCCCAGCCCCGACGAACGTGCACGAAAAGGAAGTGGCCAACGTGCTGGCGCAGCAGTGGCTCCGGCTTTGGGCCGACACCAGCCAGGTAGTGCCCCAGCTGTTCGATATCGGCTACGGCTACCTGCGCGGCTACAACTTCGAAGCGAGCGAGTTCATGGCTTCCTTCTTTCAGCTCAATCGCCTGGGCGACGAGAAGATCCAGCTCTATTTCGGGCTGCACGAATACTACCGCCCCGCCTCCGACGGCCGTGATACCCTGGTGCAGACCGTGGGGGCCCTGCTAAAGCTTGCCGCCACGCCCGCGCCTGCGGCACCAGAAGGAGATGCCTTGGTGCAAACTTTCGCGCCTTTGCTACAGCTTTCGAGCACTGGCGGTCAGCAAGCAAGTCAGGTTGTTTATGACATGGGACAGCCTTCGCCTCCCAACCACTAGCCTTTTATACGTGCTTGTTTCTTTTGACGCGTAACAACGTACGCCGCTGTGATTGTTGTAGCGCACCTTACGCTTTCGTTAGTATTAGCACGATTTACACTGGTGCCGGTCGTTGTGGCCGCCGCCATTGGTTTTGTGCGCTTTCGCCAACTCCCAGCTAGTCTACGCTACCTCGCCGGGCTCACATGGTTTGAACTGCCTATTGAGGTAATAGCGTTTTTGATTCTTCTTCTGCACGGCAACAATCTGTTTTTGATGCCCATCTACACGGTCGGCGAGTTTGGATTGTTGGCTTTGGTGTATCGCCAAACTTTGCAATCGACCATCTTCACGAAAGCAGTACCTTGGCTAGTCGGTGCCTTTACGATTTACGCGGTGCTCGACAGCCTACTATTCTCTGGGCTGGCTTGGTTCCGGCCAGGGCAGCAGGTAGTCCAAAGTGTATTAATACTGGGTATAGTAGGGCTGTATTTCCGTAAGCTGCTCAACGAACTGCAAATTCAGCGCCTGACGCAGGAACCAATGTTTTGGGTGTCAACTGGGTTGTCTCTCTACTTCTTAGGCTACCTGCAAATTGCCCTCTTTAGTAATTACTTGTTGCGCCATTATTCCATGCAATTGAATGAAAATATCTGGTCAGTTCAATCCTTTCTCCACATCGTGCTCCACTCCTGCTATTGCCTGGCCCTATGGATGCGCCCGCAGAAGTAGCATTTGGCCAACTGCTCCTAACTGGCATTGGGTTCATGCTGCTGGCGGCGGGGGCCCTGGTGGTGTTTTTGGTGACGTACCAAAAGCGCCTGTTGCAACAACAACTGCGTCTGCGCGAGGCCGAGGCCGAGTACCAGCAGCTGCTGCTGGCCGCCGTGATTGAGGCCCAGGAGCGGGAGCGGGAACGGATCGGCCGGGACTTGCACGACGGCATCGGCTCGACCATTTCCACGGCCAAGCTGCTGATTAACCGGCTGGGCAGCGGCCCGCCGGCCGACGAGACGGGGAACCTGCTCGCCATGATCAAGGAAATCATGGGCACGGCCGTGCACGACGTGCGCAGCATTTCGCACAGCCTGTACCCGGCCGTGCTGGCCCGCTTCGGCCTGGCCGAGGCCCTCCAGCACCTGGTGGACGTGAGCGACGAGACGGGGGCCCTGGCCGTGGCGCTGGACGTGGACTACCCCCGGCCGCTGGCCCTGGCGCAGGAACTGGCCCTGTACCGCATCTGCCAGGAGCTGATTCACAACGCGCTGAAGCACGCCCGCGGGGCCACCCGGCTCGACGTGCGCCTGCGGCAGCAGGGCCCCCGCCTCACGCTGGCCGTGGAAGACGACGGCTGCGGCTTCGTGCCCGTGGCCCCCGGCGACACCCGGGCCGTGAGCGGCGGGGCGGGCCTGCGCAGCATCGAGGTGCGGGTGCAGATGCTGCACGCCCGCCTGCGCCAGCGCTCGGCCCCCGGCGAGGGCACGTGCATGGTGGTCGAACTAGAGGCCCCGGAATTGGTTTAAGCCGCGCCAGTTATCTTCCGTCCATGTCCGCCATTGATTTTCCGGTTCAGGTAGCGCTGCTCGACGACCACCCGCTGTTCCGGCAGGGCATGCGCTACATCCTGCAATCGCTGCCCTACGTGGCGGAAGTGGTGGAGGCCGCCGAGTTTGCCGAGCTGCTGGCCCACTGCCGCCAGCGCGTGCCCGACGTGCTGCTGCTCGACCTGCAAATGCCCGGCATGGACGGCCCCGAAGTGGCCAAGCGCCTGCTGGAGGAATTCCCCGACCTGAAAATCATCGTCCTGTCGATGTTTTCGGCTGATAAATTCATTACCCAGATGATGAAGCTCGGGGCCCGCAGCTACCTGCCCAAAGACGCGGACCACGAGCAGCTGCGCGAGGCCATCGAGGACGTGCTGACGACGGGGCAGCACCTAACGCCCGCCATCGCGCGGGCCCTGGCGCGCGGCGCGCAGCCGCCGCCCCGCCAGCCGGGGGGCGGGCTGTCCGTGCCGGTGCAGCTCACGCCCCGCGAAGAAGAGGTGCTGCGCCTCATCTGCAAAGGCCACACGGCGGCCGAAATCGCCGATAAGCTGTTCATCAGCCGCCGCACCGTGGAGGGCCACCGCCAGAACCTGCTGGAAAAAACCAGCGCCACCAACTCGGCCGGGCTCGTGGTGTTCGCCGTCCGCCACGGCCTCGTCGACGCGTGAAGACTGCAATTCCCGTAAAGCGGGGCGGCACTCCGTTGCCATCCCGCTTTACGGGGCCCATAGAAACACCCGGGGATAAATAAAATCAGGTATTTCTACGCTGAAAGCACGGCCGGTTGGGCTGCTGTTTTGCAACTGTAAATGGCCGGCACCGCACCGCGTTGCCGCCGCCCGCCCCTTCTGCTCTGAAAACAAGCTTGACCTTCCTGCCCGCCGGCATTGGGGCCTGAAAAGGCCCGGTGCCGTGCGGGCTCATTTCCCAGTCAATCCCCGTTGCGGTTTCGCGGCTGGTTCTTCGGGAACACGTCGCCTTTCATCAGAACGAATTTACTTGCCTCACCACCCGCGTTCAGCCAGTGGGGGGCCTACAACCATGCCGAGCAACAACCAGGTTTTGAACGTAAGCGGCCAGCTGCGGCACGGGGCATTTGCCAGCACCGGCGACGGCCCCACCAAGCCGGAGCCGTGGGCCCTGGGGCCCAACGCCTTGCGACCCACGGCCGACGGCCCCGCCCACCACCGGGCCGCCAGCCCCGGCCTTGGTTCGGCCGGCGCTTCTGGGCCGGCCGTGGCCGGGGGCCCCGGCGCGCGCCCGGCGGCCGGCCCGGGCGAGAAGGCCCTCGCCGTAACCACTGCTTTGCCCGCCACCATTACCGGAACTTCCGCTGTATTGGGCGGCACCGCCCCGGCGGCCGGCGGCGCGACGGAGCGCGGCGTCGTGTACAGCGCCTCGGCGGCCACCCCGGCCATCGGCAACGGCAACAAGGTGCAAATCGGCAGCGGGCCGGGCCGCTTTTCGCAGTCGGTTAGCCTGTCGAGCAACACCACCTACCACGTGCGGGCCTACGCCGTCACGGCGGCGGGCCCGGTGTACGGCAGCCCGGTGGCCTTCAAAACGCTGCCGGCCTTGTCGGCCACGGTGGCGGTGCAACGCGGCGCGGGTCCCGCAAGCGGCTCAAACGCGGTGAAGGTGGCGGCGGTCGGCGGCTCCGCGCCCTACGCGTACAGCTGGCGCAACACCACCGCCAGCATCACCCTGGCCCAGACCGGGGCCGTGGTGGCCGGCCTGCCCCCGGGCAGCTACACGGTGACCGTGACGGACGAAACCGGGGCCACGACCACGGCATCCATTGCCATTCCGTAAGCAGGGCCCATTCAAAAACAAACGGGCCGCCAGCTGTGCGCCGGCAGCGGCCGGGCAACTGCTGGCGCGCAACTGGCAACTACCTAATTTATAACCGACACCTTAAACCTGCGGTACCAATGAACAGCTCCAGGCAAACGAACGAGCGCAGCCACGGCCCCCACGAGGCGGCCGCGGTGAGCGTGAGCGGCGGGGCCGCGCCCTATTCCTACAACTGGACCAACGCCGCCCGCCCCCACCGCCCGTCGCGGCGGGTGCGCCCGGGCAAATACCGGGTATCTGTGACCGACGCCGACCGCTGCGTGCCGGTCTGCGTGTCGCTCACGTGGTAGCGGCGGGGCCGGGCGGCCATTAGCACGGGCCCGGCGGGTGCCGTCCGCTGAGCGGGTTGGCAGCTGGGGCTTGCAGCAACGCGGCACGGCGGCGGGGAGGGCCTTATCTTCCGGGCCCCGAATTCCTTTTCTTTCTCCGCTTCATGTCGCGCCAGCTGGTTCAACGCTACCAAAACGAAATTGCTCAACTCATTCATTACGGCGGCAGCACCAAGGAAACAGCCATCCGGGGCGCTTTCCAGAACCTGCTGAACGGCTATTGCCGCCAAAAGGACTTCCTGCTGATTCCCGAGCTGGACTACAAGGCCCCCAAGGGCAACACCGTGTACCCCGACGGCACCGTGAAAGACGCCCTGCGCCTGAGCTGGGGCTACTGGGAAGCCAAGGACACGAGCGACGACCTGGACGAGGAAATCCGCAAGAAATTCGCCAAGGGCTACCCCCAGGACAACATCCTGTTCGAGGACTCCCACACGGCCGTGCTCATCCAGGCGGGCACCGAGGCCGGGCGCGTGCTGCTGGCCGACGACGCGGCCACCGACCGCCTGCTCGCGCAGTTCCTCAACTACGAGCGGCCCGAGGTGCGCACCTTCCGCCGCGCCATCGAGCAGTTCCGCCACGACCTGCCGGGCGTGGTCGAGAGCCTGCGCGGGGCCATCGAGCGGGCCGAGCACGACAACGCCGCGTTCAAGAGCAAGCTCGGCGGCTTCGTGGCCCTGGGCCAGGCCAGCATCAACCCCGACTTCGGGGCCCCCGAGGCGCGGGAGATGATGATTCAGCACATCCTCACGGAGGACATCTTCAACAAGGTGTTCGACGAAACGCAGTTCCACCGCGAAAACAACATCGCCCACGAGCTGGAGCAGGTCATCAACACCTTCTTCACGGGGCCCACGCGGCGCGACACGCTGGAACGCATCCGGCCGTTTTTCGACGTCATCAACGCCCAGGCATCGGGCATCGCCAGCCACAAGGAGAAGCAGAAGTTCCTGAAGGTGGTGTACGAGAACTTCTACCGCGCTTACAACCCCAAGGGGGCCGACCGGCTGGGCATCGTGTACACGCCCAACGAGGTGGTGCGCTTCATGATCGAGAGCACCGACTACCTCACCGACCAGCACTTCAACCTGCTGCTCGGCGACAAAGGCGTGGAAATCCTGGATCCGGCCACCGGCACGGGCACCTTCATCACGGAGCTGCTGGAGTACCTGCCCAAGCACACGCTGGCCCACAAGTACCAGCACGAGCTGTACGCCAACGAGGTGGCCATCCTGCCCTACTACATCGCCAACCTCAACATCGAGTACACCTACAAGCAGAAGATGGGGGCCTACGCCGAGTTCGCCAACATCTGCTTCGTGGACACGCTCGACAACGTGGGCTTCCAGAAGACGCGGCGCGGGCAGCTCGGCCTCAGCTTCGGCCTGGGCCTGGAAAACGCCCAGCGCATCCAGCGCCAAAACGAGCGCGAACTCTCGGTCATCATCGGCAACCCGCCCTACAACGCCAACCAGCAAAACGAGAACGACAACAACAAGAACCGCACCTACAAGGACGTTGACCAGCGCATCAAGGACACGTACATTGCCCGCAGCACGGCCCAGAAAACCAAGCTCTACGACATGTACGCCCGCTTTTTCCGCTGGGCCTCCGACCGCCTCGCCGACAAGGGCGTGCTCGCCTTCATCACCAACAGCAGCTTCATTCACTCGCGCACGTTCGACGGCTTCCGCAAGTCGGTGGCCGACGAATTTTCGGACATCTACCTCGTGGACCTGGGCGGCGACGTGCGCGCCAACCCCAAGCTCTCGGGCACCAAGCACAACGTGTTCGGCATCCAAACGGGCGTGGCGATGGCCTTCTTCATCAAGCAGCCCAAGAAGAAGGGCCAGCTTGCCAAAATTCACTACGCCGGCCGCCCGCCGCTGGAAACGGCCGCCGACAAGCTCACCTTCCTCCACGAAACCAAGTTCAGGGCCCTCGACTTCGACCGCATCAAGCCCGACGCCAAAGGCAACTGGCTAGGCCAAACGGATAACGATTGGGAGAGCCTCGTGCCACTGATTGATAAGGAAACAAAGGGCGCGAAAAGCATTGCGGGGGAACGGGCGTTGTTTAAAACATTTTCATTAGGTGTTGTCACTGCTCGCGATGAGTGGATGTTTGATTTTAATGAAGCAGTGTTGAAAGAGAAGGCAGAATATTTCTGTAAGATTTACAATGACGAAGTGGGGCGGTGGCGTACTTCCGAAAAAAATGTCAAGATTAACAATTTTGTAAGTCGAGATATTAAGTGGACCGAGGAATTAGAAAGTCACCTTTTAAAAGGTTCTAATTTAGAATATAGAGAAGAAAACGTTATTCAATCGCTATACCGGCCATTTATTAAAAAGCCGTTCTATTTCGGCAAAATCGTTACTCATCGTATTTACCAGATGAATAACATTTATGGCGATGGAAGTCTACAAAACACTACAATGTGTTTTTCTGGAACGTCAGCTACAAAACCTTTCCAAGTTCTTGGCACAAACAGAATAGTTGATTTTCATTTTGTCGGCGATACGCAGTGCGTCCCACTTCACTACTACAATAAAAACGGCGACAAGCAGCCCAACATCACAGCTTGGGGCCTAGCCCAATTCCGCACGCACTACGGCGAGGCGAGCATCAGCGGGGAGGATATTTTCCACTATGCCTACGCCGTGCTGCATGACCCGCACTACCGCGCCGCATACGCCCAGAACCTGAAGCGCGACTTCCCGCGCCTGCCCTTCTACTCCGATTTTGGGGTTTGGGCCGCCGCCGGCCGGCAGCTGCTGGCCCTACACCTGGGCTACGAAACGGCCGCGCCCTACCCGCTGGCCGCCTTGGCGCTGGCCCCCAAGGGCCCCGTGAAGCCCCGCCTCAAGGCCGATGCCGCCGCCGGCACCATCGTCCTCACCGACGAGCTGGCCCTCACCGGCATTCCCGAAGCCGCCTGGCGCTACCGCCTCGGCAACCGCTCGGCCCTGGAGTGGGTGCTCGATCAGTACAAGGAGCGCACGCCCAAAGACCCCACCATCCGCGCACAGTTCAACACCTACCGCTTCGCCGACCACGCCGCCCACGTGGCCGACCTGCTGGCCCGCGTGGCCACGGTGAGCGTGCGCACGATGGAAATAGTGGACGATTTGGCCGCCCGTTCGCCGCTCCGGCCGGGGGCCTGATTGCCGCCTTCGGGCGGGCCTGGCCGCCCGCGCGGCCGCCGCAGCGCGCTTCGCACCGGCTACGGCCGGCCGCGCCCAAGTCTCGTCCGGTTTCGCCCTGGCCTTGGTTGTCCGCGCGGCCGCCCCGGGTGGCCGCGCACCGGCCGCGATTGTCCGCGCCCTGGCCCCGGTGTTCCGCGTCCAAGTCACGCTTGGTTTCGTCCTAGTTTCAGGCGTTCGCGCCTTCGCCGCCTCCTCTTTCCACCACACCCCAACCACCCAACCCAACATGCTTACCGCGAAACAAGACAACCGCCTGGCAGCTGCCGAAATCTTGGCTGCGGCCTTCAAAACCGACCCCACCCCCTATGCGACCGACAAGGCTTTGCAGCAGGTGGTGCAGCGCCTCAACGAGATTATTGCCGACATGGGGCCCCTGCGCCAGCAGGCCCAGCGCGCCGGCACCGGCCAAACCACGGACAAAAAACAGGCCCGCGCCCACTTGGCCCAGGTAGCGGCCGAAATCGCCGGCGACGTGTTTGCCTACGCCGGCGACCAAAAGAATGCCACCCTGCAAGCCGTGTCCGACTACAGCCAAAGCGACTTCAGCAAGCTGCGCGGCTCGCGCCTCACCGACGCGGCTACGGCCCTCTACCAAGCCGCCGGGGCCCCCGCCAACCGCGCCACCCTGCGCACCGAGTACGACCTGAGCGACGAGCGCCTCCAGGAGCTGGCCGACGCGCTGGCCGCCTTCGACGACCTCAAGACCGGGCCCCGCCAGGCCCAGATTGAAGGCAAAACGGCCCGCACCGGCCTGCGCGCCGAGTTTGCCGAGTTGGGCACGCTGCTCAAAGACCGCCTCATGCGCCTGCTGCGCAAGTACGAGCGCCGCAGCCCCGACTTCTACGCCCGCATCGTGGCCGCTCGCCAGGTTGTGGACCGCCCTGGCTCGGGCGGCAGCGCGGGGGGGCCGGGTGCCTCTGCGTAGGGTCATTCTTGTCAGCAAAAGGGCGTGGAGCAGTGCTCCGCGCCCTTTTTTAGTCAAATCCGCCGAACTTTACCGGAGTTATTACGGTATATTCGTACAACTTACCTGTACAACTTATGCAAACCGTTTCCTATTCTGAAGCCCGTGCCAACCTCGCTGCCCTGTGGGACCAGGTTATTAATGACCAGGAAGCCGTGGTTATCTCCCGCCGCGGTAAAAAACCGGTGGTGTTGGTGGCCCTCGACGAGTTGGAGTCTTACCGCGAAACGGCCTTCCTGTTGCGCTCGCCCCGCAATGCCGAGCGCCTGCTCGGGGCCCTCGACCGGGCCAAGCGCGGCGAAGGCCTCCCTTTGACCGTTGAGGAGTTGCAGCAGCAGGTGAACTACCGTGAGCCGGAAGCCCCGCACCGCTAAGGCCGTCGCGCCCACCGGCTGGGAAGCCGTCTTCGACCCCGACTTTCTGGAAGACCTGGCTTTTTTCGTGGGTACCAATCCCCGCCTGGCCACGCGCATCCTCGATTTGGTGAAGGCCGTGCTGCGCGACCCGTTCGCGGGAATTGGCAAGCCCGAACCCCTGCGCGGGCAGGCGGCCGGCGCTTGGTCGCGGCGCATCGACCAGGAGCACCGCTTGGTTTATGCGCTGGGCGACAAACGAGTTTATTTTATCCAAGCCTGCTACCACTACGAAAAGTAACTTTACCATGAAACACCTCGTCGTTCTCACCGGGGCCGGCGTTTCCGCCGAGTCCGGCATCCGCACCTTCCGCGACACCAACGGCCTTTGGGAAGAGCACCGCGTGGAAGACGTGGCCACGCCCGAAGCCTTCGCCCGCAACCCGGCCCTGGTGCTCGGCTTCTATAACCAGCGGCGGGCCCAGGCCCGCGGCGTGCAGCCCAACGCGGCGCACCTGGCCCTGGCCGGCTTCGAGGCGCGGCCCGGCTGGCGGGTGAGCATCATCACCCAAAACGTGGACGACCTGCACGAGCGCGCCGGCTCGACCGACGTGCTGCACCTGCACGGGATGCTGAACCAGATGCGCACCGTGGCCGACGAAACCACGGTGTACGACTGCCCCGGCGACCTCTGCGTGGGCGACCTGGGCCCCGACGGCACCCAGCTGCGGCCCCACATCGTGTGGTTTGGCGAGCTGGTGCCCGCCATCGAGGAAGCCGCCGAAACCGTGGCCGACGCCGACGCCGTGCTCGTGGTGGGCACTTCCCTGCAAGTGTACCCGGCGGCGGGCCTGCTGCACCACGCCCCGGCCGGCTGCCCGGTGTTCGTCGTGGACCCCCACCAGCCCGAAGCCGGCCGGCGCGGCGTGCACTACGTGGTGGCCCCGGCCAGCGTTGGCGTGCCCCAGGTGCTGCGCGAGCTGGCGGGCTGAAGCCGCGGCCCCCTCAGTGGCCCACCCCCCATTGCGTGGCGTAGGCCGAAAACGCCGCTTCGCTGAACGCGGGCGCGGCCAGCCCCACGTAGCCGTCGGGCCGCACCAGGTACACGGTGCCCGGCACTTCCCCGGCGGCGGGGGCCGCTTGCGCCAGCGGGAGGGCCCGGGCCTGCGCCCAGGCGCCCAGCGCCGCCGGGGCCGGGCCCACGCTCAGTACGTGCCAGCCCGCCGGCCGCAGGGCCCCGTAGCGCCCCGGGGCCCAGGGCAGGCGCCGGCCCCCCGCCCGGCCTTGGCTGAGGAGTGAATGCGGGTAGGCGAGGCCGGTTTGCGACAACGTGCGAAACAGGAGCCGCCGCACCCAGGGCAGGCGCAGGGCCAGCGGCAGCAGGCGCGGAAGCAGTTGCGTGCGCACAAAACTGGCCCAGGCAGTGGCCCGAACGGCGGCGGTGAAGGCCCGGTCGGTGGTGGCCACCAGCCGCCGGGCGAAGGGCCAGCGCTCGGCTTCGTACGTGTCGAGCAAGGCCGGCGGGGCCGCGCCGCGCAGCACGGCGGCCAGCTTCCAGCCCAGGTTGGCGGCGTCGCCCAGGCCGGTGTTCATGCCCTGCCCGCCGGCCGGGCTGTGCAGGTGGCCGGCATCGCCCACCAGCAAGGCCGGCCCTTGCCGGAAGCGCGCCGCCACCCGGTGGTGCACCCGGTAGGTAGCAAACCAGCTCACCTCCCGCACCCGGATGCGCTCGGCCCGTTCGAGCCCCGGCTGCACGTCGGCAAAGGTGGCCGTGGCCTGCGCCAATCCGTCGGGCAGCAGCCCGATGATGCGGGTGCGCCCCTGCGGCATCGGAAAAAACCCGTGAAACGCGCGCGGGGCCAGCGCGATTTCCAGCAAGCGCCCGGCTTCGGCGTCCGTGGCCAAGCCCTCGGCCACGGTATCGGCCACAAAAAACAGTTGCTCGTAGGTGCCGCCCGGAAAGCCGATGCCCAGGGCGTGGCGCACGGCCGAGTGGGCTCCGTCGCAGCCGGCCACGTAGGCCGCGCGCACGGTTTCGGGCGGGCCGCCGGCCGGCTGCAGCACGGCCGTGGCCCCCGCCGCGTCCGGCGCAAGCCCCGTTAGGGCCGTGCCCCACTCCACGGCCACGCCGCGGGCGGCGAGGGCGGCGCGCAGCAGGCCCTCGGTTTGGTCCTGGGAGATGACGAGCAGGAACGGGAACGGGCTGAGCCCTTCGCCGATGCGCCCGAACGGGGCCACGGCCGCCGGCCGCCCGGCCCGGCGCAGGGCCACGCCCCGCACGGTTTCGCCCCGCGCCACAAACGCTTCGGCCAGCCCGTGGCGGTCGAGCAGTTCCAGGGTGCGGGCGTGCACCACCAGCGCGCGGCTCAGGGGCGAGGGGCCGGGCAGCGCGTCCACCACGCGGGGCCGGGCCCCGTGGCGGCACAGCTCCAGGGCCAGCAGCAGGCCCGAAGGACCGGCTCCGGCAATCAGCACATCGGGGGCAGGGGCGGCCATGGGGTCATTGGTTTAAATTCAGGAACATTTTTGAATTTATGCATTCAAATTTTAAAGCAACCTTGTCCGTCTGCGCGGCCCGCTGCTTTCACGGCCCGTCAGCCCCAGGGGGCGGGTTCGCCGGCGGGGCCCGCCGGACGGGCAAATTAATAAACAGGCGCCCCTCCTACCTTTGCCCTTCACTCACCAAACCCCTTGCCTGTGGAGTACCCGCTATGTAAACTCGCCGCCATCGACATCGGCTCCAACGCGGTGCGGTGCCAGATTTCGGCCGTGCTGAGCTACAAAGACCAGTTCCGCCTCAAGCGCGTCGAGTACGTGCGCTACCCCATGCGGCTCGGCGAAGACGTGTTCGCCACCGGCGAGATTTCGCCCAAAAAAGAAGAGAAATTCATCAAGTTTCTGCACTCGCTCAAGCTGCTGATGGAAGTGCACGAGGTTGCGCACCACCTCATCTGCGCCACGTCGGCCATGCGCGGGGCCACCAACGGCGCGGCCATTGCCGCCCGCGTGCGCCACGAGCTGGGCCTGCACATCAAGGTAATCGACGGCCAGGACGAGGCTTTTTACATCAACCGCGTCATCGAGCACTTACTGGAAGACAACAAGCACTACCTGCACATCGACGTGGGCGGCGGCAGCACCGAGTTCAACATTTACCACGACCGCCGCAAAGTAGCCGCGCAGTCGTTCGAAATCGGCTCCATCCGCCGGATGCAGCAGGAAGAAAGCGGGGCCCGGGACACCGACGCCCAGGCCCACCTCTGGGGCCACATGGAAGCCTGGGTGCGCGAAAACGCCCGCCGCTACCACGTCACGCGGGCCATCGGCACGGGCGGCAACATCAACAAGCTCTACAGCATGTCGCCGGCCGCGCCCAACAAGCCCGTGGCCCGCCGCAGCCTCGAAACCCTCCTCGCCCGCCTTTCCGGCCTGAGCATGGACGAGCGCGTGAACGTGGCCATGCTCAACCCCGACCGTGCCGACGTCATCGTGCCCGCCGGCCACATCTACCTCTCGGCCATGCACTGGGCCAACGTCAGCAGCATGGTCGTGCCCGACATTGGCTTAAAAGACGGCATGCTCCAAACCCTTTTCGAGGAACATTTCGACGAAATCAGCCCCGCCAGCGGCCACCCCGCCCACCCGCCCGTGCCCGACGTGCAGAACGAGCCGGCGGACGTGGAATAGCGGGAGTATTCGGTAAATGGCGAGCCCGGGTGGGGCATTCGTTGGCTTATTCATTGTTGAAGCCCTGGCGGGGCGACCCCAGTTGTTGGGTCGCCCCGCCAGGGCTTCAATGTTCTTGCGGGTGGCCTTTTCGCCAACCGGGCGCGGCACCGCGCAAGGGCCCTAACGCAGGTGGCGCAAGTCGCGTTCGATTTCGCGGTGGGCCGTGCGCAGGTAGGGCCGGAGCTGCCGGCGGTCGGCGCGGCTCGGCTCGGGCGGAGCCAGTTGCACCGCCTCGGGCGTGCCGCCGGCCACCAGGGTAACGCCCATTTCGGCGCAGCCCGGGTAAGAAACGGCCGCGGCCAGCGGGCCCGACCCGGCGGGCACGGTGAAGAAAAAAGCTCCCGCCTCGTTGGTTACGCACACCTGCCCCAGGCTCAACAGCCGCACCGTGGCCCCAGGCAGGCCTCCCTGCGTGGTTTCGACCCGGCCAGCCAGCTGCACCTCGGCCGGAGGTGCCGATACCGAAACCGCCAGGGGCGCGGGGGCCGCCGCGGGGATGAGCACCGGGTCTGCGACTGGAGCAGCGGTGGGGTCCGCCACCGGGGCAGCAGTTGGGTCGGCGACTGAAGCAGCGGTCGAGTCCGGGGACGCGGCCGGCGCAGCCGAGACAGCCGGGGCCACCGAGGGGGCAGCCGGAGCTACGGCCGAGTAGGCAGTGAAGGCAAAGGCAGGGGCCTGGGTCGGCGCGGATTGGGCAGTTGCCGGGGCGGCCAGGGCCACCGCGGTCAGAAGTCCACAAAAGCAAGCGTAGAGGCGGGTTTGCATGGGCGGTCAAAGGAAAGGTGGAACAAATGCAGTGCGGCAACCAGGGCCCCAGTTACCAATGACCCAAAACAACGGCGCACACTTCGGCTAATCAAGGACACATGCCACGTAAATGTGACTAGCATTTTCCTGACATTTTGTACGCCGCTGGCGGGACGGCCCCGCCCGGCCCCGGCCACGGCCCCGTGCGAGCCGTTTCTGCCCGGACGTCGCGCCAAAAAGGCAGCGTTTTGTGACATCCGTCGGCCGCGTAAACCACTTTTTTAATTGGCCAAGCGGCGGACCTAAGACGAATGCGGACGCTCGTTGCCCGGATTGCCGGGGGCAACGAGCTGTTCATGCAACCCCCTGCCACCCGCGCACGCTGGGCGGGCCCGCCCAGCGTGCGCGCGCGAAATGAAATCAGTTCGTCTTCGCTGGCCGCCGTGCTGCCAGGGCCCTGCGGCCGTTGCGCCCAGCGGTGGGGCCGCTACTCCAAATCAGCCCGTACGGCTTCGGCCTCGGTGTTCACATCCACCAAGTCTTCCTCGTCGCCGATGCCTTCGCCGAACGTGGAGTCGTCGCCCACAGCTAAGGACTGGGCCACCACTTCGGTGGCGGCGGCTTCGGCGGCCACCAGGGCGGCGGCCAGCTCCACGCGGCGGGCGGTTTGCTGGGCCAGCAAGTCCAGCAGGCCCTCGGGGGTGGCCAGAGCCAGTTGGGCTTCGTCGCGCCGGTAGAAGTCTCTGTGCACGTTCACCACCGGCTCACCGGGGGCCGGACGCCGCCGGATGTAGGCCCCGTCCTCGCGCATCACGTAGCTGTTCTGGTTGTCGAGCAGGTTGAGCATGAGGATGCTGATGGCTTCGCGCCGCAGCTGCGGGTTCACGATCAGGAACAGCGCTTCGATGCGTCGGTCGAACGAGCGCACCATGATGTCGGCCGAGCCGGCGTAGAGGCGGGCGTCGCCGCCGTTGTGGAAATAGAACAGCCGCGCGTGCTCCAGGTACTCGCCCACGATGCTGCGCACCTCGATGTTGTCGCTCAGCCCCGGCCGGCCCGGCCGCAGGCAGCAAATGCCCCGCACCACGAACCGGATGGGCACGCCGGCCTTGGCGGCCTTGTAAAACTCGTCGATCAGCTCCTTGTCTTCCAGCGAGTTCATCTTCATCACGATGCCGCTGGGGTGGCCTTTTTTGGCGTGCTTCACTTCTTCCCGCACCAAATGGATGAGTTGCTGGCGCATGTCCTTGGGGGCCGTGATGAGGTACTCGTAGTCGTCGGGCTGCGAGTGGCCGGTGATGACGTTGAAGAACTCCGACACGTCGTGGCCGTAGGTGTCGTTGGTGGTCAGCAGGCTCAAATCGGTGTAGAGGCGCGAGGTTTGCTCGTTGTAGTTGCCCGAGCCGATGTGCACGTAGCGCGTCACCTTCTCGCCTTCCTTGCGGATAATCATGAGCAACTTAGTGTGCGTCTTGTACTTGCTCACCCCGTAAATCACGAAGCAGCCGGCCTTTTCCAGCCGGGCCCCCTCGCGGATGTTTTTCTCCTCGTCAAACCGCGCCTTCACTTCGAACAGCACCGACACGTGTTTACCGTTTTCGGCCGCCTTCAGCAGCGCCGCCGACACCCGCGACTCGTCGGCGAGCCGGTAGATGGTTTGCTTGATGCCCAGCACCTGCGGGTCTTCGGCGGCTTGTTCCAGCAGGCGCACCATCGGCTCGATGCTGTTGTAGGGGTGGTGCAGCAGCACGTCGTGGTGCTTGAGGTACTCAAAAAGGTTGTCCTCGGCCCCGTCGGGCAGGCTCAGCGGCGCGACGGGGGCCGGCGACCTGGCCCCTTTGCCCCGGAAATTGGGGTGGCGCACAATCTGCCAAAGCCCCTTCATGTCGAGCAGCGCATTGATGACGAACACGTTGCCGTTGTCGATGTTCCACCGCTCGCGCAGCACGTCCATCAGCAGCGGCGAGGCGTTGGGCTCGATTTCGACGCGCACCACGCGGCCACGCTTGCGGGTTTTCAGGCCCACCTGAATTTCTTTGATGAAGTCGTTGTCGATGTCGTCGGATTCTTCCAGCGTGAAGTCGCCGTTGCGGGTGATGCGCAGCAGGTTGGCCGACACAATTTCGACGTTGCGGAACAGCCGGGGCAAGTATTCGCGCACAATTTCCTCAATCGGCACGAAGATGACGCGGTCTTTGCGCTGCAACTCAAAAAACCGCGTCAGGTTCTGCGGAATTTGCACGAATGTCAGCCGCTCCTGCCCTTTTTCTGCTTCGCCGTCGAGGCCCAGGGGCCCGGTGCGGTCGGCGCGCGTCACCACCCCAAAGATGAGCATCTGGTTCATCATCAGCGGGAAGCCGTGGTAGGCGTCGTACACCATCGGCGTGAGCAGCGGAAACACGGTGTTCTTAAAAAAACCGTCGGCCTTGCGGGCTTCAATCTCCGTCAAGTCGCTCACCTTCAAAATGTTGAAACCATTCTTTTCAAACAGCGGCTTCAACTCGTTCACGTACGTCAGGCTCTGGTCGTTAACGAAACGGTGGGCAAAGTCCAGCAGCTTGCGCCGAAACGGCAGCTCCCGCAGCCCGGAGTAATCGACCCGCTCCTTCCCGTAATCGAGGTAATTGTAAAGCGACCCCACCCGAATCATAAAAAACTCGTCGAGGTTGGAGCTGGTGATGGCCAGGAACTTGAGCCGGTCGAACAAGCTCTTGACCGCGTCCTGGGCCTGGTCGAGCACCCGGTAGTTGAACCGCAGCCAGCTCAAGTCGCGGCTGATGTACTTGCTTTTGCGGATAAGGTCGGCGGACTTGAACAGTTTCATAGGATAGCAGATTGACGCAGATTGGGCCCTGGAACGGCACCGGACAGTAAAATAACAACCGCCCGCGCGCCCGGCCGGGGACGGCCCCCAAATAAAAATACGGCTCCAAGTGAAAACGACACGCTTTGGCGCGGTGGCACCACACCTTTGGGCCCCGTGAACGGCTCCGCCTACCCGCCGCGCCGTTTTGCGAACTGCAAACCCTTGCGGGCAGATCAACGCTTTTTAACCGCCGCCTCACCCCGACTTATTCCTCCCGCTCAGCCCACAATCCAACCATTCAATCCCGCCCGTCCATGCGCCAACTAAAACTCACGCCCATCAAAGACCGGCTAACCCCCGCCGAATTCGCCATCTACGAAGCCGAGCAAGCAGAGGCCATACCGCTGCTGCGGAGTCTTTCCACCGCCTACCCACTGGGACTAGATGCAGTGCAGGAAGAATTCTTGTTTCGCTACATCGTTTCCGTCGCCGTGCAGTACCGCAACCAAGGCGCGAGTTGGGTAGAATTGCTTATCACCGGCCATGCAGCCCTAGTTGGATGCTTAGTGCGCCACGCCGAACGGCCCGGTGAATTTGATAGATGGGCGAGTTGGTGGATACGGCAAGGAATCGTGAGGACTTCGTCGAGAGATGAGATTTAAAGTAGTGAAAGTAAGTATTTCCATTAAAAGCCCCTCCTACCTTTGCTCTATGCAACAACTTCAACCTCTGCTAGACAAACTCGATATTATTCGACTACGTCAAGAATTAATTAAACCTAGCGACAGATTTAACCTGTTTCGTATCCTACGTCAAGATTCAGATGAAGTAAACTTACATTCACGTTTTATCTATGAATTACTAAATCCAGGAGGAAGCCACGAAATGGGCAGTGTTTTTCTCCAATACTTTGCGGAAATATGTAAATTGCCAGCTATAAGCTATGATAACGTACGAGTATTTCGTGAACGCGCTAACATTGATGCACTAATCACAGACAATCAGCAAGGCTATTGTTATTGATAATAAAATTTATGCGGATGACCAATACGAGCAATTAAAACGATATCACGAATACACAACTAATTTAGGCCTCGAATGCACTTTATTTTACCTAACACTGGATGGGAAAGAGCCTGAAAATTGGTCATTGGGTAGTTCGCAGACAAAACTTACTTCTTATAATTCGGAAATAGATTAATGGCTCACAATATGTATTAAAGAATCCGCGATGAAGCCTGGCTTACGCGAAACCTTAATCCAATACCAAACTCTAATTCGCAGTTTAACTGGCAACAACGTGGATGAAACTGGAAAAAAAGAGATATTGGACATCATTGCGCAAGATAATAATGCAGAACGCGGTGCTATTCTTGTCCGCAACTGGGACCATGTACGTTGGCATACAGAATGGAATTTCTGGACTGAATTACTTGCATTAGTTGAACCAAAATACAATATCTTATCCAATTCTAAATTCACTAGCACTGCAATCGACGTTGTTGTGCATGGCAGTCGAAACAAAAATTACCACTACGGCATAGCTTTCAATATCGGTAGATTTTATGACAATGATATTGAATTTAAAATTGAGCGGGGTAGGGAACCCCTATATTATGGCTTTCCGCATTTTTCTACCGACGAAGCCTTGCGTTTAAGTGTATTTTCTGCACTTCGACTACTTGGCACATCTCACAATGAATGGTGGACCGCTTCGAAATATTCAAAAGGTTGCATCGATTTCCAGAGCTTTAATAATGCTACTACTTTGCAATTAACTAACCCCGAAAAACGTCAAAAAATTATTGTATAACTATGGACAGAAATTCAAGATTTTATCAGCAAAAGCATAACTGCTTTTCAATCTGAGTTCGGCTTCGACTTCGTGTTTAAAAGTGAGTGATATTCACCGAAACATTAAATTCCAAGCCCATTTCCTCCGTCTGTTCTACTTGGTGCGGCGGCTTTAGCAGGTGCCGGGGCAGGTCGTGCCGCTTAAAGAGTCGCAGCGCCACTTGCTGGAGCGTCCCAGCCCACTAGATTTCCCCGGCGGCTACAAGCTGCGCACGTTTCAGCGCGACAGTATTTGATTGACCAAAAATTTGCTCAAGAGCGTCGTGGAAACTCAGAGCCGCATTCTACCCGGAAATAATCGCCGTGGCCTCGATTTCCACCAGCCGCCGCGGGTCAATTAGGGCCGCCACCTGCACCATGGAAGAAGCCGGCCGGATCTGGCCAAATACTTCCCCGTGGGCCCAGCCAACAGCCTCCCACTGCGAGATATCGGTCACGAAGATGCGGGTGCGCACCACGTGAGCGAACGAGGCCCCGGCGGCCGCCAACGCTTCCCCAATTTTTTCCAGGGCCCGCTTGGTTTGGGCGTAGGCGTCCGTGCCGGTTATGGCGTCGCCGTCTTGGGCTGTGGTGCCGGCCACCTCCACCACGTTGCCCACGCGCACGGCCCGGGAATAGCCCACCACGGCCTCCCAAGGGGCCCCCGATGAAATGAGTTGGCGCGTCACGGTTGGAAAGAAAAAGAAAAGGCCCGCTTTGCAGCGGGCCTTTTCAGTAAAACCAAGCTAAACGTCCAGCTTGGCATATTTGGCGTTTTGCTCGATGAAGTCGCGCCGGGGGGCCACTTCGTCGCCCATCAGCATGGAGAACAGGTGGTCGGCTTCCACGGCTGAGTCCACGGTTACTTGCTTGAGCGAGCGGGTGGCGGGCTGCATGGTGGTCTGCCAAAGCTGCTCGGCGTTCATCTCGCCCAGGCCTTTGTAGCGTTGCACGTTCACCGTTTCGGGCTTGCCCCGGCCCAACTCCTCCTGGGCTTTTTGGCGCTCGTCTTCAGTCCAGCAGTAGCGCTCTTCCTTGCCGCGCTTTACGAGGTAAAACGGCGGCTGGGCGATGTAGATGTAGCCGCTGTCGACCAGGGCCCGCATGTAGCGGAAAAAGAAGGTTAGGATCAGGGTGCGGATGTGCGAGCCGTCAACGTCGGCGTCCGTCATGATGATGACCTTGTGGTAGCGCAGCTTGGCCAGGTTCAGGCCCTTGGTGTCGGCCTCGATGCCTTTTTCCGGGTCGGCGGGCGTGCCGAACGTCACGCCCAGGGCCGTAATCATGTTGCGGATTTCCTCGTTTTCCAGGATGCGGTGCTCCTGGGCCTTTTCCACGTTCAGGATTTTGCCGCGCAGCGGCAGGATGGCCTGAAACGCCCGGTTGCGCCCCTGCTTGGCAGTGCCGCCGGCCGAGTCGCCCTCCACGAGGTACAGCTCGCAGATTTCCGGGTCCGACTCGGAGCAATCGGCCAGCTTGCCGGGCAGCGAGTTCGAGCCGAGCACGGTTTTGCGCTGCACCATCTCGCGGGCCTTACGGGCGGCGATGCGGGCCTTGGCGGCCAGAATCACCTTCTCCACGATGATGCCCGCTTCGCGGGGGTTTTCCTCCAGGTACTGCTGGAGAATTTCGCCCACGACGGTGTTCACGGCCCCGCTCACGTCGGAGTTGCCAAGCTTGGTTTTGGTCTGCCCCTCAAACTGCGGCTCCTGCACCTTCACCGAAATCACCGCCGTAAGGCCCTCGCGAAAGTCTTCGCCCGAAATCTCCACCTTGGCCTTTTCGAGCTTGCCCGACTTGTCGGCGTAGTTCTTAAGCGTGCGGGTAAGGGCGGCGCGGAAGCCGGCCACGTGCGTGCCGCCCTCAATGGTGTTGATGTTGTTGACGTAGGAATAGATGTGCTCTTGGTAGTCAGAGTTGTACTGCAAGGCCACTTCCACCGGCGTGCCGCCCTTCTCGCTCACCACGTGGATGGGCTGGGGCATGAGCACGGTGCGGGCGCTGTCGAGGTACTGCACGAACTCGCTCAGGCCCCCCACCGAATAAAACTCCTCGTAGCGAAAGCCGGTGTTGTCGGCGTTCTGCTCGCGGCGGTCGGTGAGAGTGATGCGGATGCCTTTGTTGAGGTACGACAGCTCGCGCAGGCGGGTGGCGATGGTGTCGTACTTGTAAACGGTTTCGGTGAAGATGGAAGCGTCGGGCAGGAAATCAACCTGCGTGCCGTGCAGGTCGGTGTCACCGATTTCGCGCACCGCGTACTGCGGCACCCCAATTTTGTAGTCCTGCTCGTACACGTGGCCCTTGCGGCGCACGGTTACTTTCAGGTCGGTGCTCAGCGCGTTCACGCAGCTCACGCCCACGCCGTGCAGGCCCCCAGACACTTTGTAGGAATCTTTGTCAAACTTGCCGCCGGCGTGCAGCACGGTCATCACCACTTCCAGGGCCGAGCGGCCTTCCTTGGCGTGGAAATCGACGGGAATGCCGCGCCCGTTGTCGCGCACCGTCACGGAGTTGTTTTCGTTGACGGTGACCTCAATGCGGTCACAGTGTCCGGCCAGGGCCTCGTCGATGGAGTTATCGACCACTTCCCACACCAAGTGGTGCAGGCCTTTAACGCCCGTGTCGCCGATGTACATGCTGGGCCGCTTGCGCACGGCCTCCAGTCCTTCCAGCACCTGAATGCTATCGGCCGAATACTCGGCGGGGGCTTTCTTCTCTGCTATTTCGCTCATGCAAAAGGGGATTAAAGCGGCTGCAAAAACCAGCCACTAAGACAACACCCAAAAGTACCCTTTTTATTCCATTTTGCCTACTATTCGGCAAGATTTCCAGGGCCGCAAAAAAGCCCTTGCCGGGGCTGGAAAGGGCTTTTTTTGCAAACGCTGACGCGGCCAAAACGGCGGCGAAGAAGTGGCCCTGTTTGGATTCGAACCAAAGACCGGCTACTTAGAAGGTAGCTGCTCTATCCAGCTGAGCTACAGGGTCTTATATGTAAAACGAATTTGGTTTTCAAAATTCATCGCCTCCTGCTGCTCGTCATAATGCAGGATGCGATGGCAATTTGCGCACAGCGGAACGCATTTCTTGATTTTAACTTCTATGCGAGCCTCACCAGCCCCGGTACTCTTGTTATAACCGATGTCAAAATCTTTGTCGCCTAGCTGGTGAAAATCCAACACCCGAAGGGCTTTGTGGTCGCAATGCGCGCAATTTAGCTGCTGCTTAAGCTCCTTCGGCCACTGCCCTGTGGCGTAGCGCCGGTCGTTTTGTTGAAGCTAGTTGCAGCGCTTGCACTTTTTGCCGTTGATGACATTAGCCATTTCAAACGCTGTTGCTGGCTTATCCTCGTCGCAATACTTACAATGCATTTGGGAGCTTCTAAGTAACTCCCAAATGCATTGTTTTTTGTGTCGGGGTGGCAGGATTCGAACCTACGACCTTCTGCTCCCAAAGCAGACGCGATACCGGGCTACGCTACACCCCGAAAATACTTGCAGCAATGGGAATAAGGCCCGCCGGAATGCTGCTAGTCCAACAAAGGTACGGCAAAAACCCGGACGCACAACCCACCACAGGACCCGCGGAGCGTGAAATCGCCCGGGGTCGCGCTCCGCGATTTATGCGGATGTTGGTCTGTATTAATACTTATTTTCTGGCAATCAGGCAGATGCTCGGGCACCTAGTGCGTAGTGAGGGGCATATTTCACCACTTATCTTATTTTCATGCCTTCCCCTCTTCCATTCCTTCCCACGGCACCCGGAACAGAAGCTCCGGGCTTGCTGGCCCCCGTACCCCGGCGGTCTTTTTTGCGCTATTCCGGGGCCGGCCTGGCCTTGGGCGGCTTATACCTGGCCGGCTGTTCCAAAGACGATACCACCGGCCCCAGCGGCGGTCCCGGCGGCGGTACTGGCCTGATTGACGTGGGCACCGGCGACACCGGTATCCTCAACTTCGCCTACGGCCTGGAGCAGCTCGAGGCCGCGTTCTATACCCAGGTGGTCGCCGGGGCCTATTTCACGGGGGTGGCTTCGGCCGCCGAAAAGGCTATTTTCTCGGACCTCAAGGACCACGAAATCATCCACCGCGAGTTTTTCAAGGCGGCCATTGCTACCGGCCGCATCAGCGACGCGCTGGTGCCGGACTTTTCGGGCATTGACTTCTCGCAGCGGACCACCACGTCGGGCAAATTAGGCGTGTTGCAGGCGGCCATGGCGTTTGAGGACCTAGGCGTGGCCGCCTACAACGGGGCCGGCCGCTTCATCACCAGCGCCGACTACCTTACACTGGCCGGCAAAATTGTGTCGGTGGAAGCCCGCCACGCGGCCGTCATCCGCGAGTTGCTTGCGACGAACACGTTCGTGGCGAGCGACGTGGTGGACGTGACGGGGACCGGCCTTGAAAAATCGAAGCGCCCGCAGGTGGTGCTGGCCACCGCCAACACCTTCTTAGCGGCTGGTTCTAAGCTCAGCGCCGTCAACTACCCGAGCTAAGCGGCCGCCCCCCATCTGGCACCCCATCCCCTCATTTCGTATTTTCCTAGACCATGGACTTATTTCAAATCATCGACGACATTGCCAAGGTTGACCCCGAGGTGTACGACCGTTTCGACGCGCGACGCGCCGTGTTCCGCAATTTTTTGGGCTTCGGTAAAAAAGTTGCCACGGCGGCCGTTCCTTTGGCCGTGAGCACCTTGTTTACCAAGGCATACGGCCAAACCGCCGCGCTTCCCCAAGTGGTAATCGACACGCTCAACTTGGCTTTGCAACTGGAGTACCTCGAAAAATATTATTATCAAACCGCGCTGGCATCGAGTGCTTTGGGCCTCACCACCGAGGAAAGCGGGGCTTTTACCATCATCCTGAATGATGAAAACCTGCACATCAAAACGTTGATTGGCGTGCTGGGTAACGCAGCGGTTCCCGACCCAACCCGCACCGGATACGACTACACGGGTTCGCAGAATAAGAGCCGCGCCGCGCTTTTCCCAGCATTGGGCGGCACGGCTACCCCTACCACGGACAATTTCACCGACAAAGCGGTTTTCCTAACCGTAGGCCAGCAGTTTGTGGACACGGGGGTGCGCGCCTACAAAGGCGGCGCGGCCAACCTGATTAACCAGAAGGACATCCTCGAAGCGGCCCTCAACATCCACTCGGTGGAAGCCCGGCACTCGTCGCGCATCCGCTCGTTGCGGCGCGGCGGCATCCAAAGCGCCACGGCCCCCAAGAGCTGGATTACGCCCGACGAAACGCCCGCGACCCCGCCGCTGCCCAACAACGGCGTGGCCAACACCACCGCCACCGTGGGGCCCTACAACGCTGGCAGCCCGGCCACTACCTACCCCGCCGAAAACAACGTGACCCAGGCCACCCTCGCGCTGACCACCACCGGGATTGTTTCCTCGACGGCCGGGGCGGAAGCATTCGACGAGCCGCTGGACGGGGCCACGGTGAAGGCCATTGCCAAAAACTTCGCCGCCGACCCAACTGCGCTATTTAAGTAGATTGAACGATTGGTTTTGAAAAGCCTCGCCTAGCCGGCGGGGCTTTTCTGTTGGGTGAGGCGCACACTCGTAAATCGCAAAAAAGCCCCAAAAACAGCCCATAAAGGTGTTTTTGGGGCTTTTTGCAGAGAGAGGGGGATTCGAACCCCCGGTAGCCTTTAGAGCTACGGCAGTTTAGCAAACTACTGGTTTCAGCCACTCACCCATCTCTCTAGTTGGCTGGTTGCTTCCGTCCGAAGCGGCTGCAAATATACAGGGAGCGGCCGGAAAACCCGCGCTACGGAGACAAAAAAATTATCTTTGGCCCCGCCGGAACCTGGCTCCGGCGTTGCGCTCACTGTTGCTTCCTTCACCGCCACTTGCTTACCTGGGCTTACCCCGATTTTGAACTGCCGCTGGCCGCGGCCGCGCTGGCGCTGCTGCTGGTGCTGGCCTACGTGCTGCGCACCGGGCGGCTGGCGCGGGCGCTCGGGCAGCGGGCCGGCCGCCTGGCCTGGAAGCTGCCGCTGCGCCTGCTGGCCGGGGCCCTGCTGGTGCTGGCGTGGCTGGGCCCGGCCCTGGGCGTGAGCCCGCAGCCGGTGCGCACCGCCGGCAAAGACCTGTGGCTCGCGGTGGACGTGTCGCGCTCGATGGATGCGCCCGACGTGGCCCCCACCCGCCTGCTGCGCGCCCAAGCCGAACTGCAAACCCTGGTGCGGAGCTTCCCGGCCGACCGGTTGGGCCTGGTGGTGTTCAGCGCGGAGGCGGTTGTGCAGTGCCCGCTCACCTACGACCAGGAGGCCGTGCAAACCTTTCTGAACACCATCAGCACCAAGCTGCTGCCGCCCGGTCCCACCGCCCTGCGGGCCCCGCTGGAGCTGGTGCTGGCGCGGATGGCCCCGGTGCCCGGCGGGGCGGGCGGCCCCGGCCGCGCCACGGCCGTGGTGGTGGTGAGCGACGGCGAGGATTTCGGCGAAAACCTGGAGCCCACCCTGCGGGCGCTGGGCCGCAGCGGGGCGCGGGTGTTTGCGGTGGGCGTGGGCACGGCCGCAGGGGCCCGGATACCGGTGTTCAGCGGGCGGGTGGTGCGCGACGCCGCGGGCCGCCCGGTTACGAGCCGCTTGCGCGAGGCCCCGCTGCTCCAGCTCGCGGCCCAGACCGGCGGCCAGTACGTGGCCTTGAACGATCGCCAAAACGGTTTTCCTGCCCTGCTGGCCGACCTGCGCGCCGTGCAGGGCCCCACCGAGCAGGTGCGTACCGTGGCCGTGGCCGACAACCGCTACCGCCTGCCGCTGGCCGTAGCCCTAGCACTACTGGCCCTCGACGTGGTCCTGACGGTAGTCGTCATCCGGCCCTGAGCCAACCGATAACTGTTCACTGCTCACTAGAGCGGTTTTCTGTTTTGTGTACTGAGTTAAAAGTTGAGAATTAAAAGCTAAAACCTTGTTTGTCTGCCATTTTAATTTTTAATTCTCAACTCTTAACTTCTTTCAAAAATGCACACTGATTTGAGAACCGCTGTAACTGTCACTGCTAACCGCCCATGAATAAGCTGCTGTTGCTGCTCCTGCTGTTGGCCCCACCCGCGTGGCGGGGGCTGAGTTGGGTGCGCGACCGCAATGCCGCTGCTGCCGCCGGGCAGGCTGCTTACGTCCGCGGCGATGCCAGTGCGGCCGCCGTAGCTTTTGCTCAGGCCCTGGCCCTTAACCGCACGGCCGCTGGCGCGGCGGCTCTGCGCCTGAACCTGGGCCAGGCCCAGCAGCGGGCCGGGCAGCTAGCCGCGGCGCGCGCCACCTACGGCCAGCTGCTCGATGCCCACACGCCGCCCGCCATTGGCAGCGTGGCGCGGCAGCAGCTGGCGGTGCTGGCCGCCACGGCCGGTGAGGTGGCCCCGGCGCTGGGCTTGCTGCGCCAGGCCCTGGTGCTGGACCCCGCCAACGCCGGGGCCCGCTACGACTACGAGGTGCTGAGCGCCTACCTGACCCGGCACCGCGCCACGCCGCAAATGACCCCGCCGCCCGCGCCCGGCAGCACCCCATCCGCCGCCAAAAAACCTGCTCCCGGCGGCAAGACGCCAAACAATCAGCCCGTGCCCTCTGCGGGCAGCAAGGCTGGCCCCGACCAGCCTGGTACGGTACCCGACCTTACCCGGCCAGCCCCCGCGCCCGGCAACCCGCCGCCACGCCCCGGCACGGCGGGGGCGCCCGACGCCCAGCGGCCCACTCCGGCCCCCGGCACCGCCGCCAACGGCCGCCGGGGCCCTGCCCCGACCGGCCCGGCGGGCCCGGTGCCCACCGGCCAGCAGGCCGGTGCAACCCAGGGCCTGAACCCTGCGGCCACCGCCGGCCCGGCCCCCGGCACCGACGCCGCCCGGCCAACCGACGCCCAGCTCCAGACCCAGCGCGAGCGCCTCCGGGCCATGAGTTTGTCGCCGGGCCAGGCCCAGCAGCTGCTCGACGCGCTGAAGGCCCAGGAGCAGCAGTACCTGCAACAAGTGCCGCACCGCGCCGCCGCTGCCCGCCGGGGCCAGCCCACGTGGTGAGGCGCGGAGGCGGCGTACTTTTGGGGAAGGTTTCTAATGCTTCTTTTTCCCACCCACGCTTGTTGTTGAAATTATGCAGATTAAGGAAGTTGTGATTGTGTCGGCGGTGCGCACCCCGATTGGATCGTTTGGCGGAGCTTTGTCCTCGCTGTCGGCCACCGAGCTGGGGGCCATTGCTTTGAAAGGTGCTTTGGAGAAAGCCGGCGTGGCCCCTTCAGAAGTGCAGCAGGTTATTATGGGTAACGTGATTTCGGCCAATCTGGGCCAGGCCCCGGCCCGGCAGGCAGCCAAAAAAGCTGGCCTGCCCGACACGGTCGAATGCACCACCGTGAACAAAGTGTGCGCCTCGGGCTCGAAAGCCATCATGTACGCCGCCCAGGCCATCATGCTGGGGCAGGCCGACGTGGTACTGGCCGGCGGCATGGAAAGCATGAGCAACGTGCCCTATTACCTCGACAAAGCCCGCTTCGGGGCCAAGTACGGCAACGGCCAAATGATTGACGGCCTGATGAAAGACGGCCTCTGGGACCCCTACCACGACTACGCCATGGGCGTGGCCGCCGACAACACGGCCCAGCACTACGGCATTACCCGCGAGCAGCAGGACGAGTTTGCCCGCGAGAGCTATACGCGCAGCGCCAACGCCGCCAAGGCCGGCAAGAAGAAGGACGAAATCGTGCCCGTCACCATCGAAAGCCGCGGCAAAACCACGGTGGTCGAGGACGATGAGGAGTACACCAAGGTGCAGTTCGAGAAGCTGGCGGGTCTGAAGCCGGCCTTCGGCAGCGCCGGCACCGTGACGGCCGCCAACGCCTCCACCCTCAACGACGGGGCCGCCGCCGTGCTCCTGATGAGCCGCGAAAAGGCCGACGCGCTGGGCATCAAGCCCATTGCCATCGTGCGCGGGTTTGCTGATGCTGAGCAGGCCCCGGAGTGGTTTACCACTTCGCCCGCGCTGGCCATTCCGAAGGCTTTGAAGCACGCCGGCATCGACGCTAAGGACGTGGATTTTTACGAAATCAACGAGGCGTTTTCGGTGGTGAGCTTGGCTAACAACCAACTGCTCAATCTCGAAGGCACCAAGGTGAACGTGTACGGCGGGGCCGTGAGCTTGGGCCACCCGCTGGGGGCCTCCGGGGCCCGCATCGTGACGACGCTGCTGAACGTGATGCGCAACGAAGGCGGCAAAATCGGAGTGACCGGCATTTGCAACGGCGGCGGCGGGGCCTCGGCCATCGTGCTGGAGGCCGTGGCGCGCTAAGTTTCGCCAAGTTTAAAAAAGAAGTTTCGCAAAGGAATTCCCATCGGGGCCCCTTTGCGAAACTTCTTTTTTTTAAACTTGGCGAAACCTTGCGCGAAATTTTAAGGGACGCTCATCCGTTCTTGCGGCCATGAGATACTTAGTTCTGCTCTTTGCGCTGCTCGCACTTCCTGTTCACGCCCAAAAAATCAAGCGGTTCGTGACTTACTACGATTCGCTGAAAACCACCAAGCGCGAGGTGTACACCGCCGTGGTGGCCGGCGATACCGTGCCGCAGGGCACCTACCGGCGCTACTACCGCAGCGGCCGGCTAGAGCAGCAAACCAGCTTCCGGGGTGGCAAGCGCGACTCGGCTTACGTGGAGTTTTATCCCGCTGGGCCCCGCCGGCTCGAAACCACCTACCACGACGGCGTGCGCCAGGGGCCCTTCAAAACGTACTACGAAAACGGCAAGGTGGCCCAGGAAGGCACTTTTGAGAATGATGAGCCCAGTGGTGAGCTGACCTACTACCATGCCACCGGCGAGGTGAAGCTAAAAACTACCCTCGCCAAGGGCGAGCCCAACGGGGCCCTGCGCCAGCTCTACGCCGACGGCAAGCCCCAGGCCGACATCACCTACAAGGACGGCCAGCCCGAGGGCGCGGTAAAGTTTTACTACGCCAACGGCCAGGTGCAAAGCGAAGGCACCCTGCACCGGGGCTTGCTGGCGGGGCCCTACAAAACCTACTACCCCACCGGCCAGCTCGAAACCGAGGTACTGGCCGACGCCAGCGGCCGCGGCCGCTACCACAGCTACTACCCCAGCGGGAAGCTTCAAACCGAAGGCACCTACGCCCCGGCCCCGGTGGCGCAACGGGCCGTGCGCAACCCCCTCGGCGACGACCTGGCCAAGCGCGTGGCCCCCGCCACCGCCGGCACTGCCAACCTCGACGGCCCCGCCACGAGCTACTATGAGAACGGCCAGGTCAAAGCCAAAACCATCTACCGCCTGGGCACGCCCACCGGCCGGGCCCAGGAGTTTTCCGACGCGGGCAAGCTGACCCAGGAAATCGACTACGCCAACGCCGGGCGCGACCGCAAGGTGACGCGCTTCGGGGCCGACGGCCTGCCCGTGGCCGAAGAAACCTACAAAAACAACCGCGCGGCCGGCACTTGGCGCACGTTTTTCCCTGGCAGCAAGCAGGTGCAGGGCGTGGCGCTGTACAACCCGGCGGGCAAGCTGGCCGGCGAGCAGCTCACCTATTTTCCCGACGGCAAGGTGGCCGGCCGGCTGACGTATGAAAACGGCTTCATCACCGGGCTGGGGGTGGAAAATTATCCTTCGGGCAAGCTCAAAGCCGAAACCTCTTATGCCCACGGGCTAAAGGTGGGGCCCTACCGCCAGCTGCGCGAAGACGGTACGCTGGCCGTGCGCGGGACCTTTCGCAACGGCAAGGAGACCGGGGTGTGGTCGTACTTCGGGGTTGACGGGGTGAAGGTGGACAGCCACAAAACCTTCCAGAACGGCTTGGAGGTGGCCCCCGGCAGCCGGGCCCCCGGGCGGCCCGCGCCGCGCCGGAAATAGGTTTGCAAGAGCCCCATTGCCATTTGAAGCCGCCGGACCGCTTGGTCCAGCGGCTTTTTTGTGCAGTTCAACCGGTGGGGGCGTAACGAAATAGCCGCTCACCCGGTAGCCGCTGCCGAACCGTTGGCACCCGGCTGCTAGCCGTGCCCGGCAGGTTTGGCCGGTTCAATGATTTTTTATAACGCTACGCCGAGCGCGACCGACGGAAAAACCGCAGGTGCCGGGCAACCGACGGCTAATGGCCTGCATCTAGCACCGTGTATTTGAAATAGCGCAAATTATTTATTAAATTTTTATCGCTGATAATCAGTAAGTAATGAAAAGTAAATGCCGGTCAATGAATATTTAACACACTAGTACCTTGCATCACAAAGTACCTACCATACCTTTGTTCTGTCGATGGCCTAGTACTAGTCGACACCGTCCAGCCAAATGGGTTGGCGCTCGCCCCTAGTCCTGACCTCTTAACCCGGTGCCGCTGCTGGCCCGGTCTTCATTTCCAGCGGAACCGCGGCCGCTGCCTTGAAGACTGCCCTAGCCGCGCACCGCCCCAACTCACTCATCATGAAATTCTTGCACCTCTTCAGCCAGCCCTTGCGGGGCCTGGCCCTGCTCCTTACGGCCCTGCCCCTGGGCCTCCACGCCCAGCAAACCGGACCGGCCCATGTGGCCGGCACCGTGCTGGAAGCGGCCACCGGCCAGCCCGTGCCGTTTGCCGACGTGTTGCTGCTGCGCGCCGCCGACTCGACGCTGGTAAGCGGCACCCAAACGGCCCTCGACGGCAGCTTCAAGGCCGAGCACCTGGCCTTGGGCCGCTACATCCTGCGGACGCAGGCCCTGAACTTCAAGCCGTTGCGCCGGGTGTTAACCTTCACGACCGACGCGCCGGCCGTGGCCCTGGGGGCCCTGCGGCTGGCCCCCGCCGCCACCCAGCTCGGCGAAGTGAAGGTGACGGCTGAGAAGGCCATCGTGCAGCAGGAGCTGGGCAAGACGGTCATCAACGTGGAAAAAGACCTGAGCAGCGTGGGCGGAACGGCCGTGAACGTGCTGCAAAACGTGCCCTCGGTGGCCGTGGACGCCACCGGCGCGGTGAGCTTGCGCGGCTCCAGCAACATCACGATTTTGATTGACGGCAAGCCGGCCGGCACCAGCAACGGGGGCCCCGGCCCGCGCCTGGACCAGATTCCGGCTTCGCAGATTGCCCAGGTGGAGGTGATGACCAACCCCTCGGCCAAGTACGACGCCAGCGGGGCCGGCGTCATCAACATCATTACCAAAAAGGATAAAAAAGAGGGCTGGAACGGCCAGGCGGCCCTAACGGCGGGCACTGGCGAGAAATACGCCCCCAGCCTGAGCCTGAGCCGCCACCACGGCAAAGCCACCTGGAACCTGAGCTACGACGGCAACGACCAGCGGTACCGCAACCGCACCAACAGCCAGCAAACGGCCCGGTTAGAAAACAGCAGCCTCTACACCACCCAGGACGGCACGGGCACCGAACACAACCGCCACCACTCGCTGAACCTGGGCGTGGACTACGAGCTGGCCAAGGACCAAACCCTGAGCCTGCACGCCTCGCCCAACTGGGAAAACCAGTCGGAAGTTGACACCCAGACCCTGACCCAGCAAACGGTGGGCACCCCCAACGTGCTGACGCAGTACGGCCGGCAAACGGCCGACGTGCACGTGAAAGTGCTGGAAACCTCGGCCGACTACCGCCACACCTGGGAAGCCCACAAGGGCCGCGAGTTGACAGCCAACGTCGGCGGGGTGGGCGTCGCGGCTACTGTGCCCGTGGTTCAGACCCTGACCGGGGGCCCGGCCGACGGCGGCTTTCGGCAGGACCAGGTGGTGAACGCTCAGATTTATTTTGGGCAAGTGGACTACGTGCGGCCCACCGCCGACGACAAGGGCAAGTTTGAAACCGGCGTGAAAGTGGAGGCCAGCCGCAACGACGGCAGCACCGACATGCTGACGCCCAACGCCAGCGCGGAGTACCAGCGCGACCCCGCCCGCTCGTTTGCCTACAACTTTACCCAGGTGCTGCCGGCGGCCTACGCCACGTACCAGCACCAGCTCAACCACGGCTGGAGCGCCCAGGGCGGCCTGCGCACGGAGGCGACGTTCCTGAACGGCGCGGTGGCCGGCGGCATCGGGTCGGTTGGCAATCGGTACATCAACTTGTTTCCGTCGGCCACGGTGGCCCGCGAGCTGGGCAAGGAGCCCGGCCAGAACCGCCTGCAATTCAGCTACGCCCGCCGCCTCAACCGGCCAAACTTCATGCAGCAACTGCCCTTGCAGCTCTACCAGGACCCGCGCAACTACCGCACCGGCAACCCCGGGCTGCGCCCCGAGTTTAGCCACAACTTCGAGCTGGGCCACCAGTTGAACCTGACGGGCGGGGCCAGCATCACGACCACCGTGTTCGGCCGCTTCACCCAGGACGCCATCCAGCGGGTGCGCAGCATCGACACGCTGGCTACCCGCGTCGGCAACGCGGGCGTGGTAACGGCCGAAACCTACCAGAACTACGGCCGCACCGCCAGCCTGGGCCTGGAAATGACCTGGGCCCAGCCGCTCACCAAGTGGTGGCGCGTGTCGGCCAGCGGCTCGCTCTACCGCAGCCAAGTTGCCACCAACGCCGCCGACGCCGCCAACCGCTCGGCCCTGGCCGGCACGGCCCGCCTCGCCAACAACTTCACGCCCCGCAAGGGCCTCGACGTGCAGCTCACGGGCTCCGTCCGCTCGACGGTGCTCACCGCCCAGGGCCGCCAGCTGCCCACCGGCGGCCTCGATTTTGCCCTGCGCCAGCAGTTGTTTAGCGAGCGCGCGGCCCTCACCCTGCGCGTATCGGACCTGCTGAATACGCAGGTGCGCCGCACCGAGCTGGCCACGCCCGAGCTGCAAACCAGCCTCTACAGCAAGCAGGAAACCCGCGTCGGCTGGCTCGGCTTCACCTGGTACATCGGGGCCAGCAAGGCCAAAAGCGGCCGCATCGACAGCGCTCCGAGCAGCGGCGGCGGGTTTGGCGGCTAGGGCCCCGGCGGCGCGGCCCTCCTGCGGGACCGCGCTGCGCTTTCCTCACTTTTTGTTGACCGCGTTTTTTTCTTCACCCTTTTCTTCCTGAGTCATGAAAAATTCCTTTGTTTCGCTAGCAGCCGCCCTGTTGCTTCCCGCTGCCGGAGCCTTTGCCCAATTGCCCACGTCCGCTACCTACAGCCAGCGGGCAGGCAGTTCCTCCCCCGTTGCCACGGCTTCGGTGGGGCCCCGCTACCACACCCGCAGCGTGGGCGGCGGCAGCATCACGTACTTCGGTGCTGTTTGCTCACACGATGCCCAGCACGAGCAGTTTGTGGAGCTTCGGCAAGCCTTCGAAGCCAGCAAGCCCACAGCCGTCTTTTTCGAAAACCCCGACTGCGGCACCGACAGCACCGAGACAGCTACCATTAACCGGGCGGGCGCAGCGGGCTACGCGCGTTTTCTGGCTCACCAGCACCAGGTGCCCGTGGAGCGGCTTGACAACCCCCTTGCCGAATACGAGTACCTCCGAACCAAGATTGACCCGGAGCGGCTCAAGTTATTTTACTTACTGCGCGAAACCCAGCGACGGGCACGCCCCGGTGCTTCGAAGGCCTTGACGGTAAAGGTTATGAAGCAGTTACTGGCAAACAGCGCTTACTTCCTGCCCGGCACCGAACAAGTGATCCACAACATGACCGAGCTCGGAACGGCCTACCAGAAGTATTGCCCCGACGGCGGCAAGTGGTGGAAAATGCCGGCCGATTGGTTCAGCCCCGGCGTGGCCGCGGCCGGCACGGGCAGCGCGTTTATCAATGACTTAACCGGCGCAATCGGCGAGTTCCGCGACCGCTACATTTACCGCAAACTGGCCGACATGGCCCAGGCCGGACAGCGCGTGTTCGTCGTGGTCGGCCGCGACCACGTGCCCGCTCCGGCCCCGGCCCTGGCCAGCAAATAGCCGAAAAACTGGACGTTATCCGGCTAGTCCAGTTCCTGGCTGGCGGCTCGCCATCAATTACTGTTTCTGAACTCCTGCCAAGATCCCGTCGCCTGCCAGCCAGGCGGCGGGATTTTGTCTTCATCAGAGAACAGGCCGCGCAGAGCGGCCGTGGTAGCAGAAGCGACCCGGCTGGCTTTCAGCAGCATTGCCGGCCCAGCCGTAGTTTGCAGCAGCAATCCCAACACTTTTTTTCACATCTTTTCTTCTTCCGATGCTTAAACCTCTCTACCTCGCCGCCGCGCTGACGTTGGTCGCTGGGGCCCTGGCCGCTCAGCCCACGGCACCAGCTGGTGCCGGTAAAATCAAGGTCAAAACCAAGCCCGGCCGGGGCCGCGCAACGCCCGCTGCGGCCCCGACGGCCCCGGTGCCGGCCACCGACTGGTCGCTGCCTTACGCCGCCGGCATTACCCCCGACGGGCTGAAGCAAGACCTGTCGGTGCTGGCTTCGGACGCGTACGAAGGCCGCGAAACCGGCAAGAAAGGCCAGAAGATGGCCGCTGACTACCTCGCCAAGGCCTTCGCCGCCGACGGGCTGGTGGGCCCCGTGCCGGGCTCTGACAACCCCTACCTGCAGCACTTCGACATGAACCGGACCACGTTCGACGCGCCGGCCTCGACCCAGTTGGTGGGCGGCAAAACCTGCCACGGCAACCAGGATTTCTACGCCTTCAGCACCGACGATACCTTCGGCCAGCCCACGCCTTTGCAGCCGGCGTTCATCGGTTACAGTGTTAAGGAGGAGAAGTATTCGGACTTTGCCGGCACGCCGGATTACAAGGGCAAAGACATTATCCTGCTAATGAGCGAGCCGCTGAATGCGCAGGGAAAATCGTTGCTTGGGGCAGATGGCAAGCCCAGCCCCTACGCCAGCACCGATATAAAAGGCCTGCAAGCCCGTGAAAAAGCGGTTTTTTCCCTGGAGGCTCGCTCCATCATCATCGTGCTACCCACGGCTGAGGCGTTTGCGAAGGTACCGGCCAACTTTGGCGAGCTCATTAATCAGGAGCGGCTGTCTTTCGTGGGCGGCAAGCCCCGGCACGGGCTGAACGTGATGCTGGTGTCGCCCGCGCTGGGCGCGAAACTGCTCGGCACCACCCCGGCCGGCCTCGCGCAGTACCACAAGACGGTGAGCAAAGCCGGCAAGGCTATTCCTTCGCCCTTCAAGCCGGCCGCCACCACGGTGCAGCTGGTGCAGAAGAACGAAGTCTTCACCACCGAAAACGTGCTGGGCTACCTCGAAGGCTCGGATAAAAAAGACGAAGTGCTGGTGGTATCGGCCCACTACGACCACCTCGGCATCAAGGACGGCGTAGTGTTCAACGGAGCCGACGACGACGGTTCGGGCACGGTGAGCGTGCTGGCGATGGCCCGCGCCTTTGCTCAGGCCAAAAAGGACGGCCACGGCCCGCGCCGCAGCATCCTGTTCCTGGCCAATACCGGCGAGGAAGAAGGCCTGCTCGGCTCAAAATACTACACCAACCACCCCATTTTTCCGCTCGAAAACACCGTAACGGACCTCAACATCGACATGGTGGGCCGGGTCGATTCGGCGCACATTGGCAAGGGCGATTACCTCTATCTGGTGGGCGACGACCGCCTTTCGGCCGAGTTGCACACCGTGAGCGAGGCCGCCAATCAGCAATACAACCCCGTGGCACTGGACTACAAGTTCAACGACCCCAACGACCCCGAGCGCACCTACTACCGCTCCGACCACTACAACTTCGCCAAACACAACATTCCGGTCATCTTCTACACCAGCGGCGAGCACGCCGACTACCACAAGGCCACCGACGACGTGGATAAAATCGACTTCCCGGCCATGGCCCGGCGCGACCAGCTCATTTTCCACACCGCCTGGGCCCTGGCCAACCGCGACGCCCGGGTGGCGCTCAACCCGGCGGCCCAGGGCACCGGCTTCGTGCCCGCCCCGGCCGACCTCGACCGCTAGGCCGGCACCTACGCCAGCCCGCAGGTTCCGCTGGAAATTACCTTCACCAAGGACGGCACCACGCTCAAGTCGCAGGCCAGCGGCCAGCCCGCCTTCACGCTGGAGCCCGTGAGCAAGGACGTGTTCAAGTTCGACCCCGCCGGCATCAGCATGGAATTCGACCCGGCCAAGCCCGCCTTCACGCTCAAGCAGGGCGGCGGCAGCTTCGTGTTCACAAAAAAATAAGTTGGTTGACGGCATGCAAAGGGCCCGTTGTCCGGCCGCTGGTGAGCGGTGCGGGCAACGGGCCCTTTTTTGGTGCGGTTTGCCAATCTATGCAATGGGTGGGGTGGTAGCCGGCGGTTTCGTGTCGGGTTGCTTGACGAGGGCCCCGGCGGCCGACGCCCTGCCCGCCGTGCCGGAGCCGGACGGCTGTTCGGTACCGGGCGGGTTGGGGCGTGGCCCGCAACCCGCGGCGCGGAACTCCCGGTCACTGCTTCTCGCGGAGAGCCGCGCTCACCAGGCGCGGGTCGGCCGGCTGCCGGTCGTCACTGATTTCCACCAGGCGCTCAGAATTGCTGTGCAAGTGCAGGTCAAAGCGGTGCTCTTCAGCACCAATTTTTATCAGGAAGGCGTAGTGGCCGTCCGGCAATTGGCGCAGGTCGAATTGCCCACCTAGGTTGGTGGCCGAGCTGTGCTGCTGGTACAAGACGCGGTCGGCTTCATCGGTGGCAATCAACCGGACCCGGCCCGGCTGGCTGGTGAAGTTGCAGCCCCACACCCGAAAAGTCAGGCCCTTGGTGCGGTACACCCCGGCCACGCGGGACGCTTCTTGGGCGCGGGCAGTTTGGGGACCAAAGCTGCCCAGCAGCGCGCTCAGCAGCAACACGGTGCCCCACCGAGCGGTAACAGACGACAAGAACTTCTTTGCGGACAACGAGAGAGTTTTCATGGCTTGAGAAGGGTAAACTGGAGTGATTAAAAGTAAAAGCGAGAAGAGGGGACCGGAACCGCTCCGGCGGCGCAAC
Source organism: uncultured Hymenobacter sp. (assembly GCA_964242665.1). Classification (GTDB taxonomy): domain Bacteria; phylum Bacteroidota; class Bacteroidia; order Cytophagales; family Hymenobacteraceae; genus Hymenobacter. The sequence goes on from CAXTBA010000011.1 coordinate 79,717, forward strand.
AGGCGGGCGGCGGGCGCGCCGGCGGGGCATTTGGGCCGGGCGGGGAGCGGGGGCCGGCGGGGGGACGGTTGAGGGGCAGTTTTTTCATCGGAGGAAGCGCATCAGCGCACGGCGTACACCCGCTGCACGCGGCGGTTGGCGCGCAGCTGCTGGGCCAGCAGGGCGGGGGCGCGGGCGGCCAGGCTCGGGTCGTGCAGCACTTGCTGCAAGGCGGCGTCGAGCCGGGCCTTGGTGCGCTGGCAAACCGGCCGGGAACCGCACAGGTTGAGGCACAGGTCGTCGATGCGCTCCTCGTACACGAGCTGGTCCTGCGCATTGTAGAAGCGCACAATGGTGTAGTCGCGGGTTGTGAGGTTAGTTTCGACGTTCCAATAGCCGGCGGCGGGCGGCGCGGCGGGCTGGGCAGCGGCCGTGGTGCAAGCGAAGGTCCCGGCCAGCAGCAGCGACCGGAAAAGCGGGTTTGTTTTCATGGCACAGAAGGGGTTGAAGGGTGAGGGTGAGAAAAGAAAGCGCAGGGCCCCGGCGCGGCGACGCGGGCAAGGCAGTGGCCAGATGGCCCCCAAAAGAGGCGCAGCGGGGTGCGGCCAACGGCCGGCCGGAAACCAGAAAAAAGTGCGTCGGCCCCGCTTAGCGGGCCAGGGAAAAGCGGTCGAAGTCGTTGTCTTGCAACGCGTACGCGCCGGGGGTTTGGCCGGTGAAGTGCCGGAATTCGCGGATGAAGTGGGCTTGGTCGTAGTAGCCGCAGAGGTAGGCCACGTCTTGCCAGGCGGGCGCGGGGCGGGCCGTCAGCAGCTCAAACACGTGGTGGAAGCGGGCGAGGCGGGCGTAGAGCTTGGGCGGCGCGCCCACTTCGGCCAGAAACCGGCGTTCGAGCTGCCGCCGGCTCAGGCCCGCGCCGTGGGCCAGGTCCTCGATGTTGACCTGGCCGTGCTGGTCGAGGATGCAGTTGGCCACGGCGTCGATGGCATCGGGCGCGGGGCACCGGCGGCGCAGCTGGCGCAGCAGCAGCTCGTCGGCCACGGCCAGCCGCTCGGGGCCGGTGGCGGCCGTGCCCACGCGCCGCGCCAGCTCGCCGGCAAACGGCCCGGCCACGCCGCCCAGCGCCAGGGCCCCGTCGGTGGCCTCCGCCATCGGCACCCCGAACAGGTGGAAAAAGCCGGTGGGCCGGAAGTAGATGCCCAGGGCCCCCGCCCGCCCCGTCGGGCGCAGGCACAGCTGCTGCCAGGCGGCCAGGCCCGCCGTTTCGGCCAGGGCCGTGGGGTGGGTTTTGCCGTCCGTGGCCAGCGCTACCGCCTCGAACGTGTTGCCGTACAGTACGTTGATGCCGTTCGCCACAACCGGCAGCCCCGGGTGCAGCACCGGGGCCCCGGGCCGCGCCTTGTCTTCCCACAAGGTGTAGTGCTCGACAAAACCGGCCAGGGCCGGAGAAGGTGAAAAGGCCGTGCTGTACATTATCTGGAACAACGGAATCCCCCGCGCTTAACTAATGGAACCAACGATACAAAGATACCGGGGTGGCAAACGGACCCATTGTAAAATTGCGACATTCCTATATTTTCAGGTATTTTTACGGGGTAGATGTCATTGCTGGGCGCGGCCGGTACCTTTGCGGCCGTAATGGAAAAACCCAGCATCCCGCAAGGCACCCGCGATTTTGGCCCGGCCCAGGTGGCCCGCCGCCAGCACATCTTCAGCGTCATCCGGCGCACATTTGAGCAGTTTGGCTACGCCCCGCTCGAAACCCCGACCCTGGAAAACCTGTCGGTGCTCACCGGCAAATACGGCGACGAGGGCGACCAGCTTTTGTTTAAGGTCTTGAATTCAGGCAACTTCCTGGTGAAGGAGCGCCGGGGCGAAACCACCCCCAACGTAACCGCCGAAGACCTCGCCACCGGCCCCCGCGCCGTGCTGCCCAAAATCGCTGAAAAGGGCCTGCGCTACGACCTCACGGTGCCCTTCGCCCGCTACGTGGCCATGAACCGCAACGCGCTCACCTTCCCCTTCAAGCGCTACCAAATGCAGCCCGTATGGCGCGCCGACCGCCCCCAGCGCGGCCGCTACCGCGAGTTTTACCAGTGCGACGCCGACGTGGTGGGCACCGACTCGCTGCTCTGCGAAGCCGAGATTGTGCTGATGATGGCCCAGGTGCTCAACGGGTTGGGGCTGACAGATTTTACGATAAAAATTAACCACCGTGGGGTGCTGCACAACATTTATGAGTCCCTATGTGCAGTGGATAGCCACCTAGGAAAGTCAGGGCGCGAAAACGATTTATTTGTGGCCATCGACAAGCTCGATAAGATTGGGAAAGACGGCGTAACCAAAGAATTGCTGGAACGTGGTTTTTATGGCACTGCCACCGACAGATTATTCGAAGCACTGGGAATTGAAGGCCAGTTTGACGAAAAATTGGAAAGGCTACACGCGTTTTTCGAAAGAGAAGGAGCACCCACCGACGCTGATGACGGCTCTGCTAATTACCGTGGCCTGGTAGAATTACAGAAGGTACTTGACTTACTCGCCGATTCTGACTTCACCCAATTCGACCGGCTGGAATTTGACCCAACGCTGGCCCGGGGCCTCTCCTACTACACGGGCTGCATCTTCGAGGTGAAAATCAACAACGTGGCGATGGGCAGCGTGAGCGGCGGCGGGCGCTACGACAACCTCACCGGGGCCTTCGGGCTGCCGGGCGTGTCGGGCGTTGGCTTCTCGTTTGGGGTAGACCGGCTGTACGACTGCCTGGAAGAGCTGGGACTGTTCCCGGAGGGCCTGGAAACCGTCACGCGGGTGCTGCTGGCGCAATTCGACGCCGAGTCGCTGGCGGCCGGCCTGCCCCTGCTGGCCCGGCTGCGCGCCGCCGGCGTGCCCGCCGAACTGTACCCCGACGCGGTGAAGCTCAAGAAGCAGTTCCAGTACGCCGACCAAAAAGGCATCCCGTACCTGCTGCTGGCGGGCCCCGACGAGCGCACCGCCGGCCAGGTGAAGCTGCGCGACATGCGCTCTGGTCAGGAACAATTATTGTCGGCCGAGGAAGCAGTAGCGTTTTTAGCCCAGCAGCCGGGTGTCAGCAACTGATAATCAGCGGTGGTTGATGACCCAGGGCGGTTCTCAAGTCGATGGATTGAGTTAGCTAAAAAGTACGCTAAGCGGTCATGCTGAGCGCAATCGAAGCATCTCTACTGCGGCAGTAATCCATGAGTTAGTCAGCGGGAGAGATGCTTCGGCTGCGCTCAGCATGACCGTTTTTATTAACTCAAACAGTTCTTAAGGAAGTACACTGACCTGAAAACTGCTCTGGGCCCGCGCCCGCGTCCCGGTTTGGACGCGCTGGCGCAAGGCTCAGAGTTAATTTCCACCCTATGCCCGACTACCTACTCGCGGCCGACGCGCCGCTTGCCCTCGCCGTCCTGGCCGACTTGCTGGCCAATGGTGGCTCCGTGGCCCTGACCGCCGGGGCGGCGGCCGGCTTTGCCCCCGCTGGGGCCCCCGCTACCGACCCCGAGTTGGCCATGTTGCGGGCCCACGCCTGCGGCACGGGCCCCGAAGTGCCGCAGCCGCTGGTGCGCCTAATGTTGCTGCTGTCGGCGCAGCAGGCCATCAATCAGCCCAATGGCTTAGCTTTAAGCACTGCCGAGCGCCTGCTGGCCCTCTACAACCGCGAACTGCTGCCAGTGGTATTCGAGCAGGGCGGAGATGGAGCAGCCCGGGCCCATCTGGCCCTGCCCCTACTGGGCGAGGGCGAAGTCAACTACCAAGGCTACCGCCTGGCGGCGGCCGACGCCCTGAGCCTGTTCAGCTGGGCCCCGCTGGCCCTGCGCACCGGCGAGGCGGCGGCCCTGCGGCGCGGCATCCCGTTCACGCTGGCTCATGCCGTTGACGCCGTGCTGCGGGCCCAGCGCCTGGCGCGGGCGGCGGCGGCCGTGCGGGCGTTGTCGGCGTTAGCAACGGGAGAAACTGCTGCACCGATTGCTTCGGTGGCGGCCCTGGATTCGGCGGCGCGGGCTGTGGAAAAGGCCATCCAGGGCCCGGAGGCGGCCTCGCTGGCCCCGGCGCTGGGGCAGCTGGCGGGGGCCGTGGCCACGCTGGGGCAGGCCGCGGCAGTTCGCACGGCACGGGTTTCGGCCGCGCCGGAGGCTGGGCCCGCCGCTATGGCCCTGGCGGCGCACGGCCAGGTTCTCAGCCAACTCGTGGCGGCCGAAGCCGACCCGTATGCCGCCTTGCGCGCCCGCCAACTGGTCGAAACCGCCGAGCAACTGCTGGGCCTGGAGCTGCTGGCCGCCGCCCGGGCCCTGGAAGCCAAACCCGCCGGCGGGCCCACGGGCGCGGCCGGCGCGCTGCTGGCCGCGTTTCGGGCGGCGGTGCCCGCCACCGCCGGTCAGGCACCTTACTTGGCTTTGCGGCAGGCGGCGGCCTTCGTGCGGCGCCACGCTTGGGCCCCGGCGTAGGGCCCCGGGCGGGCGCTGCTGCGCGGTGAGCCGGTTGGCGTGTATTTTTGGGCATGAAGCTGACGCTCCCCGGTTTATTCTCTTTGCTGATGTTGGGCCTGTTGCTGGCCCTGCTGCCTGGCCCCGGCCGCGCCCAAAACTGCGCCCAGCCGCCGCCCGCCCAGTGCGGCGGCGTGCCGTTTGCCGTCCTCGACGCGGCTACCGGCAAAGAGGTGCAGGCCCTGTGCGTGGGCCGGGCGGTGCGCTTCGTGCCCTGCCCCGGGCGCGGCAACCTGGACCCCGCTCTCGTGTACTATACCGCCCTGCCGGGCCTCAACGTGTACCCGCCGGGCTGTTTGATTTCGCCTTCGGGGGCCAGCACCAGCTACCGCTTCACGCCCACGGTTGCCGGGCCGTTCACCATTTCTGAAAACGCCAACACTTTGCTACCAAACGGGGGCGTGGTGGGCACTTTTTATGTCCGCACCCTCACGGCCTACGCCACCGTGCCGCCCGCGTTTCGCATCGATCCCTGCCCGGTGGGGGCGGCCGTCGTAACGGTGACCGATGCCGTGTACGATGCCTACACGGTGCAGGCCGGCAGCGGGCCGGACGTGCCCATCCAACGCAACCAACCCCAAGTGGTGGTGCTCGGCGGGGCCGACGCCGTCACCGTGACGGGCCGCTACAACCTGGCCGGGCCCTGCCTCAGCCCCAATACCCAGCCTGTGCCCTCCCTGGCCCCCGCCGAGGTGCCAGCCCTGAACACCCTCACCCTGAATGCTCCCCTGCCCGGCGGCGACGTCGCACTGGCCGTGGGCGGGTTGCCGGCTGGCTACCGCTACACCTTGCAGCGGGCCCCGGCCGGCACGAGCGGACCGTTTCAGGACGTGGCCGACGTGGCCCCGGGCAGCACCAGCGTGGCCGTGCCTGCCGCCACGGCCGGCGACTACCGCCTGCAACGCGCCGACTACTGCCAGACAACCATCGCTTACTCGCCCGAGCGCTACACCCTGAGCCTAACCGTGGCCTCGGCGCGGGGGCGCAACCAGTTGCTGCTGGCCGATGCCAACCCCGCGCCCGGCGCTTACGAAGTCACCCGCAACGGCGTGATTATTAACAGTGTGTTGCCCGTGGCCGGCGGGCTCGAAGACACCGCCGCCGTGTGCGGCACCCGCTACGCCTACCGCGTGAGCACCGACGCCGGGGCCGTGGTTTCCAACGAAGCCAGCCTGGTTACCAACTCCAACGTGGCCCCGCCCGCGCCGCGCCTCGTGGCCAGCTTCACGCCCCAAAACCTGGTGGTGCTGACGGCCGCGCTGCCCGGGGGCCCGGTGCCGCCCGGGGGTATGCTGCGCTACCGCCGCCAGCCCAGCGGCGGCCCAGCGGCCGATTTTCTTACCGCAACCACCGGCCGGCCGGTAACCGACTCCACCACGGCCCTGGACGCGGCGGTGGCGGCCGTGTGCTACTCGGTGCGCTTCACCGACGTGTGCGGCAACGCCTCGGCCGAAAGCAACGCCGCCTGTCCGAGCGTCCTCACCGCCCGGGCCCTTGATGACGACGCCAACACCATCGGGCTGAGCTGGACGGCCTTCGCCGGCCCCGACCCGCGCCAGCCCGCCGCCTACGCCCTCCAAACCCTGGCCCCCGACGGCACCGTGCTGGCCACGGCGCCCGCCACCGCGGCCCTCAGCGCCACCGATGCCGCGCCGCCGGCCGACCGCCAGATACTGCGCTACCGCCTGCAAATCAGCGGGGCGGGGTTGCCGACGGGCACGTTCAGCTACTCCAGCGTGGCCCCGCTGCTGCGCCGCACCCGCCTGCTGCTGCCCAACGCCTTCACGCCCAACGGCGACGGACTCAACGACTTGTTCGAAATTAAAGGCCGGTTTTTGCATGGTTTTGTGTTGGTTGTCGTGGACCGCAACGGCCAGCAAGTGTTCCGGGCCACCGACCGCACCGCCACCTGGGACGGCACCATCAACGGCCACGCGCCCGTCAACGGCGTGTACGTGTGGCGCTTCGAGCAAACCGATGAAGCCGGCCAAGCCGTGCAGCAAACCGGTACGGTTACAATCCTGAAATAAATTTCCCTCGGGGCCCCGCTCATGCGTTTTTTCTCCCGTCACCGCGCCGATATGGGCCAGTGCCTGCTGTTGGCCGGCTTGGCCGTGGTGTTTTTCACTGACCTCAGGGCCCCGGTGCTGGGCACGTTGCAGCGCGGCTTGCTGGCCACCGGCTTCTGGCGGCCCGTGTTGCGCCCGTTGGCCCCGGCCCGCCGCACGGCCCCGGCCGCTTACCCGCACGACATGCCTTTGTACACGCTCGACGGCCGCCCCGCCAACCTGCGCCGCTTCGCCGGCAAAGTGGTGCTGCTGAACCTGTGGGCCAGCTGGTGCCCGCCCTGCCGCGCCGAAATGCCAGCCCTTCAGCGCCTTTACAATCAGGTAGATACCGCCCGGGTGGCCTTCGTGATGGTGTCGCTCGACGAAAACCCCGACCGCGCCCGCCGGGTGGTGCAGCAAGCCGGCTACACGTTTCCGGTCTTTTTTCCGGCCGCGCCGCTCCCCAAAGTGTTCGCTACCAAATCCATCCCGACCACCTTCGTGCTGGCCCCCGACGGCACCGTGGCCGTCCGCACCGAAGGCATGGCCGATTACGATACTGCCAAATTCCGGGCCTACTTGCAGCAGTTGGCCGCCGAATGAATCGTCGCTTTACCGCACGCCCTGCACCCGCATCGGCAACGTGTACACCGCCTCCGAAGCGGTGATGAACAGCGTTTTGAGGTCTTTGCCAGCAAAGCAAAGGTTGCCCGTCCAGGCCCCGGGCACGTCGATATGGGCAATTTTTTGGCCTTGGGCGCTGTACACCGTCACGCCCTGTCCGGTTAGGTAGACGTTGCCTTCGCCGTCGAGGGCCATGCCGTCGGAGCCTTGCTCGACGAATAATTGCCGGTCGCTCAAACTTCCATCGGGCCCTATCCGGTACCGGTAGGTTTTGTTGGCTTCGATGTCGGCCACGTAGAGTTGGTGGCCGTCGGGCGTGCCCACGATGCCGTTGGGCTTGCGCAATTGGTCGGCAGCCAGTACGGGCGTGGGGGCCCCAGGGGCCAGGTAGTACACGTTTTGGGCGGCAATGTCAGGGCCCTTGCGCGTCCAGTAATCGCGCGGGTAATAGGGGTCGGTGAAGTAGATGCCCCCGCCCACCGGGTTGGCCCACACGTCGTTGGGCCCGTTGAATCGGTGGTGCTGAAAATTATCGGCCAGCACCGTCACCTTCCCGGCCGGGCTGATGGACCAGAGCTGGTTTTGGGCGTCGGCGCAGGCCAGCAGGTTGCCCTTCGCGTCAAAATCCAGCCCGTTGGCCCGGCCCGCGGGAGCCAGAAATACCGTCAATTTGCCGTCGGTGCTGTACTTCCAGATTTTGTCGTTGGGCTGGTCGGTGAAATACACGTTGCCCTGCCGGTCCACGGCCGGCCCCTCGGCAAACTTGAACTGCTTGGCCACCAGCGTAAGCCGCGCGCCCGGGGCCGTAACCGGCTGCGCGGGGCGGGCAGTGTCAGCCAGCGCCAGGGCCCCGGCCAGTATTATAGAAACCATCATCGTAAAAAGCGGTTGGATAAGCAGATGAATGCCGTGTACGGCCCGCCATACCTGCTGGCCGGCGGTGGCTAACTTTGCGCCCGTGGCCCGGCCGGGCACTTATCCCGGCCAGCCGGAGTATAACGAGTGGGCCCAGGCGCGAATTGGGCCGCTTTATTTTTTTTCAAACACGGCCCCCGGGGCTTTAAACGCATTTTTTGCTATGGCATTCGACATGATGGGCATGATGGGCAAGGTGAAGGAGCTGCAAGAGAAAATGCAGCAGGCCCAGAGCGAGCTGCAGTTCCTCACGGCCACGGGCGAAGCCGGCGGCGGCCTGGTGCGCGCCACCGCCAACGGCGAGCGCAAGCTCCTCAAGATTGAAATCGACGAGAGCCTGCTCACCGCCCAAGACCGCGACATGCTGGCCGACCTCGTGGTGGCCGCCGCCAACAAGGCCCTCGAAGCCGCCGGCGAGCAGGCCCGCCAGGAGCTGCAACGCAAAACCAGCGGCCTGATGCCCAACATCCCCGGCCTCGACCTGGGCAGCTTTGGCGTCTGAGCCATTGGCGGTTAACCAACCTTTTCCTGCCCGGGGCGGCGCGTGTGCCGACGTGGCCGTGGTCATCCTCAACTGGAACGGGGCCGGTTTCCTGCGCCGCTTCCTGCCCGGCGTGGTGGAATACGCCGACGGGGCCCGCGTAATCGTGGCTGATAATGCCTCGACCGATGACTCGGTGGCCCTGCTGGCCCGCGACTTCCCCACGGTGGAGCTGCTGCTGCTGGAACGCAACTTCGGCTTTTGCGAAGGCTACAACCAGGCCCTGGCGCAGGTGGAAAGCCCGTATTTCGTGCTGCTCAACTCCGACGTGGCCGTGGCGGCGGGCTGGCTGCGCCCCCTGCGGGCCCTGCTGGCCGCCCACCCGCGCATTGCCGCCGTACAGCCCAAAATCCTGTCCCACGCCGACCCCACGCGGTTTGAGTACGCGGGCGCGGGCGGCGGCTACCTCGACCGCCTGGCCTACCCGTTCTGCCGGGGCCGGCTGTTCGACACCACCGAAGTGGACCGCGGGCAGTACGACGACCCGCGCCCGGTGGCCTGGGCCAGCGGGGCCTGCTGCCTGGTGCGCGCCAGCGCCTGGCGCGAGCTGGGGGGCCTGGAGCCCGCCTTTTTTGCTCACATGGAGGAAATTGACTTCTGCTGGCGGCTCCAAAATGCCGGCTACGAGGTGTGGTACCACGGCGGCAGCGCCGTGCAGCACGTGGGCGGCGGCACCCTGGCCAAAACCAACCCGCGCAAAACCTACCTCAACTTCCGCAACGGCCTGGCCCTGCTCTACAAAAACGCGGCCCCCGGCGAGCTGGCGGGGCCGCTGGCCCAGCGCGTGGCCCTGGATTGGGTAGCTGGCCTGCGCTTCCTGGCTGGCGGGCAGGGGGCCGAGGCCCGCGCCGTGGCCCGCGCGCACTGGCATTTTTTTCGGCAGCGCGCCTACTGGCGGGCCCGTCGCGCCGCCGCGCCGCCGCACCTGCGCGTGGCCCAGCGCCCCGGCACCTGGGCTGGCAGCGCAGTGTGGGCCTATTTTATCCGGGGCAAGCGGCGGTTTTCGGAGTTGGGCATCAAGTAGCCCGCTCAAATTACTTGTTTTCAAACGCGGCTCCAACGGGGCGGCCCATTCGCCAAAAAATCGGGAGCTGCGCCAGGAGTATCTTTAGCCCCTGTTGCGGCGAAAACCCCGTGAAGCTTACCGTTTCACGGCGCACACGTTGCCGCTGGGCACTGGGCCAACTTATCGGCCGGGCCAGTGTTAGGGGCCGGCGCGCCGGCCGTAAGAGCGCGACAGGCCCGCTGGGCGGCCTGGCCCGTTCCGCCGCTCGTTTTTTATTTCCTTGCTTAACAAGCTGTTTTTCTTGACCATGAGTCCACGTCTTCCCTTTTGTTTTTTTGTATTGCTGGCCCTCGCGGCCTTGGCTGGGCCGGCCCGTGCGCAGGCACAGCCGGCCGCGCCCGGCAGCGCAAGCGCACCGGCCGGGGCCCCTGCCACCGTTACCCTGTCCGGCCGGACCGAAGACGCCGCCGGGCCCCTGGGCGGAGCCGTAGTGCGGCTGGTGCGCTCCAAGCAGATGTGCGTTACCAACTCCGAAGGCCTGTTCTTTTTCACCGTGCCGGCCGACGCGGGGCCCCTGGACGCCGTGGCCACCTACACCAACACCGCCGACGTGCCGTTCACCATCGAGCCCGCCGGCCCGCCGGCCGTAGTGAAGCTGGAAACGCCGAAGCTTGGCAAAAAAGACCAGAAGCAGCTCAAATCTTCCATTAAGAGGGGAAACCGCGAAACCAAGCGTTCGCTGAAAAAACTCAAGTAGCCGGCCTGGGACCACGCCCGGCGACAAGTAATGCTGCCCGGGGCCCTGCGCCTAGGCTCCGCGCGGAATGACCGTGCCCAATAGCCCGGCCAGCTGGTTGTCCAGCTGCTTTAACTCCTTGATGGCCCGCAGGTTCTCGAACAGCTGGGCGTCGTTGAGCAGGGGTTGGCGCAGGGTTTCTAGGCGGCGGTTCAACTCGCGCTGCACGTGGCACTTGTTGAGGCGCAGCACGGCGTTGTCGCAGGCTACTTTGGGCAGGTCCACTTCATTGAAGACGTAGATTTCCTTCACCCGCCAGTTGGGGCTGATATCGTAGCGCTCGGTGGCTAAGTCCGACACCAAGCCGCGCAGGTCGGCCCGCTTTACCTGCCCCAGCTGCCGCGCCTCGGGGAAGCGGCCGGCCAGCAGCTCCTGCCGGCACAGCTCCCACAGCTCGGCGTAGAGCGGCGTTTTCAAGGGCGCTTCTTCCAGCTGGCCCAGCAGGTACTGCGCCACGCTCACGTCGGTGTCCACCTCGCGGGCGGCGTGGAGCACCAACAGGCGTAGTACTTCCCGCTCGCAGAGCTGCAGCACGTCAATACCTTCTCCCTCGTCGGCTTCGGCCGTGGAAGCCGCGGCGGGGGCCCCGGGCTCGAATGCCCCGTACATGGCGGCTTCGGCTTCTTGCTCGGGCGAGAGGGCGCGCGTGGCGGCCACAGGCGCGGGCGGGCGGGGGGCGGGGCCCGCGGGCGCGTCGGCCGGGCGCGGGGCCCCGGTGTTGGGTTTCGCCAGCTTGTTGTATTCGGTGATGAGCACTTGCTCGTCGATGCCGAACGTCGCCGACGTTTGCTGCAAAAACACCTGCCGCTTGATGGCATCGGGCACCTTGGCGATGCTGGTGAGCACCTGCCGAATGGCCTCGGCCTTCTTCACCGGGTCGCCGCTGGCCTCGCGGGCCACCAGCGTGGTTTTGAAGGTGATGAAGTCCTGGCTCTGGGTTTCGATGTACTCGGCAAAGCGCTGGTCGCCCACCTTGCGGATGTAGCTATCCGGGTCGTCGCCGTCGGGAAACAGGACCACGCGCACGTTCAGGCCGCCTTCGAGCAGCAGGTCCGTGCCGCGCAAGCTGGCCTTGATGCCGGCCGCGTCGCCGTCGTAGAGCACCGTCACGTTGTCGGAATACCGCTTGATGAGCCGGATTTGGCCCTCCGTGAGCGACGTGCCCGACGAGGCCACCACGTTCTTGATGCCGCCCTGGTAGAGCGACAACACGTCCAGGTAGCCTTCTACGAGGTAGCACACTTCTTGGGTGCGGATGGCCTGCCGGGCCTGAAACAGGCCGTAGAGCACGTCCGACTTGTGGTAAATCTCCGACTCGGGCGAGTTGAGGTACTTCGCCATCTTGTCGTCGCGCTTCAGGGTGCGGGCCCCGAAGCCCACCACGCGGCCCGACGTGTTGTGAATCGGGAACATGACCCGGCCCCGGAACCGGTCGTAGCGCCGGCCGGTGTCGTGGCCCTGGTCGTCTTCGCGCTTGATGACAAGGCCGGTTTTTTCGAGGTATTTCAGCTCGTAGCCGGCCGCGGTGGCGCTTTTCAGCAGGTCGTCCCACTGGTCGAGCGAATAGCCCAGCTCGAAGGTCTGGACGGTATTCAGGTTCAGGCCCCGCTCCTTCAGGTAAGCGTAGCCCACGCCCATGCCTTCGTCGGAGTTTTGCAATAGGCGGTGGTAGTGGTCCTTGGCCCAACCCGAGAGGATGTACTGCGAGTCGCGCTCGTTCTGGGCCAGCTGCTCCTGCGGGGTTTTCTCTTCTTCTTTAATTTCGATGCCGTACTTCTTGGCCAGGTGCCGCAGCGCTTCCGGGTAGCTGATGCCGTCGATTTCCATGACGAACCGCACCACGTCGCCGGCCTTGCCGCACCCGAAACACTTGAAAATCCCCCGGGCGGGCGTCACGTTGAACGACGGCGTTTTTTCGTTGTGGAACGGGCAGCAAGCCAAATAAGCCTGGCCCCGGCGCTTGAGCTGCACGTACTCGCCGATCACCTCCAGGATGTCGGCGGTCTGCATGATCTGGTCGACGGTTTCTTTGGGGATGAGGGCCACGGGCGCGGGTTAAGGACAGCCAAATTTACACCCGGCAAGCGCGCCAGGGCCTCACAATGGCGCGGGGCTCTGCCCCGCGCCGGCTACTGGCAGGCCTCGGGCCTGCCATCGTTGAACGATGGATAGAAACGTCGTTCCAGGGTGTGAGCCTGAGGCTCACCAGTAAGCGGCACGGGGCAGAGCTCCGCGCCATCGGAGTTCTGCAAAATCTGCCCGAGTTCTCCAGTAATCCCCTGGTAACTTTGCCTGAATTACCAACGCCAAGCCGATGCCCGCCTACCGCCCCGAGGAAATTGAGAAGAAGTGGCAAGCCCACTGGAAAACGCACCAGACCTTCAAGGCCGACAATAATTCTGACAAGCCCAAGTACTACGTGCTCGACATGTTTCCGTACCCGTCGGGGGCCGGGCTGCACGTAGGGCACCCGCTGGGCTACATTGCCTCCGACATCGTGGCGCGCTACCAGCGCCTGCGGGGCCGCAACGTGCTGCACCCCATGGGCTTCGACTCGTTTGGCCTGCCCGCCGAACAGTACGCCATCCAGACCGGCCAGCACCCGGCCCTGACCACGGAGCAGAACATCGCAACCTACATCCGGCAGCTTCAGCAGCTCGGGTTTAGTTACGATTGGAGCCGCGAAGTGCGCACCTCCGACCCCAACTACTACAAATGGACGCAGTGGATTTTCCTCCAGCTGTTTAATAGCTGGTACAACCTGGATGCGGACAAAGCCGAGCACATCCGCACCTTGCAGGCCCGCTTTGCCGAGCACGGCAGCGAGGGCGTGCGCGCCGCCGGCGACGAAGCCGACCGCCAGGTGTTCAGCGCCGGGCAGTGGCAGATGATGAGCGAGAAGCAGAAGCTGGCCGCCATCCTCCCCTACCGCTTGGCTTACCAGCAGGATACTTACGTGAATTGGTGCCCGGCCCTGGGCACGGTGCTCAGCAACGACGAGGTGAAAGACGGCCTCTCGGAGCGCGGCGGCTACCCCGTCGAGCGCCGCCTCATGCCGCAGTGGAACCTGCGCATCACCGCCTACGCCGACCGTCTGCTCCAGGGCCTCAACACCTTGGACTGGCCCGACGCCGTGAAGGAGATGCAGCGCAACTGGATTGGCAAGAGCATCGGGGCCGAGGTTACCTTCCCCGTGCAGGGCCACGAGGGCGTTGCCATCAAGGTATATACCACCCGCGTCGACACCATTTACGGTGCCACCTTCCTGGTGCTGGCCCCCGAGCACGAGTTGGTCGACCAGCTTACCACGCCCGCCCAGCGCGGGGCGGTGGACGAGTACATCGCCGCCACCAAGCGCCGCTCGGAGCGCGACCGGATGGCCGATGTCAGGGCCGTGTCGGGCGTGTTCACGGGGGCCTACGCCGCGAATCCAGTTGATGGCACGCCCGTCCCCATCTGGCTTGCCGATTACGTGCTGGCCGGCTACGGCACCGGCGCCGTGATGGCCGTGCCCAGTGGCGACCAGCGCGACTACCTCTTCGCCAAGCACTTCGACCTGCCCATCCCCGCCATCTCCGATGCCCAGCAAGGCCTCGACCAGCAGGCTGACCCCACCAAGGAAGGCCACTACATCAACTCCGGCCTCATCAACGGCCTCACCTACAAAGAGGCCACCACCAAGCTCATTGCCTTCCTCGAAGGGAAAGGCCTGGGCAAGGGTAAAGTCAATTTCCGCCTGCGCGACGCCATCTTCGGCCGCCAGCGCTACTGGGGCGAGCCCATCCCGATTTACTACAAGGACGGTACCGCCTACGGCGTGGCCGAAGCCGACCTGCCGCTCGTCCTCCCCGAAATCGACGAGTACAAGCCCACCGAAACCGGTGAGCCGCCCCTGGGCCGCGCCAAAGACTGGAAGTACAAAGGCAAGTACGAGTTCGAGCTGAGCACCATGCCCGGCTGGGCCGGCTCCAGCTGGTACTACCTCCGCTACATGGACCCCGAAAACGCCGACCGTTTCGTGGGCGAGGAAGCCGAGAAATACTGGGGCCAGGTTGATTTATATATGGGCGGCGCTGAGCACGCTACCGGGCATTTGCTGTATTCGCGCTTCTGGTATTTATTCTTGAAAGATTTAGGTCTGGTAACGCACAATGAGCCGTTCCAGAAATTAATTAATCAGGGGATGATTTTGGGGGTTTCCGCTTTTGCTCTTCGCGAAGGAAGTGACACCCGCTCAAATACTTTAGCTGTAGCCGGGAAAAACGGCCAAGTAATACTAAATTTTGGTGTCCACGATGACGCTCTGAGAGCCGCCTTTTATAGCTCTGATTCTTGGGCAGGAAGTCTATTCTATTCGGGCCAGTTAAAAGAGGACAAAGAATATTCTTCAAAGCTTGGCAAGCGCCATGTACCTATTGATTTTGTTCATGGCAATGACGTTCTTGATGCAACCGGCCAAACTGAATTTGAAAATTGGCTAGGCGAAAAGTGTGTTTTTGTCTGCGATACAACTTTTTGGTATGATGGGGTTTGCTATTACATAGATACACAGGAGCCAACCGAAAAACCAGAAGCATTTTTAGTAAGTCGCGATGTAGAAAAAATGTCGAAGTCAAAATACAACGTTGTTAATCCCGACGTGTTGATTGACAAATACGGCGCGGATGCCCTGCGGCTTTACGAGATGTTCCTGGGGCCCCTGGAGCAGTTCAAGCCCTGGAATACCAACGGCATCAGCGGCGTAGCCACTTTCCTTAAAAAGTTCTGGCGGCTCTTTCACCCCGAGGACGGGCCCCTGGCCGTAACCGACGACGGGGCCGCGCCCGCCGAATTGAAGGCCCTGCACAAGGTCATTCAAAAGGTGGCCCACGACATCGAGAAGTTCAGCTTCAACACCTCCGTCAGCACCTTCATGATTGCCGTGAACGAGCTGACGGCCCTCGGCACCCACAAACGCACCGTGCTGGAGCCGCTCGTCATCTTGCTTTCGCCCTTCGCCCCCCACCTCGCCGAAGAGCTGTGGGCTGAGTTGGGCCACGCGCCCGGCAGCATCAGCCAAGCCGCCTACCCCGAGTTCCGCGAGGAGTTTTTGACGGAAGCCAACGTGATTTACCCGGTGGCCATCAACGGCAAGGTGCGCGAGCAGCGGCAGTTTGCCGCCGCTGCCACAGCCCCCGAAATCGAAGCCGCTATCCTCAAGTCCGACTTCCTTGCCCGCTTCGGCGAAGGCAAAGCGGTGAAGAAAGTCGTGGTCGTGCCCGGGCGCATGGTAAACGTGGTGGTATAGATTGATTTGAAAATTATTTGGCACAAAAAAGCCCGCGGGAATTGCCGCGGGCTTTTTTTGGCGTTGCGGCGAATTGCCCAAAGGGTCTCGTCAGGCACATTGGCAAGACACAGTATAACTATATTTATTTAATATTATTACAATGATAACTGGGTGAGCGCAACCAGTATATTTGGTCGCATTTAATTTCACCCATTTTACATGAAACAATTTTTTACGCTGGCATTGCTGTGCGCACTGGCCGCCGGGGCCCACGCCCAAAGCGCTCCTTCCTGGACCTGGGCAGCCTCGCTAAGCACCGCTGCCACTCCCATTGCTACTTCGGTTGCCACCGACGCCGCAGGCGATACTTACGTAGCCGGCAGCTTCACTCAACCCATCACGCTGGCGGCCGGCACCGTGCTCACCAGCACCAGCGGATCGGATGGGTTTGTTGCGAAGTACGGCCCAACCGGAACCTTGCTTTGGCACCGGCAGCTGACGGGGCTCTTCAACGATCTTTTTCAGCAGGTGGTGACCGATGCGGCTGGCAACGTAACATTGGTAGGTTCCGCCAGCGACGGCTCGCAGCTGGGCAGCGCTGCGCTCAGTAGCACCACCTTTGGGCCCGTGCTGGTACTGACCCAACTAGATGCCCAGGGCCAGGTGCTGTACCTGCGGGAGGTGGGCAGCGGCACCTTGCTCGCTTGCTCCGACTTGGCCCTCGACGCGGCGGGCAACTGCTACGTCAGCGGGTATTTTTCGCTCGATGCTCATTTCGGCTCCTTGGCGCTCAGCACTCCCAGCACTAATACCAGCATCACCGTCGACCAGTTTCTGGTAAAATTTTCGCCGCAAGGCACGCCGTTGTGGGCGCGGCAGGGCGGCCGTACGCAGCCGGTGACCGCCGCAGCCAACAAATTTTTCTTTAGCAGCCTTTCCGTGGACCGGGGCGGCAATGCCTACCTCACCTGGACATGCAACGCCGACGCGGCGGGCTTCGGCAGCCTGGCTATGCCGGCCGGCTACGGCGACTTCGACCTTGTTGTGGTGAAATACGACGCCCAGGGTACCCCGCAGTGGGTGCGGCGGGCGGGCAGCGCGGGCCTGGACGCGGCCAGCCACACGGCCCTCGACGCCAGCGGTCGGCTGGTAGTGCCGGGGTTTGTGACGGGCGCGAGCACGTTTGGCGGCCAGGCCCTGGCCCCTACCGGCCCCACCGCCGGCTACGTGTGGGTACTGGAGCCCACGGCCGGGGCCACCGCCTGGGTCCGTGCCCTGAACAGCACGGAGGCCGCCGCTTACCGGGGCGTAGCGGCCGATGCGGCCGGCAACATTTACGCCGTGGGCAATTTGCGTGGCCGGGGCACCTTGGGCACCAAGGCCCTGACCAGCGCGGGCGGTACCGACGGACTTGTAGTTAATTACGCGGCGGATGGCACCGTGCGCTGGGTGCAGCAAACCAGCGGGGCCGGCGACGAAAATCCTTTGGTCATTGCGCTCGACGGCACCAACCGGTTGGCCGTGGCGGGCTACCTCAGCGGGGCAGGGCAATTTGGTTCGGTGGCCCTCGTAGGTCAGAACAATGCGGTCGGCAGCCTCTTCGTGGCCCACTTGGGCCCTGCTGTCGTCACGGCTACCCGCGCTGCGCAAGCCGCCGCGCCACTGGCCCTTTACCCCAACCCGGCGGCGGGGGAGGCGACGGTCGCGCTGCCCGCGCTACCGGCCGGCACGCAACTGACGCTGACCGACGCACTGGGCCGGGTGGACCGCCGCCGGCCTGCCGGGGCCGGGTTACCGCTTGCGGGCTTGGCCCCGGGCATCTACGTGGTGCAAGCCATTGCCCCCGATGGCCAGCAATGGGCCAGCCGCTTGGTGGTCGAATGATTTGTTCGGTTTCATACTAAAAAAGGCCCGTTCAAATAGACGGGCTTTTTTGTTTTAACGCCGAATTTTTGGAGCATTTAATCCATCCCATCTTCAACTTTTACTGGTGCACGGCGCTTTCATAGCAATTTCTTAGGATTTCGCTTTAATTTGCCGGGATTGTGAAATCCGCGAACCGCTCGTAATTCCACTAGTTTAGCGCTCTCACCCATCTTCGAATCGGGAAGCCGATCTTTTTCAATTATCCTAACCCAGCGTTTCTTTGATGTTTTCTTTACTTTTCCCGGGGCAGCTGGCTGCCCGTACCCGCGGCCTTGGGATCGTCTGGTTGCTGCTGGGGCTATCGCTTTCCATCGCCAGCACCGCCCAAACCGCCCCGAATGCCGACGCTGGGGCCCTGCTCACGCCCGACCAATTCCTGGGTTATCCACTGGGCACGCAGTTCACGCCCCAGGCCGACGTGCTCCGCTACGCGGCCCACGTGGCGGCCTACTCGCCCGGCCGCATGAAGGTGGTGCGCTACGGCCAAACCTACGAAAAGCGGCCGCTGGAAGTAATTGAGGTGGCCAGCGCCGATAATTTTGGCCAGCTCGACGCCATTCAGCGCAACGGCCGCCGCCTGGCCGGCCTCGAAACCGGCACGGCCAGCCGCCAAATGCCGGCCGTGGCCTGGCTCAGCTACAACGTGCACGGCAACGAAGCCGTGAGCAGCGAGGCGGTGATGCAGGTGCTCTACGACCTGGCCAACCCGCAGGACCAGCAGATGCAGGACTGGCTGCACAACACGGTGGTTGTCGTTGACCCGTGCGTGAACCCCGACGGCCACGACCGCTACGTGAACTGGTACAACCGCGTGCGCAGCCAGGGCCCCAACGCCGGGCCCGACTCCTGGGAACACCACGAGCCCTGGCCCGGCGGGCGCTACAACCACTACTACTTCGACCTGAACCGCGACTGGGCCTGGCAAACCCAGCAGGAAAGCCGCCAGCGCATCGTGCTCTACAACCAGTGGCTGCCGCAAGTCCACGCCGATTTCCACGAGATGGGCCCCAACAACTCGTACTACTTCTCGCCGGCCGCCAAGCCCTACCACGCCGACATCACGCCCTGGCAGCGCAAGTTCCAGGGCATCATCGGCGACTACAACCGGGCGGTGTTTGACAAGAACAACTGGCTGTACTTCACCCGCGAAACCTACGATTTGTTTGCCCCTACCTACGGCGACACGTGGCCCAGCTTTAATGGGGCCATCGGCATGACGTATGAGCAAGGCGGCGGCGGCGCGGGCGGCGTGCGCTTCGCCCGCGCCGACGGCGACACGCTCACGCTGGCCCAGCGCATTGCCCACCACCACGCCGCCAGCCGCGCCACCATCCAGGCCACCGCCGAGCGCCACGACGACCTGCTGCGCGAGTTCCAGGCCTACTTTGCCAACGCCAAAACCAAACCCCAGGGCCCCTACAAAACCTACGTGCTGGCCTCCGGCAACGACCCCGGCCAGCTCCGGATGCTGACGCAGTACCTCGACCGCCAGGAAATCCGCTACGGGTTTGCGCCCCGCAAAGTCCGGGCCCGGGGGTTCAGCTACTTGTCGGGCAAAACGGAAGACGTCGAAATCATGCCCCACGACGTGCTGGTGAGCATGTACCAGCCCAAATCGACGCTGGTGAAGGTGTTGTTTGAGCCGCGCCCGCAGCTCGAAGACTCGCTCACCTACGACATTACGTCGTGGGCCCTGCCCTACTCGTTCGGGGTGAAGGCCTACGCCCTGGCCGAGCGCCTCGACGCCAGCGGCCCCGCGCCCGCCCCGGCCCTGGTGAAGGGCAGCGCCGCAGCGCCCACCGACCGGCCCTATGCCTACTTGGCCCGCTGGAACAACCTCCAGGACGTGCGCTTCCTCAGCCGCTTGCTTCAGCAAAAAGTGAAGGTGCGCTTTGCCGAGCAGGCGTTTGAGGCCGAAGGGCAGAAGTATGCGCCGGGCACGCTCATCATTACCCGCACCGGCAACGAGGCCTTGGGGCCCCGGTTCGACCAACTCGTGCGGGCCCAGGCCGACTCGGCCGGCTCGGTGGTGCAGGCCGTGAAGTCGGGCTTTTCGACTTCTGGGCACGACCTGGGCTCGGGCTCGGTCCATTTTGTGAAGCAGCCCGTGGTGGCCGTGGTGGCGGGCCCCGGCATCGACGCCACCGCCTTTGGCGAGGTGTGGCACTTTTTTGAGCAGCAGCTCGGCTACCCCATCACCGTGCTGGGCACCGACTACCTTAGCCGCGTGTCGATGCAAAAAATCGACGTGCTGATTTTGCCCGACGGCAACTACGCCGACATCTACCCCGAGCGGGCCCTCGACAACCTCAAGGCCTGGGTGCGCGGCGGCGGCAAGCTCATCGCCATGGAAGGGGCTACCCGCTTCCTGGCCAACAAAAAGGATTTTTTGCTTAAAACCAAGACTATCGATTCCGTCGCCCTCAAAAAAACCGACCAGGCCCACCCCTACCAGGCCCTGCGCCGCTACGGCAACTCCGAGCGCGAAGACGCTGAAGACCAGGCCCTGGGCAGTATCTACCGCGTGCAGCTCGACAACACCCACCCGCTCGCCTTCGGCTACGGCGACACTTACTCGGCGCTGGTGCGGGCCCCGCTCGGCTACCGCTTCCTGGGCAAGGGCGGCTGGAACGTGGGCGTCATCAAAAAGGACGGCTACTACGCCGGCTTCACCGGCAGCAAGGCCCGCAAAGACCTGTCCGACACGTTCGTACTCGGCACGCAAGAACTGGGCCGCGGCCAGGTGGTATACTTAGGCGACAACCCGCTGTTCCGCGCCTTCTGGCAAGGCGGCAAGCTGCTGTTCGGCAACGCCGTGTTTCTGGTGGGCCAGTAAGGCTCTCTGAATTTCTAACCCACCGTTAATGTAAAAGCCCCGCTGGCGTACCAGCGGGGCTTTTTGTGCGTTATGTTCAAGCTATTGGCAGGGCCCTGAGAAGAGCTTAGCCTTCAACAGCGCGGGCCAGCTCGACCTGCGCGGCTTTGGGCAGCGACGCCACGACCAAGTGGTACGAGTCGGCGGTCCAGACCCGCACCTGGGCGTCGGTGGCCCCGGTGCCGATGAGCACCGTGTTCCAGTGCTTTTTGTTCATGTGAAAACCGGGCAGCACGTAGTCAAAGGCGTCACGCAGCTCCACGGCCTGGATAGGGTCGCACTTCAGGTTGACGCTGGCAAAGGTGTTGAGGTCGGTAAGGGCAAACAGTTTGCCGCCCACCTTGAATACCAGCGTGTCGGGACCAAACGGTGTGTCTTCGGTGGCCCCGGGCAAGCCGAGGCAATAGTCCCGAAAATCCTCAATGTTCATCGCAGCGGCTTGCCCTACAGCACGTAACGGAAAAACATCACCACCAGACACACCAGGAACATCGCCAAGCTGAGCTTATTGATGAAGTGCATGGTGCGCAGGTTGAAGTTGCTCTGGCGGTTGGGGTCGTTCTTGCGGAAAAAATACCCAAGGGCAGGGCCAAAGTTAAAAAGGTTTTTACCGTTCATGGCGGGGCGAAGATGGATGCAGTAAAGTAACATTACACGCCCCGAAATGATTGCCGCGCCGCCCGATTTATCCCTAATAAACCCCGGCTAAAGTTGCGTTGCGCACTTTTGGTTCTCTGGCCCATTTCCGCTTTTTTGCCCGTGAAAAAACTCGCTGCTAACCTCACTTTTCAGGTTTTGTTCGCCATTGCCCTTGGGGTGTTGGTGGGGGCCCTGTTTCCCGGGTTCGGCGCGGCGCTCAAGCCTGTGGCCGACACGTTTATCAATTTGGTGCGGATGCTCATCGCGCCCATCATATTTCTTACCGTGGTGCTGGGCATCGCGGGCATGGGCAGCCTCAAAAAGGCGGGCCGCGTGGGCGGCAAGGCCCTGCTGTACTTCGAAGCGGTGACGACGCTGGCCCTGGCCCTCGGCGTGGGCGCAGCCAACCTAGCGCGGCCAGGGGCCGGCGTGCAGGCCGCCGCCGCGGCTGTACTCCACGACGCCAAAAGCACCGCTGAAGCCGCCAAGTACACGGCCCAGGCCGGCGAGATGAACTGGGTGGAATTCTTCACCCACATCGTGCCCGCCAACGCGGTGGAGGCCTTCGCCAAGGGCGACATTCTGCAAGTGCTGCTGTTCAGTGTCCTATTCGGCCTGGCCCTGAACCGCTTGGGCGACTACGCGCAGCCGCTGGTAAAAACCTTCGACCGCCTTTCGCACGTCCTGTTCGGGATGCTGGCCCTGGTGATGAAGCTGGCCCCGCTGGGGGCCTTCGCGGGCATGGCCTTCACCATCGGCAAGTACGGGCTGGCCACGCTGCTGCCGCTGGGCAAGCTCATGCTGGTGGTATACGCCACCATGCTGCTGTTCATTTTTGGCGTGCTGAACCTGGTGCTGCGCTACTACAAGCTGCGCCTGGGTCCCTACCTGGGTTTCATCAAGGAAGAAATTTTGCTGGTGCTGGGCACCTCGTCGTCAGAATCGGCCCTGCCGCGGATGATTGACAAAATGGAGCGCTACGGCTGCTCGCGCTCGGTGGCCGGGCTGGTCATCCCGACGGGCTATTCCTTCAACCTCGACGGCACGTCGATTTACTTGTCCATCGCCATTATTTTCCTGGCCCAGGCGTTCCGTATTCCGCTCTCGCTGGGCCAGCAATTGTCGCTGATTGCCATCCTCGTGGTCACGAGCAAGGGTGCGGCGGGCGTCACCGGCTCGGGCTTTATCGTACTGGCTTCCACCCTGGCGGCCACTAAAACCATCCCGGTCGAAAGCGTGGCCCTGTTGCTGGGCGTCGACCGCTTCATGTCGGAGGCCCGCGCCATCACCAACGTCATCGGCAACGGCGTGGCCGCGCTGGTCATCGCTAAGAGCGAGGGCGAATTCGACGAAGCCCGTCATCAATTGGCCCTGCAAGGCCATTCAGTGCCCGAAGAGCTGCGGCCCGCGCCGGTGGCCCCGCTGCCGCTGGTCGAAACGGAGCCGCGTTGAGAAACGGCGGGGCCAGCGTTGCAAACGGTGCTTGGCCCGACTACCACCGTAATTTCGCATTAAATTTAAACGCCCTGCGTGCATGGAACCCAAACGCTACCCCCGGCAGCTCTCGCAAGGCGCGAACAACGCGGTTATTGTCTTGTCGGAAACAGAGGTGGGCAAATTATTCAGTGAAGATACCCGCTCCGATATCGGCTCAGAAACCGAGAAAATGCGTTTCGCCAACCAAATCAACGACTTGGTTGTAAAGTTTATTCGCCTGGAAAATAACGCGGCTTTGAACGCCGACCTGCTGGTAATGGAGCGCATCTATCCACTCGATTTTCGTGCCCACGAGGTGGAAGTGCGTGAATTATGGCTGGACGTTTTCAGTGAAGAACTGCAGGCGCTGCACGCGGCCGGTTTCGTTCACCGCGACCTGCTGCGCCCGTCCAACATCACCGGCGACCGCTACGACAATATTCTCCTAACCGCCCAAGGCTTGCGGCTGATTGACGTGGGCATTTCCGTGCTGCAACGGCAAGTGGGCGAATCGTTTTTTGCTGCCTACGTGCAGCGCGAGCTAGAGGAATTAGAAGTGTTTCGGCAGTTTTTTTTAACCCGATAGTAACTTAATCCACTGCCCGCCGCTCGCGCCACGCCAGCCCCGCGGGCAATTCCTCCGCCGAAAACTCCAGGTGAATCACCCGCCGCGACCGGTCACTGGTGCTGCGGTTGGAGGCGTGCAGCAGCAAGGGCTTCATCAACATGACCCCGCCAGCAGGAACGGCGCACACGGTGGCCGTAGCTGTTTGGCCAGCAATGGTTTCGGCCGGCACCACGCCGCGCCGGTGCGAGCCGGGCACCACTTTCAGGGCCCCGTTGGTGGCGTCGCACTCGTCGAGGTGCAGGCGGACGGTGACGGTATTTTCGAGCACGGCCACCGGGGGCTGCACCGCTGCCCAGTCAGCCTTGGTGGTCCAGGGCCCAAAGCCGGGCAGGCCGGCGCGGCGGTCCACGTTGATCATCAAATCCTGGTGCCACGCCACCAGCCAGTTCGACCCCGCCGGCTTGTCGAAATAAATAGCTTTGGTGAGGTGGCAGCCCGCCGGAAATAATTCGTCTAATAATTCGCGCAACGCGGCTGTATCCAGCAGGGCCCCCAGCGCCGGAATCTCGCCCAATAAGTTACGGATGGCAAACACGTCCCGGCTGCGCCGGAAATTAGCACCAGCCGCCGGGGCGCTTTCGATGCAGTGCAGCAGGGCGGCTATTTCGGGTTGTGTGAGGAAGTGCGGGAGAATTGCGAAGCCACACTTTTGAAGTTGAACAAACATCGGTTGTATCAGCGATGCCATTTTTTCTCTACACCATCAAGCGTAAAAGAAATTTCTTGTTGATCACTCGAGTATTTTGCACTTGTTATTTGTTTGCCTTCCGCTAAAATATGATAGCTGCCGGTAATCAGATTTAATTCTACTAGATGGGCTGGGCGAGCAATAAAATAATTTCCATTAAATGCAATAAAGAGCAGCATCTTATTACCGTAATCCATCGGTTCCGCGCGTCTCGTCCCATGATCAGTGTAGCCTTCGCGCAAGTAAGCTACAGACTGCTGCGGTTGAAAAACAAATACCTCTCCAGATGCTGGGATGGCAACTCTATAACCGTCTAAGCTTATATAATCACTTAGAAAATGCTGCGCTGCGGCGTTTTCAACTGTATCTAAATTTACTTCTCGTTTCCCGAGGTTAGCATGAAGCCATCCATGCTTGACAGAAATTTTCAAATTATCTGGCATTTGAGCTTCAGCAATATGTTTACCAATCATAATAATCATACAGGCCAGAAAAAATGTCTTTTTCATATCACCGATTCTACCACTTCCTTCTCAATCCACTTCCCATCCTCGCGCATTAATTCAATTAATTCGTCCACAGCACGTTCTTCAGGCACGGCTTTTTTAATTACTTCCTGGCCGCGGTAGAGGGCAATTTTGCCTTTGCCCACGCCCACGTAGCCGTAGTCGGCGTCGGCCATTTCGCCGGGGCCGTTCACGATGCAGCCCATGATGCCGATTTTGATGCCCTTGAGGTGGTCGGTGCGCTGGCGGATCATGGCCGTGGTTTCCTGTAAGTCGAACAGGGTGCGGCCGCAGCTGGGGCAGCTGATGTACTCGGTCTTGCTCATGCGGGTGCGGGCCGCTTGCAAGATGCCGAAGCTGAGCTGGTTGAGGCCGTCGAGCTGGGCCAGCCACTCCTCCTGCGACACCTCGGGCAGCAGCTCGGTGCCCAGCACAATGCCGTCGCCGAGGCCGTCGATGAGCAGGCCCCCGATGTCGGTGGCGGCTTCGAGCTGCGTTTGGGCGGCGGCTTGCGGCGGGTAGGCCCGGCAGAGCACGACGGGACACGTTATTCCATTATTGATCAGCTCGAAGAAGGCCCGCCGCATCTCGGGCATTGCGTGGGCATTGGTGGTCACCAGCACCAGCACCACGGTGGGGTCGGCACGCAGGCGGTCCAGCAAGGGCGCATCCAGCGCATCCAAGCTCAGCATCAAGAAATTGAGCCGCGGGTGAAAGCCCCGGGGCTCTTTGGTTTCCATGTAGCGGTCGGCGGTCATCAGCGGGTAGTGGTCGGGGCGGCTGCCGCCGTCGAGCCAGGCGGTGCAGGTCACAATTTCCTTCAGGCCGTTGGGCAGCATAAACGGCACCGGCCGCTCGCCGGTATAGATGTAGTCCGCGCCCTGGTCCGACATCTGAAACTTGTCCAGAAACGGCGTGTAGAGGTGGCCCGCGGCCCGCAAATCGCCGTATTCCAGCCGCGGCATGCGCGAAATCTCGGCGATGACGCGCGGCACGTTCAGGCCCCCGAAGTTCAGCACCTCGTGGGTGTGGCGGCGGTGATATTGGAACGGGTTGATGGGCGAAAGGTCGCCTTGTGCCTCAGTTAAAAGTTGAGAGGTAAAAGTTAAACGCTCATTTTGGCTATTCAACCCCTCTCTTAATTCTTCATTTTTGACTTTTAACTGATCAAACAACGGCTTTATCGGCCGGGCCGTGGCGGCGCGGGCCACGTAGCGGTCAACCAGCATGCGGGCCACGGGGGCCTCGGCTTCGGGGGCCTCGGTGAGGCTCACGCGCACGGTGTCGCCCAGGCCGTCTTCGAGCAGCGTGCCGATGCCCACGGCACTCTTGATGCGGCCGTCTTCGGCCTCGCCGGCTTCCGTCACGCCCAGGTGCAGCGGGTAGGGCTGGAGGCCCTCTTCGTCAAGCTTTTGCACCAGCAGGCGGTAGGCCTGCACCATCACCTGCGTGTTGCTGGCTTTCATGCTCAGCACCACGTCGTAGTAGTTTTCTTCCTCGCACAGGCGCAGGAATTCCAGGGCCGACTCCACCATGCCCAGCGGCGTGTCGCCGTAGCGGCTCAGAATCCGGTCCGACAGCGAGCCGTGGTTGGTGCCGATGCGCATGGCCGTGCCGTACTGCTTGCAGATTTTCACCAACGGCCGGAACCGCTCGCGGATGCGCTCGACCTCGGCGGCGTAGCTGGCGTCGGTGTACTCGATTTCCTCGAAGCGCTTTTTGTCGGCATAGTTGCCGGGGTTGATGCGCACTTTTTCCACGATGCGGGCGGCCAGCTCAGCGGCGTTGGGCGTGAAGTGGATGTCGGCGATGAGCGGCACGTTGCAGCCGCGGGCCCGCAGCTCCTTCTTGATTTCCAGCAGGTTCTGGGCCTCCTTCACGCTGGGGGCCGTGATACGCACGTACTCGCAGCCGGCCGCCACCATGCGCAGCGTCTGCTCCACCGAGCCTTGCGTGTCCATCGTGTCCACGGTGGTCATGCTTTGCACGCGGATGGGATAGTCGCCGCCCAGCGGTACCCCGCCGATGTTCACCACGCGGGCCACGCGGCGCCGGTACTCGGTCAGGCTGGGGCAATAGGTCTTGTTCATAACTAAAAAACTACGGGCCAAGGGCTAAAGTTGCGGGGGCACACAAAGGTAACTTAGCGTAACGGCGCAACTTCCGGGCGGGCTTCGCTGTCTGTGCCGGAGCGAGGGGTTTCCCAACGTCATTTTCCTATGCCCAACTTAAAATTTTTGCTGCTGGCCGCCGGCTTGTTGCCGGGGGCCCCCAGCTTCGCCCAAAAGGTGGCCGTTATCAAGTTTCCCGAGCTGCAAAAGCGCCTCGCCCGGCCCACCGACACCACTTACGTCGTCAACTTCTGGGCCACCTGGTGCGCGCCCTGCGTGAAGGAGCTGCCCGGCTTCGAGCGGGTGCGCGCCGCCAACGCCGGCCAAAAGGTCAAGGTGCTGCTCGTGAGCCTGGACTACGCCTCGCAGCTCGACAAGAAAGTGAAACCCTTCGCCAAGCAGCGCGGTCTTCAGTCCGAAATGGTGCTGCTCGACGAAACCGACCCCAACACCTGGCTGACCAAAGTGGACGCGAAGTGGTCGGGGGCCCTGCCGTTTACCTTGATTGTCAATAACCACACGCACCAGCGCGTTACTTTTGAGCAAGAACTGTCGGCGGCCCAGCTAACGGCGGCGCTGCAAAAATTCCCCAGGTAATTTTCTTTGCCCAACCACTTACTTCAACTCGCTATGAACAAGCTTCTTTCCCTGCTCGCGCTCTGCTTCGCCCTGGTGCTGAGCAGCTTTGTGCCACGCCCGGCCGCCAATGGCTACCAGGTTGGCGACAAAGCCGCCGATTTCAAGCTGAAAAACGTGGATGGCAAACTGGTGTCGCTGGCCGACAACAAGGCCGCCAAGGGCTACATCGTGGTGTTCACCTGCAACACCTGCCCCTTCGCCCAGGCTTACGAGGAACGCGTCATCGCCCTCGATAAGAAATACGCCCCGCTGGGCTACCCCGTGGTGGCCATCAACCCCAACGACGCGGCCAGCGCGGCCGGCGAATCCTACGCCGCCATGCAGGCCCTGGCGAAGAGCCATCACTACCCTTTTCCCTATTTGCAAGATGAAACCCAGCAGGTAGCCCGCACCTTCGGGGCCACCCGCACGCCCCACCTCTACGTGCTAAAGCGCCAGGGCTCTGACTTCGTGGTGTCCTACATCGGGGCCATTGATGACAATTCGGAAGATGCCAAGCTGGTGAAAACCAATTACCTGGACAATGCCATGACCGACATCATGGCCGGCAAACCCGCTGCTACCAGCACCACCCAGGCCATCGGCTGCTCCATCAAATGGAAGAAGGCCAAGGCCTGACCGGGCGCGCTTGTAAAAACCACAAAAAAGCCGGCCTAGAGTCGGCTTTTTTGTGGCCCTGAACAGGGCCCTACCCGCCTACTTCCAGTACAATCTTCCCAATGTGGGCGCTACTTTCCAGGCGTTGGTGCGCGGCCGCCGCTTCGGCCAGCGGGTACGTGCGGTCGATGACCGGGCGGAACCGGCCCGCCGCCAACAGGGGCCACACACGCTGCTCCACAGCGGCCGCCAGCGCGGCTTTGAAATCGGCCGAGCGCGGGCGCAATGTGCTGCCCGTGAGGGTGAGGCGGCGGCGCATCAGGTCCCCGGCGTCGAAATTGCCCCGGCTGCCCTGCGTGGCGTTGATGAACACGAGGCGGCCATCGTCGCGCAGCAGCTGGATGTTTTTGGCGATGTAGTCGCCGCCCACCATGTCGAGCACCACGTCCACGCCAATATTTTGCAGCACCTGCGCAAAGTCTTCGGTTTTGTAGTTGATGGCCCACTCGGCCCCCAGCTCGCGGCAGGCCCGGCATTTGTCGTCGCTGCCGGCCGTCACGGCCACGCGGCTGCCCAGCGCGGTGGCCAGCTGAATGGCAGCGGTGCCGATGCCGCTGCTGCCGCCGTGCACCAGCAAAATCTCGCCGGGCTGCAAGCCGCCGCGCTGAAACACGTTGTGCCACACCGTGAACATGGTTTCGGGCAGGGCGGCGGCCTCCACCATGCCGAGGCCGGCGGGCACCGGCAGGCAGTGGCGGGCGTCCACCACGGCGTATTCGGCGTAGCCACCGGCCGGCAGCAGGGCGCACACGGCATCGCCGGGCTGCCAGCGCGCCGCATCAGCGCCGCAGGCTTCCACGATGCCCGCTATTTCGAGGCCCGGCACCAGGCCGGC
The DNA here is from genome assembly GCA_964242665.1 of uncultured Hymenobacter sp. GTDB lineage: Bacteria > Bacteroidota > Bacteroidia > Cytophagales > Hymenobacteraceae > Hymenobacter. The sequence goes on from CAXTBA010000011.1 coordinate 108,383, forward strand.
CACGTCGCCGCTGCCGGCGTACTTGCCTTGGCGCATCAGCACGTCGGGGCGGTTCACGCCCGCGGCTTGCACCCGCACGAGCACTTGGCCGGCCGCCGGCCGAGGCTGGGGCTGGTCGCGTAATTGCAGTACTTCGGGGCCCCCTGGGTGGTCGATGACAATGGCGTTCATGGGCAAAAAAGGACAGGTAAACCGGTCTTGTACGTGCCCAGGTGCCCCGCCGCTGCTTCGCCACCGGCGGGCTGCCGCGCCGGCACTAGCCGGGGCCCTCACGGCGTGCGTCAAGGATTTCTTGTAAATTGATACCCAACGGTAACTGAGCCACCCAAAAAAAGCAGCGGCTCGGTTGCCTAAACCACTGAGGAAAAGCCCGTGCCTTGGTGGCAACCGGCTGTTTTGTGTCACGAACATTACCGCGTGTCCCAGCCACGGCCGCCAACTTCGGGTCCGGCGTACCCGTTCTATTCCTGGGGCCCCGCATCGGTTTACTGCCCGCGTGCTTCACCCGCGCTTTTCTATGAAAAAATCACCCTTTCTTCCGCTCGTGGGCCGCGTTGCCCGCCGCACCGGCCTGGCCGCCTGGCAAACCGGCCGCCTGTTTCGCCAATTGGCCGCCCGGGCCCTCGACGCGGTGCAGGACGTGCTGCGGGCCGAGGTAGAAAAAGGCAACCTGAAGCTCGTGGTCGAATTCCTAACCGGCCGGGCTCTGCCGGCCGCCCGGGTGCTGCTGCTGGAGCGCATGAGTGTGCGCCTGCTGGCCCGCCTGGGCCTGCGCGGCGCGCTGGCCTCCAACGTGGTGGGCTGGGTGCTGCCCTTCGTGCTGGAAAAAGCGGTGGCCGTGGCCCTGAAGAGCGGCTTGTTCGACAAGCTCAAAGCCAATCCCACCGTGGGCGAGGCTGTGGCCCGGCTCGACGAGCTGCGCCACGCCACCTGGAAAATGCTCGTGCCCGACCCCGGCAGCAGCGCCGAGGTGGTCAACGAGGCCCCGGCGCGCCTCCCGGCCCCGCCGGCCAACGGCTTTTCCTCAACCTGACGACATAGCGCCCAGGCAGAGAATCCGCGCAGCTGCACGGCCACAAAAAAAGGCAGCCCACGCAGGCTGCCTCTTTCAAAACCGGGGCGCGGCGAGAATTCCCACCCAACACCGGACCCGATTCCACCCCTTGGGGCCTAGTTCCGGAACAATAGTTCGCGGTACTTAACCAAGGGCCAGTCCTCGTCGGCCACCATCTGCTCCAGCTTGTCAACGGCGCGGCGGATGGGGGCGAATTTTGTTTTTATGTCGTCGCAGTAGGCAATCGCCTGCTCGCGCACGTCGGTCAGCTTGTTGGCGGCCTTGCGGGCGTCCACCATCGCGTCCACGTTGGTTTTGATGGTCGAAACGTAGCCTGAAATGGCTTTTATCATCTCGATGGTCACCTGAGCGTGGTCGCCGTCGAGGCCCAGTTCGCGCAGGCCACGCACGTTGTCAATCAGCTTGGTTTGGTAAGCAATGGCCGTGGGAATGATGTGATTGATGGCCAAATCGCCCATCACGCGGCCCTCAATCTGAATCTTTTTTTGGTACTCTTCCAGCAAAATCTCGTGGCGGGCGTGCAGCTCCACAGCCGACAAGATGCCGTGGCGCGCATACAGCGCGGTGGCTTCAGGGGTCACCATCGCGTCGAGGGCCAAGGGCGTGGTGGGCACGTTGTTAAGTCCGCGTCGGGCCGCTTCGTTCTTCCATTCGTCGGAATAGCCGTTGCCTTCAAAGCGGATATTTTTCGAGCTGATGACGTACTCGCGCAGCACTTCCACGATGGCCACTTCTTTCTTTTTACCCTGCTCGATCAGCGCGTCCACTTGGGTTTTGAAGTCGATGAGCTGGTCGGCCACGATGGCGTTCAATGTCGTCATGGCCGACGAGCAGTTGGCCGACGAGCCCACGGCCCGGAACTCAAACTTGTTGCCCGTAAAAGCGAACGGCGAAGTCCGGTTCCGGTCGGTGTTGTCGAGCAAAATAGGAGGTATTTTGTCGATGCCGAGCTTCAGGTAAATGTTGTCGCCTTTGTCGAGCGGTACCTTGGCCGTGCGCTCCAACTCGTCAAGCACCGAGTCCAGCATCGAGCCCACAAACACCGACATGATGGCCGGTGGCGCTTCGTTGGCCCCCAAGCGGTGGTCGTTGCTGGCCGAGGCAATGCTGGCGCGCAGCAAGTCGCCGTGCCGGTGCACGGCCGTGATGGTGGTGATAAAGAAGGCGAGGAACTGCAGGTTTTCCTTGGGCCGGCGGCCGGGGGCGAGCAGGTTCACGCCGGTGTCGGTGCTCATCGCCCAGTTGTTGTGCTTGCCCGAGCCGTTCACGCCGGCAAAGGGCTTTTCGTGCAGCAGCACCTTGAGGTCGTGGCGCTCGGCCACCCGCGACATCAGGTCCATCAGGAGCTGGTTGTGGTCCACGGCCAGGTTAGCGTCCTCAAAAGTGGGCGCGCACTCGAACTGGTTGGGGGCCACCTCGTTGTGGCGGGTGCGCAGCGGAATACCCAACTGGTTGGCTTCTTCCTCAAAGTCGAGCATGAAGCCGTGGGCCCGGGCCGGAATTGAGCCGAAGTAATGGTCGTCGAGCTGCTGGCCCTTGGCCGGGGCGTGGCCGAAAAGTGTGCGGCCGGTCATCACCAGGTCGGGGCGCGCGTCGTACAACGCCTTGTCCACCAGGAAATACTCTTGTTCAATGCCCAAGGTGGTATGCACCCGGCTCACGTCTTTGTCGAAGTACTGGCATACGTCGAGGGCCGCTTTTTCCAGCACGGCCAGGGATTTCAGCAGCGGGGCCTTGTAGTCAAGCGCCTCACCAGTATAAGCCACGAAAATCGTGGGGATGCACAACGTTTTGGCCCCCACCGTCTCGATAATGAAAGCGGGCGACGTAGGGTCCCAGGCGGTATAGCCGCGGGCCTCAAAGGTGTTGCGGATGCCGCCGTTAGGGAAGCTGGAAGCGTCGGGCTCCTGCTGCACCAAGGCCGAGCCTTTGAAGCTCTCGATCGGCCGGCCGTCCGAGTTTAGGTCAAAAAATGAGTCGTGCTTCTCGGCGGTGGCCCCGGTCAGGGGCTGGAACCAGTGCGTGTAATGCGTGGCTCCTTTGGCCATGGCCCAGGTTTTCATGGCCGAAGCCACAGCGTCGGCCACGCCGCGCTCCACGGCCGCGCCTTGCTTCACAGCGGCTTGCAGCTTCTTAAAATACTCGCCGGCCATCGTGGCCCGCATGGCTTCCAGGTTGAACACGTTCTGGCCAAAGCTATCGGAGCGGCGCGCAGCAGCGGGCCTTACAGTAATGGCCTTGCGCTCATTAACTAACTCAAGCGCTTTGAAACGAAGGATGGCCATACGGGTGGGTTGTAGGAAAAAACGGGATTGGTACCTTTTGAGAAATTTGGGGTGTTTCTGCAAGGGCAAAGATATGGTTTGAATTAAATTTTCAAAGAAACCCCTTAAAAAACAGAGGTTTTTTCCAAAAAAGGGCACTTTTTAAATCATATCACAAAAAAGACGGTCAGCGCAAACGGTGTCGCTTATTACGCAAACGTTCCCAACTCATCGGTACTTTTTGTTGCTAGTACGCTACGCAGCTGGTACACTGCCCGGCCCCGCAGTGCCGATGGGCGAACGGCAACGGAAGCTGTTGCCGTACCCATCTGGTACAACGGCACCTCCCAAGGCCGGCCGTATCTTTGTGGGCTATGGAAACCTCCCATTCCGTCGCCTTCTATACGCTGGGCTGCAAGCTCAATTTTTCCGAAACGTCGGCCATCGGCCGGCAGTTTGAGGAGAAGGGCTTCCGGCCGGTGGCGTTCGAAGCCGGGGCCGACTACTACGTTATCAACACGTGCTCCGTCACGGACCACGCCGACCGCAAGTGCCGCAAAGTAGTGCAGCAGGCCCTCAAGCACAACCCGGCGGCGTTCGTGGCCATCGTAGGCTGCTACGCCCAACTCAAACCCGAAGAAATTTCCAACATTCCCGGCGTGGCGGCCGTGCTCGGCGCGGCCGAAAAATTCCAGCTCGCCGACACCATTGCCGGCCTGCCGCGCCCAGCGGCCGGGCAACAGGGCCACGTGCGGGCCTCGCCCATCGCGGCGGCCACGGAGTTCCACCCGGCGCACTCGTTTGGCAACCGCACGCGCACGTTCCTCAAGGTGCAGGACGGCTGCGACTATTCCTGCTCGTTCTGCACCATTCCATTGGCGCGGGGCGGCAGCCGCTCGGGCAGCATCGCCAGCGTGGTGGAACGGGTGGCGGCCCTGGCGGCCCAGGGCGTGCCCGAAATCGTGCTCACGGGCGTGAACCTGGGCGACTTCGGTTTGCAGGGCCCCGAGCGCGAGCGGCGCGAAGACTTCACCCAGCTGGTGCGGGCCCTGGACCAAATCGAAGGCATCCGCCGCTTCCGCATCAGCAGCTGCGAGCCCAACCTGCTGACGGACGGCATCTTAGAAACTGTGGCGGCCTCGCGGCGCTTCATGCCCCACTTCCACATCCCATTGCAGAGCGGGTCCGACAAAATCCTGGGCCTGATGCGCCGCCGCTACCGCCGCGACCTCTACGCCCAGCGCGTGGCCCGCATCAAGGAATTGATGCCGCACGCCGGCATCGGTGTGGACGTGATTGTGGGCTTCCCGGGCGAGACGGACGACGACTTCCTGGACACCTACCATTTCCTCAACGAGCTGCCCATCAGCTACCTCCACGTATTTCCGTATTCGGAGCGGCCCGACACACTAGCCCCCACCCTGCCCGGCCGCGTGCAGGACCGCGTGCGCCACGAGCGCACCACCCAGCTCCGCAGCCTTTCGGAAAAGAAAAAACGGGCGTTTTACGAAGCGCATATAGGCCTGGAAACCGAAGTGTTGTTCGAAGATGATGTGACCAACGGCCGCATGGAAGGCTTCACGCCCAACTACATCCGCGTCGCGGCCAAATACGACCCGCTATTGGTGGGCGAAACCAAGGTTTTGCGGCTAAGCAGCGTGAATGCGCAGGGGCTGATGGAAGCCGAGGAAATTGGAATCTTAGCTTAAATAATATCGGCTGCGACGCAGAACGGTGCTGAGCCCCAACGAAGCGACCCAACAACTTTGGGTTGCCTTGACCTAGTTGTTCGCGAAATTCGCGTATCGCCGTTTCCTGCGCCACGCACGCACGGCCCCGAAAAGGCCCAGCAGCACCAGCGGGGCCCCCAAGTTCAACAGTTGCCAACGGCGGCGCTCTTCGGCGAGGCGCACTTTGTCGAGGGGGCGGAGGGTGATTTGCTTGCCGCGCACGGCAATGAGGCCAGTGTCGTCGAGCAGGTAATCGGTGGCGTTGAGCACCAGCTCGCGGTTGGCAAATTCGGTGTTGGCGAGGCGGTCGAAGCCGAGGCGGTAGGGGCGGCCGGTTTTTTGGTCGATTTCGCTGCGGATGAAGTCGCCGTCGGAGATGACCACAATTTTGCTGGGGCGGGCCTGGGGCGATTTTTCGGGCTGAAACCGCATGGTGCCCGGCCGGGTGCGGTTGGCAAAAAGCGACGAAAACTGTCCTTCGAGCAAGTAGCCCACCGGCTGAAAACCCTTTTGGTAGAGCTTGGGGTTGGGCTCCAAACGGGCATCGTTGAAGTTGATGGGCACCGGCGCGGGCAGCACGCGGGTGTAGCGCGAAGTGGTCATCAGCAGCGTTTTGTGGACACCAGCAGCCTTCACCGTGTCGATGTTGCCGGCAAATTTGAGGTACACCGCGTCGAGGTTGCGGGTGATGGGGTGCGCGGCAAACTTGTTAACGAGCGGGTAAAGCTGCCAGGGCATGGGCTCAATTTTGGGCTTGTTGCCCTCCACACCCGTTACCAGCGGAATGCGGCCCGAATTGAGGTCGAGCACCAGGTTTTGGTTCAGCCGCAGGCCGTACTTGAAAAACAGGTCGTCTAAGTTCAGGTTGTAGGGCGTGGCCAGCGACGCGCCGTTGCGGCTCACGCTGTCGAGGTCGACGCGCAAGGCATCGACAAAAAACAGGGCCCGGCCGCCTTGGGTGATGAATTGGTCGAGCTTGAATTTCTCAGTTTCCGAGTAGGGCGATTTGGGCTGGGCCACCACGATGGCGTCGAGGGCCCGCAGGTCGGGCACTTGGGTCAGGCTCACGCGGAACACGTCGTATTGCTGCTGCCAGGCCCCGAGCATATCGCCGGCTTCGGTGTTGGTCAGTTCGCCGTGGCCCTGCACCACGCCGATGCGCTTGCGGCGGCCGGGCACTAGGTTACGAACGGTGCTGGCTAGCTCATATTCCAGGCCCTCAATGCTTTGGTTGAGGCGCACGTCGGGCGCGGCAGTTTGGCTGCCGCGCAGCAGCAGCACGTTTTTGGTGTGGCCGCCCACGTCTACCACCGCCCAGGGAAAAATAATTTTCTCAACCCGCTTGCCGTTTTCGGTGGCTCCCAGGTTGGTAGGCGTCAGCCCTTTTTTGAAAAGCAGTTGGTAAAACTTGTTGCGGTTGGCTTCGGTGCTGGCCGCGCTGGGGTCGATGAAAATGTAGTTGAAGTTGGCCCCGCCGTACACTTTAAACTCGTTCAGCGTTTCGCGCACGCCCTGCTCCAAGCGGCGGAAGGCGGGCGGAAAATCACCGGTTAGGTACACCGTAACCGTGACGGGCTGCTTCAGATCCGAAAGCAGCTTTTTGGTAGCCGGGGCCATCGTGTAGCGCTTTTCTTCGGTTAAATCGAGCCGAAAAAACAGGCGCTGGCCGATGAAGTTAAGGAGCAGCAGGGCCCCCAGCACAGCGGCAAAACGCAGCAGATCGGCCCGTTTGCGGGAAGCGGCCGGCGCCGGGGCAACTGGCAGGTTTTCGTTGATTGTCGTTTCCATTTACCAGGTGCGGCTGCGCAAAACCAACCGCGTGGCTTGCAGCGCCACGGCCACCACACTTAAAAAGTACACCACGTCGCGCGAGTCAATCAGGCCTTTGCTCAGGTCGCGGTAGTGGGCCGCGATGCCGAGCTGGCCCACGTAATACGCCGCGCTGCCGTCGAGTACCGAGGCCAGCGAATCAAACCCCGAGTACAATAAAAAGCACCCCACCACGGCCACCAGAAAGGCAATAATCTGGTCGCGCGTGAGGGCCGACGCCAGCGTACCGATGGCCGCAAACACCGCTGCCAGCAGCGCCAGGCCCAGGTACGAGCCCACCGTGGCCGCCGAATCGATGTTGCCAGCCGGGCTGCCCAGCCGGTACACCGAGAAATAATACAGTAGCGTAGGCACCAGCGCTAGCAGCGCTAATAATAAACACGCCAAATATTTCCCGCCAATTATTTGTCCATCGGTGAGTGGTTGGGTGAGCAATAATTCGATGGTGCCGCCCTTTTTCTCTTCCGCGAAGGTGCGCATGGTGATGGCCGGAATCAGGAACAGAAACAGCCAGGGGGCCAGCGAAAACAGCGTTTGCAAATCGGCAAAGCCGTAATCGAGCACGCTGCTGTCGGGAAACACCCAGACGAACAGGCCCGTCGCCACCAAAAACACGCCGAGCACCACGTAGGCGACGGCGGAGTTCAGGAAGGCGTTGAATTCTTTATTGAGGATGGTAAGCATTCGGTATTTTAATTAATCTTATCCACTATCTCTTCCTTGAGTAAAGTGATGTAATCATATTGACTCATTATTTGCTTTAAATGATTGTGTATTGAAAGTTTATCCTTCTCTCTGCCAGTTAAGTTATGGATGGTAACAATAATTGGAAACTCACTTTCATCAATCTCTATCCACGTTTTCGTAAATTCTTCAGTAATTATTACTGATGTAGATAGTAGTGCCAAAAAATTTACCAATTTTATTATTTGAATTTATTTCTTGTTCACTAAAATTAGTATCAAGTAAATGACTTAGAAAGTTTTCGAACTCTTTACTATCATGCTTAATAATACCGTAAGTCAAACTGTAAAACTTTGCCATATCATTATTCACTTCGTTAATTCCCCGAACACTGCTTCCAGCGACTGCTGCTCCTGGCGCAGGCCTAGCAGCACCCAGCCTTCCTGCGCGGCCAGGCGCGAGATGGCCCCGCGCAAATCGGTGCCGGGCGCACTGCGCAGGCTGACGGTACCGGCCGGCCCGGTTTCCACGCCGCGCACGCCGGGCAGCTGGGCCAGGCGGGCGGTGTCCACGGGGCCTTCAAACTCGGCGCGGACCACGGTTTCGCCGGCGGCGCGGGCCGCCAGCTCGGCCACGGGGCTGTCGGCCACCAACTTGCCCCGGCTGATGATGAGCACCCGCGAGCACAAGGCCGTGACTTCGGGCAGGATGTGGGTGCTGAAAATCACGGTCTTGTCGTGGCCTACCTCCCGGATCAGCTCCCGGATTTCCAGGATCTGGTTGGGGTCGAGGCCGGTCGTGGGCTCGTCGAGAATGAGCACGCTAGGGTCGTGCAGCAGCGCCTGGGCCAGGCCCACGCGCTGGCGGTAGCCTTTGCTGAGGGCCCCGATTTGCTTGTTTTGCTCGCGGCTCAGGCCCACGCGGCGCACCAGCTCGGCCACGCGGTTGCGCAGGCCGGGGCCCCGCAGGCCGTGCACGGCCCCGATGAATTCGAGGTATTCGTGCACGTACATGTCGAGGTATAAAGGGTTGTGCTCGGGCAGGTAGCCCACGTGGCGGCGCACGGCGAGGCTTTCGGTTTGCACGTCGTGGCCGGCCACGCGCACGGTGCCGGCGGTGGGCGGCAGGAAGCAGGTAGCAATTTTCATCGTCGTGCTTTTGCCCGCGCCGTTGGGCCCCAGAAATCCCACAATCTCGCCCTTGCCTGCCGTGAAGCTGATGTCGTCCACAGCGTGTTGGGTGCCGTAGGTTTTGGTTAAATGCTGGACTTCTACCATGATGGTGCTTGGTGCCTGGTTTGTGGTGCTTGGTCCGTTGTCATTGCGGGGAAGAATGACGAAG
>CAXTBA010000012.1:0-94109 GCA_964242665.1 uncultured Hymenobacter sp.
GCCCCCGCCGATACGGCGACCCGCCAAACCGCGAACCAGCCGGCCGCGCCCCGGCCCGGCCCGGCCACGGCCCCCGCGCCGGTGTACGCGCCCACGCCCGCCGGCCAGTTGCCGGGCGGCAGCACCCGCCCCACGCGCTACCAAGTGGGCCTGAAAAGCGGCATGGTTTACAATGTGTATAGCGTGGAGCAGCACAGCCCAATTTTTGGGCGCAGCTACCTGTTGCTTGATGGGCAGCGCAAAGTTGATTTTCCCGACGTGGGCTTTTACGAGGACGAAACCGGCCACTACGTGCGCACCACGCTGCCCAACTCGTCGCGCGAAACCACGTTCCGGCGCGACCGCACTGGCCGCATCAGCCTGTATTCCACGCAGAGCAGCTCTTACAGCCCCGGCTACGGGGGCTACGGGCTGGGCGGCTACGGCGGTGGCTACGGCGGCTTTGGTGGCTACCCCGGCGGGTACCCGTACAACGGCTACCGCACCACCAAAACCGAGTTTTTCAGCAAAGACAACGGCCCCATCCAAAACCTGAACTACCACAACCTGGCCCTGGCCACCCGCGACAACGCCGGGGCCCAGGAGTTGCTGGCCCAGGGCCGCCACTACCAAACGGCCATCACGGCGAGCTACGTGGTGGGCGGGGGCCTGCTGCTGGCCGGCGTGCTGCAATCGCTGCGGGCCAACAACGGCCAGACCACCATCTCGCCGCTGCTCTACGTCGGCATTCCCATTCTCATCGTGCCCATCGTGCTGCAAGGCAAGCAGGCCGCGGCGCAGCGCCAAGCCATTGCGCTTTACAATGGCACGCCGGGCGCGCGGTAGATTTTTAAGCTGTTGGCCACAAGTTGTTGGCTGTTAGCTTGGTTTTTAATGGAAGGACTGCTCGGTGCCGAGCAGTCCTTTTTTGGATTAGAACCCGGTTAAAAATCAGCAACAAGCGGTTGATGATCAAGACAAAAGCTAATAGCCAACAGTTGGTAGCTAGCAGCTAAAAAATGGAGGCGGCAACCCACGTCCGGCCCCGGCGCGTACCCTGGGCATGAAAGCTGCCGCCGCTACCGCAACCACCGCCGATTTCGCCGAGCGCCAGGCCAAGGCCCTGCTGGTCCACGCCCGGCTGTGCACCGAGTACGGGGCCCCGTTCCGGTTTTTCAGCACCAAAGACCCGCTGAGTGAATTGATGAGCGCCCTGCTCTCGCACCGCACCAAAAACGCCGATTCGCACCGCGCCTACCAAGAGCTGCGGGCCACATTCGCGGACTGGGACGCCGTGCGCGACGCGCCCACCGCTGAAGTACAGCACGCCGTCCGGGCCTGCACCTGGCCCGAGCAGAAGGCCCCGCGCCTGCAAGCCGTGCTGCGCGAAGTGAGCCGCCGCTGCGACGGGGGGCCCTGCGGCGACTTGCGCTTCCTGGGCGACATGACCATTCCGGAGGCCCGCGCCTGGCTGGAAACGCTGCCCGGCGTGGGGCCCAAAACCAGCGCCGCCACGCTGCTTTTCAGCGATTTGCGGCGGCCGGCCATGCCCGTCGACAGCCACCATCACCGCGTGGCCCAGCGCCTGGGCCTCATCGGGCCGAAGGTGGACGAGAAGGCCGCCCACGTGCTGCTGGCCGACTTGCTGCCGCCCGGCTGGGACGCCCAGCAGGTGTACGACCACCACGAAGCCCTGATGTTCCACGGTCAGAAGTGCTGCTTTTACCAGGCCCCGGCCTGCACCCGCTGCGTGGTATTGGCCGAGTGCCCATTCGGGCAAGCACGGCTGGCGGGGGCAACCGGTTTATAATCTATTGTTTGGTAGGATATTTTTCGATTATAAAAAAATATCCTACCAAATCCTGTTCTTCCGTGCTGCTCCACTTGCGCGCCAAGCCCAACGCCCGCGCCAACCAGTTGCTGGTAGCCGCCGACGGCACCCTAACCGTGCGCCTAAAAGCGCCGCCCCAGGAGGGCCAGGCCAACGCCGCGCTGCTAGCGTACCTGGCCGAGGTTTTGGTACCAAAAAAAGCCGTGTGGGGCTGTTGAGCGGCTACACGGCTTCGTTAAAAAAGTGGCGCTGCTCGGCGTGAACGAGGCGCAACTAGCCGCCGTGCTGGCCCGGCACCGCGTCGCATAACCGGCTGGCCGGGCGCGAACTGGCCGGGTTGAACGGCCAAGCTGCTATATTTAACAGCTTGGCCGTCTTGGTTCGACGGCTTTAACCCAACGCGTACCGGCCGTGCTTCCCTCCTTTCGCGATTTGCGCTACCTGATGGCCTACACCCTGCCGCTCACGGCCGCGCTGGGCCTGTGGCTGGGAGGGCCCTGGGCCTGGCTCACTCTGGCGTATGCGTTTGGGCTGGTGCCCTTGCTGGAATGGCTGCGCCCGCCCGCACCCGCCGTGGCCGGCGCGCCGGCCGTTACCGAAGCCCGGCGGCACGCTTTTTTCGACGGACTGCTGTACCTGAACGTGCCGCTGCAATACGCGCTGCTGGCCGGCTTTCTGTACGCGCTGAATACCAGGGGCTTTTCGGCCGCCGAAATAACCGGGGCCCTGGTCAGCGTCGGCATCTGCTGCGGGGCCCTGGGCATCAACGTGGCGCACGAGCTGGGCCACCGCACCCGCGGTTGGGAGCAGCGCCTGGCGCAGGCCCTGCTGCTGAGCACGTGGTACCCGCACTTTTTCATTGAGCACAACCGCGGCCACCACCGCCACGTGGCCACGCCCCACGACCCCGTCACGGCCCGCCTGCACGAGGGATTCTGGCTATTTTTGCCCCGCGCCGTGCGCGGCGAATACCGCTCGGCCTGGGCCCTGGAAGCCGGGCGGCTGCGCCAGCAGGGCCAGGGGTTTTGGTCGGTGGGCAACCAGATGCTGCAATTTCAAGTGGCACAGGCGCTGCTGGCGGCGCTGGTGGGAGCCCGGTTTGGGTGGGCGGGCCTGCTGGCCTGGCTGGGCGCGGCCGCGGTGGGCTACGTGCTGTTTCAACTCGTGAACTACGTGGAGCACTACGGCCTGCTGCGCCGCCAAACGGCCCCTGGCCGCTACGAGCGGGTGCAGCCCCACCATTCCTGGAACTCCGAGCACCCGCTGGGCCGCATCTTGCTCTACGAGCTGACGCGCCACTCCGACCACCACTACCAGGCCGCCCGCCCCTACCACACGCTACGCCACCAGCCCGCCAGCCCCCAGATGCCCACCGGCTACCCCGGCATGATGCTGCTGGCCGCCGTGCCTCCGCTCTGGTTTCGGGTGATGAACAAGCGCGTGCCGGGTGACATTTAACAGTTATCAATCAACAGTTAACAGCCGTTCAGTTTGCGCAATTAGGCGAGCTGAAAGGCTGCTAACTGATAAGTGCAAATGTTAGCTATTTGCCGCGCTTCCAGCGGTAGTATTTGCGGTACCAGGTGGACGTTTTTTTGAATAAGCTAGCCGTGGTTTCGTGCGGAAACATGTTGATGCGGAACACCTGCATCCGGTCATCTTCCAAGTGCAGGCCGCCGGTGTCGGTGGCCACGCCGAAGGCGAAGCCGGCGGCGCGCACGGCCGCCTTCACAGCCTCGTTGAGGTCGCCGTAAGGGTAGGCGAAGCTGACAACTTCGGTTTGCAAAACGGTTTCCAGTTGGGTTTTGCTGCGCTGAATTTCTTCCACAGCGGCGGGCAGTGGCAGCGTCGTGAGGCGCGGGTGCGACAGGGTGTGGGCCCCGATTTCCCAGCCGGCGGCCACAAAATCGCGCTTTTGCGCTTCGTCCATGATTTCAGCGCGGGGCTCGGCGGGGTCGGCGGCAAGGTCCCACTGGTTGTAGCGCACGTCGAAATCGCCGAGCAGATAGAGCACGCCCCGGTAGCCGTACTGCCGCATCAGCGGCAGTAAGTTGGTGTAGTTGTCTAGGTAACCGTCGTCGAAGGTGAGGACGATGGGACGGGCGGGAAACTCGCTGAGCGGCCGTTCGGCGCGGGCAAATTGCAGGTAGCCGGCGAAGGTGATAGGCGTCAGGCCGCGGCTTTTGAAGTAGGCCAGGTGCTTTTCAAAATTGTCCTTCGTGACGTAAATCTGGTGCTTGCTGGCGGGTGGCGCGTCGGGTATTTTGTGGTACATCAGCACCGGCAGGAAGTCCGGGGCGGCCTTGCGCATCCGGGCCCCTTGGTACACGGCCAGCACTTCGGCGGCCACGCGCGCCAGGTTGTAGTGCTGGCGCACGCGCTGCTGCAAGGCCCCCGGCACGGCTTGCGGCTGCGCCAGAAAAGCCCGGGCATCGGCCAGCAGGGCCCCAAAATCGACCTCCGAAGAAGCGACGCGGGCGGAGATGTCGCCAAAGTTGGAGGCGGCCGCGGCTGCAAAGTTCTGTTCCGTCACGAGGCCCGCGTAGCTTGCTTCGCCCAGGGCCAGCACCGGCCGGCCGGCCCCCAGGGCTTCAATGGCCACCCGGCCCGCGCCGATGGTGAGCGCGGTGCGGGCCAACCAGCCGGCCACGTCGTCGGTGAAGCCCACGACCTCCACCCGCTCGCCGAACTGCGCTTGCAGCTGCGCCAGGACCGCTTTGCCCGCGGCGGGCAGCTGTTCCAGCTCGCCGCCGATGAGCGCCAAGCGCAGCGCCGGAAACTCGGCCAGCAGCGGCGGAAACACCTGCTGCAACAGCGCCGCCGCCCGCTCGCCCTTGCCACCGTTGAAGCGACCGATGAAGGCAATTCGTAGGCAATGGGCAATTACTAATTGCTCATTGTTCACTGCCAACCGCTCGCCGCCAAAAGCCACGCCGTTGGGCAGGGCCACGATTTTGGCGGGGGCCATCCGCACTTCTTCCACCAAATGGGTTTTGAGGTTGGCGCAGATGGCGATGATTTTATCGCCGTAGATGTCAAACAGCGAAGTCGATGCGTGTAGGTGCTGCCGGCCGTGCACGGTGCTCACCAAGGGCACTTTGATGCCGCGCAGGGCCGCGTAGCTCACCCAGCTGGCAGCCCGCGAGTGGGCGTGCACTACGTCGATTTGCTCGTCCCGCACCAGCTGCCGAATGAGGCGGGCGTTGCGCAGCCGCTGCCCGTAGCGGCGGTTGCTGATGGCTGTTTTTATTTGTGGGGCCCCGGTAGGCAGCTGATCTGAATCGGACACCAGCCACACGGCGTGGCCCTGGGCCCGGTGGGCCTCGGCAAGCTGCACAGCATAGGCGACCGACCCGGCAAAAAACTCGGCGGAAAGAACGTGGAGGATGCGCATCGGGCGCAAAGGTCGGGCAAGGTTTTAATTGAATTAAAAATTAAAAATGAAGAATTAAAAATGGGCGCTTCAGGTCATTCCGCGCCATTTTTAATTCTTCATTTTTAATTTTTAATTCCCTTACGCCCGGCTTCTCCCCGTCACGTTGGCTAGGTATTTCTGGGCGCTGCCGGTGTTCAGCAGCAGGACTTGCTCGTGGGGCCGTAGCCAGCCGCTGGCCAGGAGCTGGCGGGCGGCCATCCACACGGCCGCGCCCTCGGGGGCCACAAACAGGCCTTCCTGCTGAGCCAGCTCGCGCATTCCGGCCAGCATGTTTTCCTCGCTGATGGCGACCACCGTGCCCTGCGACTCGCGCAGCACGCGCAGCATCAGGGCCTCGCCCAGGGGGTGCGGCACGGCTAGGCCGTTGGCCAGGGTGGGGCGGCCCTGGTAGTGGTGGCAGTTGGGCTGGCGACCTTCGTAGGTTTCGAGCAGTGGGCAGCAGTTTTCGGCCTGCACGGCCACCATGCGGGGCAGCTTGGCGTCTGGGCCGAGCCAGCCCAGGGCCTGCATTTCGCGGAAGGCTTTCCAAATGCCGATGAGGCCGGTGCCGCCCCCGGCGGGGTACAGCAGCACGTCGGGCAGCTGCCAGTTGAGCTGCTCGGCGATTTCGTAGCCCATCGTTTTCTTGCCTTCGAGGCGGTAGGGTTCTTTCAGGGTCGATACGTCGAGCAGGGCCCCGGCGGCGTTCAGCTCGCGTACCCGGGCCCCGCAGTCGCTGATAAGGCCGTCCACCAGCTCCACGTCGGCCCCGTACCAGTAGCATTCCTCCTTAAAAGCATCGGGCGTGTGGCGCGGCATGACCACGGTGGCTGCCAGCCCGGCGCGGGCGCAGTAGGCGGCCAGGGCCACCCCGGCGTTGCCGGCCGTGGGAATGATGCAGCCGGCCACGCCCAATTCCAGGGCCTTCGACACGGCCATGCTCAGCCCCCGCGCCTTGAACGAGCCGGTCGGGTTCTGCCCTTCGTCTTTGAGCAGCAGCGACGCCAGCCCGTGGCGGGCCCCCAGGCGCGGCAGCTTCAGCAGGGACGTGAAGCCCTCGCCCAGCGTCACCTTGTTGCGCTCGTCGAGCAGCGGCAGCAGGGCCCCGTAGCGCCACATCGACGCGTCGGCGGTGTTGATGACGGCCCCGGGCGCGAGGCGCTCCGAGGTGTCGTAGTCGGCCACCAGCGGCACGGCGCAGCAGGCCGACACGCGTTGCAGCTCGAAAGCAGAGTAGGCGGTGCCGCAAGCTGAGCAGTGCAGGGCGTGGAGGCGGGAAACGGAGGAATTGGCTACCAGCATAACGAGGCAAAATTACGTTTGACGCCAATCGGAATTATGCCCAAACGGGATGGAATTCTGGAATAGCCTATGCCCTATCGGCATAGTAGCGCTTGGTAAAGAGCAAGAAGTCCCGGTACGGCTCGTTGTTTTCCGTGCCTTTGCGCTGGATGAAGTTGAAGTGCCGCCGCATGGGCAAGTCCTTGATTTTTACTTCTACTAATTCACCTGAAGCCAACTCCTTCACCACGGCTTGCCGGGGCAAAAAAGACAGGCAGCTGTCCACGCGCACGAAGTTTTTGAGGGCCTCGGTGCCGCCCAGGCGCACGCGCACCGGCAGGGCCGCCAGCTTGAGGCCCCGGTGCGCCAGGGCCTGCTCTAGCACAGCCAGCGTGCCCGAGCCGTCTTCGCGCAGGGCCAACGGGATGCCGAGCAGGTCGCGGGCTTCGAGGGTGCGGGTTTCGAGCGGATTGTGGGCCGCGCACACCGCTACCACGTCGTCGGCCAGCAGGGGCGTGTAAGTAACGTGGCTGACTTTGTGGATGCCTTCGACGATGCCCAGCTCAATTTCGTGGGCCAGCAGGGCCTGGAGAATGTTGTCGGAATTGCGGTTTTTGAGGCTAAGCTGGCGGTTAGGGTGCAGCCGCAAGTAGGCCGACACCACCGGCGGCAGCACGTAGAGCGAAATAGTGGTGCTGGCCCCGATAATCAGGTGCAGCGCAGGCGCGAAGTCGGGGCTTAACGCGCTCATTTCCTGGTGCAGCTCGAATTGCAGCTGCTTGGCTTGCAGCAGCTTCTGGTAGAGCCGCTGCCCGGCCGGCGTGAGCAAAATGCTGCTACCCAGCCGTTCAAACAGTCCAGTTTTGTAGTGCTCTTCCAGGGCCTTCACCTGCTTGCTCACCGCCGACTGGCTGACGAACAGCGCCTGCCCCGCTTTGGTGAAGCTGAGCTGCTTAGCAACTTCGAGAAAGACTTCGTGGGCCTGGGAAAGCATAGCGGCGAAGGTAGCTGGGGGCGAGCCGCTGGGGGTTAGGTTCCTCGAGTTACCAAATCATCTTTCTCCCCGCCTAAACCCTACAGTATAGCCGATTTTCAGTATTACCTTCCGGCCGATTTTCTCCCCTCCCCTTCCCATGCTGGCCCGTTTCCGCTTTCTGCCGCTGCTTTTGCTGTTGGCAACCTTTTCATGTTCCAAAAAGTCGGCCCAAGAGCAGGCCGCGGCGCAGGCCCAAACCGACGGCGACGAGATTGACCCGCACTCGAACGTGGTGTTCACCTTCGACGACAAGGTGGTGGACGAGGCCCAGCAGAACCGTTGGGACACCACGCAGTACGTGAAATTTACGCCCGCCGTGCGGGGCAAGTTCAAGTGGACCGGCGACCGGGAGCTGACGTTTTCGCCCTTAGAGCCGTTTCGGGCCAGCACCGTGTTTGCGGCGGCTTTGCGGGCGGCGGCGCTGCCCAGCGGCAAGCAGCAGCTGGCCCTCAACCGGAGCCGGTTTCACACGCCGTACCTGCGCATGACCGACCCGCAGGTGTTCTACGGCCGCTCGGCGCGGGCGGCGGGCACGGCCGAGATTCGGGCCAACCTGCTGTTCAACTACCCCGTGCGGCCCGCCGACTTGCGCAGCCGCCTCAAGGTGAGCCAGGACGGCAAGCCGCTGGCCGTGAACCTCATCAGCGCCGAGCCCGACCAGACGCTGGGCTTGAGCTTCGCGCAGGACGTGCGCCCGGGGGCCCCCATCACCGTGGAAGTGGCCCCCGGCCTGCGCCCGGCCGGCGGCACCGTGGCCACCACCGTGCCCCTCACCGGCCAGGCCGAGGTGCCCGACCAAACCCAGCTCGAGGTGCGCGAGCTGACCGGGGCCCTGCTCAACGGCCAGCCCGTGGTGACGGTACTCCTCAACCAGCCCGTGACGGTGGCCGATGTACAGCCGCGCCTGACGGTGACGCCCGCGGTGGCGTTTTCGGTGGAAGCTTTGGAGAGCGGCTTCACGCTGCGCGGCGGCTTTGAAGTAGGCAAGACGTACCAGGTTGGGCTGAAAGCGGGCACCCGCGGGCTGCTGGGCGGTACGCTAAAGGATGCGTTTCAGCAGGCCGTGTCGTTCGAGGAAGAGGACCCGAGCATCACGTTTGCCAGCGGGGACAAGGCCCTGTACCTCGACGCGCTGGGGGCCCGCAACCTGGGCCTGCGCATTAACCGGGTGGCCAAGGTGAAGGTGACTATCGCCAAGGTGTACGCCAATAACATTCAGCAACTTATGCGCGGCGAGCAGCAATACGGCTCGCCCGAATACGAAGAAGGCCAGCGCGAGTCGAGCACCGACGAGAACGGCGAGTACATCGACCGCAGCTACCGCTACTTTGACATCGAAACGCTGGGCAACGTCATCTCCCAGCGCACCGTGTCCGTGGACGGGCTGCCCAAGGAAGCCGGCCTGCGCCTGCTCACGCTCGACCTGAAGGAACTGGAATTCCAGGGGCCCCTGAAGGGGCTGTACGTGGTGAAAGTGGAGGACACCGAGCACCAGTACCTGCAAGTGAGCAAGCTGGTGGCCGTGACCGACATGGGCCTGATTGTGCGGCAGGGAGCCACCGGCGGCACGCTGGTGTTCGCCAATTCCATTCGCACGGCCCAGCCCCTGAGCGGCGTGCTGGTGAACCTGGTCAGCTCGAACAACCAGGTGATCGGTTCGGCCACGACCGACCAGGCGGGCGTGGCGCAGTTCGATTCGGCGGCTTCGATGAAGCGCTTCACGCTGGGGATGGTGACGGCGGCGAAGGACGCGGATTTTACGTTTCTGGACCTGACCAAAAGCAAGGTCGAAACCTCGCGCTTCGAGGTGGGCGGGCAAATGTCCAACGCCGCGCACTACCAGGCCTTTTTATACGGCGACCGGGACCTGTACCGCCCCGGCGACACCGTGCGCACCAACGCCGTGGTGCGCACCGACGACTGGAAAGCTCCTCCCTCCGGGCTTCCCATGAAAATCCGCCTGCTGCTGCCCACCGGCAAGGAATACAGCAGCTTACAGCAGAAGCTGAGCGCCGCGGGGGCCTTCGAGAGCCGCTTCATCCTGCCGCCGGCCATCATGACGGGCCTCTACACAATGGAGGTGCTGACGGGCAACGACGTGCTGCTGACTTCGCGCCAAATCAGCGTCGAGGAGTTCGTCCCCGACCGGATGAAGGTGACCGTAACGGCGGCCCCCGCCGCGCTGCGGCCCGGCCAGAACGTGACGGCCAGCATCTTGGCCGTGAACCTGTTCGGTCCCCCGGCCACCGACCGCAAGTACGAAGTCGAGTTTTCGCTGAAGCAGAAGTCCTTCAATCCGAAGGGCTACGACGACTACAGCTTCGCCATCAACAGCGGGCAGCGGCGCAACCCGAGCAGCCACGGCGACGACGGCGAAGCCCAGACGGCCCTGGAAACGCGCTTTGAAAAAACCCTGCGCGAGGGCCGCACCGACGCCGCCGGGCGCGGCGCGGCGGTGTACGAGGTGCCGCAATTGGCCGACATGGGCACGCTGGCGGGCGCGGCCTTCGCCACGGTGTTCGACGAAACGGGGCGGCCGGTGAACCGCCTAGCCGCCTTCGAGGTGCAAACCCAGGCCACGATGTTCGGCATCCAAAACCTGCCCGATTTGGTGAACACCCGCCAGGCGCTGCCCCTCCGGCTGCTGGCCCTCACGCCCGCCGGGGCCCCCAGCCGGGCCCCCGCCGACGTGCGCGTGGTGCGCCTGCTCTGGGAAACCGTGCTCGAGCGCCAGGGCGGCCGCTTCGTGTACAACTCGCAGCAGCGCGAGCAAACCGTACTCCGCCAGAACCTGACGGTGGGCACCGGCACGGCCCTGAGCTACACCCCGATTAACTCGGGCGAGTACGAGGTGCGCGTGAGCCGGCCCGGGGCCCTGCCCTACGTGATGCAGCGCTTCTACGCCTACGGCTACGGCGACACGCAAGCCAACTCCTTCGAAGTCAACAACGAAGGCGCGGTGACCATCGAGCCCGACAAGGCCCAGTACGCGCCCGGCGAAACGGCCAACCTGCTGCTGAAAACGCCCTTCGCCGGCCGCATCCTCGTGACGGTGGAGCGCGACCACGTGCTCGACCACTTCTACGTGAGCACCGACCAGAAATCAGCACGCGTGAAAATCCCCATCACCGCCGCCCACGTGCCCAACGTGTACGTGACGGCCACCGCCATCCGCGCCATTACCGACCACGGCCTGCCCCTGACGGTGGCGCGCGGCTTCGTGCCCCTGGCCGTGGCGCGCCCCGAGGCCCGCCTGGCCCTGGCGATGGTAGTGCCCGCCACCAGCCGCTCGCACACCTACCAAACCGTGGAAGTGAGCACGGCCCCCGGCGCGCAAGTCACGCTGGCCGTGGTGGACGAGGGCATTTTGCAGCGCAAGGGCTACGTCACGCCCGACCCCTACGGCTACTTCTACCAGAAGCGGGCCCTAGAAGTATCGGCCTACGACGTGTACCCCTTCCTGCTGCCCGAGCTGGGCACCAGCAGCACCGGGGGCGACGCCGCCGACCTGGCCCGCCGCACCTCGCCCGTGCCCAGCCGCCGCGTGCAGCTCGTGGCCGAATGGAGCGGCATTCTCACAGCCGACGCCGACGGCAAAGTGCGCTACCGGATGCGCGTGCCGCAGTTCTCGGGGGCCCTGCGCGTGATGGCCGTGGCCTACAAAGACGACGCCTTCAACTCGGCCGAAAGCACAATGAAGGTGGCCGACCCGGTGGTTATCAGCACCGCGCTGCCCCGTTTCCTTAGCCCCGGCGATACGATTGACGTGCCGGTGACGCTGACGAACACGACTAATAATTCTTTAGAAGTGAATGTCTCTCCTCGCTTGAGTGGTCCACTCGGAATACCTGCACGTTACCAGGAAAGGGGAATTGTAGAGCTACCAGGTCAAAAACCTATAAACACCCTTGTTTACAAAAACCAGAATTTAACGCTACCACCTAATTCGGAACGACGGATAGTTTGCGGTGCAATTGGCACTGGCATTGGCAGTGGAAAGGTTCAGATAGAAGTAGAAGTAATAAAAGGCACACTTCCTAAACCCGAACAAAACGCCGTTCAAAACAGACGTATAAGTATTCCAAATGAGCGCGTGGGAATACAAACTGTATTCACGGAAGAAACTGAAATCCCCGTGCGCCCCGCTGCGCCGCTGGAAAAGCGCACCGGCAGCGGCGTGGTGGCCGGCGGGGCCACGTTCCCGCTCAACCTGAACAACGATTTCTTGCCCGCCTCGCAGCGCAGCCAGCTGGTGCTGAGCCGCTCGCCGCTGACGGAGTTCAGCAAGGACTTGCGCTACCTGCTGCAATACCCCTACGGCTGCCTGGAGCAAACCGTGTCGGCCGCCTTCCCGCAGCTGTACTATGGCGACTTGGCGGCCACGTTGCAGCAGAAAACCGGGGCCGCCGCCAAAAACCAGCGCTACAACCCCAACTACAACGTGCAGGAGGCCATCCGCAAAATCGAGTCGATGCAGCTCTACAACGGCAGCCTCAGCTACTGGCCCGGGGGCGACTACGACAACTGGTGGGCCACGGCCTACGCCGCCCACTTCCTGCTTGAAGCCCGGCAGGCCGGCTTTGCGGTGAATAAAACGACGCTCGACAAGGTACTGGGCTACATGCAGTTTCGCCTGAAAAAGCGCGAAACCGAGCCCTACCGCTATTTTGATGTAAATAATATTGCCCGCGAAAAAACCATCGCCAAGAAGGAAATCGCCTACTCGCTCTACGTGCTGGCCCTGGCCGGCCGCCAGGACGCCGTGGCCCTGAACTACTACCGCGCCAACCGCGCCGCGCTGGCCCAGGACTCGAAGTTCCTGCTGGCCTGCACCCAGGGCCTGCTCGGCAACCAGCGGCAGTTCCGCGAGCTATTGCCCACCCAGTTCGGGGGTGAAACCGCCGCCAACCGGGCCCTGGACGGCTCGTTCTACTCGCCCATCCGCGACGAAGGCGTGGTGCTGAACGCCCTGCTCGCCACCGACCCCGCCAACCCACAGGTGCTCGCGCTGGCCCGCCAGCTCAGCCGCCAGGTGAAGCAGGCCGGCTACCTCAACACCCAGGAAACCGCCTTCGCCCTGCTGGCCCTGGGCAAAATTGCCCGCCAGAACGCCAAGGGCACCGCCACCGGGGCCCTATTCTCCGACGGCAAAGCAATAGGAAACTTCACCGGTCAGGACCTCACCGTGGGCAACGTGGCCAACCACAACCTGAGCCTGCGCACCGCCGGCCGCGGCAACCTGTACTACTTCTGGGAGGCGTCGGGCATCTCGCCCACCACGCCCGTCCGCGAGGAGGATTCCTACTTGAAAGTGCGCCGCCAGTTCCTCACCCGCGACGGCCGGCCGCTGGGGGCCCCCAGCTTCGTCCAGAACGATTTGGTGGTGGTCAAAATCACCATCGAAGCCGCCGACGCGGCCGGCGAAGTGAAGAACGTGGCCATCACCGACCTGCTCCCCGCTGGCCTCGAAATCGAGAACCCGCGCATCGGGGCCGTCCGCGAAATCACCTGGGCCAAAGACGCTGCCACGCCCGACTACCTCGACGTGCGCGACGACCGGCTGAACCTGTTCACCACCGCCACGGGCACGCCCAAGTCGTTCTACTACATGGCCCGCGCCGTCAGCAAAGGCACCTTCAAGCTAGGGCCCGTCAGCGCCGACGCTATGTACAACGGCGAGTACCACTCCTACAACGGGGCCGGCGTGGTGCGGGTGCGGTAGCCCGGGCGGGCGGCCGGCTTTTTCGCCGGCCGCCCGCTAATCGTTGCCGTCGTTGCAATCGTCAGGAATCGACCAAGCAAAACCACGCCGCCCCTAGCGATTACCGGGCAGCCAGTGAGAGGCCGGCTGCCCGGACCGGCCCCACCGGTCCTAACTTGCGCCGCATGGCCGATTTTCTCCTTTACCAAGCCTACGGCAGCCCCGCCATCCTCAACGAGGCATTGTTCAGCATCCTCTCCTATTTGCGGCAGGACGGCGGGGCTACCGTGCTCATTTATACCGATAACCCGGCCCATTTCCGGGCGGTGCTAGGCGAAGTGAAAGCAGTGGAGTACGTCCACATCGAACCGGCGCAGTGGCGGGAATGGCGCGGCGAAATCAGCTTCGTGCACCGCGTCAAAATCGAGGTGTTGCAGCACGCCGCCGCGCACTACACCGGCAACTTGCTGTACATCGATACCGACACTGTTTTTCTAAAACCACTGACCGAAATTTTTATTGCTCTAAAGCAAGGCGAGCGGTTCATGCACGTGGGCGAAGGCCGCTTGCGCGACGGCAACCCGCTGAACCGCAAAATCAACCGCGCCTTGCAGCAGGACGCCGGCCGCACGGCCCTGGCCGGGGGCCCGTCAGCCCCGATACGAACATGTACAACGCCGGCGTACTCGGCTTTCGCAGCACCGACGCGCCGCTGCTGGCCGAAGTGCTGGCCCTCACCGAGCAGCTCTACCGCCTCTACCCCAAGCACGTGATGGAGCAGCTGGCTTTCAGCGCGGTGTGGGCCCGGGCGGGCGTGGTGCGCGAAGCCGCGCCGTGGATGTACCACTACTGGAATTTGAAGGAAATCCGGCCGGTGCTGGACGAGCTTTTCGCTGATAAACCCGGCCAGCCGCTGGCCTCCTGGCAGGCCCGCGCCGGGGCCCTCAACGTGCCCGCGCTGGCCGAGGAAAAAGCGCGGTTTCGGCAGCGACCGGGGTGGCAGCGGGCGGTGTTGCGCTGGGTAGGCAAGGGCTGGCAATTGCCGGCCGTGGGGGCCCCGCAGCCATGAAACAGCGGGTGGCAAGTTGGTGGGCGGGCCTGGGCCAGTACCCGTGGCTGCGCCGGGGCCTGCTGGGCTTGCTTCTACTGGTGCTCGCTGCCGGGCTGCTCGACCGGCTGTTTCCGCTGCCGCCCGCACCGCAGTACTCGCCGCTGGTGACGGCGGCCGACGGCTCGGCCCTCCACGCTTTTCTGAACCCGACGCAGAAGTGGCGCATGAAAACCGAGCTTTCAGAAATCACGCCGGCCTTGCAGCGGGCCATTATTTACAAGGAAGACCGGTACTTCCGCTACCATTTTGGGGTGAACCCGGTGGCCATTGTGCAGGCGGCGGGGCGCAACTTGTTTGGGCGCGGGCGCACCACGGGGGCCAGCACCATCACCATGCAGGTGGCCCGGCTGCTGGAGCCCAAGGAACGCACCTTCGGCAACAAAACGCTGGAAATGCTGCGCGCCGTGCAGTTGGAGGCCCATTACAGCAAGGCCGAAATCTTGCAGCTCTACCTAAACCTAGTGCCCTACGGCAGCAACATCGAGGGCGTGAAGTCGGCCGCGCTGCTCTACTTCCAGCAGCCGCCCGACTACCTCTCCCTGGCCCAGACCGTGACGCTGGCCGTTATCCCCAACCAACCGCGCGTGCTGGTGCTGGGCCGCAACAACCCGCAAATCCTGGCCCGGCGCAACCACTGGCTGCGCCAAATGCAGACCGACCACCTCTTCCCCAACCAGGACATAGAAGATGCCCTGGCCGAGCCGCTCGATGCCCAGCGCCACGGGGCCCCCACCCTGGCCCCGCACTTGGCGCGGCGGCTCGTGACGCAGTTTCCCGGCCAAGCCATCATTCGGTCCACGCTGCGCCGGGGCCCCCAGGCCAAGGCCGAAGACCTGACGCTCAACTATGTGCGGCGGCTGCGCGAGTTGGGCATCACGCAGGCCGCCGTGCTGGTGGTGAACAATCACACCCGCACCGTGGAGGCCTACGTGGGCTCTTCCGACTTCCGCGACGCGGCCGGCCAGGGCCAGGTCGACGGCGTGCGGGCCGTACGCTCGCCGGGCAGTACTCTCAAGCCGCTGCTCTACGGCCTGGCCTTCGACCGGGGCCTAGCCACGCCCAAGCTGAAGCTGCCCGACGTGCCCACCAACTTCAACGGCTTCCGCCCCGAAAACTTCGACAAAAACTGCCAGGGCGAAGTGACGGTAGAGAGGGCCCTGGTGTACTCGCTCAACATCCCCGCCGTGCGCGTGCTGGCCGAGCTGGGCGTCCCCGTCCTCACCGACAAGCTGCGCCAGGCGGGCTTCCACACCGTGGCCCGCGCCGCGCCGCGCCTGGGCTTGAGCACCATTTTGGGTGGCTGCGGGGCCACGTTGGAAGAGCTGACGGGGCTGTACGCGGCCCTGGCGAATGGGGGGCAGTACGCGCCGCTCAATTACTTGACCACCAATAATAACCCAAAATCCTCGCCCCTAAGTTCAACCCTCCTCTCTCCCGCCGCGGCCTTCCTCATCAACGAAACCCTGTCCCAGCGCACGCGCCCCGACCTGCCCCTGGGCTACGAAAACGGCCTCCACTTACCCAAAATTGCTTGGAAAACCGGCACCAGCTACGGCCGCCGCGACGCCTGGAGCCTGGGCTATAACCGCGACTACACCATCGGCGTGTGGGTGGGCAACTTCAACGGGCAGGGCAGCCCGGCCCTCACGGGGGCCGACGTGGCCACGCCGCTGCTGTTCGATTTGTTCAACGCCCTGGCCTACAACTCGCCCAACGGCTGGGCCGTGCCCCCGGCCAGCCTCGACTTCCGGCTGGTGTGCG
Source organism: uncultured Hymenobacter sp. (assembly GCA_964242665.1). Taxonomy (GTDB): domain Bacteria; phylum Bacteroidota; class Bacteroidia; order Cytophagales; family Hymenobacteraceae; genus Hymenobacter. The sequence continues at coordinate 16,116 of CAXTBA010000012.1, forward strand.
CCGAAAGCGGGCTGGTGCCCGGCGAGCACTGCCCCAACCAAATTCTTGATTACTACCTGCCCGGCGTATCCTCGGCCCAGCGCTGCGAGCACCAGCAGGAGGTGTTGGTTTCGGCCGACGGCACGATGAGCTACTGCCGGGCCTGCGTGCCGGCCAGCGGCTACCGGCGGCAGCTTTACCCGAATCCGCTGCCGGAAGTGCTGGCGTTTCGGGCGGCGCAGGGGCTACCCACCCAGCGCCTGCCGCCGCACAACCCCGCCTGCCGCCTCGTGCGGGGCCCCGACGACGGCGCTGCCCCGCCCCTGGCCATCACCTCGCCCCTGCCCAACGCCGAATACCTGCTCAACCGCGGCGAAAAGCAGCAATTGCTGCTCAGCTGCGCGGCGGGGCCCGAGGTGCGCCGGGTGTTCTGGTACGTGAACGACCGGTTCGTACGGGCCGCCGGGGCCACCGAGCGGGTGTTTTTTCAGCTGCCCAGCGGCCGCGTGAAAGTGTCGTGCGCCGACGACCACGGCCGCAACGTGGACGTGCAGCTGCTGGTAGCGGAGCAGTAGCGGCGGTTGGCGAGGGTCCCGCGGCCACTGACAGGCTGGCCCGAAACGCTGCCTAACGGCTGTCGTACCTTCGCATTGCCTGGCACGGTGCTTGTAAACGCCTCAATAGGCGCGGCTTGCTCTTTCAGCTGTATCCTTTCACGCTCTATTCTTTTTTACGTCATGAAAAATACTAGCTGGTTGCTATTCATCCCCGTTATGCTGTTCAGTCTGTTGTTCAGCTCCCATGCCCAAGCACAGAAAAACTGGAGCCCGCAGGGCAAAGGCGCTGCCATCGGCGGGGCCGCCGGCATTTTGGGTGGGGCCCTCATCAACAAGCGCAACCGCGTGGTGGGCGGGGCCATCGGCGGCGTGGCCGGTGCTGGCGTGGGCTACGCCATTGGCAAACACACCGATAACAAGCGCAAAGCCGCCGCCGCTGCGGCTGCCGAGCGGGCCGCCGCCAACGAGCGCATCGCTGCCGCCAACGCCCGGGCCAACGCCGCCGAGCGCGTCACGGCCGAGCGCCGCAGCATAGCTTCCCCTACAGGCAGCCTGGGCCGCGTGGCCGGTGCTACGGCTGCCGTGGCCGGCGCGTCGGCCCTGGTCGCCGCCAGCTCGGCGGGCGTTACTACGGCTTCGGGGTATTTCCCTAACCCAGACTACGGCAACGCGCTGACGGCTTATCCGGCTTCGAATGTGCGCCGCAAGAGTTGGTAATCGTCCATTATTTTGCGTTTAAAACCCGGGCCCAACAGCCCGGGTTTTGATTGTTTTTCAGGTTGCTTTTATTCTTTCATTTCCCGTTTTTTATGAAAAATTATTTCTTTGCGCTGGGCGCTGCCGCCCTACTGGCTTCGTGCTCGGGCAACAACGCTCCGGCCGCCAACGGCAGCTCGCCGGCGGCAACGGCCCCGGCGGCCACCAGCGGCAACGTTAGCGTGTCGGACCTCAACCAGCAGTTCCTTAGCGCCTGGAACAGCAAGGACGCCGCCAAAGCGGCCTCGTTTCTGGCCGACGATGCGCAGTTCTTGCAAGGCGAAACGCGCTTCAGCGGCAAGGACGAAATCACCAACAAGTGGATTACGCCCACCATCGGCACCGTGACCAACCTGAAAACCAGCACCGCCAGCACCGGCACCGACGCCAACCTGGCCTACGAAGCCGGTACGTTCTCGGTCGATGTCCTGCCCACGGCCACCGCCAAGGAAGCCGGCATCGGCGAAGGCAATTTTGTGCTGCTTTGGAAAAAAGGCAGCGACGGCAATTGGAAGCTGAGCTACGCCCAGCTCGAAGATTTGCCCGTGCAAGTGAAGAAATAGATTTTTTTACCGGACGCAAAAAGCCCCGGCAACTCGGTTACCGGGGCTTTTTGCGTCCGGGGCCCTACGCGGTTTCCAAGTATTCTTCGCCATTGAGCGCGGGGGCTATGTCGTTGGATTCGGCTTCGGTGAACAGCCGGGAGCGAATCAGGAACCGCACGCCCAGCGGGATTTCCAGCGAAAAGCTCGCGCCGCGCCCTTTCGTGACGTCAATCGTGAGCTGGGTGTGCTGCCAGTATTCGAACTGGCTGGTGCTCATAAAAAAGTCGCAGCCGTGAATCTGGCCCAGCCACACGTCGTTGCCGCCAATCCGAAACTCGCCCTTGGTAAAGCACATCGGCGAGGAGCCGTCGCAGCACCCGCCGCTCTGGTGGAACATCAGGGGCCCATGCTCGTCGCGCAAAAGGTCAATGGTGGCTTCGGCGGCTTGGGTGGCGAGGACGCGGGGCGTGGGCATTAGTGAATGAAAATATCGGCAGGAATCGGTAAGATACGAGAATTGGCAAGGTAGTAGCGTGCAAAAAAGAACGTCATGCTGAGCTTGTCGAAGCATCTCTTCTGCTTCGTTGAACGACCTACGACCTAAACGGCGCGGGAGAGATGCTTCGACAAGCTCAGCATGACGTTCTCATTCAAGGAGTCACTATACCGGCTTCCAACCTAAAAGAATCCCAGCTTTTGCTGGCTGTAGCTAATCAACATGTTCTTGGTCTGGCGGTAGTGGGCTAACATCATTTTGTGGTTTTCGCGGCCGAAGCCGGAGGCTTTGTAGCCGCCGAAGGGGGCCCCGGCCGGGTAGTCGTGGTAGCAGTTTACCCACACGCGGCCGGCCTGGATGGCGCGGGGCATCGTGTACATTTCGTGGGCGTCGCGGGTCCAGAGGCCGGCCCCGAGGCCATAGAGCGTGTCGTTGGCAATTGCCAGGGCCTCTTCGTTGTCTTTAAACGTTGTCACCGACAGCACCGGGCCGAAGATTTCTTCCTGGAAAATCCGCATCTTGTTGTGCCCCCGGAAAATGGTGGGCTGGATGTAGTACCCTTCGGCCAGGGCCCCGTCCTCCTGTGTATACGCTTCGCCGCCAACGAGTACCTCCGCGCCTTCGGCCTTGCCGATTTCGAGGTAGCTCAGGATTTTTTCGAATTGGTCGTTGCTCGCCTGGGCCCCCATCATGGTGTCGGTGTCCATCGGGTTGCCGAGCTTGATGGCTTTCACCCGGGCAATGACGCGGGCAATGAACTCGTCGTAAATGTCTTCGTGCACAAGCAAGCGCGAGGGGCAAGTGCAGATTTCGCCCTGGTTAAGGGCAAACATCACCGCGCCTTCGATGCACTTGTCGAGGAAGTCGTCGTCGTGGTCCATCACCGACTTGCAGAAGACGTTGGGCGACTTGCCGCCCAGCTCCATCGTGACGGGGATGATGTTTTCGGCGGCGTACTGCAGGATGAGGCGGCCGGTGGTGGTTTCGCCGGTGAAGGCCACTTTTTGCACGCGCTTGTTGCTGGCCAGGGGCTTGCCGGCTTCCAGGCCGAAGCCGTTCACGACGTTGAGCACGCCGGCGGGCACCACGTCCTGGATCAACTCCATGAGCACCATGATGCTGGCCGGGGTTTGCTCGGCGGGTTTCACGACCACGCAGCAGCCGGCGGCCAGGGCCGGGGCGATTTTCCAGGTGGCCATCAGCAGCGGGAAGTTCCAGGGAATAATCTGGCCCACCACGCCCAACGGCTCCTGAATGACGAGCGACAACGTGTTCTCGTTTAGCTCGGTAGCCGAGCCTTCTTCGGCCCGAATCACGCCCGCGAAGTAGCGAAAATGATCGATGGCCAGCGGCAAATCGGCCGCCATCGTCTCGCGGATGGCCTTGCCGTTTTCCACAGTTTCGACGGCCGCCAGGTAGGGCAGGTTGGCCTCCATGATGTCGGCGATTTTCAGCAGCACGGCACTGCGGGTGGCCGGCGCGGCCTTGCTCCAAGTTTTGAAGGCTTCGTGGGCAGCGTCGAGCGCCAACTCGATGTCTTCCTTGCTGCTGCGGGCCACTTTACAAAAGGCCTTGCCGTCGATGGGCGACGGATTATCAAAGTACTGGCCCTTCACCGGGGCTACCCACTTGCCGCCGATGAAATTGTCGTAATGCGACTTGAACTGGGGACGGGCCACCACGGTGGTGGATTTTTCGAGCACTTCGGCCATGACGTTGGATGGGAATGGTTAGGATTGACGAATAGGCCAAAGGTCCCAACAATCGAGAACAACCGTTTGCGTTATCGTCTCAAAAAGTGCCGGAATTATCGCAACTTGCGTGCGCAGGGCCCCTTAAAATTAAAAAAATTATGAATTAAAAATTAAAAGTTGGCAGCGCCTGGCCGGTCAGCTTTTGCAATTCATAATTTTTAATTCATAATTTTTAATTTCTACCCATGAATTCCCGCGTTCATTTGCCCGACGCCGTGGCCCCGCTGCCGCTCAAGCAGTTGCGCAGCCTGGTCGAGAACCGCACCGTTTTTGCCCTCGACGCCTTCGAGCTGAACATTTTTGAAACCCACCAGGCGGCCCACCGCGTGCCGCTGCGCCTCGACGGCCTGGCCCTGACAACCATGCTGCGCGGCAGAAAGGTGATGCACCTGCCCGGCCGCCCGGCCTTCGACTACCTGCCCGGCGAGTCGGTGGTGGTGGGCGAGGACGAGCGGATGGAAATCGACTTTCCCGACGCCTGCGCCTGCCGGCCTACGCAGTGCTTGGCCGTGGCCATCGCCCCCGACGCCATCCGCCACACCGTGGAGATGCTCAACGAGCGCTACCCCCGCGCCGAGGACCACACGCCCTGGGCCCTGGCCGGCCCCGAGCACGCCCACCTCACCAACACCCCCGAACTGACGGGGGCCCTGGAGCGCCTCGTGGCCGTGTCGCGCGCTAACGACGCGGCCAAGGACGTGCTCGCCGGCTTTACTTTGCAGGAGTTATTGGTGCGCCTAATGCAGACGCAGGCCCGCCAGCTCATCTTCAACGACTACGCTCGGCACCTCACCACGCACCGTTTCGCGGCCCTGGTGCAGTACATCAAGCAGCACTTGGGTGAGAACTTGTCGGTGGACAAGCTCAGCGCGGTGGCTTGCATGAGCAAGGCCACATTTTTCCGGGTGTTCAAGCGCGAGTTTGGGCTCACGCCGGTCGAGTACATCATCCGCGAGCGGCTGGGCGAGGCCAAGCGCCTGCTGCGCCAGCCCCTGAACGTGGCCGATGTGTGCCTGCGGGCGGGCTTCAATAATTTATCGCATTTCCAGGCCCTGTTCAAAAAGCACGAGGGCCTGACGCCGGGGGCCTACAAGAAGCAGATTCAACTGTAAGAACGCGCCACAGCGCGTTCAACCGCTGAACGTACCCGCCTTTCGCCGAACGGCCCCGCGTTCAAGCGCCGGACAGCCCAGGCCCAACCAATCAGCAAGCATCAGCGAGAACACAACCCTTCCGCTGCGCTCAAGGCATTTTCTGCATTTTCCGTGGCTTACAAAGACCAGAAACAGTACCGGCTGCCAACGCACAACTACGGGCGCAGCGGCGTGTACTTCATCACCATTTGCGTTCTGAACCGGGTGCCTGCCTTTGGCAGCATCGCGCACGGGCAGATGGTGCTTTCGGTAATAGGCGAGGCCGCCGGCAAGTGCTGGCTGGAAATCCCGACGCATGACCCCCGGGCTCGCCTGGACCGCCGGGTGACCATGCCCGATCATTTTCATGGCCTTCTGGTTTTAAAGTCCAACAAAAACGACCTACTGGAACACCAGGAAGACGAAAACCCCGCAGGCCTACGGCCCCTGCGGCCCGCGTCGATTCCCGCCATCGTCAACCAGTTCAAAGGCGCTGTGAAACGCTGGTGCAACCAAAATGGCCACGGCGACTTCGCCTGGCAACCCCGCTACCACGACACCATTGTGCGGAATATAGAAGCGCTGGGCACCATTCGGGAATCCATCACCCGCAATCCCGAAAATTGGGGGCCGAAATAAACCTTTGCCAGAACTTGGAGAACGGGCCCCGTAGGAACGCGCCACGGCGCGTTCAATCGCTGAACGATTTGACTTGTCGACCCAAAGATTGAGCTGATCCTTGTCGACCCAACGATTGAACGCGCTGTGGCGCGTTTCTACAGGGCCCGTTCCCCGGGGCCACGGTCATACGGGGCTGTTCAGCTATTGAACGCGCCGTGGCGCATTCCTACGCGTACTTTATGCTTATTACCTCCACCACTTCCGGCGGGGGGCCCAGCGGCAGCGTAACCGATTTGCCCAGCTTCGCGCCGATGAGGGCCCGCGCGATGGGCGCGACGAAGCCCACTTTACCGGCCGCCACGTCGGCTTCGTCGACGCCGACGATGGTAAACTTTCGCTCGAAGCCCACTTGGCCACCGCTCACGGTGCGCAGCGCGACGGTGGCCCCGAAGCGCACTTCCTTGGGCGGCTGGGTGCGCGGGTCAACCACTTTGGCGCTGGCGATGCGCCCGGCCAGCAGGGCCAGCCGGCCGTTGAGCAGCGACAAGCGGTGGGTGCGGTCGGTGTCGTGGTCGTGGTTGGCTTCGGCGGCGGCGCGCTCGGTTTCGAGGGCCGTGTGCTCGGCGCGCAGCTGCGCCAGGCCCTGGGGCGTGACGTAGTTGGGCGTGCCCGGCGGCAGCGCGGCGCGCGGCGGCACGATGGGGGCCGCCTGCACGTCGTCTTCTTTGGTGAATGCTCGGCTCATCCGCATTGGAACGGCGCGGGGCGGGCGGAGTTGCGCGCCGGCTGCGCCAAGCCTGGCCAGCGGCACGGCCGAAATATTAACCCAGAAGCTGGTAATGTGCAATAAGTGCCCGGACAAATGCTTTGGATGAGTCTACGGGAATTGCTTCTGAGTCTACGGGAAGGCGGCGTGGGCTTACCAGAACAGTGGCTGGGCCTACGGGAACGGTGGCGGCCCTTACCAGCGCGGAGGCCGGCCCTACCGGCACGGTGGCTGGGCCCACCAGCTTTCGGAAGCATGTTTTCGACCCGGTCCTGGGCCCGCATCTTGCCGAAATCCGCTTTAAAAATTCGGCACCCACACCAGGGCCCAAGTGATTAGTCTCAGCGAGGCGGCCCATCGGCAGAACCCACCCCTAAACAAATGGAAAAGCGCCAGCGGAGCGACCCAAGCCGTAGCAATTTTGGGTCGCTCCGCTGGCGCTTTGGTGGCTATCAAGCAATGATTTTCTACCGATGGGCCGCCCCGCCGGGGCTACCGCTTGGCACCTGTGCTATAAAAATTGAATTTGATATTTTGTTGATCTTTTAAACTTCTACCCCGCTCTTTTCAGCTCCCGACCGCCGGCGGGCGCTTGTTTTGAATGGGCTGGAAAGGCCGTTCGCGGGGCTGCTTTTCGCTCAAATATTGCCAGTAGCGCAGGGGCATGTGGCGGCGGTGCAGCTTCAGGTTTTTGCGCTCGGGAATGTTCACGTGGTCGAAATACGCCTGCCACAGCACCTGAAACAGGGGTTCGCGCTCGTCGAGCACGGTGGCGGCCACGCCGGCCGCCGCGTGCGCCGGGGCCGCGTTTTCGAACTGCACCACGTCGGTGCGCGTCAAATCGTAGTACAGGCCGTAGCCGCGGCGGCGGTCGTAAATCAGCCAGCGCTGGTCGGCGTAGCGCTTGGTGAAGTGCGGGGCGATGAGTGGCAGCACGTCGTAATCGGGCTCGACGGTGGCGTGAAACAGGCCGTCGCGAGTTTTCTCAAACCGTACAAATGCCTCCATGCGGTGCTTTTCGCGGAACATCTGCTGGGCTAGGCGTTGCACGCGGCGCACGGTGGCGTCGGCGTAGTTTTCGGCGATGTCGCGGCCGGCGCGCAGGGCCAGGTCCACGTACCGGAAAACCAGCAGCTCGCGCTCGGCGTCCTCGCTCAGAAACACGTGGTAGAGGCGAGCGCGGGCCTCGGCGTCCATCGTTTTCAGCAGGCCGTCCCACACGCGGGCGGCCAGGGCCCCGTCGGTGGTCAGGCGCGCCGACTGGGCAAACAGGCCGGTTTGGGCCGTGGCCGCCGGCTGAATGCTGTTGGGGGCCGCGCGCCAGTCGTACACGGTGAACAGCACCGTCAGCAGGCCCTCAAACGTGCCGTCGTAGGTGTAGTCGCGCGGGGCGGCCGTGAGGGCGGGGGCCCCGGCGGGCCGGGGCGGGGCGGGGCCCACGACAGCGGCCCGGCGCACGGAAAGGTGTTTGGTCACGAAGGCAGTGCTTGTAAAAAATCAATCAATAACCGGTTCACGACCGCCGGTTCTTCGTGCTGCACCCAGTGGGTGGCCGGCAAATAAGTAAGCCGGCCATCATCGCAGAAGGCCATGCTTTTCCGCGCAAGGTTGGCGTTGAGAAATGCATCGTTTTCGCCCCAAATGATGAGCAGTGGTACCGTTACGCGCCCCGTGCCGGCGAGGCGGCTGGCAAACCGGGCCGCGGCCCGGTACCAGTTGATCATGCTGCGCATGGCCCCGGGTTGGGCCCACGCGGCTTGGTACAGTGCCAAATCTTCGTCGCTGAACGTGCCGGGGCGGCTGGAATTTCGCAGGGCCCGGCGGGCCGCCCACCAGCCGCGCAGCCGCAACAGCGCTTCGGGCACCCAGGGCAATTGAAAGAAAACCACGTACCAGCTCTTGAGCAATTGCCGGGGCTGGCGGAGCAGGGCCCCGGCCAGCGCTTGTGGGTGCGGCACGTTCAGCACGGCGGCGCAGCGGACGCGGGCGGGGTGGTGCGCGGCTAAGTGCCAGGCCACGGCCGCGCCCCAGTCGTGGCCCACCACGGCGGCGGTGTCGCGGCCGGCGGCGTCCACCAGTCCCAGCACGTCGGCGGCCAGCTCGTCGATGGCGTAGGCGCGCACCCGGCGCGGCTTGTCGCTGCGGTTGTAGCCGCGCTGGTCGGGGGCCCACACGCGGTAGCCGGCCGCGGCCAGGGCCCCCAGCTGGTGCCGCCACCCGTACCAAAACTCGGGGAAGCCGTGCAGCAAAACCACGAGCGGGCCGGTGGCGGGGCCGCACTGCACCACGTGCAGGTGCAGGCCGTTGGTGGGCACGCGGTGGTGTTCAAAGGGATGGGCCATGCGGGCAGTACCGGTAGCAGCGGGCCGGGGTTGCGCCGGGCGGCCGGCTTTTCGCCGGCTTCCCAGTAATCGCTGAGCGCATCTTGCGCTGTTTTGGCAACGATGCAACGATTAGCGGGCGGCCGGCGAAAGAGCCGGCCGCCCGCACCGTGCGCTAGGCGGCTTGCTGGGCGTCCTGGCTCAGGCGGGCCTCGGCCTGGGCGCGGGCGGCGTCGTGCATCTGGCGCACCAGCGGCATCAGCTCGCTGATGCGGCAGCAGCACGAGAGGCGCGGGGCCTTGTTGGACGCCGGCCGGGCGGCGCGAACAATGTTCTGGCGGTGCGAAATTTTCATAACCAAGGCATTAAAAGGCAAAACCAAAAATTACTCAGCTGGCTTGGGCAAACAAGTCGAGCTGCTGCGTGACGAGGGCCGAGCGCACGGAGCCGGCCCCAAACAAAATCTGGCGGCGCACCTGCTGCTCGGTCAGCTCGCCCAGGGCAGACCGGGTTTCGCCGCGGCAGGTGAGGAAAAACTTGGCCCGCTTGAGCACCACGCCGAAGCTGTGCAGCAGCTCCATGGTGAGCGAGGCAAAGCGGCGGGCGGCCACGATGCGCTTGGCCGAGCGGGCCCCCACGCCGGGAATGCGCAAAATCATTTCGAAATCAGCCGCGTTCACATCCACCGGAAACACGTGGCGGTTGCGCAGGGCCCAGGCCAACTTGGGGTCGATTTCAAGGTCGAGGTGTGGGTGCGCGGGGTCGAGAATCTCGTCGGCCTGAAACCCGTAAAAGCGCATCAGCCAGTCGGTTTGGTACAGGCGGTGCTCGCGGATGACGGGCGGCTGCGTCACCTGCGGCAGGCGGGCGTCGTCGGTTACGGGCACGTAGCCCGAGTAGTACACGCGCTTCAGGCCGTAGCCTTGGTAAAGCGAATCGGAGAGCTTAATGATCTGCAAATCCGTTTCGCCGCTGGCCCCCACGATGAGCTGCGTCGTTTGGCCCGCCGTGGCAAAGGCCGGCACTTTCTTGAACAGCGCCTTCTCCTCTTTATTCTGGATGATGCCGTCCCGAATCTGCGCCATCGGGGTCAGGATTTCGGCATAATTTTTCTCCGGGGCCAACGTTTGCAGGGCCAGCTCGGAGGGCAGTTCGATGTTCACGCTCAGGCGGTCGGCGTACAAGCCGGCTTCCTGAATAAGTTCTTCGGAGGCGCCGGGAATGGTTTTGACGTGGATGTAGCCGTTGAACTGGTGTTCGGTGCGCAGCTTTTTTACGATCCGCACCAAGCGCTCCATCGTGTAATCGGGGCTGCTGAAAATGCCAGAACTCAAAAACAGCCCTTCGATGTAGTTGCGGCGATAAAAGTTGATGGTCAAATCCACCACTTCGTCCACCGTGAAAGCGGCGCGCTTCACGTCGTTCGAGCGGCGCGACACGCAGTAGGCGCAGTCGAAGATGCAGTGGTTGGTGAGCAAAATCTTGAGCAGGCTCACGCAACGGCCGTCCTCGGTGTAGCTGTGGCAGATGCCCATACCCTCGGCGTTGCCCAGACCTTTGTTTTCGTTTTTGCGCTTGCCACCGCTGCTGCTGCACGAAGCGTCGTACTTCGCGGCATCGGCTAATATGCTTAGTTTCTCCTGAATGCGCTCGTTCATCGGGAATGGCTGCTTTTCGGCATTAAAAGTAATAGATTTCTTCCCAACGGGCAATACTTGTCAAGCTAATTTTATTAGAAAAAGTTCTTCGAAGCTGCCTAAAGGTTGTCATTCCGAGCGCAGCGAAGAATCTGGGTTGAGGACCTCAGATTCTTCGCTGCGCTCGGAATGACAACCTTCCCAAAAACAACATTCCCCTGCCCGAACCTCCATCTTTGTATCTTGCCCTGGTTGCTTGAGGGCCCCCATATGCTGTTGCGCTGGTTCTTTTTTCTTTTGTTGCTGGGGCTGGGCGGCGCGGCGCGGGCGCAGTCGTTCGACCCGCGCTCGGCCGTACCGCCCGACTCGCTGCACACCGGGCCGGCGGTGCGCAACGAGCAGCCCGACTCGCTGCGGCGCGACTTCGACGAGCAGCGGATGCGCCAGCGCCTGCAAGCCTACACGCGGCGCAAAACCATTGCCGGGCGGGCAGCGGCGGCGGTGCTGCGCCTCACCCGCCCCCGCGACGAAAACGCGGGCCTGGACGCCGTGCTGCTCGACCGGCAGTTCGACCGGCACACGTTCAAAATCGTGCGCCACATCACCATCCGGCCCTACGACGCCTTCGGCTACAGCCTCACCGACTCCACGCGGCAGCCGCGCACGGCGCTGGAGCGGTCGGGCAATTTCCTGCACGTGCGCACGGCCCCGTCGCGCATCCGGCAGGTGCTGCTGTTCCGGCCGGGCCAGCCGCTGGCCCCCCAGGCCCTGGCCGAATCGGAACGCCTGCTGCGCCAGACCGATGAAATCTTCGACGCCCGCGTGCTGGTGAACGAGCGCACCGCCACCGCCGACAGCATCGACATCATCGTGATGACCACCGACGTGTTCAGCGTTACGGGCAGCTTTGAGGTGGGCGGGGCCGCCTCGGGCCGCGTCGATGTGGGCGACCAGAATTTTTTGGGCCTGGGCCACCACGTCAACAACACGTACCAGTACGGGCGCAACCTGCCCCAGCGCTGGCGCTACAACGGCGACTACACGGTGCCGTTCCGCAATTTTTTCCTGGCCCAGGCCCGCTACAACAACGAGTACCGCGACGAGCACGGCGGCGTGTCGCTCCAGCGCGATTTTTATTCGGTGAACACCCGCTACGCCGGGGCCCTGTCCATCGACAGCTACAGCCAGCAGATTACGCTCACCGTGCCCAATCCCGGCGAGGTCCTCCCGTTTTACCCGCTCCGCTACTCCCGGCAGGACCTGTGGGTGGGCCGGGCCCTGCGCCTGCGCTCTTACGACCTGGGCTATGAGAACCCGGGCCGCCTCATCATTTCCACGCGCCTCACCCGCACCGCCTACACGGCCCCGCCCAGGCCCGACTACCGCAACACCAACCTCATCCTGGGCACGCTGGGCTACTCGGTGCGCCGCTATTATAAGGACCGGTATCTGTTCGGCTTTGGCCGCATTGAGGACGTGCCCACCGGCACGCTGCTCAGCTTCACGATGGGCCTCGACGCCAACGCCGCCGTGCCGCGCCGCTACTTCGACGCGCGGGTGGCGGCGGCTATCTTCAGCACCCGCCACGGCTACCTGTTTGGCAACGTGGAGTTTGGCTCCTTTCAACGCCTGGCCAACCACAGCGTTTGGGAACAAGGCTTGCTCAACATCCAAACCTCGTACTTCACCCGCCTCTACCGCGTGGGCAACTACCAGTACCGGCACTTTTTGGGCACCACCACCACGGCGGGTTTCAACCGCCGGCCGGGCGAGTTGCTGCAAGGCATCTCCGACGACCGGGGCATCCTGGGATTTTCGCCGGCCGAGCCCATCCGGGCCACCAGCCGCTTTGCCTTCAACTACGAGGCCACCGTGTTCACGCCCCTCTCGCTGCTGGGCTTCCGCCTGGCCGGCATCGCCTTCGCCGACGCGGCCTGGGTGGGCGAGCGCCCCGGCGGCGGCTCGCCCTTCGGCAACACGCCGTACACGGGCTTCGGCCTGGGCCTGCGCCTGCGCAACGAATTCACGGCCTTGCGCACCTTCCAGATTGTGTTGGGCTACTACCCGCGCGGCCAAGTATCGGCCAACGGACTGCGCATCTTCGAAACCGCCCGCGAAACCGTCACCTTCACCGATTTCGGCCTCGGGGCCCCCGGCGTGACGGTGTATCAATAGCGGCCCCGAAGCCACGAAAAAAGGCAAGCCGCGGCTTGCCCTTTTGCCTTATCCAATCCCGGAGCGGGCCCCGAGCCGTCAGCCTCACCGCTGCGTATCGAAGTTGATGGGAATGGTGCAGGCCACGCGCACGGCTTGGCCCTGTTGCAGGGCGGGCGTCCAGCTGGGCATCATCCACACCAGGCGCAGGGCCTCTTCGTTGAGGCCGTGGCCAGGGCCGCGCACCACGTGGGCATCGGTCACGCGGCCTTCGCGGCTTAGCACGAACGACACGTACACCCGGCCCGACACCTGCTGGCGCAGCGCGGCCTCCGGGTAGCGAATATTTTTGCGCAGGTAGGCCGCAAAGCCGGCGTCGCCCCCGGTGAAGACCGGGCGGCTGTCGGTGTTGACGTAGATAGAATCGGGCGAGACAATGGTGGCCGGGGCCAGCCCGCCGCCGCCGCCGGCGTGCACGCCATCGGCCACCACCTGGGCCTGCAAGCGGCTAGCACCCAGCAGCAAACCCATCATCAAAAGCAAAAATTGAGTAAACTTTTTCATGGCGATAGTATTTTGATATGAATTACTTGACCGCTTTTAAATACCATTTAATTAAAGCTACAACGCCTTAGATGAATAATTGCAACTGTAAAATTATGTTTTTATGCTGTCCTGTTCAGTCTTAAAAAATTGCACTTGCGCCGGCCGTAGCTTTGTGGGCCGGGCCCGGCGGGCCTACCCATCCTTTGCTCCCCACCCATGAACCTCGGCGATTACAACGACCTCGAAGTGGCCCGCGAAACCAGCGTTGGCCTCTACCTCATCTCCGACGACGGCGATTTGCTGCTGCCTAACAAATACGTGGCCCCCGGCACCCGCGTGGGCGACGTGCTGCGCGTGTTCGTGTACCGCGACTCGGAAGACCGCCTCATCGCCACCAACCTGCGGCCGCTGGCCCTGGTCAATTCCTTCGCTGCCCTCGCCGTGCGCGACCACGGCCCGGCCGGCACTTTCCTCGAATGGGGCCTGGAGAAAGACCTGCTGCTGCCCTTCCCCAACCAGCGCCGCGACCTGCGCGTGGGCGAGCGGGTGCTGGTGTACGTGTACCTCGACGAGGAAAGCGACCGGCTGGTGGCCTCGGCCAAGTGGAAGAAGTTTCTGTCCAACGAGCCCTTTGCCGGCCAGCCCGGCGACGCCGTGCGCCTGCTGGTGGCCGACGAAACCGACCTCGGCTACCCGGTCGTCGTGAACGGCACCCACCAAGGGCTGCTGTTTCACAACGAAGTGTTTCGGCCGCTGCGGCTGGGCGAAACCATTCCGGGCTTCCTGCGCCAGGTGCGCCCCGACGGCAAGCTCGACGTGCGCTTGCAGCGCGAAGGCTACGACGAGGTAGAAACCGCCGCCACCACCCTGCTGGCAGCCCTGCGTGCGGCCCCCGGGGGCCGCCTGCCCATCGGCGACAAAAGCGAGGCCGACGACGTGTACCGGCGCGTGGGCATGAGCAAAAAAGTGTTCAAGAAGGCGCTGGGGGCCCTCCTCAAGCAAGGCAACGTGGAATTGAGCCCGATGGAAACCCGCCTGCGGGCATAGGACAGGGATCCTGCCGGGGCATTTTTTCGACTAATCTGGAACACATTTTCCCAACCCACGCTGCCTTATGCAAAGAACTGCCCTCCTGGCCGGGGCCACTGGCCTCATCGGCTCGGCGCTGCTGCCGCTGCTGCTCGCCGATGCACGCTATGCCAAAGTGGTAGCGGTGGGCCGCCGGCCGGTGGCCCTGGCGCACCCCAAGCTGGTGCAAGTAGTGACGGAGCTGAGCGAGTTGAAAGCCGTGCGCCCGCAACTCGTTGCCGACGACGTGTTTTGCTGCCTCGGCACCACGCGCCGGCAAGCCGGCTCAAAGGAAGTTTTTTACCAGGTTGATTTTTCGTACGTAGTGGCATTGGCCGCGCTGGCTGCCAGCAACTTCACCGAACAATTTCTGGTGGTATCGAGCCTTGGAGCCGATGCCAGCAGCCGCGTGTACTACAGCCGGGTAAAAGGCGAGATGGAAGACGCCGTGCGGGCGCTGCCGTTTCGGGCGCTGCACATTTTCCGGCCGTCGCTGCTGCTCGGCGAGCGGGCCCGCCCGCGCCTGGGCGAGCGGCTGGCGGAGGCGGCGCTGGCCCTGGCGCGGCCCCTGCTGCGCGGCGGCTGGGCCAAGTACCGGCCGGTAGCCGCCGGGGCCGTCGCCAGGGCCATGCTGCAAGCGGCCAAAAGCGACGCTACTGGTGTGCAAATTCATGAGGGCCCCGGTGCGTGACGTGGCCGCCTGCTCCAATTCCACAAAAAAGCCCCAGTCGCGGCGACCGGGGCTTTTCATCAAACCTAAAGCAGCGGAAATAACTTACCAGCGGCCACCCCGGTAGCCGTAGTAGCGGGGCCGGCCGTAGTAGGGCCGCGCATAATAAGGACGGGCATAATAAGGGGCCGGGTACACTGCCACGGGCGGCGCGTAGTACACCGGCGGGGCTATTATCACGGCCGGGCGGGGGTAGTAGCGGGGGCCGTAGTAAGGACGGGGCGGGTAGTAGCCACCGCCGCCAATTATTACCTGGGCAGAGACTTGGGCAGAAGCCGCGTAGCTGCTCAAAAGCAGCAGGCACAAAGCAAAGAACAAGGGTTTGCTACGCATATCAGTGGTGCGCGGGAAGCGCGTCAAGAGTGAATAAGAGCAATTGGTATGAAGCAAATCCGAGGCCGAAGTGCTGGCAGCCGTTGGTAAGACGCCGCCGCCAGCCCCGGGTTTAGTGACGACGTTATATTTAACGAGCAACGCCCAAAAAAAGTGACTGCCCCGGATTGGAGCAGTCACTTTTTTTGGGCGTTTGGCTGCGCTATTTCTTGTAGGTCTGGTTGAGGTAGGCCAACACGGGCACGGTCAGGTCCAGGTCTTTGCGGCCGTAGGCAATGGTGCCGCTGGGCGCGGCGATGAGGATGAGCTTGTAGCCGTGGGCTTTGCCATAGGCTTCCACTTTTTTATTGACGCTGCCGAGCACGCTCTGGGTGAGCTTGCCTTCTTCCTGCTGGGCCTGGGCCTGGAGCTGCTGCTGCTGCTCGCCGGACTGCTGCTGCTGGGCTTGCAGCTTTTGCTCGGTGGCGGCGCGCTGTTCGGGCGTGAGGGTGGAAGCCTGCTTCTGGTAGGCCTCCACAGCCGAGCGGAAGTTGGTGACCAGCACCTGGTTCTGGCGCTCCCAGCCCTTGGCTTTCACCTCAAAGGCACGGCGGGCGTCCTTCATGCCTTGGTAGCCATCCAGCAGTTTCGCCGACTCAATGTAAGCGATTTGGTCGGCGTTGGCGGCGGCTTCGGCGGCGGGCACCACGGGCGGCACCACGGGCGCTTCGGCCACGGCGGGGGCCGTAGCGGCCGTGTCGGCGGGCGTGGCGGGCGCGGCGGCCGGAGTTTCAGTAGCGGCGGCCACGCGGGCGGCGGGTTGGGGCTGGCGGAAGTGGAGCACGTAGAGCACGGCCACGGCCACCAGCAGCACGGCGTTAAACACCAGTTGGAGCGTATTTTTCATTGAAGCGTAAAGTGAAACGATAGGCAAAAGTACGGCCCGGGGCCCTCAGTCCGGCAAGGCCAGGTGCAGCAGGGCGTCGCCCTGGTTCACGACGGGCATGTGGTTGAGGCCCACCACGTAGCCGCTCACCGGCGATTCGAGCCGCACCGACCGCTCGCCGTACGGGTCGGCTACAGAGCCGTACACCTGGCCTTTTTCGAGGAAAACGCCGTTTTGCACGTGGGCCCGGAACAGGCCGGCAAACCGCGCCCGCAGCCAGGTGTGGCGGCGGCACACGATGCTCGGCTGCGCGGGCCCCGGGGCCGCCGGGCCCATGCCCAGGTGGTGCAGCACCCGCAGCGTGCCCGCCACGGCCGTCTCGATGCCGGGCTCGTCGAGGCGCAGGCTTTCACCGGTTTCGAACACCAGCAGGCGCTTGCCCAGGCGCTGGGCCGCCTCGCGCACGGAGCCCGGCCGCAGGCCCGCGTGCAGCGTGAACGGGGCCCCAAAGGCGGCAGCCAACGCATCGGTTTTGGCGTCCACGCCCATTTCGTAGCGCACCTGCGGGTAATTGGCCCGGGCCGCGCCGCCGGTATGGAAATCGATACCGTAGTCCAGCAAGGGCATGATTTCGCGCATGAAGCGGTGGGCCACGCGGCTGGCCAGCGACCCGCGCGGCGAGCCCGGAAACGCCCGGTTCACGTCTTTGCCGTCGGGCACTTCGCGGCTGAAATTCAAAAACCCGTAAATATTGAGGATGGGAATGGCCACCACGGTGCCGCGCTGGGGCAGCAGCAAGTCGCGCCGCAGCATCCGCCGGATGGTTTCGATGCCGTTCACTTCGTCGCCGTGCATGCCGGCCATCAGCAGCAGCGTGGGGCCGGGCGCGGGGGCTCGCAGCACGTGCACCGGCACGTCGATGAGCGTGCCCGAGGGCAGGCGCGACACCACGAGCCGCGTCAGTACCCGCTCGCCGGGCAAGATGGTGAGGCCGTTGAGGTAAAGAGGATCAGGCGGGGCCATCGGGCAAAGGTAGCCGCCGGGGCCCTACGCGGCGGGCGCGTCGGGGGCTTTTTTGGTTTTGCCCTTGCCGCGCTTTTTGCTCGCCAGCGCAGCGGTGTAGTCGATGATGCGGCCGGCAATGTCGAGCGCGGTGGCCTTTTCGATGCCCTCCAGGCCGGGGGAGGAATTCACTTCGAGCACCAGGGGCCCGCGCTTGCTTTGCAGCATATCAACGCCCGCAATGCCCAGGCCCAGGGCCTTGGCGGCAAGCAGGGCAGCGGCTTTTTCGGTCCGGCTCAGCTTTACGAGGGTGCCCACGCCGCCGCGGTGCAGGTTCGAGCGGAACTCGCCCTCCTTGCCCTGGCGCTTCATGGCCCCCACCACTTCGCCGTCCACCACAAAAGCCCGCAAATCAGCCCCTTTGCTTTCGGCGATGAACTCCTGCACGATGATGCGGGCCTTGAGGTTGTGGAACGCTTCGATGACCGACTGCGCGGCCTTGGCGCTTTCGGCCAGCACCACGCCCAGGCCCTGGGTGCCTTCCAACAGCTTGATAATCACCGGGGCCCCGCCCACTTGCTCGATCATGGCGGGCACGTCCTGCGAGAAGTTGGTAAAAGCCGTTTTGGGCATGCCCAGCCCGGCCCGGCTCAGGATCTGCATCGAGCGCAGCTTGTCGCGCGAGCGCACGATGGCTTGGCTGTCGATGGCCGTCTTTACCTTCATCATCTCGAATTGCCGCACCACGGCCGTGCCGTAAAACGTAACCGAGGCCCCGATGCGCGGCACCACGGCATCAAAGTGCTCCAGCGGCTGCCCGTGGTACAGGATGCCGGGCCGGCCCTTCTCCAGCACGAGGTTGCACTGCAAATGGTCGACCACCACGGCCTGGTAGCCGCGCGCGGCGGCGGCGGCTACCAGGCGCTGGGTGGAGTAGGACTTGGGTTCCCGCGAGAGGATGGCCAGTTTCATGGAGGGAGGAAAAGTACGGGCAGCAGCAAACAGCGGGCAGCTTCTTTGGTTTTGGCCCGCGCCCGCCCGGGCCCGGGCCAGCGGCAAATTACGCCCTACCCGGCCGGTCGGGCGGCCCGGTCGGCTGCGGCCCGCGCTTCGGCCTTGTGCGAGAGGTTGCGCCGGGCCACGTCGACCACGAACCGTCCTTGCCGCAACAGGCTGCGGCCCAGCAGCACGGGGTACTTCATGTCGGAACGGTCGGAGAGTGAAAATTCTACCCAAAAATTCTGCCCGTACAGCCGCACCACGGCGTGGATGACGTAGCGTTCCTGCACCTCGCCGTTGGACGAGCGGACGTCGCGCAGCTCAAATTCTGCAAAAAACAAATCCTGGCCGTCGAAGCTGGGATGGCCGGGGTCGAATAAGCGGCCGTGGAGCACGGGCCGGCCGTCGGGCCCGTGCTCCACCCGAACATCGGTGCAATGCAACGCGCTGGTATAGGCCCCGGTATCGACTTTGGCCTCCACGCCGCGCAGGGCAAAGGCGGGAAAGTCGACTAGCTCGCGCCGGCCGAGCAGGCGCTTGGGATGGCGGATCTTCATAGCAGCGAAGTTAGAACGAAACGCGCCCTTCCCGACGGCGGAAAGGGCGCGGAAACGCGGCGGGGTGGCCCGGCTTAGTAGCGGCTGTTCTGCTGCTCGCGCAACAGGCGTTCGTACTCGCGCTGGGTGCGCTCGGGGCGGCCATGGCCGGCGTAGGCGGCCAGGCCCTGCGTAACCAAACCAAACCCCCAGAACGCCGTCGACCAGATGGGCCAGGGCAACAGCTCGCGGGTGTGGCTACCGGCCGTGGTGAGGGCCCACAGCAGCCACAAGCCGCCGTTGACGAGGCCGTACACGAGCAGGTGCGACTGAAATTTGGTGCGAGCCTTGGCTCTTTGCCACAAGTAAGGGTCGCGGGGCTGGGTTTCCATGACGGCGAGCGGTTAGGATTAGGAGAAGTTGATGGTCAAATGTAGTCTCAACCGTTGCCCTGGCGCAATCCAGTGTTGCCGAACCGTCGCAGGACAGGGCCGAAGGGCAAAACAAGGTTGCTGAAACGTTGCGAGTTCGCGCCCGTTTCCTGTTTGCACCTTCCCATCGTCTATGCCTTCGCCCGACCTCTCCACCCGCATCCGCCTCGAACAAGGCGACATCACCCGCCAGCCCGTGGCGGCCATCGTCAACGCCGCCAATTCCTCTTTGCTCGGCGGTGGGGGCGTTGATGGGGCCATCCACCGCGCCGGGGGCCCCCAGATTCTGGAAGAGTGCCGCCAGATTCGGGCGCGGCAGGGCGGCTGCAAAACCGGCGAGGCCGTCATCACCACCGGGGGCCGGCTGCCGGCGGCGCACGTCATCCACACTGTGGGGCCCGTCTGGAACGGTGGCTACAAAGGCGAGCCCGAATTGCTGGCCAATTGCTACCGCAACAGCCTGCGCATAGCCAACGAAAACCAATTGGACAGCGTGGCTTTTCCTGGCATCAGCACCGGCATTTACGGGTATCCCAAGCAAGAAGCGGCGGCCATTGCCGTGCGCGAGGTGCGGGCGTTTCTAGCCCAAAACGAGTTGCCAGCCACTGTAGCGTTCGTAGTATTTGATGACGAAAGCCGACGCGTTTACGAGCAGATGCTGAGCGAATAGCGGCCAATTGTCGTTCCGAGCGCAGCGAGGAACCTGGAGTTGCAGTCAAAAACCTACCTCAGATTCCTCACTGCGCTCGGAATGACAACTACCAGTTTCTACACCGCTACGCCGATGGCCTCCGCGCCCTCGGCTACTTGGCGCATCAGCCACAGCGGGGTGCTGGTGGCCCCGCAGATGCCCACGGAAGCCGCGCCTACAAACCACTCGTCCCGCAGCTCGCCTTCGTTCTCAATGAAATAGCTGCGCGGGTTCACGGCGTTCACCACCGAAAACAGGGCCTTGCCGTTGGAGCTTTTGCGGCCACTCACGAACAGCACCACGTCGTGCTGGGCGGCAAAACCGGCCAGCTGCGGCTCGCGGTTGCTCACCTGCCGACAGATGCTGTCGTTGGCATCGAAGCTGTCCAGCGTGCCCCCGGCGGCCTGGATGCGAGCTTCCATCAGGGCCCTCATCTTGTAGAAGCCGGCCGTGCTCTTGGTCGTCTGGCTGAAGAGCGTGACGGGCCGTGCAAAGTCAATCTGGTCGAGGTCGGCTTCCATCATCACGATGATGGCGCGGTTGCCGGTCTGGCCCGCGAGGCCGGCTACTTCGGCGTGGCCGGGCTGGCCATAAATCACAATTTGGCCGTCCTGGCGCTGGCCCAAGTCGAAGGCGTGCTTGACGCGGTTTTGCAGCTTCAGCACCACCGGGCACGAAGCATCGATCAGCTCCAGGTTATTGCGCAAAGCCAGTGCGTAGGTTTCGGGCGGCTCGCCGTGGGCCCGGATGAGCACCTTGCAGTTGTGCAGCCGTTCCAGCTGCTCACGGTCGATGACGCGCAAGCCCTTCTGGTTCAGGCGCTCCACCTCCATGCGGTTGTGCACGATGTCGCCGAGGCAATACAGCATTCCGCCGTTCGCCAACTCGTCTTCGGCCATTTGAATGGCAAACTCAACGCCGAAGCAGTAACCAGAGTTTTTATCGATTGTGACTTGCATACGCCAAGTAAAACACCGTGGGATAAGAGGAGGTTTAATCCCGCGGCAAAGGGCTGAAATGGTGACGGGCAGCCGCTTGGGGGCCATCGCCGCAAGCCGGAACCGTGCCAGAAACGCACTGTTGAGCTAATTACAACCCGCCGCAAACAGCGCCGACGACACTTGATCGAGCACGAAATCGACCTGCTCGCTGATGGTGATGTGAGTGGTGTCGAGCAAAACGGCGTCGGCGGCGCGGCGCAGGGGACTTTCGGCGCGGGTCGAGTCGATGTGGTCGCGCTTGCGCAGGTTTTCGATGATGTCGGCCAGGGGCACGGGCTCGCCTTTTTCGGCCAGTTCCATCTGGCGGCGGCGGGCCCGCAGCTCCATGTCGGCGGTCATAAAAATCTTCACCTCGGCGTCGGGAAACACGGTCGTACCGATGTCGCGGCCGTCCATCACCACGCCGCGCCGGCGGCCCATGCGCTGCTGCTGGGCCACCAGGGCGTGGCGCACCTGCGGGACGACCGACACCTCGCTCACAGAGTTGGAGATCACCATCTGGCGGATGTCGTCCTCGCGGTTCACGCCGTCCAGAAACAGCTCGTTGCGGCCCGTGCGCGGGTGCCGCCGAAAACTGAGGCTGAGCGTTTTGAGGGCCTGCTCCACGGCTGGGATGTCGTCGAAGGCGATGCCGTGTTCCAGTAGGTAGAGCGTCACGCCCCGGTACATGGCCCCGGTGTCGACGTAGGCGTAGTGCAGCAAGTGGGCCACCGCTTTGGCGGTGGTGCTTTTGCCGCACGAGGAGTAACCATCAATGGCGATGACGAGCTGTTTCATAACAAAGCGGGCGGCCATTGGCCCCGCAAGATTACGAAATCCAGCGCTTACGTTTGGCCGCCGGGGCCATTAGCCGGCCCGGCACCGACGCGAAAAACGCCGCCACCGAGGCCGTATCGCCCCTATCCAACTGCTGGCTAACCAAATAAAACGGATTGAAAAAAAGCCGGCCGGCCAAGCCCACGCCGGTGCTGCCATCGGGCCCGGCCGCCCATTCGCCGCTGTATGTGCGCACCATACACTCGCCCAAGTAGCACCCAAATGCCTGGGCCACGCCCGTCCGCTGCTCGGCCGTTACCTGCCCGCGCTGCGCCGTGAGGAAGTGGTCGAGCCGGGCCACGCCTTCGGCGTCGAAACCCGTTAGGCCTAGCTGCTGGCGCACGGCTTCGGCGGCCGCTTCGAGGGCGGGGACGGGGTTGGGAGCGGGTTGGTCGGGCATGGCAGGGGCCCGAAGGCAAAAAGGCAAAGATTTATTTGGGCGCTGCGCTGCAGGCTTTCCAATGCCTGCAGGCCCCCAGCACGCGCTGTACGTCATCCGGCTGAAAACCCTTCATTTGCTGCGCTTGGGCGGCCAACACTGGGTAGTCGGGCACCAAGTGCAGGGAATAAAGCCGGGCCAACCGGGCCAGCATGAACTGCCTGAATGCCTTCCAGCTAACCTTCGGCTTGAAGTTACCGCCGTACACGTGAAAAATAACGAAGCCACCCATGACAAAAATACAGATTCAAAAATGGATGCACTGCACGGACAAATAGGCACCGTTCAGGCGGCGCAAAACGGCCCGTCAGTTATTCAACCCGTTAGTTATTCAAAACGGTACGCAGCTACCAGCAGCGCAGGAGCGTCAGGGTGGTGAGGCAGGGGTTTTTATATTTTATTTAACGACTACCAGTTGTTTATCTTCATACACTTGGCTCGTCAGGGCGGCAATTTTCCATTGGGGCGCTGAACCGTTGTCCGCTTGCTTTTCCAGAATCAGTAGGTCGCGGCCGTTCCACTTTTTATCGCCACTATCCCAGTGGGTTGTTTCATCAACCCAGGCCGTATTTCCCCGGATTTGAACACGCGTTTCCGTGCTGGGCGTTGGGGTAGGGTTAGCCGGAAAATCCTTCGGATCATTTTCCATGTGACCACCGACCATGTGCGTCATGGCCTCCCAGCCGCGTGCCATTATCAATTGGTTATCAGCCGTCCGAACCTGGTAGTAAAGACTTGGTGATTTGATAAAATAGGCAGAAAACGCTTTCAGATCCCGCTTGTTGAAAGCTAAATGACTTTCGTACAGTACCCGTTTAATTGTGGCTTCCTCGCCCGACGTTTGCGCGAGAGAAACTCTTGTGAAGAGGGTCAGGGTAGCGGCTGACAAAACCAGGGAAAGCAGGGCAGTTTTCATAGGTTTGAGATTTAAGGGTTTAAAAGGCAGTGATGATCAGGATTACGTTGGCAGGGCCGGGAGTGGCAAGAAGCATTACCGCAAAACTTCGGTTACGACTGAATCCACCGGGTACTCCTGCCGTCGATGGCCGAACCGATGGTTGATGTAATTCCGGGCGGGTACTTCTACATAGCGATAGGTTAGCGCGGCAACGCCCAGCGTGAGCCCAACCAATAGCAGACACATGGGTACGCCCGGCGGGCCCTTCGTTTTCATCAACTCCTCGAAACTGGAATACATTTTCGGGTTTTGAGGCAGGGTGAAAATAGCCGTCAGGGCAAACGCAATGGGCACGTGCACCATGTAGATCGAAAAGGACCAGTCGCCTAATCGTTGCAACGGCCGCGTTTCAAGGGCGCGTTTGATAAAATCAGTATCGTACGCGGCTGTCAGGATGATGAAGGGAAAGAAGGCCAGTATCAGCAATTCGTGAATACCGAAGTGCATCGCTGCGCAAACGCCAACGGCGAAAAACAGGAACATCCAGCCGCCTCTTAAAAGACCGGACGCCCACCCGCTGCGGTATAGTTCATAGAAGAGCATACCGAGCAGAAAACCCGCCAAGCACCGAATTAAACCCCAGTCGGTCAGTGTATTGAGCGAAGGAGGGTTCAATACGCCTGGTTTGCTGAACGGTCCCGTGCCGAAATGAGGGACGACGTAATACACCAGCCCTAAAAACAGCGCGATGATACCAACAGCGGCCAGCCACTTGCCCACCCGCCCGAGCTGGAAGAAGGGCTGCACCAGCAGGGGAAAAAGCACGTACACCCACCACTCCGTACTGAGCGACCACGAGGGCGTGTTAAGCGGAGCCGTATCGTAGAGGTGCAGCGACTGGATGAGTAGTAGGCAAGCCGGGATGGCTTTCGGGTTGAAGATCGTCTGGAAGAACGGATCAAGTCCCTGAGCCATCGACCGGATGACCAGCACCACGGCCACGGCTGCCCAGAGGGTCAGGAAATGTAGCGGGTAAACCCGCGCAAACCGGGCCAGCAGGTATTTCTTGTAGCTCGCCCACGAAACCCGCTCCTGAAAACCAGGTCCGTAGGCATGAGAGAGCACAAACCCGCTCAGCACAAAGAAGAAATCCACCCAAAGCCAGCCGTTCTGGACGAACTTGGTCTGCGCCGGGTCCACAAACGGAGCCAGCATCAGGTTGGAATGGAAGATGACGACCAATAGGGCCGCTATGCCCCGCAAGGGCGTCAGGGTCGTGAGGTAGGGGGTAAGTGTTTTCATGGTAAACAGTTGATTTTCAAACTGGATCCATTACCACTAATCTGCCCGGCGGGTCTCGCCGTCCGAGCCGATGCGCCGTTGCCGGGCTGCTTTTACCTGTTGGTTGCCAAACGAATAGGTTAGGTTCAGCAGAGTTACGCACGTATCCAAAGTAAAACTGGCCCGGTCAGTTGCCAGGCACCATTGGCTAGCTGAAACGCGCCTTGGCGGTACACCAAGCCCGGGCCCCGGAGCTGGTTCTGGCTTTTAGTCACGCCGTTGACTAGCAGCCCGGTGATGGACCCGGCTACCCACGCCGCGGGGCCCCAGCAGCGTACAGCCCCGGTATAGAACCACAATTTAATAAAAATTATTTATATAAGGATATAAGACAACTGGGGATGGGCGCTTAATGGCCCTCGCACGGACAGGGCACGTGCTTGCCGCCGCTGTGGTGCCGGTACCAGCTTGTTTTCTTCTGCATAGAGCTGCGGTGGGCGCAGCCGCTGGCCAGCAGCAGCGGAGCCAGCAGGAGGATAGTGATAGTCTTTTTCACGGCAATAACGGCTTGTTTGCCAAATATAAGGTTCTTTACCGGCCCAAACCCTATTTTCCTGCCCTTCCGTTCCCGCCCATGCCCGCCGATTTTTCCCTGCTCGCCAACGTCGTTGATGTGTTTGCCCGCACCGTGCGCCCCGCCACCCTGCGGGTGGCAGGCGGCCGCGTCGCGGCTATTGAGCCCACCGGGGCCCCGGGGCCCGACGCGGCCCTGCCCTACGTCCTGCCGGGCTTCGTGGACGCGCACGTGCACATCGAAAGCTCGCTGCTGGTACCCACCGAATTTGCGCGGCTGGCGGTGGCGCACGGCACGGTGGCTACGGTATCGGACCCCCACGAAATCGGCAACGTACTGGGCGTGGCCGGCGTGCAGTACATGCTGGACAACGCCGCCGCTTCGCCGTTCAAGTTCTGCTTCGGGGCCCCCAGCTGCGTGCCGGCCACGCCGTTCGAGACGGCGGGGGCCGAAATCACGGCCGCCGACATCGCGCAGTTGTTCCAAAACCCCAAAATCGGCTACCTGGCCGAGATGATGAACTGGCCCGGCGTGCTGCACCGCGATGCGGCGGTGATGGAGAAAATTGCCCTGGCCCACGCCGCCGGCCGGCCCGTGGACGGCCACGCGCCCGGCCTGCGCGGGGCCGACGCCGCCCGCTACGCCAGCGCCGGCATTGCCACCGACCACGAGTGCTTCACCGCCGACGAGGCCCGCGACAAGCTGGCGGCCGGCATGAAAATCCTGATCCGCGAAGGCTCGGCGGCCCGCAACTTCGACGCCCTCATCGAGCTGCTGCCCGCGCACTACGCCAACCTGATGTTTTGCTCCGACGACAAGCACCCCGACACGCTCGTGCTGGGACACATCGACCAGCTGGTGCGCCGGGCCCGGGCCCTGGGCCACAACGTGTTCGACGTGCTGCAAGTGGCCTGCGTGAACCCCGTGCAGCACTACCGCCTGCCGGTGGGCCTGCTGCGCGTGGGTGACCCGGCCGATTTCATCGTGGTGGACAACCTCACCGATTTTCGGGTGCGGCAAACCTACCTCGACGGCCAGCTAGTGGCCGAAGATGGCCAGTCGCGACTGCCCGCTGCGCCCATCGCCGCCGCCAACAACTTCCACGCCCAGCCCGTGCGGGCCGAGGATTTTCGGCTCGCCGCGCCTGCCGGGGCCCTGGCTCCTACTACCCTGCGCGTCATCGAGTGCTTCGATGGCCAGCTCATTACCGCCCGACTCGACGTGCTCGCCCGCGTCGAAGCCGGCAACATTGTGGCCGACCCGGGCCGCGACGTGCTCAAGATGGCCGTCGTGAACCGCTACCGGGCGCACGTGCCACCGGCCGTGGCGTTCATCAAGGGCTTTGGGCTGACGGGCGGGGCCCTGGCCAGCAGTGTGGGCCACGACTCGCACAACATCACGGCCGTGGGCTGCGACGACGCGAGCCTGGCGCGGGCCGTCAACCTCGTCATTGGGGCCCGGGGCGGCTTGGCGGCCGTGGGCCCCGGCGGCGAGGAGCTGCTGCTGCCGCTGCCCGTGGCCGGCCTCATGTCGGACCAACCGGGGCCCGCCGTGGCGGCTGCTTACGCCGCCCTCGACGCCATGGCCAAGCGAATGGGTTCGCCACTGGGGGCCCCGTTCATGACGCTCTCGTTCATGGCCTTGCTCGTCATTCCCAGCCTCAAGCTCAGCGACAAAGGCTTGTTCGACGGCAAAGCCTTCCGGTTCGTCGACGCCGTGGCGTGAGCCGATATGACGCAAAAAAGCCGCCCGGCGTATTACCGGGCGGCTTCTTCATTACTTTAGGAAATTTACGGTTTTGCTAGGCTTGCTGGAAGCGTTTTTCCAGCAGCTTGTTCATTTTTTCTTCGGTCAGGGGCTTGGTCAGGTACTCCACGTTGGGGTACTCGGCCACGCGGGCAGTGTCGGCCTGGTGCATGGAGGTGGTGAGCACGGCCATCACCGTTTTGGCCTGCACGGCCTGGGGCAGGTGGCTGTACATCTTCAAAAACTCGAACCCCGACACGCCCGGCATTTTCAAGTCCACGAACACCAGGTCGGGGGCCTCGGCCCGGGCCTCCTCGCCGCCCCACAACTGGGCAAAGGCTTCGTCGGCGCGGGTGTACGTGGTCACCTGCCCGGCCACCGCCAGCCGGCCCAGCAGGCGGTTGTTCAGGAAGCTGGTGGTTTCGTTATCGTCCACCAGCACAATGTGGTTAAGGGAACCAGACATTAAGGGAGCGCGTGAAGTTTGTTTCTCTACGAAGTTACGATCCGGGGCCCGACCCGCAACCCTAAACGCGGCCCTGCGGCCACATAATTTTGGCTTCCGGCGGTTTAATTTTTACCAGACGGCCTACAGCCAGCCCTGGGCCCGCATCCAGTCGTCGTTGTAGATTTTGCCCAGGTAGCGGGTGCCGTGGTCGGGCAGAATGATGACCATCGTGTCGGTTTCGGTGAGATGCTCGCGGGCGTAGGCCAAGGCCCCGAACACGGCCGAGCCGCAGCTCCAGCCCACAAACAAGCCTTCTTCTTTGGCCAGTCGGCGCGTCATCACGGCCGCGTCCTTGTCGGTTACTTTGATGAACTGGTCAATTAAATCGAAGTCCACGTTTTTCGGCAGGATGTCCTCGCCGATGCCCTCGGTTTTGTAGGGATAGATTTCGTTCGCGTCGAACACGCCCGTCTCCTTGTATTTTTTGAACACCGAGCCGTAGGTGTCGAGGCCCAGCGTGAACACGGCCGGATTTTGTTCTTTCAGGTACTTGCTCACGCCGCAGATGGTGCCGCCCGTGCCCACGCCGGCCGCCCAGTGCGTGATTTTGCCGTCGGTGCCCTCCCAGATTTCGGGGCCCGTGGTTTCGTAGTGCGCGGCGGTGTTCGAGAGGTTATCGTACTGGTTGGGGTAGAACGAGTTGGGCGTTTCGGCGTTGAGGCGGCGGGCCACCGAGTAGTAGGAGCGCGGGTCGTCGGGGGCCACGTCCACGGGGCACACCACCACCTGGGCCCCCACGGCGCGCAGGATGTCCTGCTTCTCCTTGCTCTGCTTGTCGCTCATCACGAAAATGGTGTGGTAGCCCTTGGCGATGGCAGCCAGCGCCAGGCCCATGCCCGTGTTGCCGCTCGTGCCCTCAATGATGGTACCGCCGGGCTTCAGCAGGCCCGCCTTTTCGGCGTCTTCCACCATGCGGATGGCCATCCGGTCTTTTACCGAGTTGCCCGGGTTAAAGTATTCGACCTTGGCCAGGACGGTGCCCCTGATGCCTTCGGTAACTTTGTTGAGCTTGACGAGCGGGGTGTGGCCCACGGTCTCGATGATGTGGTTGTAATGCATTGCCAACGGTTGGGTAGGAAGCCGCAAAGGTACGGCCCCCGGGGCCCCACGCCGGGCGAACGGACCGCGCCAACCAGATAATGGCGCGCCGCCGCCCGCCGAATTAACCCTACTTTTGCGGCGGCGCAGGCCACCTCCCCCCCATTGTTTCCATCCCCAATCCCCCAAGAATGAGCGTTCTGGTCAATAAAAACTCCAAGGTTATCGTGCAGGGCTTCACCGGCTCCGAGGGCTCGTTCCACGCCGGGCAAATGATTGAGTACGGCACCCACGTGGTGGGCGGCGTGACGCCGGGCAAGGGCGGCACCCACCACCTAGAACTGCCGGTGTTCAACACCGTGGCCGACGCCGTGGCCGCCACCCAGGCCGACACCAGCATCATCTTCGTGCCCCCGGCCTTCGCCGCCGACGCCATTCTCGAAGCTGCGCAGGCCGGCATCAAGGTGATCGTGACCATCACCGAGGGCATCCCGACCAAGGACATGATCGCCGTGAAGCACTACCTCAAGGACCGCCCCGAAATCACGATGATCGGGCCGAACTGCCCCGGCGTGATGACCGCCGGCGAGTGCAAAGTGGGCATCATGCCCGGCTTCATCTTCACCAAAGGCCGCGTGGGCATCGTCTCCAAGTCGGGCACGCTCACCTACGAGGCCGTGGACCAGCTCACCAAGGCCGGCCTGGGCCAGACCACGGCCATCGGCATCGGCGGCGACCCCATCATCGGCACCACCACCAAGCAGGCCGTGGAGCTGCTCATGAACGACCCCGAAACCGAAGGCATCGTGATGATCGGCGAAATCGGCGGCGGCATGGAAGCCGAAGCCGCCCGCTGGATCAAGGAAACCGGCAACAAGAAGCCCGTCGTGGGCTTCATCGCCGGCCAAACCGCCCCTCCCGGCCGCCGCATGGGCCACGCCGGGGCCATCGTGGGCGGCGCGGACGATACCGCTGCCGCCAAAATGGCCATCATGCGCGAGTGCGGCATCCACGTCGTAGACTCGCCCGCCGAAATCGGCGATACCATGCTGCGCGTGCTGGGCGGGAAGTAGGTTAATACACCTGAGTAAGCAAAAAAGAAGCGCCCCGAATTGGAGGCGCTTCTTTTTTGCTTAAAAGCTGAATTCCATTAACTTGCCAAGCATTTAATAATCTACCCTGTTATGACTCGCGTCTTGTTTTCCGGCCTTTTACTCGCTGCACTATTAGTTGCCTGCAAAAAGGAAGTAGAAATTCAAATAAAAGAAGTGGATAAGGTCTATAGTTGGATGGAAATCAAGCGGTTGTACGGCACGGACGGGATTATTCTGAATATGGGCAAGGACGCCAATTCAGTATTTATGCAAACCCCGGTGATGCTGGGCATTCTTTCCCCACTAAAGGATCCGCCCGTCAAAAATCGTTTCGGCTATTACCTCACCGCAGCCACCTATTTGCCCGCCGGTGTGGACCTAAGAATACCGATTTCGGCCGATTTTTTGGCTTTTCCCGTTAACGACACACTAATTCAGCTTACCCGGCCGACGGAACCCGTGACCAATATATACAACGACTACATCAACCTGCGGAAGCTCGACCCGCAGGCGAACAGTTTCATCCGGAACGAGACGTCGTGGTTACCGTTCGGGGCCATAAACCGCAACAACGTTTTGCTGTTCGGCTATCGCACCACGCCCGGTGCCCCCTCTACAGACCAGCGGTTTATTTTAACGAAAATTGGCCTGAAGAATGAGCAGCTACAGTCTCAATCGCAGATAGTTACCATTCCGCTAGGCCTATCAATCTACCCCCGAATCCGCTGGATAGTGGCCATCGATGACTACTTCCTGGCCAATTGCGGCGATGCAGGGCTGTATAAAATTCGAGAAAATGGCTCGGCCAAGCAGGTGTTTGGCTACAGTGTAACGGATGCCTGCTACAAGTGGCAAGGCATCCTGTACGCCGTGGAAGAATATAATTCCATCCTAACCTCAAAAGATGACGGTGAAACCTGGCAGCGCGCTACCGGCACGCCGGATGCGTTTAATTTCACGAGCTACCGCGCCATTGGCGATAGTTTGGTGGGAGTGGCGCGCCAAGCGGGCAGCAATTATTTGTTTACCCTTCGCTGGAGTGGCCCCAACTATACCGTCCGTGCCCTTAAAAATGACGGGTTGGGCCAGGGAGCTATCAGCGGCATCGAGCAATTGGGCGACACCGTGTACCTGGGCACCACCAATGGCTTGTTCAAGCGCCCGCTGAATAAGTTTTTCGAAAGCAAGCCCTAGGGTTACTCGCCTGGACGCTAGCATCGTGAGTGCGGCACCCACGTCGTGGACTCGCCCGCCGAAATCGGCGACACCATGCTGCGCGTGCTGGGCGGGAAATAGAACCCAGCTTCATGCTCAATTCAGCAAAAGCCCCGGTAATTACCGGGAATTTTTTGCGTTATTTTGATATTTTAGCCCCTCGCTACCATGCGTACTACTTCTAAGCATCTTTTTGCAATCACAGCGCTAATTTTCGCAACTGCTTGCAAAAAAGAAGTTGAAACGATTACGGTGCCGGTGGACAAGATGTACAGTTGGATGCCAATCAAGCAGGTATGGGGCAACCAGACGACTGTTTTGGGAATGGTAGCGGGCATAAATACCGTCAACATTCAGACAGTAGGCCGTTTTGAGGTTCTCTCGCCGCTTCCTGGTTCGCAAGAACATAATCAGAACGGCTATTATACAGGGCTGAATCATTTGTCCCGCACGTGGTTCACAGACCCTACGCCCTTTGACGTTCGAAATCGCATGCCGATGAACGCGAATTTTTACGCGAATCCAGGTGGGTACCGAGAAGCGAGTTCGGATACAGTACTGAGCATTTACCCAACCGCCTATTTAGACCAGGCAGCTTACCTACACTTGCGCAATCTCGACCCCCACGCTATTAAGTTTGAAAATTATTTGGTTGGTTCCATGCATCCATTTGGGGTCATTGATCGGAATGACTACCTGCTATGCAGCTACTACACAGATAATCCCGCCGCGAATACGGGATTTAATTTAGTACTAAGTAAGCTCAGTACTGGCCCCGTCAAGCCAGCGGTGCCGCAGAGTATAAATTCGCAGACCTTAATAAGCTCCCAGATTGTCCGGGTACCTACTCCTGATCCGAGCGAGCGCGATTTTAAGGAGTTTTGGGCGATTGATGACTATTTTCTGGTTTGGTGTAACTATGCTGGCTTGTACAAAGTCCGGCAGGATGGCACCGTGAAACAAGTAAATGGCCCGCCAAACTTCACCAGCGGCCCGGTGGCCCCCACAACTATTTATAAATGGAAAGGCACTGTCTATTCCATTCAACAACGCTATGATGGAACTGCTACCATCTGTACCTCGACGGATGATGGCGAAACATGGCAACAAATCAATGGCTTTAATCAGGCGCTTACTTTTTCCACTTTCTACCCAGTGGGTGATAGCCTAGTGGGCGTTTCGCACGGCGTCATCACCAATAGCATCTATACCATGCGGTGGCTGAATGCCAACACCATCCGGCTGCGCGAGGTGAAGAACGACGGCTTGGGGTACGCTGATTTCTCTGACCTTGTGCAATTAGGCGACACCGTGTATCTGGGCACTACTAATGGTTTGTTCAAGCGCCCGCTGAATAAGTTTTTTGAGAGTAAATAACGACCTGTTCCTGGCCCACAAAAGCGGGGGCTCTGGCATTGCCAGGGCCCCCGCTTTTATTAAAGACCGAACTGCACAATCAGATGTTGGTCATGATTTTCGATATCAGAAAGCAGTGAACGTGATGTCTGCCGTGTAAGGAATTGGAGTAGTACCCGAATTGATGGTTCCTGAGTAGTGTAGACGCAAGGTGGTGGCCGACAGCTCTGCGACATCAAATGAGGTAAGCTGATTGGGCTGTGCCGGGTCGCTGAGCGTGAGCTTGGTTTGGTCGCTGTTGAAGTCCCAGTTGCCGGTATCCGTTTGCGGGTCCGACGGGTCGCACTTGCTAGGGCCCTGGTCGTCGGTGTACGTTTTGTTGGCGTTGAACTTCGTGAAATCGTCGCGCTCACACGCTTTCGTGGAAGCGTAGATATCCGTGGTGGTGGTTTTATTATTATAAACTGCGGTCACTGTTTCGGCCGACACGCGCCAATTTTTGGCCGTCAACAAATCAGTACGCGAAGGTTGGTTGTCGTCGTTTTTCTTACAGGCACCGAGCGAAGCCGCCAGAAGTAAAAGAAAGGAGAGTTTTTTCATATTTTCTTGATGAATTTAAAATGAGTTTGTAAACATAAACGAAACCGGTTCGCAACCGGCAACTTCTCTCGCCGCGCTTGCCAGAAAAACCAGAGGACCCAACCCAACACCTTTCCTGCGTTGGTACCCGGCGTTTTAGTGCGGCGCGTCGGAGGCGCGCCGGTGCCCAAACAGCTGGGGCCGCACGGCCACGCCTAGGCTGAGGAGCACCGTGGCTGGGGCCAGGTTTTCGGTGTCGGGGTTTTGGCGATCGACGCGGCCCGGCGTGGAAAAGCCTACCGCGCCCATTCCCTGAATGGCCCCCTGGCCCACCCGCACGAACAGGGTTGGCTCCAGGAAGGACTGGGTGCGCAGCGCCACCGGGGCCCCATCGCGCACCAACCGGCTGTAGTCCGCCCAAGTGTACCGCACCGAGGCCCCGTAGCTGACCAGCGGGCCTTGGTGCGCGGCGTACACCTGCCCATAGTAGCGCCAGTAGCGGCCCTCGTAATGCACATCGGGCCCCGGAAGCGGCAAAATAAAGGCCACCACCACGCTGGGGTAGTACAAATCGGCGCTGGCCAAGCCCACGCCGCCCACGGCTCCCAGGTACCCCGCTTTGTTTTTGCCCACCAATTGGTAGATACCGACGCCCAGGCCACCCTGCCGGTGCAGGCTGTGGTGAGTGGTGGTGACGTTGTTGCTGGTTTGGCTGTCGCTGCTGGCTTTCAGCGCCGCTTCGCCCGTTATCAACAAGTGCGCCGCCGGGGCCCACGCCGCGCCGGCTTCCACAGTGTTGGGGTTGCCCACCGCTGCCGTAATTTCTACCGCGCCCTTGCTGCGCAGCAGTGGCGTGCTGGGCACGGTGGGCACGTATACGGCGCAGCCGGTCAGCACAGCAGCAGCAGCGAGCGGCAGGCCAAAAGAGTAGTGCATTCTCCTCATAAAGCAGGCTGGAAATAAGGGGGAGGGGGTTCGGTCGCGATGCACAGCCAGCATCGTGACGCAAAGAAGGGTGAGCACACCCTTCTTTGTCAAGTCGATTTTTCGTTCCAACGGACTTTACAAACGACCGTTTTAAACCGTCAGGCAGATCAAAAAGCAGCTCTGGAAACCGCGGATAAACCTAGTTTGCCTTTCAAAAAGGACTTTATAAAAAACGCACGGCCGGTCGCCAGCGGCGCACCGGCAAGCCCAGGCCACGGTGACGCCAAGGCTTTTGTGCTAAGGCTTGCTTTGTAAAGCAAAAGGGCCCTAGCGAATTGCCAGGGCCCTTTTGTGGGGCACTTAAGTGCACACGCCCGAAGTTTGATCGATGTACAGGCGAGGGCCGTGGAGGCGTGACCGGCCACTGCTTCGGAATTCGCTTTAAAAAATCAATTTTTCACCTACTCTTTGCCCGGCTTCCAGGAGTTGCTGCCGCCGAGACTCACAATCACTCCAAGCTGGAACACCGAGTTGGCGGCTTTGAGGTAGGCATTGGGGTGGAAGCCGATGGCTTGCCCGCTCATCAGCTGGAGCTGAAACGGGCCCGCTAGCTGCACCCGTGTGAAGGTAATGGGCTCGAAAATGACGTTGCCGATCGGGGCCTGGCCCTGGCCGTCGATGCGGAAGTTGTTGAGCTGCACGTAGCTCAGGCGCAGGGCCGTGCCGTAGCTCAGCGGGAAGTCGTGGTGGCCCAGGTGCAGGCTCTTCTTCTTTTTGCTGGCGTAATTCACCTGCACGAACACTTTGGATAGTGAGCCTTCGAGCCGGCGGGCGGGCACGTTTTCGGCGTCGCGCTCGGTGCGGCTGGTGCTGCCGCCGCCCAGGCCGGCGTACACTTCCAGCACGCGCTTGTCGGGCAAGCGGGTGAAGTAGCCCACGCTGGCCTCGCCAAAGTCAAAGTCTTCCGTCTTAGTGCTTTTGAAGCGGTGCAGCGACGAAAACGTGCCCGCTGCCGCCAAGTGGTCAGCAAAAGCGTAGGCCCCCTGAAAAGCGAAGTTATTTTGCTGGTTGGTGCTCACGCTGCCGTACAACTCGCCTTTTTGGGTGAGCAGCGGCGCGTGGGGCGGCGGTGGGAAGTAAAGCGACATACAGCCCGAGAAGCCGGCCGCAGCGGCCGGCAGGCAACCCCGCACCAGAGCAAAGCGCAGGAGACGAAACGATTTTTTTGACACCATACCTCAACGGCGAAAGTAGTGCTTTGTTATTCATCTTCGGCGGGGCCCTTCCCGTATGTTGAAGCAAAACCCGTCCGTGTATGCCTGCTTCCACTAAATTCGACGTCATCGTTATCGGCTCCGGCCAATCCGGTACTCCCCTGGCGATTGCCCTGGCCACGGCCGGTCGCAAAGTGGTCCTCATCGAAAAAAACCAGTTGGGGGGCTCCTGCGTCAACTACGGCTGCGTTCCCACCAAAACCCTGCTGGCCACCGCCGAGCGCCTGCACCTGCTGCGCACCGCCCCCGAGGTGGCCGCTCCCGCCGTGCCAGGCGCGGCCGGCCTGCGGGTGGACCTGGCCGCCGCCGTGGCCCGCAAAGACGCCCTACTGGCCCGGTCGCGCGCCGGCATCGAGAAGGGCCTCACCGCGCCCGGTGTCGGCGTGACGCTGCTCTGGGGGCGGGCGGCCTTCACGGGGCCCCGGACCGTACGCGTGACACTCAACGAAGCCCCGCACGAGACTCGCGACCTCACGGCTCCGCTCGTGTTCATCGACACGGGCACCCGGGCCGTCGTGCCCGACGTGCCGGGCTTGGCCGAAGTGCCGTACCTAAACACTTCGCAGCTGCTCGACCTCAAGGAATTGCCCGAGCACCTGATTATCCTCGGCGGCGGCTATATCGGGTTGGAGTTCAGCCAGATGTTCCGACGCTTCGGTAGCCGCGTCACCATCATCGACCACAATGCCCAATTGCTGGAGCGTGAAGACGATGACGTATGCGAGGCCTTGCAAGCCGCGCTGGGTGCCGAGGGCATTGAATTCGTAATGGGAGCCGAGGTGCGCCACGTCGGCCAGGGCTCCAACGGCCACATCACTTTAACGGCCCACACGCGCCAGGGCGAGCGGCGCGTGCGCGGCACCCACCTAGTGGTGGCCACCGGCCGCCGCCCCAACACCGACGACCTGGGCCTGGGCTTTGCTGGCATCGCCACCGACGAGCAAGGCTTCGTGCAAGTCAACGACAACCTGCAAACCAACGTGCGCGGCGTGTACGCCCTGGGCGATGTGCACGGCGGGCCCCAATTCACGCACATTTCCTACGACGACTACCGCATCGTGCGCGACGCGCTGCTGCACGGCAAGCGCCGCTCGGCCCGGCAGCGGCCCCTGCCCTACTGCATCTTCACCGAGCCCCAAGTGGCCCGCATCGGCCTGAGCGAGAGCCAGGCACGGGAGAAAAAACAGCCCTACCGGGTGGCGAAAATGCCGGTGACGAGCATCGGCCGCGCCCAGCAAACCGGCGAGCTTCAAGGCTTTTGGAAAGTGCTGGTGGGCCCCGATGACCGCATCCTTGGGGCTTCCATCGTGGGGGCCGCCGCGGCCGAGGTCATGGCCATGCTCGAAATCGCCATGGCTGGCCGCCTGAAGTACCCGGTTCTTAGAGAAATGATTTTTGCCCACCCCACCTGGGCTGAGGCTCTGAACAACCTATTTTCCAGGTTAGAGCCCGGAAAATAGCAGCGAGAGATTACAGATATTTTTTGTACAGATTGTACAGAATGCGCCGGTCTTCCGATGTCAGCACCGCGTTTACCTCGTGCTGCACAAAATGCCGTTTGAAGGCCGTGATGGCCGCATCCATGTCTTTGGTGTCGTAGCCGATGATGCGCAGCGCCTCGCGTGGGTCGAAAGCGTCAACGGGGCCGGGCCGGACGGTGCTGTCGGCGGGCGCGGGAAAAAACGCGGCCGCCGGGGCCCCCGCCACCGTATCGCGCAGCGCCGCTTCGTCATACCACAAACCGAAGCCGTTGTCGGCCAGCCGCTTCCAGGGAAAACTGGCACTGGGGTCGTTCTTGCGGGTAGGCGCGATGTCGGAGTGGCCGATGAAGTTGGCAGCTGGGATGTTATAAGTCTTTTTCAAGTACCTGAGCACCACCAACAGGCTTTTAATTTGCGGCTCGGCAAAAGGCTCGGTGCCGTCGTTATCCAGCTCGATGCCGATGGACGAAGAATTAACGTCGTTGTCGTTGCCCCAGCGGGCCACGCCGCCGTGCCAGGCCCGCAGGTAGTCGTTCAGCAAGTGAAACGTGCGGCCATCACGCCCAATCACGTAGTGCGCGCTCACCTGCGTGCGCGGCAACGTAAAGGTTTTCAGCGTTTCATCCGTCGAATGCTGCGCCGTGTGGTGGATAATGACCAAATTGGGCTTGCGCAGGTTGAAGTTGGTGGTGCCCACCCAATACGGGGCCTGGGGCAGGCTGTCGGGGCCTGCGCTGAACTGCGGCTGGGCGCGCAGGGTGCGGGCGTAGGCTTTGGCTTGCCGCCGGTACGACTTATTGGTGAGCCGGTACGGATTGGTGGCACAAGCCGAAAGCAGCGCCGCTGGCACCAACACAAAAAAATATTTCATGGAACACGGAAAGCAGGGCCACGCGCACTCAGGGCCGCTGAAACAGCGAATTCAGGGACAACCCCAGTCCGAGCGTAAAGTAAGCGCGCGGCTGCAATACCTGCGCTTCCGGCCCGGCATCGTGGGCAGACCACGCCCAATTCAGCACCTGTGATGTGCCCATTCCAAACTGCACGTACATGGGCCGCACACCGCCAGGGCTGCTGCCAAACGCGCCCCGCACAAAAAACATGGGTTCGCCGCGAAGCATATTATTGATATTCAGCGCTTGTCCCAAATTTGTCAAACCAGTAAACTGCACCCGGGTCAGCCGGTAGGCTATGCCCAAGCTAACGGCAGGCCCTACACGCACCGTGCCGTAAGCCTCGCCAAAAATTTTATTGTACCGGGCATCGAACTGGTACTGCGTTGGGCGGGTCAGGAGGTAGTTGCTGGCCTCGTAGCGGGCTTGGCCGTGCGCCTGCCCGAATCCGCCCAGGGCCCCCAACAGCACCCGCTTGCCGATTGGCCAATAGGTACCCAGCGCTGTTTCGTACTGGCTGCCACGGTAGTACGAACTGTCGGCGCGGTCGCCCATACCGCCCCCGGCGGCCCGCACCAACACATGCCGCACAGGCGAGTAGTTCACTCCAAATTCAATGCGTTTGTTGAAATAAAAGCTGCCGCTTAGCTCTGCCTGGCCCTCGTCGTGGACGGTGGGGGCTGCGCACTGCATGGGCATGTACACGGCACAGCCCGTTAGTCCGAGACCCAGCGGCAAGGCCAAAGTCAGGCATAGTTTGGCCAATAATTGTCGCTTCATTCGGGCAATCAGTTAATTCACAGGTGGCACTGGTTTGATTAACTACGTCCTACCCACAGTTGCATCGGCACACCACCCTTGCAATAATAAATCAAAAAGCCCCCGCAGCAACGGCTACGGGGGCTTTGGCAAATTTTGAAACAAGACGGCCTACTTGGCATAAGCCACCGCACGCATCTCCCGGATCACGGTGATTTTGATCTGGCCGGGGTACTGCATCTCCTTCTCAATTTTTTGCGAAATCTCGAAGCTCAGCTCGGCGGCGCGCTCGTCGGTCACGTTCTCGGCGTCCACCATTACGCGCAGCTCGCGGCCGGCCTGGATGGCAAAGCACTGGTTGACGCCTTTGAAGGCACTGGCCGTTTCCTCCAGCTGCTTGAGCCGCTTGATGTAGCTTTCCATCATTTCGCGGCGGGCCCCCGGGCGCGAGCCCGAAATGGCGTCGCAGGCCTGCACGAGCGGCGAAATCATGGCCGTCATCTCCATCTCGTCGTGGTGGGCCCCAATGGCGTTCACCACGTCGGGGTGCTCTTTGTACTTCTTCGCCATCTCCATACCCAGGATGGCGTGTGGCAGCTCGGGCTCCTCACTGCTCACCTTGCCGATGTCGTGGAGCAGGCCGGCACGCTTGGCTTTCTTCACGTCGAGGCCCATCTCGGCGGCCATTGTGGCGCAGAGGTTGGCCACTTCGCGGCTGTGTTGCAGCAGGTTCTGGCCGTACGACGAGCGGAAACGCATCCGGCCCACCATGCGCACCAGCTCGGGGTGCAAGCCGTGAATGCCGAGGTCGATGATGGTCTTCTCACCGATTTCGATGATTTCCTCCTCAATTTTCTTGGTCGTTTTGGCCACGATTTCCTCCACCCGGGCCGGGTGAATGCGGCCGTCCTTCACCAGCAAGTGCAGTGAGAGGCGGGCAATCTCGCGCCGCACCGGGTCGAAACCCGAGATGATGATGGCCTCCGGCGTGTCGTCCACAATCACTTCCACGCCCGTGGCCGCCTCCAGGGCCCTAATGTTGCGCCCTTCGCGGCCAATGATTTTGCCCTTAATGTCGTCGCTCTCAATGTTAAACACCGACACGCAGTTCTCAATGGCGTGCTCCGAAGCCGTGCGCTGAATGGTTTCGAGCACAATCTTCTTCGCGTCTTTCGTAGCCGTCAGCTTGGCCTGCGCCACCGTGTCCTTGATGAAAGAGCTGGCCTGTAGCTGGGCCTCGTTTTTGAGCGATTCCACGAGCTGCTCGCGGGCCTCAGCGGCGGTGAGGTTGGCCACGGTTTCAAGCTGGCGCTGCACCGTTTGAAGCTGGTTATCAGCTTCCTCCTCTTTTTGTTTCAGTTCGGCAAGGGTAGCCTCGTGCGCGGCGCGGCGCTTCTCGTCCTGGTCCTCGATTTTGTCGCGCAGCTGCTGGGTGTCGGCCTGGTTTTTTTCGCGGGCCCCGTCCAACTCTTTTTCCTTGCGCTGAAGCTGTTCAAGCTGGCGCTGCGTGGTTTCGGTGAGCTTTTTGATGCTCTGTTCCTGCTCAATCACGCCCTGGCGGCGCTGGGTCAACTCGGTTTCCAGCTCGGTTTTGAGGCGACGGCTTTCCTGCTCAAATTCGTTGCGCTGCTGGCGGTTCTTGTCTTTCGACTGCTGAATGCGCTCTTCGCGGATGCGGTTGCCTTTCTCCTCGGCTTCCTGCAAAATTTGCTGGGCCTTGGCTTGCGCCTGACCTTCAAGGTCCT
Organism: uncultured Hymenobacter sp.; assembly: GCA_964242665.1. GTDB lineage: Bacteria > Bacteroidota > Bacteroidia > Cytophagales > Hymenobacteraceae > Hymenobacter. The sequence continues at coordinate 55,660 of CAXTBA010000012.1, forward strand.
GGCGGGCTTTGCCGGCCAGCTGCCGGCCCACCACCAGGCCCGCCACAAGGGCGACCACGGCGGCCAGCAAACAGTATATTAGTATGGTTGACATGTAGTTATGGTTTTGAAAAGGTTCAAAAACCATAACCGGCAAAATCCCCCTGCCTGGCCCAGCGCCGCGCGGCACATTGCCGCCTCCGCGCCCGGTCCGGGCCAACGTGTGCCAGTGCCGGCGGCCTAAGCCGCCAGCACCACGCCCGACAATAGCCCGTCGAGGCGGGCCAGGCGCTCGGTCAGCGCCGCGTCGGTACCATCTTTCTCTTTGCTCACTTTCAGTTGGTCGGCCATCGTGGCCAGGGCCACCATCGCCAGCAAGTCTTGCTTGTCCTGAATGCCGTATTGCTCGCGAAACTCGCGCAGTCGGTCGCCCAATTGGCGGCCGGCTAGGCGGAGGCGCTCTTCGTCGGCCACTTCCACCCGCATGGGGTAGTCGCGGTCAGCAATGCGGATTTTTATGGCTAACTCGCTCATAAAGCGTCAGTTGATGAAAAATCGAGTTATTCCTTCAAATAGGCAAGACACTTATCCAGTTCGCGGATGTATTCGTTGAGGCGTTGTTTTAATTCGTTGGCGTGGGTGGGTTCCCCAGCTATGGTTTGCACAAGTTTAACGATATTTTCCTGGTTTTGTCGGTCTTTGAGTTGGCGGTCCCGTTCGCGCACGTCGGCCCGCAGCTGCTGCACGGTGGTGTTGGCATCGGCCAATTCCTCGCGCAATTGCTGATAGGCAGCCACTAAGGTGGTCACCTGCCGTTCCAGGCGGTCGAGTTGGGCCAGTTGTTGGGACGATGCCAAAGGGGTAAGTTTTTTTCGGGACGTAAGGTACAGCGCGACTTACACTCGCACTTGTAGAATAGAGTGACACCCGTTTTGGGACGCAGTGAAAGCAAAAACGGCGTGCCACTCCGTTCTACGATACTCTACTTCCGAATCAAAGCCCCGGCCTGCTGCTCGAACTGCCCGATTAGCCGTTGCATCACTTGGTCGATGGCCTGCTCGCTAAGCGTTTGCGAAAAGTCCTGCAAGGCGAAGCTCACCGAGTACGACTTTTTACCCGTGCCCAGGTTAGGGCCCTCATACACGTCGAACACGTTTACGCTCTGCAAGAGTTTCTTTTCGGTGCGCAAGGCAATGCGGCGCAGCTGGTCGAAGGTCACGTTTTGGTCCACAACCAAGCTAAGGTCGCGGCGCACTTCGGGGAATTTGGGCAGCTCGCGGGCCACCAGGGCGGCTTTGTACTTACGCACCAGCGCGTCCCAGTCCAGTTCGGCGTACCACACGGGCTGGCCCACATCGAGGCGCTTGAGCAAAGGCGCGGCCACGGCCCCCGCCTGGGCTACCAGCTGGTTGTGAGCCAGCAGAGCGAGGCCACCGGCCAAATACTGGTGGGTGGCGGGCTGTTGCCCGGGCTGGGCGTGGCCCAGGGCCCCCAGCACCTGCGCCACAGCCCCGGCCAGGTCGGGAAAAGCGGTTTTGCGGGCCGCATGCTGCCAGGTTTCCGCGGTGGCGTTGCCGGTGAGGTACAGGGCCAGCACGTTGCGCTCGTCGGTACCGCCGTCGGCGCGGCGTTGGTAGGTTTTGCCGAACTCGTAGAGCTTGAGGTCTTTTTGGCGGCGGTTGAGGTTATGGCGCACGGTTTCGAGGCCCGAGGGCAGCAGGGAGGGGCGCAACACGTTCAACTCGCCGCTGTTGGGGTTGAGCAGGCGCACGATGGTCGCATCGGCTTCGCCGGGGCCCTCGAAATAGGCCGCGTTCACCACCGAGTTGGTGAGAATCTCCGAGAAGCCCTGCCCGCTGAGCAGCGCGGCAATCTTTTGGCGCAGCACTTCGGGGTCGGGGTTGAGGAATTTGGCCAGGAACGTGGCCGAGTTGTGGGGCCGCAGCGCCACGTTGTTGTAGCCGTAAATGCGCAGAATTTCCTCGATGACGTCGACTTCACGGGTCACATCCACTTTGTGCGGCGGCACGGCCAGGGCCCATTCTTCCTGGCCTTGCGCGTTAGTGGTTTCGGCGGCAATGATGATGTCCAAATCATTCAAAATCTGCCGAATGCGAACGGGCTCGATGTATTGACCTACCAACTGCCCGACCCGCGGCAGGCGCAGGCGCACGGCCGTGGGCCCGATGGGCACGGGGTACACGTCCACGACCGGCGCGGCGGGGCGGGCCCCGGCCACTTCTTGCAGCAGCAGGGCCGCACGTTGCAGGGCCAACAACACCATATTGGGGTCGGTGCCACGCTCGAAGCGGAATGAGGCGTCGGTTTTCAGGCCGTGGGTTTGGCTGGTGCGGCGCACGGCGGCGGGCGCGAAGTAGGCGCTTTCGAGGAACACGCGGGTGGTGGTGGCGCCCACGCCCGAGATCTTGCCGCCAAACACGCCGGCTAGGGCCATTGGATAGCCTTCCGCATCAGCAATCACCAAATCATCATTTGTTAGCTTGCGTGCTACTCCATCTAATGTTTCAAACTGATTTAAAAACTCATCTGCTCGCTTCACTCGAATCTTACCGCCATCAATCCGGTCAGCGTCGAAGGCGTGCAGGGGCTGGCCCAGTTCGTGGAGCACGAAGTTGGTCACGTCCACCACGTTGTTGATGGGCGAAAGACCGATGCTGCGCAGGCGGCGCTGGAGCCACTCGGGCGAGGGCCTCACCTGCACGTTATCAAGCAGTAAGCCGGCGTAGCGCGGACAAGCGTCGGTATCTTCAATGGTCACACCAATATTATCGCCGCCAATGGGGGCCTGGAAACCGCTCACGTCGGGCAGGTGGGCGGGCCGGTGCAATAGGGCGCGCAGCTCGCGGGCCACGCCGTAGTGCGAGGCGGCGTCGGCGCGGTTGGGCGTGAGGCCAATTTCGAACACCGTATCCGTGCCCAGGCCGAAGTAATTGGCGGCAGGCGTACCGTTGGGCAGGTCGGTATCCAGCACCATGATGCCGGCGTGCGAGGTGCCCAGGCCGATTTCGTCTTCGGCGCAAATCATGCCTTCGGAGGCCGCACCACGGATTTTACTCTTCTTAATTTTGAATGGCTCGCCCACCGTGGGGTGCAGCGTGGCCCCGTCCAGGGCCACCACCACGCGCTGGCCCGCGGCCACGTTGGAGGCCCCGCACACGATTTGGCGCGCGGTGCCGTCGCCCACGTCCACGGTGGTCAGGCTGAGCTTGTCGGCGTCGGGGTGCTTCTCGCGGGTGAGCACCGTGCCCAGCACCACGCCACGCAGCCCGCCCGGAACGCTTTCCAACTCTTCCAGACTCTCCACTTCCAGCCCGGAGCCGGTGAGCAGGGCCCCGATTTCGGCGGCGGTTTTATCGGTGGAAATAAGCGTTTTGAGCCAGTCGTAGGAGATGCGCATCGGGGAAATATTTAATGGCTGAAGGATAAATTGTTGTCGTTCAACCAAGGCAAAGGTACAGCGAGGCAGAATGACTGAATAGGGGCCTAAGTCGTATCTTGTGTTTGCTCCGATCGGCAGCTAATCGGCTTGCTTGACGGAAGTTGCCAACCGCCTTGCAACTTTGCCTTCACCGGCCATCATTTCTTCGCCCATGCCCTTCGTCAACCAAGGCTTCCGCGCCAAGCGGTCCACCGACGGCCCCCACAAGCTGCCGCCCGGCCAGTACGAAACCCAGGACTTTCCAGTCCTCACAGCGGGGCCCACGCCGCGCATCAACCTGACCAACTGGGAGTTTCGACTCGAAGGCCTGGTGGAAAACTCGGTGAAATGGAGCTGGAACGAGTTCAACGCCCTGCCGCAGCAGGACTTCACCCCCGACATTCACTGCGTCACGAAGTGGTCGAAATTCGACACCAAATGGCGCGGCGTGAGCCTGGACACGCTGCTCGAACACGTGCAGCTCCGCCCCGAGGCGCAGTTTGTGACGGCGTTTTCCTACGGCGGCTACACTACCAATTTACCGCTGGCCGACCTGCGCAACGGTCAGGCGTTCATTGGCTTGCAGTACGAAGGCAAGCCGCTGGCCGCTGAGCACGGGGGCCCCGCGCGGCTGGTGGTGCCCCACCTTTACTTCTGGAAAAGCGCCAAGTGGGTGCAGGGCCTGCGCTTCATGGCCGACGACAAGCCGGGCTTCTGGGAAGAGGCGGGCTACAGCATGTACGGCGACCCGTGGAAGGAGCAGCGCTACGGCAGCGACGACGAGGAAGCGGACCAGTCCAGCTTCCGCTTGTGAGCCGGCTCGACTGGCAAATCGGCACCGTCACGGCCATCACGCCCGAAACGTCCCGCGTTAAAACCTTCATCCTTAGTCTACCACATTGGACGGCCCACCGCGCTGGCCAGCACTACGACCTGCGCCTGACGGCCCCCGACGGCTACCAAACCGAGCGCAGCTACTCCATCGCCTCGCCCCCGGAGCAAACCGGCGAAATTGCCCTCACCGTGGAGCTGATTGCCGACGGTGAGGTGTCGGGCTACCTGTTCGAAGGCGTGGCCGTGGGCGACCAGTTGGAGCTACGGGGGCCCATCGGTGGCTATTTTGTGTGGCCCGCCGGGGCCCCCGACGCGCCGTTGCTGCTGGTGGCCGGCGGCTCGGGCGTAGTGCCGCTGATGGCCATGCTGCGCCACCGCCAACGCGCTGGGCTGCGCAACCCGGCCGTGCTGCTGTTCAGCGTGCGCACCCCGGAAGAAGCTATTTATCAGCACGAACTGGAAAGCTTAGCCCAGGCCGATCCGGCTTTCACGCTCCTGCTCGCCTACACCCGCCAGGCCCCGGCCGGCTGGGCCGGCTACCAGCGACGCATCGACGCGGCCATGCTGGCCGAGGCGGCAGGCCACCTGCCCGGTCCGCCGCAGTGCTACATCTGCGGGCCCACCGGGCTGGTGGAAAGCGCCGCCACGCTGCTCCAAGCCCAGGGCCTGCCCGACGAATCCATTCGCACCGAGCGGTTTGGGCCCACGGGAAGCTAGTCGTGAAACGACTTTTCGCCGGCCGGCAAAGCCACGGTCAGGCGATTTTCGGCGGGTGGGATTAGACAGCTGTACTCGTTGTTGTAGGCGCAGTAAGGATTGTATATTCGATTGAAATCCAGCACGATGCTCGTGGCGTTTTCAGTGGGCACAGCGGTGTCGAGGTAGCGGCCGCCGCCGTAGGTTTCGCGGCCGTTGCTGCGGTCGGCAAAGGGCACAAACAGGGTGGAATCCTGGGCTTTGCGGAACAGTGTGAGCTGCTGGCGCTGGCCCCCTAGCTCAAACGTGGCGCGGCCCCAGGGCATGTATTGCTCGGTACGGCGGTCGCTCATCTGCATTGCCACCGGGCTCAGGCGGGCCAGGGGCGTGTATTGGGCGGTAATGACGTATTTTTTATCGGGTGCGAAATATTTGAGGCTGTCAAACTGCGGGCGCTGCACCTCTGTCAGCGGCGACTCGTTGCCTTGGCGAAAAGCGCGGTTTTTGGCTTTGCGGGCCTGCTGGACTTTGGCGAAGTACGGGTCGGGGCCCTGGGCAATGTCCAGCACCGAGAAACCTATCACGGCCAGCGCTCCACCGATAATTAAAAGCTTGGTTTTCATAAAATAGAAAATCGCCAAGCGGTAGTTTCGCGTGGCGCTTAGCAAAAATTGCGCGGTTGATGCTGCCCATTTCAATCAGCGAAATCACGGTTAATCAATATGATCCGCGATTTAGAGGACTCCTTCGTCGGCGAAGCTGTAGTAGCCGCGGTCAGTGTAAATAAGATGGTCGAGCACGGGCAAATCAAGGAAGTCGCCAGCCTGGCGCAGCTTTTTAGTGAGGGCCAGGTCGGCGGTGCTGGGCTGGCGGTTGCCGCTGGGGTGGTTGTGGACCAGGATGATGCAGCTGGCCAGCTGCTCCAGGGCCTCTTTGAAAATCATTTTTGGGTCGGCCACGGTGCCGGCCACGCCGCCCTGGCTGATGGCTACTTTGCGCATCACCACGTTGGCGCGGTTCAGCAAGATCACCCAGAATTCCTCGTGCGGCAGGTCCATCAAGTTGGGGCGCACGAGGTTGTAGATATCGCGCGAACAGGTGATGGTGGCGCGGGCGGGCGCGTCGGCCTCCTTGCGGCGGCGGCCCAGTTCCAGGGCGGCCACTACGGATATGGCCTTGGCCTCGCCGATGCCAGGGTGGCGGCAGAGTTGCTTCACGCTCTGGCGGGCTAGCTCGTTGAGGTCGTTGCCTACGCCTTGCAGCATGAGCTTGGCCACGTCGACGGCCGAAAGCTTGACCGTGCCCGAGCCCAGCAAAATGGCAATCAACTCGGCGTCGGAAAGGGCAGCGCGGCCCTTGGCCATGAGTTTCTCGCGGGGCCGGTCTTCCTCAGCCCAGCTTTTGATGCCCAGGGCCGCCGGGGCAGCGTAGGCCCTGGACGATTCTTCGGCCATATTATCAGACACTTCCATGCAAAGCAGCGTTGGTTAGGACCTGAAATTTAGGCCTTGGCCAAGCAAAAGGCGGCCTTTTACGTTTATGGGGCCGGCATCCTTGCCTCCCTGCTTTTCCTTTTATGCGAAATCCTTTTGTTATGTGGATACTATTGGCGGCCGTGCTGCTGGCCGAGTGGTACGGCTACCAGGCCGCCCGCACCCTTACCCAACACCTCGACGCGGGCCCCCGGCGGGCCCTGGCGGCTACTTACTGGTTGCTCACCCTGGGCGCGTGGGTCTTGGCCTACTGGGCCGGCACCACGCGCCACGACGGCCACACGGTCGTCAAAAGCTACCTCATGGCGCTGCCGCTGCTCTTCCTGGCCGCCAAGCTGCTGATGCTGCTGCCGTTTCTGGGCGAAGACTTGGTGCGCCTGGGGCGGTGGGCCGTGGCGACTGGCAGGGCCCCAGCGGGCACCAACGCGCCGGCCATCCCGCGCAGCGAGTTTATGGCCAAAGTTGTGCTCGGGCTGGGGGCCGTGCCGTTTGTGGCGCTGCTGTGGGGCATGGTGCGCGGGGCCACCGACTACCAGGTGCGCCGCGTAGTGTTGAAATATCCCAACCTGCCGCCAGCGTTCGACGGCTTTAAAGTGCTGCAAATCTCTGACTTGCACACGGGTAGCTTCAATTCTACTGAGCCGCTGCAGCGGGCCGTGAAGTTCATCAACGCCCAAAAAGCTGACCTGATCTTGATGACCGGTGACTTGGTGAACGACCGCGCCACGGAGGTCGAGCCCCATATTCCGGCGCTGCAACAAATCACGTCGGAGCTGCCGATTTTTTCGACCCTTGGCAACCACGATTACGGCGACTACGTGCAAGCATTCCGTGACAACCGCGCTTTATGGCAAACCAATTTGGACCGGCTGATGCAAAATCACGCTAAGATTGGCTGGACGCTCCTCAACGACAGCAGCTACACCATCACGCGGGGCGACGACAAAATAGCGATTATTGGGGTGCAAAATATCAGTGCTCACCCCAATTTCTACTCATACGGTAACCTAGCCAAAGCCCACGCGACCAGCGGCGACGCGCCGTTCAAAATCTTGCTCTCGCACGACCCGTCGCACTGGGAGGCGCAGGTATTGAATTACTCCGACATCGACCTGACCCTCAGCGGCCACACGCACGGCATGCAGTTTGGCGTGAACCTGCCATTTTTCAAATGGAGCCCGGTGCAGTACAGCTATAAAGAGTGGGCCGGCTTGTACGAGCAGGGGCCCCAGAAGCTATACGTGAACGTGGGCCTGGGCTACCTCGGCTACCCTGGCCGGGTGGGCTTCCTGCCTGAAATCACGGTATTTGAGTTGCGGCGCTCTTGAGGCTGCGGCCCCGGCCAACTCTGACGAAACGCGTCCCGTATAGCGACCGTAGATTATTTAATTTGTTCCTTCTCACTCACCATGAAAAATTACCTCTTCCTCGTCGCCGGTGCAGCCTTGTCGCTGGCCTCGTGTTCGCAAACAAAAACGACCGATACCACGACCACCGCGGGCACACCCGGCGACTCGACGGCCATGAAGTCCACGATGACGTCGAACACGATGTACACCGACGCGGCGTACAAGTCTCGCTCGCAGCGCATTGCCGACAAGTACGCGGCCGACATGAAAATTACGGACGCGGCCACGCGCGAGAAAATTCGCACGGCTTACTACAACCGCTCGAAGCGCTACGGCGAGTTGCACACCAAGTACGCCTCTGATACCACCGGCATGGCCGCGGCCATGCGCGATGCCACCACGGCCACCGATATCGATTTCAAAGGCATCTACACCGACCCCGCTCAGTACAAGTCGTATGAGTCGAGCCGCTCTACTTACGACGAGAATAACTACATGAGCGACGACAGCAACGCCTCGTCGTCGATGTCGGCTGATTCGTCCGGCTCGAACACGGGCAGCAACGACGCCGCTACTAATAATAACAGCGCGATGAGCGGCAGCACTTCCGACAACGCCATGAGCACCTCGACCGATGCCGCCAGTGGTACTATAAGCAAGTCGAAAACCAAGCTGACCGACGGTGCCAAAATCAAGGTAAAATCCGATGGCAAGGTAAAAGTGAAAGACGGCGACGGTTCGAAACTGAAGCAATAAGGCAGGTAGTTGGCCGGGGGTTCCGGCCCGTTCGTCTACTTAGGCCCGCGTCTGCAACGGCGCGGGCCTTTCTTTGCTCTTTAGTGAGGCCCTCGGGCCGTCTTTTGCGTTCTATAGCTATTGATAAAGTTGCAATTTACCGGACTGATGCACCGCGGCTGGCTCTGGGTGGTGGCCCTGTTGACCGGGCTGGCCCTGCCGGCCCGGGCCCAGCAGGTGCGCGTGAGCGGTACTATTTCGGCCTTCGAATCGCGCCAGGCCATTCCGGGGGCTACGGTGCAAGTGCAGCGCACCAAGCGCGGGCTGGCTTCGGGACTGGGGGGCGAGTTTGAAATTGATGCGCTGAACACCGACACACTGCTGTTTCGAGCCGTGGGCTACAAAGCCCGGCGGCTGCCGCTGGGCGGCACGGGCCTCTCGCAGCTCGTCATTCAGATGCAGCTCCAGCGCGACAGCGTGCGCCTGAGCGAGGTGCGGGTGAATAGCGACCGCCCTGACCGGGCGATGATCAACCGGGCTCTGCGCAACATGAAGCGCCCCGCGCCGCCGGTGGTGAGCGGGGCCAAGCGCCCGCCCAAGCCCAAGCCCATGTTCCCCGTCGATTCGAGCGCCCCAAAGGCCCCGGTACCCACGCTGGAAAGCCCGGTGAGCTTGCTTTACGAACAATTTTCGCGCGAAGGCAAGCAGCGCCGCAAGGTGAAAGAGTTGGAAGCCGCCGACAAAGCTGAAAAGGACCGCCAAGCCCGCGCCAAGTACAACAAGGCCTTCAAAGACAACCGCGGCTACGAGCCGTAGCGCACGGATGCGTCCGAGCTGCTGGCAACGCCAGTTACCGTCTGGCCCAACCCAGGCCGGGGCTTCGCGTAAGCACGGGGATGAAAATCGGGTATCCCTGCGTGAACGAGGCGATGGATTGCAGCGCCGCCAACACTTTTCGCCTAGCCTCCTATTCGGAGGAGCGCCTGGTGGCAGCCGTGGCAGCCAATTTGGCTTGCCTGCGCCGCTTGCTGGAGTGGAACGCGGCCCAGGGCCTGCTTTTCTTTCGCATGGGCTCGGGCGTGGTGCCCTTCGGCTCGCACGAGGTGAACACTTTTCCCTGGCAGGCGCACTTTGGGGCTGATTTTCGGGCCTTGGGGCAGTACATCAGGGCCCAAGGCTTGCGCGTGAGCTTCCACCCCGACCAGTTCGTGGTGCTGAACTCGCCCGACCCCGCCATCGTGCGGCGCAGCATCGCGGAGTTGATGTACCAGGGCTCGATGCTCGATTTGATGGAACTGGACGGAACCGCAAAGCTCCAGATTCACGTGGGGGGCCTGTACGGCGACCGTGAGCTGGCCATCAGCCGGTTTGCGGCCGTGTACGCTACGCTGCCGGCCGCCGTGCGGGCGCGGGTAGTGGTCGAAAACGACGACCGGCTGTTCAGCCTGCGCGATTGCCTGGATCTGCACGCCCGCACCGGGGTCCCCATCCTGTTCGATAACTTCCACCACGAATGCCTCAACCACGGCGAGCCCATGGCCGAGGCCCTGCGCTTGGCCGCCGCCACCTGGCACCCCACGGCCGACGGCGTGCCCATGATGGACTACAGCTCGCAGGCCCCCGCCGAGCGCAAGGGAAAGCACACGGTTTCGCTGGTCGAAGATTTATTTCGCGGCTTTCTGGCCGAGCTGCACGGGCTTGACTTTGATATGATGTTCGAAATCAAAGACAAAGAAGCCAGTGCCTTGCGAGCCGTGGCCATCTTGCGCGAGCTGGGCCTGGTGGGCGCGGCCCCCACCGGGCCTGTGCCACCCCTGGTCCTACCGCCCGACCTCAAAGTTTCTGCCAAAGCCAAACGCGCCCGGGCCCCCAAGGTCGCGTAACCAGTCATACCTCTTTTCTCTTCTTCACCTCCAAGCTTATGCCCTCCGACCACCTGAACGCCACCATCAGCGCCCTCAAAAACGGCCTTACCAGCTTGCCCCTGGGCTCGGCCATGGACAATACCGAAACTTGGCAGCATCAGTTTCTGCAAAGCGGCGAGCCGGGCCCCCAGGACATTGCCCGCGAGCTTGGCAATCTGCAATCGCTGCTCACCAGCGGCGCGTTCAACCCGGCTGCCATCGCTCAGTCCTTAAGCCTACTAGGCGACCAAACCAGCGAAGCCGCCGTTGGGGCTCCCGTCGACCTTAAAAGCTCGCTTTTTGAGTTGGCCGATTTGCTACGCCGCCACGGCACCGACCTGAAAGCTCATGCCGAGCGGGCCGGCGAATAATTTTTGCCAGCCAGGAGAAAGCCCCGCCACAGTTGCTGTGGCGGGGCTTTCTCCTGGCTGGTAGCTCGGGCTAGTAGGGCGTTTTGCTGCTGCGGCTGTTCCGGTCACGGCTTGGTACCACATCCGTTGACTCGCGACGGGGCTGTTGCCGAATCAATGGTTGCTCACGCACATCGGGCACTGTGGTGGGCGAGTTTTCTGGCGTACTAGCCGGCGCAAAGCCCGCTTCTGGGTCGAGCTGCGTGGCCTGCGCATCGCGGTTGGTAAGGGTGCGCTGCACTTCCGGAGGGCCTTGAATAGTGCTTTGGTTCAGCCCTGGGTTGAGGGGCGGCACGGCAGTTTGGCCCTGATCACCGCTGCGCACCGGGGCCGTTGGATTCAACGGAATAGTTTGGGCTTGAACTGCCGTAACAGTCGCTAACATAATCATTACCAATACAATAGTTTTCATAGCCAAGCTAGTTAGAGATGAGTAAAAGCAAAACGGCGGCTGTTTCTATGCGAAACAGCCGCCGTGTTATTCGTTCTTGGCCGGCTTATGGCCGAAACAGAAACTAGTTCGTCGTCGTTGGCTTCGACTTCATTTTACCTTTGCCGTGGCGGGTTGAGCTTTTGGACTTCTTGCCTGTCGACATTTTGTCGCTGCCGGTAGTGCCGCTGCTCATGGTGCCAGTGTCCGAGCCCGTACTCATGGTGCCGGTGCCCGTCGAACTACCGCTCGTAGTGCCGGTGGTTGTACCAGTGCTAGGCGTTTGGGTCGGGCTCGTGGTAGTGGTCGTGGTGCTCGGCATTGGCGTGGTGGAACCGGAAGTGGTTCCGCTACCACTGCTACCTGGCGTGGTCTGAGCCATCGATACACCGGTTACACCAGCAGTCAGTAGGGCGGCGAGAAAAATTCTTGATGCTTTCATGGCAATTTATTTTAAAGTGAAAGGTGGGAAAAAGAATTAATTCAGATCGTAGACAGCAACGCTGTGGTGGTTATATACGCCGTAGACGAGCTCGGGTTACATTCTCTACTAATTATTCTGTCGGAGGCCTACTAAAAGGGCTTGGCGTAACTCATACATTTTCCAAGCATGCAAGCGGCATCTAGTGCGGCCAGATGTCATGCATGGCAAAGACATCCCAAACGCTGCATGGGGGCCTAATGGTTGAAGCACACTTCCATAGCAAGCTCTACAGATAAGAAAATATTTTTTTGAATTTGATTGCATTTATCTAATATGCATCTAGTCATACCGTATTTGAAGTCATATTATATATAATCGATTTCATTTCTTCTCAGTAGGTATAATGTCACAAATTAGCATATTTTTTACTGTAACTTATTATGATTATCTGCTTTAAATACCTGTTTCGTGTCAAATGCAAGCATTAAGATCAATAAAAAACACTTTACATGCTAGTCACATTTTACTGAAAAGTGTCCTTTTTGGAATCTGGAAAAACGAATATTTTTGTTTAGTTATTAGCAAACCGTTTTAAATTTCCTGCTCTTATGAAATCTACTCTACGCCCCCAGAACGCCCTTTTTCTGCTTCTGCTCAGCGCTACTCTCGTGGGCAGGCCCGCCGCCGCTGCCCCGGCCACCACCCACCCCACTGTCATGTTCACCGCGTTTGAAGAAGGCATGGCCGATGGCAAGGCGTACCGGGTTTCAGTAAAGCGTGTTTTCAATGGCACCGACCTTATTGCCCAACAAGTACAGGCGGCTCAGAACGCCGCCGCTGCTAACCCGTCGTTGGCACCGTACTTCCAAGGCTATGTGGCGGGCCTGCAACCCGACACAGAACTCACAACCATGGCCAACTCGTGGACGCGCTAACCTACTATTTCTCAGCTACTGGTCTGAAAAAATAAACATTGTTGCGCGGGCCGCGCAGCTTGCCAAACCTATCCGCAAACTAATGGGCACGCGTATTCGAGGGCGAGGGCTGGCTAGCACTGGGGGACGGCACCAAGTCCGGCCGGCCGACAAATGGGGTACTGTGCTTACCCAAAGGCACGGCAGAGTCGGTAGCTGCGGTAGGGTGTGTTGGACTAGCAGTTGTTTGTCTGGGTGCGTTCAGGGCCTCGTCGCTTGGGCGGGGCCCCGACGAAGTACCGGGCAGGCCGGTGGCCGGTGGCGCGGGGTTGTCGACGGCCGACCGGGGTGTCGATTGATTGCACGCGCTTAGTAAAACAATGACCAAGCCCAGGAGCCCAGCGGTGGCTGACCGAAATATTTTCATGGCTTGGGGGGACATAACAAGTACTTTCGGGTTGTAACGCGCCAGTCGGGCCGTGGGTTGGCCATAGCTGGTTGACGGCTTAAATTTTTACGGCCATTATTTCAGGCCGTCGGCCCAGCGTTAGAGTAACAATTATTCAGCACGGGCAAGGAAGCATTCGGGCCGGTGCAGTGACTGGGCTGCCGCGCAGCATAGGTGTTGCACAAACGTCCGGCGCAACGATCTTGCGTAGCATTGCCGGTGCACGGTTCCGGTGCAGATTTGTGAGATTCGTGCCTTTCAGTACGGCTTGAACACAATATCGTAGTCGAGTACTTTCTGGGGCTAATCCGCTGAACATGCAACCACAAACCCCCTTGTGGGTATCCGTTGGTGAATCAGTTCTGGACGACTAGTAGCTTAACTTCTTGAGTAGGTCTACATTTAGGGCCGGATCTGTGACCATATTATCGGTTAGTAATTTGAATAGCCCGCTCCATTTACCGCGAAGGCTGCCGTTACTAGGCTTCCTAATGGGCCTCCTGTTCGGCTGCGCTCCTTTGGCCCGGGAGCCGACTTACACCATCGGTTTTTCGCAGTGCACGACCAACGATGCCTGGCGCAGGGCCATGCTGGCGGGCATGGAAAAAGAGCTGAGCTTCCATCCCAACGTTCAGTTCCAAATGCTGGACGCGCACAACAACAGCAATTTGCAGCAGCAGCAGGTGCAAGAGCTGATCAGGCAACGGGTTGACTTGCTGATTATTTCGCCCAACCAGTCGGGGCCCCTGACGGCCCTGGCCGAAGCCGCTTACAACCAAGGCATTCCGGTAGTCGTTCTCGACCGACGCACCACTTCGCGCCTTTACACGGCCTACGTGGGCGGCAACAACCAAGAAGTGGGCCGCACGGCCGGCCGCTACGCCGCGCAGCTGCTGCACCAGCGGGGCCACGTGCTCGAAATCCTGGGCACTCCCGGCTCGTCGCCCGCCGCCGACCGCGACCAGGGCTTCCGCCAAGCGCTGGGGGCCTATCCCGGGGTTCAACTCGTGGCGCAGTTCGCCGGCGACTGGCAAGCGGCCTCGGTGCTCCGGCACTTACCGGCCGTGCTGCGCGCGCACCCCGACACAGACTTAATTTTTGCCCACAACGACCCGATGGCCCGGGCCGCCTACCAGGTGGTACAGCGGCTGGGCTGGGCGAATCGTATGCGCATTATTGGAGTAGATGGCCTGCCGGGGCCCGGCAATGGCTTGCAATTGGTGGAGGACGGGGCCCTGAACGCGACCCTGCTCTACCCCACGGGCGGGGAAGAAGCCATCCGCACGGCGCTGCGCATCCTGCGCCACGAGCCTTACGAGAAGGAGAACGTGCTGGGTACCATGGTCGTGGATTCGACCAACGTGGGGGCCGTGCGCACCCAAACCGAGCAGTTGGCCGCGCAGCGGCAGGACATCCAGCAACAGCAATTGCGGCTGCAAGAGCAACTGCGTCGTTACGCCAGCCAAAAAACGACCGTGTACCTGTTGCTCACCAGCCTGCTGGGGGCCGTGCTGCTGGGGGCCCTGGCGTGGCGCTCGTCGCGCAGCAACCGCCGCATCCGGCGGATGCTGGAGGGGCAAAACGCCGAAATCCGGGGCCAGCGCAACCAGATTGAGCGGCTAGCCGAAGAAGCTCGCCGCTCGTCGGAAGCCAAGCTGCGCTTCTTTACCAACTTTTCGCACGAGCTGCGCACGCCGCTCACCCTCATTCTGGGGCCGGTGGAGGACCTGCTCACCAGCCCCTCCGACCTGACGCCCGCGCAGTGCCACGACTTGAAACTGGTGCGGCGCAATGCCCAACGGCTGCTGCAACTGGTCAACCAGCTCCTGGACTTTCGCAAAATCGACGTGGGTAAAATGGCCGTGCGCGCCACCGAGGGCAACTTAGTCGACTTCGTGCGCGAAATCATAGATGTGTTTGAGAAAACGGCGCGCCGGCACGGCATTACGTTCCGGTTTTTGCCTGCCGAACCGGTCATTCGCCTGTGGTTCGACGGCGATATTTTGGATAAAGTGTTGTTCAACCTGCTCTCCAATGCCTTCAAGCACACGCCCGACGGCGGGCAGATTACCGTCAGCATCCAGTCGGTAACGGCTACCCAGACGGTACACATCAGCGTTGAAGACAACGGCCGGGGCATTGCCGAGAGCGACCAACCGCACATCCTGGAATGGTTTTATCAAGGCAGCCAGCCATCGGCCAACGGCTCGGGCCTGGGCCTGGCACTGGCCGAAGGCCTCACCCGGCTGCACCAGGGCACGCTGTCGTTTCGCAGCCAACTGGGCCACGGCAGCACGTTTGACGTGACTTTGCCCTTGGCCAAACCAGCGGCTTTTCTCGACGTGGAGCTGCCCCAACCCCACGCGCCCGCTACGGCCGGCCTGCTCGACGACGAGCCAACCGAACCGGCCGACGAAGCCGCGCTGGCCCGCACCGATGCCACGGTGCTGGTGATCGAAGACCACGACGAGGTGCGCAGCTTCTTGGTGCAGAAGCTCCGGCCATACTTCCAGGTGAGCACGGCCGCCGACGGGGCCACCGGCCTGCGGCTGGCCGGCGAAACCATTCCCGACGTAATCGTGTGCGACGTGAGTTTGCCAGAGCTGAGCGGCCTGGAGGTAGTGGCGGCCCTCAAAAGCGACTGGCGCACGAGCCACATTCCGCTGGTACTGCTCACGGCCCGCGACGCGCCCGAGCAGCAAATAGAGGGCGTGCAGGCCGGGGCCGACCTTTACCTCACCAAGCCTTTCAACCCCACCTTTTTGCTCGAAAGCCTGCGCACGCTGCTGCGCAACCGCAATCAACAGCGCGAGCACTTCCGGCGCGAGTTGTCGGTGACCACCCCCACCGTCGCGCCGCAGCGCGTGGACCAAAAGTTTCTGGCCGACCTCACGGCCATTATTGAGGCCAACCTCGACCGGCCCGAACTGAGCGTGGACGACCTGGCCCGCAGCCTGGGCGTGTCGCAGATGCAGCTTTACCGCAAGGTGAAGGCCCTGCTCGGCACCGGCGTCACCGACTATCTGCAAAGCATCCGCCTTACCAAAGCCCGGCAATTGCTGCTGCAAGACGGCAGCACCATTGCCGAAGTTGCCTATCGAACGGGCTTTTCCTCGCCTTCCTACTTCTCTACCATCTTCAAGAGCAAGTACCAGGTGTCGCCTTCTGAGTACAAAGCCCTGCACGCCCCTGGCCGGTACTGATGAAATTCCGCAAGTTGTGTCAGATTACCACAGATTTGCCAAAGTGAGCGAGACAGGTCGAACACCTTAAACTTCTTGTTTTTAACTACTTGCAATAAATATAATTAATTGTAAGAATCCTGCAATAGTTTGAAGGAAAGCAGCACGTCTTTGCGTAACCGCTTAGCCGAGCTTTGCGCAATCGTTT
Organism: uncultured Hymenobacter sp.; assembly: GCA_964242665.1. Taxonomy (GTDB): domain Bacteria; phylum Bacteroidota; class Bacteroidia; order Cytophagales; family Hymenobacteraceae; genus Hymenobacter. The sequence continues at coordinate 72,105 of CAXTBA010000012.1, forward strand.
CCGTCAACGCTTCTCATGGTCCAGCGCAAAGTACTTTTTTGGTCGATTGTCACGGCCCTCGGGGGCTTCCTGTTTGGTTTCGATACGGCCGTTATTTCGGGGGCCGAAAAAGCCATTCAGCAGCTCTGGCACCTGAGCCCCGTCGAGCATGGACTGACGATTTCCATCGCCCTTATCGGCACCGTGCTGGGAGCCATATTCGGCGGCATCCCGTCCGACCGACTGGGGCGGCGGCAAACGCTGCGCTGGATTGCGGTGCTTTACCTGGTGTCGGCGGTGGGCGCGGCGCTGGCCCCGGCATGGGTGCCGTTCATGGTGTTCCGCTTCCTGGGCGGGCTGGGGGTTGGGGCCTCGTCGGTGACGGCCCCGCTGTATATTTCTGAGATTTCGCCGGCCCGTTCGCGGGGCAAGCTGGTGGGTTTGTTTCAGTTCAACATCGTTTTTGGTATTCTGGTCGCCTACCTCTCCAACTACCTGCTGGCCAACGTGGGCGCACACTCGTGGCGGCTGATGCTGGGCGTGCAGGCCGTGCCCGCGGTGGCCTTTTTGCTGTTTTTGTTTCGCGTGCCCGAAAGCCCGCGCTGGCTGCTGCTGCACGGCCGCCTGCAAGAAGGCACGGACGTACTGCGCATCATCAACCCCGAGTCGGTCGATGCCGACGTGGCCGCTATCCTCACTTCTCAGTCGCTGTCGGCCCAGCAGAGTGGGTCGCTTTTCGATTCGCAGTACCGCACGCCGGTGCTGTTGGCGATGGCTTTTGCCTTCTTCAATCAAGTGTCGGGCATCAACGCCATCATTTATTACGCCCCGCGCATTTTTGAGATGACGGGCCTGGGCCAGGGCACAGCGCTGCTTTCATCGGCAGGCATCGGGCTGGTCAACTTCGTTTTTACGCTGCTGGGCGTCAATCTCATCGACCGGTTTGGACGGCGCACGCTCATGCTCATCGGCTCAACGGGGCTGATTGCAACGCTCGGGCTGGTAGCAAGGGCCTTCTACACCCAGCAATTTGGCGGCATGCTGGTGCCGGTGCTGCTGTTCGTGTACATTGCCTTTTTCGCCTTTTCGCAGGGGGCCGTTATCTGGGTGTTCATCTCCGAGATTTTTCCTAACGCCGTGCGGGCCAAGGGACAAGCCCTGGGCTCGTCCACGCACTGGGTCATGGCCACGGTCATCGCCTTCACCTTTCCCTACTTCGCCGAGCGGTTGGGCGGCGGGCCCACCTTTGCGTTTTTCTGCGGTATGATGGTGCTGCAATTGATTTTTGTGCTGCGCTTCATGCCCGAAACCAAGGGCAGCAGCCTAGAGCAGGTTGAAAAAACGCTGGTAATCCATTGACGATAAAAAATAAACGAATGATAGTGCCCGCTCATCTATTCTCCCGCTCCGCTCATTCCTTGCTTCATTAACCCATTTACTCCTTTACTTATATGGCCATTGCCTGTTTCGGAGAAATGCTGTGGGACGTGCTGCCAACGGGCAAGCAGCCCGGTGGGGCCCCACTCAACGTAGCGGTGCACCTGCACAACTTCGGCTTGGATGCGCAGCTAATAAGCCGCGTTGGCCACGACGACCTGGGCACCGAACTATTGGCTTTCATAGAAGACAAAGGATTGATTACCTGTTACGTACAGCGCGGAGAAACGCACCTGACCGGCGTGGTAAAAGCCAACTTGAGCGACAGCAACGAAGTGACATACAAAATTGTGCAGCCCGTGGCCTGGGACTACATTCAGTACACGGCTCCACTGAGGGCCCTGGCTGAAACGGCCGACGCCTTTGTTTTTGGCAGCCTGGCCGCCCGCAGCCCGGCCTCGCGCGAGACGCTGTACCGGCTGCTGCAACAGGCCCAACTCAAGGTGTTCGACGTGAACTTGCGCACGCCGCATTACTCCCGCGACGTGGTGAGCTACCTGCTCGGGCAGGCCGACCTTGTGAAGCTCAACCACCACGAGTTGACCGAGATTACGAGTTGGTTTGGGGCCAGTTCTGACGAGGAAACGGCCTTGCAGTGGCTGGCGGCCCGTTTTCAGTTGCAAGCAGTGTGCGTCACGAAAGGAGCTGACGGGGCCGCACTCTGGGTGGGGCAGCAGCTATACCGCAGTCCCGGCATTGCGGTGCAAGTGCAGGATACCATCGGCAGCGGCGACGCTTTTCTGGCGGCCTTGCTCACGGGCTGGCTGGCCGGGCGGCTGCCCGCCGACTACCTGGCCTTCGCTTGCGCGGCGGGCTCACTGGTAGCGAGCTACCAGGGCGCTACGCCGGCCATCTCCGAAGCGCAGGTACTGGCCCTGGCCACTTCTGCTCCTGCCGTATAACTTCCCGCCCGCTTCCGACCCGCATGAAAAAATCTTTTCTCCCCGCGCTGACCTTGCTTGGCGCATTCAGTAGCGCAGCGCAAACGCCCGCCGACCCGTACCGGCCAGTATACCACTACACGGCCCCCAAGAACTGGATTAATGATGCCAATGGGCTGATATACACCAACGGACAGTACCAGCTTTTTTACCAATATAACCCCCAGGGCCCCAAGCCCGGCCACCTCGCCTGGGGCCACGCCACCAGCTCCGACTTGCTGCACTGGGCCCCCGAACCCGTGGCACTGACCGAATACGCGAACCCTGACGGCAGCACGACCATGATTTTTTCGGGCAGTGCCGTTGTGGACCGAGACAATACCTCAGGGCTGTTTCCAGCCGGAAAGACCGATGGGCTGGTCGCTTTTTATACCGGCCACGTGTCGCGGCCAGGCGTTGACCTGCGGCAGCGGCAAGAACTGGCTTACAGCCTCGACCACGGCCGGACCTGGCAGCGCTACGCGCAGAACCCGGTGCTCGACATCGACAGCAAGGAGTTTCGCGACCCCAAAGTGTTTTGGTACGCCCCCCAGCAGAAGTGGGTGATGGCTACCGTGAAGGCCGACCGCCAGCAGATGTACTTATACGAGTCGAAGAACCTAAAGCAGTGGACGTTCCTCAGTCGCTGGGGCCGGGCCGGCAACACCGTGAAAGAATGGGAATGCCCCGATCTGTTCGAGTTGCCCGTGCCGGGCGGCGGCACCAAGTGGGTGCTGCTGATTTCGGCCGGCGGGCCCGTCGAGCAGTTTCGCGGGCAGCAGTATTTCCTGGGGCAGTTCGATGGTAAAACCTTCGTGCCGGACCAGCCCTACGACGAGCCGACCTACCTGGACTTCGGCAAGGATTTCTTTGCCGGGGTTACTTTTAACGACGCCCCCGACAACCGCCGCATTTTGGTGGGCTGGGCCAACAACTGGGCCTACGCTTCCGACGTGCCCACCGGCGACGTGTGGCGCGGTGGCTTTGCCGTACCCCGCGAGTTGAGCCTGCGCCGCACCGCCCAGGGCCTGGCGCTGGTGCAGCAGCCCGTGCCCGAGCTGCGCCGCCTCGGCAAGGAGACCGTCAACCTCAAAAACAAGGTGATCCAACCCGGTACGGTGGGCTTCGAAGTACCGTTTCGGGGCGAGTCGTACGATTTAGAATTAACGCTAAAGCCCGGCCAAGCCAAGGCCCTCACGCTGAATGTACTCCAAAGCGAAACCGAGCGCACGACACTGCGCTATGACGTAGCCCGGCAGGAACTGACGCTTGACCGCACGCAGTCGGGCAACGTCAGCTTTCACCCACGGTTTGCCAGCACCCTGGAAACGGCGCACGTGGCCCTGCAAAACGGGCAGCTACAGCTGCGGCTACTGGTCGATAAGTCAATGGTAGAAGTCTTTGCACAGAGCGGCGAAACGACTCTAACGGACTTAGTTTTTCCCAAGCAGCACACCGGCCGCATCACCCTGACGGCCGACGGCGAGGAGGCGCAAGTAGTAGCGCTACACCTCACCAACCTTAGTCAGGTGACCGTACCCTAGTCGAATTCCTTTTTTACCCAACTATTTTACTCAATCGTTCCCATTTCAGTCTCCGCACAATACATCCATCAGCCTAAAACAAAGTATACTATATTTTATGAACCCTATTTAGTAAACAAAATAATGATTTTTCGTCGTTTTTTAGCATTAAACGACTAGTCAAATTCCCAACGGTTAAGTACATTTGCTTCATTCGCTTTCGCTTGATCAAAATAGCTGACATCTCAAATTTTTTTTACGGAATCGTTTGCGGTAGGTTTGCACAGGACTGCACAGGGTTGGATGCCTTAATTATTCCCATCACTTCATTTTTTCACTCATGAATAACAACTGGTACAAACGGTACAAATCGTATGAGCAGTCGGCAGCGGCTGAGGCTGGCAGTAGCCGGTCAAAGTTGCTAAAGCTTTTGGCTCTCAGCGTCCTGGTCCTCTTATTCCCTTTGCTGAGCCAAGCGCAGGCTAACCGATCCATTTCAGGAAAGGTGGTGGATGCTAAGTCTGTCGGCATACCAGGGGTAACGGTAATCGTGCCCGGAACCTCGGTAGGCGGCAGCACCGGCCCCGACGGCACCTTCCAGGTGCAGGTGCCCGAGAGCGCAACGACGCTGTCTTTCTCGTTTGTCGGCTATGCCACACAGCGGGTCGACATCACGGGCAAGTCTACGGTTAACGTCACGCTACAAGACGATGCGCAGGCACTGAACGAAGTAGTGGTGGTCGGCTACGGCACGACGCGGAAACAAGACCTAACTGGTGCTGTAGCCGTTATCGGCGAGAAAGACTTCAACAAAGGCACCTTCACTTCGCCCGACCAGCTCATCCAGGGCCGCACTTCAGGAGTGCAAATTACCAATGCTAGCGGGCAGCCCGGCGGAGCCGCTGCCGTCAAAATTCGAGGTAGCTCGGCCGTAACGGGCACTGGCCAGCCGCTTTACGTAGTGGACGGTGTGCCGCTCGATGGGCGCACGGCTCGGCCTGGCCTGAATGCAAGTAATACAGGTCTGGGAGACAGCCCAGATAGCAACCCGCTTAACTTTATTAACCCGGCTGACATCGAGTCGGTAACTGTGCTCAAAGACGCCTCAGCCACAGCCATTTACGGTTCACGGGCTGCCTATGGAGTAGTTCTCATCAATACTAAGCGCGGTAAATCGGGACAGGCGAAAATTGATGTAGGAGCAGCGGCCGGATTTTCTTCTATCCTACGGCGTCTGGATGTGCTTGATGCAAGCCAGTACAGGCAGGCCCTCACTTATTACGGAGCCAGCCCCAATAATGACAAGGGAGGAGACGTAAACGCTTTGAATACCATTCTACAGAAGGGTTCGCTACAGAACTACAACGTGGCCCTGAGTGGCGGCAACGAAAGTGGCCGCTACCGGGTGTCGCTAGGCTATTTAGACCAGAACGGCATTGTGCGTAAAACTGGATTTAAAAAGTATAGTGCCAATGTTTCTACCAATCTCACCTTCTTGGACAGCAAGAAGTTAGGGGTTGATTTCAATGTTACAGCCAACCAGTTCCGGGAACAGTTGGCTGCTATTACCAACAACGCTGGTTTTCAAGGCAGCCTCATCGGCCAAGCTTTGCAGTGGAACCCGACCAACCCGCTCCGCAACGCCAATGGCTCCCTAAACATTGTGGCGGGCGACCTTATAAACCCTCTGGCCGCCTCCGAACTTTACGATGACAACTCGCGGGTATCGACGGCTTTAGCCAGTATATCGCCCTACTATAAGATTACTGACTGGCTCGAATACCGCTTGCTGGCAAGCGTAAACTATAGCACGGGTATCCGCCGCACTTCCATCGGGCAGGACCTCATCAACCTGACCAACAATAAACCGTTGGGCTCCGCTACTATCGGCACCACCGAACTACTCACCTCGCAGATAGCCCACACGCTGAACTTCAATAAAAAGATAGTACCGGACCTCAATCTAAACGCGGTATTGGGCTACGAGTACACGACGTTCGACTATTCGGGCACAAGCATAAATGCGCAAGGTTCTCCGGGCGGCTTTGGCAATTACGGGTTGGACTACACGAACTACATTCAGTACTCTAATGCGGGTACCCGCAACGCTTCTTCATTCGCGGATCCTACTACTCATTTGCAGTCCGTTTTTGGTCGGGCTGTTTTCAACTATAAAGACCGTTATTTAGTGACAGGCACCCTGCGCCGCGATGAAAGCAGTAAATTCGGCCCTAATAATCGGGTGGGTTATTTCCCCTCGTTTTCTGTGGGCTGGGATGTCAGCCAGGAAAGTTTCTGGCAGTTGAAGGCAATGAACCAATTTAAGGTACGAGCTGGGTATGGCCGCACGGGTAATCAGGAATTTCCGGCTGGCTCGGCACAGGCACAGTATGCTTTTTCCAATAACGGTTCGCTCGGCCAGTCCAATAACCCTAACCCCAATTTAAAGTGGCAGTCGGATGCCCAATACAACGTGGGACTTGACTTAGGCTTCTTCAATAGCCGTCTAGGTATTTCCGTCGATTATTTTAATAAAAAAACCACGGATCTGCTATACCCCACCGTGCCCATTCTGCCGGCTCCTCCTGGCTCAGTCGTGACTTGGAAAAATATCGATGGACAAGTGGTTAACAAAGGTTTTGAAGTTGCCGCTAATGCAACGATTGTAGACAACGAAGCTTTTGGCTGGACAGTCAACGCCAATTCCACTTTTATTAAGAACAACGTGTCGGGTCTAACGGGCACTATCTTCACCGGGGCACTTAATGGGCAGGGCCTGTCGGGTGTATTGGCCGAAGTCATTCAAAGCGGTCTACCCATCAATGCTTTTTATACCCGACAATTTCTGGGTATTGACCCCACCACTGGCCAAGCGTCATATGCCGATAACGGGTCTTTTCGTTATGTAGGCGACCCTAACCCCAAAACGCTCTTAGGGGTCGGTACTACATTGCGCTACCGCAAGTTGTCGCTCTCGGCTAACGCCACTGGGGTTTTCGGCCAGTTGATTTACAATAACACGCTTAACAGCGTAGGCAACGTGGGACAGATTGGAGCCGGCAAAAACATTGCGCTGGTTAATTTTCAAGACCCAGTTAAAGAAGCCATTAGTAATCCGCTCACGGCCTCCTCACGCTTCCTGGAAAAAGGCGACTACTTCAAGCTCTCAAACCTGACTCTCTCATATGGTATTGGCAACCTTGGTTCGGTACTCAAAGGGGCTAACATCTATGCTATTGCGCAGAACCTGTTCATCCTCACCAGCTACAAGGGCTTTGACCCGGAAATAAATACCAATAAATCCATCAACGGAGTGCCCTCGACCGGCATCGACTATTTGGGGTACCCAAGTGCCCGGGTCTTCACGTTTGGTATTAATTTCTCGCTGTAATCCAACCCATTCTTCACTTATCAATCATGAAAAAAATATTAGCTGCGGCAGCAGTACTTGCACTGCTCCAGGTAACCAACGGCTGTAGTGTGAAAGAGGAGCTTAAAAGCTCCACTGGGAGCGGTGGAGGCAGTTCTTCCAATACGGCAGCGTTGCTGACGGGGGTCTACAACTCGATGCGGGGGCCATTTCAGGGTAATGTCAACGTGTTCGCCCTCGCTGAGGTAACAACTGACGAACGAATCATGCCTACCCGCGGGCCAGACTGGGATGACAACGGGGTGTGGCGGCAGTTTCACCAGCAGTTGTGGAACGCGGACAATATTCACATTCAGGATACTTTCAGTGGCCTGAACGGTATTGTGTTTGCTGCCACTGACTTGCTTCAGTTCAGCGCCACCACTCAGGAAAAAGCCGAAGCCCGGTTCCTGCGGGCCTGGGCCATGTACTGGATCCTTGACATGTTTGACCAAGTGCCCTACCGTGAGCCTGGCGAGAGCACGCTGGAGTTGGCCAAAGTTCGCAAGGGATTGGACGCGCTAAACTATATCATTAGCGAGGTGACGGCCATCCGCAACGATTTGCCAGATGGACCGGTAACTAAAGCTAATAAGGATGCAGCTCGCGGCCTGCTCATGAAGTGCTACCTCAATAAAGGTGTGTACGCCAATCGCGCTACCCCCACCTTTGCCGCAGCCGACATGAACTTAGTAATTGGACTGGCCGATGAAATTATCAATGGAAACAAATATTCTTTTGCCCCTAACTACTTCGACAACTTTGCGCCCAACAACGGGACCATCGGCAAAGAGAACATCTTCACGGAGGAAAACATCGGTGGCGTGACCGGCAGTGATATGTCGCACCACTGGTTCTTCGTGTCGCACTACAATCAGAACTCCAGCGGCTATAACGGGCCGTGCACCACGTCGGATTTTTACGACAAGTTCGAGGCTTCCGACAAGCGACGTGGCGTGGCTTACGCGGCTCCCGGGGCCCCGGCCAATCCGGGCAAGCGTGTCAACGTAGGGTTCTTAATTGGTCAGCAGTACAATCTTAATGACGATGCCCCTTTAAAGGACCGCTCGGGAGCACCTTTAGTTTTTACCCGCGAAGTAAAAATTATTGAAACCGGACGCAATCTAGAAGTAACTGGCATCAGGCCCATCAAGTACCCTGCTGACTTCGTAAATGGCGACAGCTACAAAGCTGACAATGATTTCGTGCATTTGCGCTTACCTGATATCTTACTTATGAAAGCAGAGGCCATTCTACGTGGCGGTACTGGAACAAGCGCGGGTTCATATGGCAGTACGCCCCTGGCCATAGTAAATTCCATTCGCACAGACCCTTCGCGGGGGGCCAGCATGCTATCCGCAGTCACACTGGACAACCTGATTGACGAACGCGGCCGGGAGATGTATAACGAATCGTGGCGCCGGCAGGATTTGATTCGCTTTGGCAAGTTCCTCATGCCAATACAAGAAAAGCCCCAAACCAGCCCAGCTACTTATCTCATCTTTCCTATTCCGAATCAGCAGATAGCGGTTAATTCACTTCTTGCTCAAAACCCTGGGTACTAATCTTTAGCGCTCACATTCGGTAACCAACAAGTAGGCCGCTGGTCGCTGCTAACCAGTAGCGACCAGCGGCCTACTTGCGTACGTTCCAACCCCTTATTAGCTATTATGAAGGAATTTGCGTTGATGCTATTTGCTGCTTTGCTGTTGCTTCGACCGAGTAGCAGCGAGGCCCAACCCGCAGCCCCAGGCCAAAGCGCCGATTGGTGGAAGGAAACCGTGGTGTACCAGATCTACCCGCGCAGCTTCCAGGACAGCAACGGCGACGGGGTGGGCGACCTGAAAGGCATCATTTCCCGGCTCGATTACCTCAAGAGCATCGGCGTAGGCACGGTGTGGCTGAACCCGATTTATGGCTCGCCCAACGACGACAACGGCTACGACATCAGCGACTACCGCCAGATCATGCCGCAATTTGGTACGATGGCCGATTTTGACGCGCTGCTGAAGGGCATGCACGCCCGCGGCATCAAGCTGGTGATGGACTTGGTGGTGAACCACAGCAGCGACGAACACACTTGGTTCAAGTCGGCGCGCAGCTCGCGCACCAGCCCTTACCGTGACTATTACTACTGGTGGCCCGCCGAAAAAGGCACGCCCCCGGCCCGCTACAGCACCTTCGACGTTAAGCACAACGCCTGGCAATACGATGCGCCCACCAGGTCGTACTACCTGCACATTTTCTCGCGCAAGCAGCCCGACCTGAACTGGAACAATCCCAAGTTGCGGCAGGAAGTGTACGGCATTATGCGCTACTGGGCCGACAAGGGCATCGACGGATTTCGGATGGATGCGTTCCAGTTTGTGGCCAAGGATCCCACCTTCCCGCCCATGCCGGGCCTTACCGAGAAGAATTACGCCAACGCCTACAACCACGGGCCCCACCTGCACGACTACTTGCAGGAAATGAACCGCGAGGTGCTCAGCAAGTACCCGCTGATGACTGTGGCCGAGGGCGCAGGCCGCAACCCCGCCGAGGCCATGCTCTTCGTGGACCCCGCCCGCAAAGAACTCGACATGACCTACCATTTCGAGGGCACGGGCGTGGGCAGTGGTACCGACACCTATAAACTCACCGACCTCAAGCGCGTGTTTACGAAGTGGGACAGCGCCTTTGCTCAGAAAGGCTGGCAGGCCCTCGACCTTGGCAACCACGACCAACCGCGCATGGTGAGCAAGTTTGGCGACGACCGGCCCGAGTTCCGGGCCCCGTCGGCCAAGTTGCTCAACACGTTTTTGCTGACTATGCGCGGCACGCCCTACTGCTACAATGGTGACGAGCTAGGCATGACCAACATCAAGTTCAGCAGCATGGCCGACTACCGCGACGTGGCGGCTCTCAACGGCTACCAGCTGCTGAAGAGCAAGGGCGGCGACTCAGCGGCGTACATTAAGTCGCTGCAACGGTTCTCGCGCGACAACAGCCGCACGCCCTTCCAGTGGAGCGCGGCGGCCAACGCCGGCTTCAGCACCGGCACGCCCTGGATTAAAGTCAACCCCAACTACCCGACCGTCAACGAAGCTACCGAAGAACAAGACCCCAATTCGGTGTTGAACCACTTCCGCCGGGCCATGACCATGCGCAAATCGCACCGGGTACTGGTGTACGGCCAGTACCAGTTGCTCGACGCGGCCAACCCGCACATCTACGCCTACACCCGCACGCTGGGGGCCGAAAAGGCGCTGGTGGTGCTCAACTTCTCGCCCGAAAAGCGCGCCTGGCCCCTGCCCGCCGGCTTAACGCCCGCCGGACCGCCCTGGCTCAACAGCTACCCCGCCTTTGCCCCGGGGCCCACCCTGGCCCTCCAGCCCTGGCAAGCCGTGGTGCTGCCCCTGCGCTAAGGCAAGGGCAAAATGGAGGAGCACTCCGTTATTTATTCGGCGGCTGCCCCGTACTCTAAACAACTGTTCACCGCCTAACGATAACGGAGCACCCCCTCCGTTTTACCTGCTATGCGCAAGCTCTTATTCATCGCAGCCTTGGCCGGGGCCCATGTGGCGGCTGCCCAGCCGGCCGCCCCGGCATTGCCGAAATCGCCCCGGCAACTCTTTCCGGGCTTGTTCGAAGCCGTGCAGCTCGGGCACGTGTACGCCGATGGCAAAACCTTCGTCGATGCGGTGCCCAAAGCCTCCCCTGATTCGATTATGGCGGCCTATAACCGGCAGCGCACCCGCCCCGGCTTCGACCTGAAGGCTTTTACGCAGGCTCAGTTTCAGGCCCCGGTGGCGGCCACGGACGTTTACCGCAGCGATGTGGCGGCCGGCATCCGGGCCCACCTCGACACGCTGTGGACGGTGTTGCAGCGCAAGCCCGACGGCGCAGCAGCGCCTTACTCGTCGCTGCTGCCGCTGCCGCGCCCCTACGTGGTGCCGGGCGGACGCTTCCGCGAGGTGTACTACTGGGATTCGTACTTCACGATGCTGGGCCTGGTGGATGCCCACCGCGTGGATTTGGTGCGCGACATGGTGGATAACTTCGCCTACCTGATTGAGCGCTTTGGCTTCGTGCCCAACGGCAACCGCACCTACTACCTCACCCGCTCGCAGCCGCCATTTTTCAGCCGCATGGTGGAGTTGCTAGCCCAGGCCCAGGGCGACACCGTGCGCCGCCGCTACCAGGCCCCGCTGTTGCGCGAGTACGCCTACTGGATGGCGGGGGCCCCCGGGCTGCGCGCTGGCACGGCCGCCGGGCCCGTGGTGCGCCTGCCTGGGGGCGAGCTGCTCAACCGCTACTGGGATGCCAGCACCGAGCCCCGCGAAGAATCGTACGCTCAGGACGTGGCCGCCGCCCAGCTGAGTTCCCAGGCCCCGGCCGCGTTCTACCGCAATGTGCGAGCTGCGGCCGCCTCGGGCTGGGATTTCAGCAGCCGCTGGTTTGGGCCGGATGATAAGCTGGGCTCCATTCAAACCACTGACTTGGTGGCCGTTGATTTGAACTGCTTACTCTACGCCTTGGAGCAGACCATTGCCCGCGGCTACCAGCAGCAGGGGCAGGCCGCGCTGGCCACCACCTTTTGGCAGAAAGCCGCCGCCCGCCGCCAGGCCCTGCAACGCTACTGCTGGGACGCGCCCACCGGCTGGTTCGACGATTATAACTGGCGCCTGAACCGCCGCTCGGAGCGCCGCACGATGGCCAGCGCCATGCCGCTGGCCCTGGGCCTGGCCACGCCCGCGCAGGCCCAGCAGGTGGCGACCGGCCTGCGGCGCGACTTTTTGCGGCCCGGGGGCCTGGTGACCACGCCCTTGCGCACCGGCCAGCAGTGGGACGCGCCCAACGCCTGGGCCCCTTTGCAGTGGTTGGCCATCAGCGGCTTGCGGCGCTACCACGAGCCCGCCCTGGCCGATACCGTGGCCCGGCGCTGGGCTAGGCTGAACGTGCGCGTATTCGCCCAAACCGGCAAGCTGCTGGAAAAATACGACGTGCTGAACCCCAACGCGGCGGCCGGCGGCGGCGAGTATCCCTTGCAAGACGGCTTCGGCTGGACCAACGGCGTGCTGCTCTGGCTCCTCAACCGTTACCCCGTTGACGCCAAGTCGGTTCCGGCCACACCCGCCCCCAGCCCGCCCGCCCCGGCCCCGGCGCGCCGCGCAAAGCCAGCCTAACCGCCTTAGCGCCCGGGTCCAGGGCCCCGTTTTCTTTGTTATTTGCTAATTCCATCCCAAATGTCCTGCCCGAACCCCGGTAAAATAAGCGTCTTTTTTGGTGCGTTGGCGCTGTTTTTTTTCGCCATCCGGGGCCCCTTGGCGGCCCAAACCGACCCCTGGCGCATCACCGCCGATAAGGTGGACCCGGCCAGCTACTACGGCGAAACGGTGGCCAACGGCATGATCGGCGTTGTGTCGTCGCCCGTGCCGTTCCAAGTGAAAAGCGTGGTATTGGCCGGGGCCTACGACCAGTACGGCCGGGGCCGGGTGAGCAACTTCCTCAACACCTTCAACCTGTTGAATATGTACCTGGAAGTGGACGGCAAGCGGCTGGGCGCAAAAGATGTAAGCAACTTCCGCCAGGAGCTGGACATGCAGCGGGCGGCCCTGACGACCACGTTCGACTACGCCGACAAGGCCACCGTGAGCTATACCTACTATGCGTTGCGCCACCTGCCTTTCACGGTGCTGCTCGATGTGTCCATCGCGGCGAAAAAAGACGTGAACATCACCGCCGCCAGCGTGATGGAGGCCCCCGACGCCCTGCGCGACGTGCAGAACTACTACAACGAGATTGACCGGCCGCACGTCACTCTCAGCCTGCTCACCTCGTCGGCCCGGAGCCCCACGGGCAAGCTGCAACTGTGCGCCTCCACGAGCTTTTTGTTTGGAGAAGCGCACGGGCAGGAGCCCCGCATCATCCACGAGATGTGGGACAACAACATGCACCTAATGAAATTTAGCAAGGCCCTGAAGGCCGGGCAAACCTACGGCTACGCCATCGCGGGCTCGTCCATCACCTCGGCCCACCACGCCGACCCACTCAACGAAGCCGAGCGGCTGACCATCTTTGCCCGGCTCGAAGGGCGGGACCGGCTGCTGGCCTTCCACGCCAAAGCCTGGCAAGACCTGTGGCGGAGCGACATCCAGATTGCGGGCGACGCCCAGGCCCAGCAAGACGTACACTCGATGCTCTACCACCTGTACTCGTTTTCGCGGGCAGGCACCGATTTCTCGCCCTCGCCGATGGGCCTCTCGGGCTTAGGCTACAACGGCCACGTGTTCTGGGACACCGACGTGTGGATGTTTCCGGTGCTGGCCGTGTTGCACCCGGAAATTGCCAAGTCCTTGATCGAATACCGCTTCCGCCGGTTGGAGCCGGCCCGGCGCAACGCCTTTGCCCACGGCTACAAGGGGGCCATGTACCCTTGGGAAAGCGCCGACACGGGCGTGGAAGAAACCCCGGTGTGGGCCCTGAGCGGCCCGTTTGAACACCACATTTCGGCCTGCGTGGCGCTGGCCGCCTGGCAATACTACTGCGTGACGCAGGACAAAGACTGGCTCCGCGAGAAGGGCTGGCCCATCCTGTCGGCCACGGCCGATTTCTGGGCCAGCCGGGTGGAGCGCAACGGCCCCGGCCGCTACGACATCAAGAACGTGGTGGCCTCCGACGAGTGGGCCGAGAATGTGGACAACGACGCTTTTACCAACGCCGCTGCCCAGGTGAACCTGCAAAACGCCACGGCCGCCGCCAAGCTTCTGGGCTTGCGCGCCGACCCCGACTGGCTGCGCGTGGCTCAGAATATTCCCCTTCTAAAAATGCCCGACGGCGTGACCCAGGAGCACGCCACCTACCACGGCGAAGGCATCAAGCAAGGCGACGTGAACCTGCTGGCGTATCCGCTCAAGGTCATCACGGCCCCGGCGCAAATCCGCAAAGACCTGGCGTACTACGAAACCCGCGTGCCCAACGAGGGCACGCCGGCCATGACCCAGGCCATTTTTGCCCTGCTGTATTCACGGCTGGGCGACGGGGCCAAGGCGCAGCATTTCTTCCAGGATGCTTACACGCCAAACCTGTTGCCGCCGTTCCGCGTCATCGCCGAAACCAAGGGCGGCACCAATCCCTATTTTGCCACCGGGGCCGGCGGCGTGCTGCAAGCGGTGCTGATGGGTTTTGGCGGGCTCGATATCACTCCTACTGGCATCGTACAGCGTCCCAGCGCCTTGCCTACGGGCTGGCAATCGGTGAGAATCACGGGCGTAGGGCCCCAGCGCAAAACGTACTCCGTAGGCCGCTAGTGGCGGCTCCGCCGGACTTGGGCTGGCGAAAGGCGCGGCTCCGCTCTGGCAGCGCTCGACAAACTCTGTACGGGTCTTTCGCCGAGGCCCGGCCGGGACTGCTGGCCGCGCTGCGCAGAACTTGTTTGATCGTTTTGGCCGCCACCCGCGTAGGTACTTATTCCGCTTCAAGCAAACGGACATGTCCCGTCTTAAACCGCTACTAAAACGGGGCCCGGAGAGCTGCAAAATATGCAGAGCTTGAGAGGTTAAAGCATTATTCAAGTAAAATCCAACGCTCATGCTAGCGACAGGAACCGAAGCGCCGGAGCTGGAATTGAATTCCACGCCCGACCAAAAAATAAAGTTGAGCGAACTACAGGGCCAAAAGGTTATCCTTGCTTTTTACCCGGCCGACTGGAGCCCGGTGTGCAGCGACCAGATGTCGCTCTACAACGCGACGCTGAAACTTTTTGCCAAGCACAACGCGCAGTTGCTGGGCATATCGGTAGACAGCAAATGGAGCCACCTGGCCTTTAGCCAAGACCGCAAGCTGCACTTTCCGCTGCTTGCCGATTTTGAGCCCAAGGGCCAGGTAGCCAAGCGCTACGGCGTGTACGATGCCACGGAAGGGGAAGCCCAGCGGGCCCTGTTTGTAGTGGACGAAAAGGGAATTATTCGTTGGAGTTATTTATCTCCCGCCGGCCTCAACCCCGGCGCGGACGGCATCCTCGCCGCTCTCGAAAAATTAGACCACCCAAAAAAGTAGTAGCTATGAGCACGCACCTAACGCCCGCAGTGAGCAGCCACGACCACATCCAGGGGCCCAGCGCCGCCCCCGTAGAGCTGGTAGAATACGGCGACTACCAATGCAGCTATTGTGGCCAAGCTTACCCCCTGGTTAAAGCCGCGCAGCAGGCTTTGGGCGCTGATTTGAAATTTGTGTTCCGAAACTTTCCGCTGGCGGACGCGCACCCGGACGCGCAAAACGCGGCGTTGGCGGCCGAAGCCGCGGGGCTGCAACATAAATTCTGGGAAATGCACGACGCGCTGTACGAGCACCAAAAGCACCTGGGCGCGGAACACTTGGTCGCCTATGCCAAAACGCTTGGCCTGAACATCGACCAATTCAAAAGTGATATCCAAAAAGGCGCTCTTGCTGCCCGCGTAGAGGCCGATTTTGAAGGTGGGATTAGAAGCGGGGTAAACGGGACCCCGTCCTTCTTTGTGAACGGGAAAAAGTACGACGGCGACTGGCAGCAGCCCGCACTGACGAACTTTTTGAAAGGTCAGGTGAAATAAAAACAGAGTGCTAGAAGAGGCAGAAGCCCGGCTTAGCGGACTGCGCAGGCCTGCCCGGGGTTTTCCATCGGGCAGTGCTTCGGGGCGGCGCGGGAAACAGCAGGCACCTTTGAGTTGCACGAAGCTGGGGCCCACCAAGAAATCCGCTTTGCTCGAAACCCTGAAAGGCGCGCCCATACATTTTACCAACGACTACCGAAGCGAGGCCAACCGCAAGAACTAATCGCGGACCCAAGCGGTTGAGGACGCATTAACGCATGTGCATGTATTGGGTACCTTTACACTTATGGATACCAAGTCCCTCGTTAAAATCGCCAAAGCGCTGAGCGACCCGAACCGACTGCGCCTGCTACAGGAAATTTCGCAGGCCCCGCAAGTGGCTTGCGCTGACTTGTTTGATGTTGCGCCCCTCAGTCAGCCATCCATGTCGCACCACGTGAAGGCCTTGGTGGACGCCGGGTTAATAGAATCGCGCAAAGACGGCCGTTGCGTTCACCTATCGGTAAATTCTGCAAAGCTGCGAGAGTTGGAAAATTTTCTTCAATTACTGAAGCCAAGCAGCCAGTTGGCCAGTTGAAAGAAGTTATCCACTGGTTTTTCTTTTTCTAAAAACATCAACGGTTGTTTATGGGTTTATATAAAAATACCCTTGGATGTAGCATCTGAGGAATTTAGCAAGCAGCAGCGCAAGGCTAAAGCAGCGCATTGAATATATTTTTTTGTCACGATACATTAACGCATTATTATTAATTGATGCGTTTTAACAGAATTCCGTCCCCGGCAGATGGGTGTGCCCGACTCTGGGCAACTCACCGATTTCGGCCTCTTTGCCGGGCCTGATCATTTCCAGCTAATAAAACCATTCCTGTTTCCGGCTCTTCACTCGCCCGCTTTTCAGCAGGGGCTTGCCGGCAACCAACCACTTAAGAAATCATGAGAATTACGTATTTACTGCTGGCCGCCTTTTTATATGGCTGTTCAGAAAACCAAGCCCCACAGACGGCCCAGCCGGCACCTTTGCAAGCGCTGCCGGTCGTGCAAATCAGCTCGGGGAGCGCCACTACATTCCAGGATTATCCGGCGTCCATCGAAGGGGCCGTGAATGTGGAAATCCGGCCGCAAGTGGGCGGCACCCTCGACCGGGTGTTCGTCGACGAAGGCGCGCTGGTGCGGGCCGGCGAGCCACTGTTCAAAATCAACGAAGCGCCTTACCGCGAACGGATTAACACGGCGCGGGCTGGCCTGCACGCGGCCCAGGGGGCCCTGGCCAACGCGCAGCTGGAAGTGACCAAGCTCGCGCCGCTGGTGCAAAACAAGGTCATTGCCGATTTCCAGCTGAAAGCGGCCCAAGCCGCCCGCCAGATTGCTCTGGCCAGCATCGAGCAAGCCCAGGCAGAAGTCGCGTCGGCGCAGATTAACCTAGGCTACACGCTGATTAAGGCCCCGGTGAGCGGCTACATTGGCCGCCTGCCCAAGAAGCCCGGCAGCCTGGTGACGCCCACCGACGTAGCGGCGCTCACCAACCTGTCAGACGTGCACGAGGTACACGTCTACTTTGCCCTGGGTGAAACGGATTTCATCCGGTTCAAAGCCCAATACGCAGGCAATACGTTGGCCGAGAAGCTAAAAAACTTACCCAATGTGGAGCTTGTGCTGCCCGATGGCAACACCTACAGCCGCAAGGGCCGGATTGATTTGCTCGACGGGCAGTTCGACAAAAACACGGGCACGATTACGGTGCGGGCCTCCTTCCGCAACCCGGATGGGCTACTGCGCTCGGGCAATACCGGTAAGGTGCGGCTGGGCCTGGCCTTCGCCAACGCAGTGGCCGTGCCGCAGGTAGCAACCCTTGAAATGCAGGACAAAGTCTTCGTCTTTCTGGTCGGCGACCACAACAAGGTCAGCAAGCAGCCCATCGTCATCGCCGGCAAAAGCGGCCCCAACTACCTCGTGCAGGATGGCCTGAAGGCCGGTAACCGCATCGTGTACAGCGGCTTCGACCACTTGCACGAAGGGGAAATCATTCAGCCCACAAAACTGGCAGCGGCTCCAGCCAACGCCCTCGTTAATAACTAATTATCATGCTCAAGCAATTCATCGACCGGCCGGTTTTAGCCACGGTCATTTCCTCGCTGCTCGTCATCCTGGGTGTGATTGGCATGCTCAACCTGCCGCTGGAGCGGTTTCCCGACATCGCGCCGCCGGCCGTGCAGGTCACGGCCATTTACCCTGGTGCCAACGCCGAAACGATTCTGCGCTCGGTCGCGCCCTCGCTGGAAGAGTCCATCAACGGGGTCGAAAACATGATGTACATGAGTTCGACGGCCAGCAACGACGGCTCGCTGGTTATCTCCGTCTACTTTAAATCGGGCACCAACCCCGACCAGGCGGCCGTGAACGTGCAAAACCGGGTGGCGCAGGCCACCAGCCAGTTGCCGCCCGAAGTGGTGCAGCGGGGCATCACCACCTCCAAGCAGCAAAACGGCCTGATGATAGTGCCCGCCCTTTACAGCGAGAACGCCGACTACGACGAAACTTTTCTGACGAACTACGCCAACATCAACGTCATCCCTGACATCAAGCGCATCCGGGGAGTTGGCCAGGTGGCTTTGGTCGGCGGCAGCAAGGATTACTCGATGCGCATCTGGCTGAAGCCGAGCCAGATGGCCGCTTACAAAATGAGCACCCAGGAAGTGCTCGCCGCCATTCAAGACCAGAACCTGGAGGCCGCGCCCGGCAAGTTCGGCGAGTCGAGCCAGGAAGCTTTTGAGTACGTCATCAAGTACGACGGCAAGGTTAATAAACCCGTTGACTACGAAGAATTTGTTATTCGGGCCAACCCCGATGGCTCGGTTTTGCGGCTCAAGGACGTGGCGCGCGTGGAGTTGGGCTCGGCCAGCTACGGCAGCAAAACCTTGCTGAACGGCAATCCGTCGCTGGCGATAATCATTTCGCAATTGTCGGGCTCGAACGCCAATGACATCCAGATTGAAGTGGGCAAGCTGCTGGAAAAAGCCAGCAAAAGCTACCCCAAAGGCGTCCACAACCTGACGCTGTACAGCACCAAAGTCGCGCTCGACGCCTCGATCGAGCAAGTCGAGCACACGCTGATTGAAGCCTTTATTCTGGTGTTTCTCGTCGTGTTCCTGTTTTTGCAAGACTTCCGCTCGACGCTGATTCCGGCTATTGCCGTACCGGTCGCCATCATCGGCACGTTCTTCTTCATGCAGCTCTTTGGCTTCACCATCAACTTGTTGACGCTATTTGCGCTGGTGCTAGCCATCGGCATCGTGGTCGACGACGCCATTGTGGTAGTGGAGGCCGTGCACGCCAAAATGGAGCACCAGCACCTGGCCCCCAAACCGGCCACGCTGGCGGCCATGCACGAAATCACGGGGGCCATCATCTCCATCACGCTCATCATGTCGGCCGTATTTCTGCCCATCGGGTTGATGAAGGGCTCGACTGGACTCTTTTACCGGCAGTTTGCTTTTACACTGGCCATTGCCATCGTCATTTCGGCGGTTAACGCGCTCACGCTCAGCCCGGCTCTGTGCGCGCTGTTGTTGCGCGACCTGCACCCGCAGCCTGCGGACGGAGAGCCGGCACCACGTAATTTCAAGGATCGGTTTTTCCTGGCGTTCAACACCGGCTTTGCCAACCTGACCAATAAATACGTGGGCGGCCTGCGCGTGCTGATTCGCCGGAAGTGGCTGAGCCTCGGGGCCCTGGCGGCGCTGGTACTGGTGACGGGCGTGTTGGTGAAACGCACGCCGACCGGGTTTATCCCGACCGAGGACGTGGGCTTCCTAGCCGTCGCTTATTCGCTGCCCGCCGGCTCGTCGCTGCAACGCACGAACCAAGTAACGGAGGAAGCCCGGCAGGTGCTCAAAAAAATGCCACAGGTGCAGGGCGTAGACATTATCAGCGGTTTTAACCTGCTCACCAGCTCCACCAGCTCCTCGTCGGCCATCGTGTTTGTGCTCCTCAAACCGGCGGGCGCGCGCGGCGCGGTAAAAAAAGTCCCCGACATCATGGTTCAGATGCAGGCCAAACTGGGGGCCGTGAAGGGTGGCAATGCTTTCGTTTTTGAGCTGCCGGCCGTTCCCGGCTTCAGCAGCATCGAGGGCCTGGACATCGTGCTCCAGGACCGCACCGGCACGGGCGCGCTGGGTAAATTCAGCACCACCGCCAACGCCTTCATGGGCGAATTGATGAAGCGCAAAGAAATTGCCGTGGCTTTCACCACCTTCAAAGCCGATTATCCCCAGTACAATCTGGAAATCGACAAGCTGAAAGCTAAGCAGTTGGGCGTGAGCGTGCGCGATCTGCTGCAAACCATGCAAACGTACTTTGGCAGCGTGCAGGCGTCGGACTTTAACCGGTTTGGCAAGTACTACCGGGTGATAGCCCAGGCCGACATCGCCGACCGGAGCGCGCCGGATGCACTCAACGCCATTTTCGTTAAGAACAACCTGGGCGACATGGTGCCCATTAACACGCTGGTGCACCTGAAACGGGTATACGGCCCCGAAACGGCCTCCCGTTACAACCTGTTCAACTCCATTTCGGTCACCGCAATGCCCAAGCCGGGCTTTAGCTCCGGCGACGCCATCAAGGCCGTGGAAGAGGTGTCGAAAACGGCCCTGCCCGAAGGCTACACCTACGAGTTTTCGGGCCTGACCAAGGAGCAAATTAGTTCGGGCGGGCAGTCGGTGCTCGTGTTCAGCTTGTGCCTGGTGTTTGTATACTTCCTGCTAGCGGCCCAGTACGAGAGCTACATCCTGCCGTTTGCCGTCATTCTCTCCATCCCCACGGGCATATTTGGGGTCTTCGCCGCCATCGGCTTGGCGGGCATTGAGGACAATATTTACGTGCAGGTGGCCCTCATCATGCTCATCGGCCTGCTGGCTAAAAACGCCATTCTCATCGTAGAGTTTGCCGTGCAGCGGCGCGAGGCGGGGCGGCCGCTCGTGGTGGCCGCGCTGGAAGCGGCGCGCCTGCGTCTGCGGCCCATCGTCATGACTTCGCTGGCCTTTATCGTGGGCATCACGCCCATGATGCGCGCCACGGGGCCTTCGGCCATCGGCAACCATTCCATCAGCATCAGCGCCGCCGGCGGCATGCTGTCGGGAGTGCTGCTGGGACTGTTCATCATCCCGGTTTTGTTCGTGGTGTTCCAGGCCTTGCAAGAAAAGATCAGCGGGAAACCGACCGCCGCTTCGGTGGCAAAGAAACAGTTAAGCCTGGCCTAAACCGGGCACCTTTATGAAACAATTGATCAACCGCCGAACCACGTTCGGTCTGCTCCTCGTGCTCAATTTTTTGGTCGCGTGCAAAGTATCGCAAGACGTAGCTGCGCCCGACCTCGGCCTGCCGGCCAGCTACCGTAGCGCGGCGGCCGGGGCCGATAGTACGTCCGTGGCCACCCTGCCCTGGCAAACCTTCTTCGCCGACCCGCAGCTGAAAACGCTGATTGGCGACGCGCTGGCCCACAACAACGACTTGCTGGTGGCCGTGAAGAACATCGAAGCCGCGCAGCTGACCCTGCGCCAGGCCCGGCTGGGCAACCTGCCGGCCGTGAGCCTGCAAGCCACGGCCACGTCTACCAGGCCGTCCGACAACAGCCTCAACGGCCTCAGCCTGAGTCAGTTTTTGGGCCAGCAGCACGTAGAGGATTACACCCTGGGGGCCGCCCTGTCGTGGGAAGCCGACATTTGGGGCCGGATTCGGAGCCGGAAAGCGGAAGCCCTGGCCGAGTACTTGCAAACCGGGGAAGCCCGCAAAGCGGTGCAGACGCAGCTCATCAGCGATGTGGCCCAGGGCTACTACAACCTACTGTTGCAGGACGCGCAACTAGTCATTGCCCGCCGCAACATCCAGCTCAATGACAGCACCCTGCGCATCATCCAACTGCAATTTCAGGCCGGGCAGGTAACGTCCGTGGCCGTGCAGCAGGCCCAAGCCCAGCGGCTGACGGCTGCCCGTCTGGTGCCGCAGTTTGAGCAGGAAATTGCCGTCCAGGAAAACGCCCTCAGCGTGCTCAGCGGCCGGCTGCCCGACCGCGTGAGCCGCGACGTGCGGCTCGATGCGGGGGCCGTGCCCAACACACTGCCGGCCGGCGTGCCCGCCGCGCTGCTCAGCCGCCGGCCCGACGTGAAATACGC
>CAXTBA010000013.1:0-93372 GCA_964242665.1 uncultured Hymenobacter sp.
CTACGACCTCCAGCACCCCATGCTGGCGCGATACCAGGCTACGCTACACCCCGATGGGTAATTGGAGGAACAAATGTAAGGCCTTTGCCGCGCCCGGTGCAAACGGCGGTCAATTATTTTTTGACTCAACCGGCCGCACAGGGGCCCCGGCAGGCTGCATTCAGGTGATTGGCGGGCGGTTATGTACTTTTACCGCTGCCGTCGCTGTTCGCTTTTTTATTCTTTTGAACGTTATGAAAATTCTATTTTTTATCCTTTGTGGCTTCCTTGCCTGGGCCCCGGCCGCCTCCCGCGCCCAAGGCAAAGCCCCGGCGGCCAAGCCCCCGGTAAAGGCCGCCCCGGCCAAACCTGCCGCTGCCAAGGCCCCCGCTGCGGGCGCGGCTGCGGCTCCGGCTGCTACCAAAGCAGCCGCACCGGCCGACGAAGCCGCGGCCCACGTGGCGCTGGCCCCCGCGACGCCCGCCGCCGACCCGACGGCTCTCAAAATCAAGGCCGAGGTGAACCCCACCACCAAGCAGCTCGCGGTGCGCATCGACGTGCCCGGCCCTACGACCATCGAAGTAAACGACGCCTCGGGCCGCCCGGTCCTTACGCGCAACGTCATCGCCGGCAGCAAAGCCATCGATTTGAACGTGAGCCAACTGCCGGCCGGCTACTACGTGGTGCACTGCACGGCCGGCTTGCGCAGCGGCATGCGCCGCGTACACCTCGACTAACCCATTTTTAGCCGAACGGCTCCAGCAAATCCCAGCGGTTGCCGTACAGGTCCTCGAACACGGCCACGTGGCCGTAGGGCTCGGTGCGCAGGGCCTCCTGGAAGCGCAGGCCCCTGGCTTGCAGCGCGGCGTGGTCGCGCCAGAAGTCGTCGGTGTGCAGGAACAGCCACACCCGGCCGCCGCCCTGGTGGCCCACGGCGCGCTGTTCCTCGCCGGTTTTGGCTTCGGCCAGCAGCAGGCTGCAACCCGCCGGGCCCGGCGGGGCCACGACCACCCAGCGCTTGCCGCCGCCCAGGTCCTGGTCGGCGGCGAGGCGGAAACCCAGCACGTTGACGTAAAAGGCAATGGCCTCGTCGTAATCGTGGACGAGCACCGCAACGTGGGCCAGGCGTTGGTTCATAAGCAGTTGTGAAATTACGCCTCTTCGGCTTGCAGTTGCCGCTCGTACAAGGCCCGGTACAGGCCCTCGGGCTCGGCCATCAGGGCCTCGTGGGTGCCGTGCTGCACAATCACGCCGTCGTCGAGCACCAGGATATCGTCGGCCAGCTTCACCGAGCTGACGCGGTGCGAGATGATAAGGCTGGTGCGGTCGGCCATAATACGCTGGAGGGCCCCCAGAATAGTATTTTCCGTCTTGGTGTCGACGGCGGAAAGCGAGTCGTCCAGAATCAAAATTTTCGGCTCTTTCACCAGGGCCCGCGCCATGCTCACGCGCTGTTTCTGGCCGCCGGACAGCGTGATGCCCCGCTCGCCCACTTTCGTGTCGAAGCCTTCGGGGAAGGCCATGATGTTGTCGTACACGGCCGCGTCGCGGGCGGCTTGCAGCATTTTCTCCTCTTCGGGGCGGTCGAGGCCGAAGTTGATGTTGTGGCGGATGCTGTCCGAAAACAGGAACACGTCCTGCGGCACGTAGCCGATTTGCTCGCGCAGGTTGGGCAGCGCGTAGTCGCGCACGTCGATGCCATCAATTTCAATCTGGCCGGCCGTGGCATCGTAGAGGCGGCACAGCAGGGCGGCAATGGTGCTCTTGCCCGAGCCCGTATTGCCGATAACGGCCAACGTCTGCCCTGGCCGGATGCGGAAGCTCACCTCGTGCAGGGCCCGGATGCCGGTGTCGGGATAGGTGAACGACACGTTGTCGAACACGATGTCGCCCTGCATGTTGTGTTTGATGTTCTGACGCGAGACGATGTCGGTTTTCTGGTCCAGAAACTCGTTGATGCGGGCCTGCGACGCCTCGGCCCGCTGCACCAGCGACGACGTCCAGCCCAGGGCCGTGACCGGCCAGGTGAGCAGGTTCACGTAAATCAGGAACTCGGCGATGGTGCCCGTGGTGATGGTGCCGCGGATGACTTCCTGGCCCCCAACCCACACGGTGATGAGCGTGCTGAGGCCCACCAAAAACAGAATCAGCGGAAAAAACAGGGAGTTGACGAAGTTGAGGCTCAGCGACTTCTCTTTGTACTCGTTGCTAGCTTTGGTGAACTGGGCGTGCGAGTCAGCCTGCCGGGCGAACGACTTCAGCACCCGAATGCCCGAAAAAGCTTCCTGAGTAAAAGTAGTCATGGCCGCCAGCGACCGCTGGATCTGGTCGGACTTGCGCTCGATTAAGTTGTTGACGTAGAAGATGCTGACCGACAGCAGCGGCAATGGAGCCAGCGTGTAGAGCGTCAGCTTGACGTTGACGAGCAGCATGAGCGGCACGATGAGCACGAACAGCAGCACGAGCTGCAAAAAGTACATGATGCCGGGCCCCAGGTACATGCGCACGCGGCCCACGTCCTCGCTGATGCGCGACATGAGGTCGCCGGTGCTGTGGCGGCGGTAGAAGCTGAGCGGCAGCGACTGGTAGTGCAGGTAAATCTGGTTCTTTTGGTCGTTTTCGACGAGGCGCGACATGACGATGAGCGTCTGGCGCATGAAAAACAGAAAGATGCCCCGCAGCAGCGCCAGCACGATGATCAGCACCCCGTAGAACAGCACGTTGCGTCCGAACAGCGAGTACACCGCTTGCTGGGACCGGGTGCCGGCAAAGAGGCGGTACAAATCGATGCCTTCGCTCACCAAATCGAAGGCGTAGCGCACCAGTTGGGCCGGCCAGATGGTCAGCAGCGTGCTCAACGCCACGAACAGCACGCCCCCCAGGAAGTGCCATTTGTAGCGGTAAATGAAGGGGTTGACGGCGGTGAGGGCGCGCACGGGCAGGCAGTAAAAAAGGCGGGATCGAAAAAAACGGGGTACTTTTGCGGCCGCAACGTGGGATTACGTTTCGAGCCGGCGCACCCGGAAAACGGGCCAGCGGGCGCAGGGTTCCGCGCTCCGAACCTGGCCCAGGGCCCGCCAGCCAGAACCCGCGCCCCGCCGCAAAGTTACGCCGGGGCCCCGCCGCCGGGCCCGTTGCCATTGTTGCCGCTTATCGAATATTTCCTCCCGACTATCGTTTTATAATGCTGAACCGCCGCCTCCTCCGCATCAAAGTCATGCAATCCCTGTACGCCTACCACCAGGCGGCCGGGGCCGATTTGGGGCTGGCCCAGGACCGCATCGCCGAAGCCTTTGAGCCCGACCTGAACGCCGAAGTGGCCCCTGACCGCCGGCAGCTCGAAGGCCAGCGCAAGCTGGGCGAGGCCCGCTTCCGCGAGTGGCAGCGCACCCACGAGGCCCCCGAAAAAACCGACGACAAGGCCGTGGATGCGGCCCTGAACGACGCCATTCGCTACTACCAGGAGCAAGTAAAAAAAGACGCCAAGTTTTTCGGCGGGCAGCTGCTGGCCGGGGCCGAAAGCATCCACGACCAGTACCTGCACCTGCTGAACCTGCCCGCTTCGCTGCTGCAAGTGCTGGAGGAAGACAACGACCGCGAAGCCCGCCGCCGCCTGGGCCCCCGCGAAAACGCGCTGGATACCAGCCGCCTGGCCAACAACGCCGCCATCGCCAAGCTCATGGCCAACGAGCAGCTCCAGGGCCTTACCATCCGGCGCAAGCTGCAATGGCTGGACACGGAAGAGCTGGAAGCCCTGCGCCGGGCCTGGCGCGATGAAATCAGTCCCAACCCGGCGGTGCTGGCGTACTTGAAAGGCCAGCCCCTGGCCGCCGCCAACCTGGCCACCGCCGACGTGGACGCCAACGCGGACGATTCAATTGAAACCGATGCGGCGGGCAACGACGAGACTGCCGACGCCGACGAAACCCCCGCGCCCAACCTTGCCGCCAGCGGTGAGGAAGCCGAGTACGAAGCCGATCTGGAATTTCTGCGCTTTTTATACAAGGATTTCATATTCAGAGGCATAGAGTTGCCGCGCCAGCTGGAAAGCGACGACTTGAACTGGGAGGAAAACCGGCCCATCGTACGCAACCTGGTGCTGAAAACCCTCAAGATGCTGCCCTTCGCGGCCACCGAAAAGCAGGAGCTGATGAACCTGAGCGCCAACTGGGCCGACGACCGCGAATTTGCCGAAACCTTGTACCAGCAAACGCTGGCCGACGACGCGAAGGCGGAGGCCCTCATCGCTGGCTCGGTGCAGAACTGGGACGTGGAGCGCGTGGCGCTGATCGACAAAATCATCCTCAAGATGGCCCTGTGTGAGATGCAGCTTTTTCGCGGCATCCCGGTGAAGGTCACCATCAACGAGTACATCGAAATCAGCAAAGTGTACAGCACGCCCAAAAGCAAGCAGTTTGTGAACGGCGTGCTCGACAAGCTGGCCCAGGACCTGGCCGCTAGTGGCGAGATTCGCAAATCGGGCCGCGGCCTGCTCGACAACCAGTAGCGCGACCGTCTGCCGGGGCCCCGGGCACATCTTGGGGGCCGCGTATCCGTATATTTCGGAAAAACCGCGCATTTTCCACCCTTCTTTTCCCGCACCATGGCTGGCAAAACCACCACTGGCATTCTGTGTTTCACGGGCGGTGCCCTCACCGGGGCCCTCGTGGGCTTGCTCTACGCGCCCGAAACGGGCCGCGAAACCCGTTCCTGGCTGAGCTACCAGCTCGAAAAGTACCGCGCCGTGCTGGCCGACCTCGCCGAGGGGCTCGTTACGGGCCGCGAGGCCGGGGGGCCCTCCACGGCCAAAACCGAGGGCCAGCGCGTCATCTCCGACGCGCGCGACAAAGCCGAGCAATTGCTCGGCGACGTGGACCAACTCATTCACCAAATCAACTCCCGCAAGGGGGCTTAATTTCAGTGGGCGAAGGGGTGAATGGGCGAAGGAGTGGACGGCTGCTGGAGGAACGAATGTTCAACCAGTCGCCGGTCATTATTCGCCGTTCACCCATTCACCCATTCACTCATTGACCAACAAATGCACCTCGTAACCCTTATCCCCGGCGACGGCATCGGGCCGGAAATTACCAAAGCTGTTACCGATATTTTCGCCGCCGCGCAGGTGCCCGTGCAATGGGAAGAGCAGAACGCCGGCCAAACCACGTTCGACCAGTCGGGCGAATTGATACCGCCGGCGCTGCTTAAATCGCTGGAAAAGAACCGGGTGGCCCTTAAGGGGCCCATCACCACGCCGGTAGGCAAGGGCTTCCGCAGCATCAACGTGACGCTGCGCCAGAAGTACGACCTCTACCAGAACGTGCGGCCCAGCAAAACCACGCCCGGCGTCAAAACCCGCTACGAGGGCATCGATTTGGTGCTGTTTCGGGAGAACACCGAGGGCCTGTACTCGGGCCTGGAAGTGTTCGACGAGCGCCTCGGCATTGCCGACTCCATTGCCCGCGTGACGGTGGAAGGCTCGCGCAAAATCTGCCGCGCCGCGTTTGCCTACGCCAACCGCCACGGCCGCAAGAAGGTGACGCTGGCCCACAAGGCCAACATCATCAAGATGGCCGGCACCATCATGATCAACGCCTGCAAGGAAGCGGCAACCGAATTTCCGCATATCGTGTTCGAAGACAAGATCATCGACAACATGTGCATGCAGCTGGTGGGCAAGCCCGAGCAGTTCGACGTGATTGTGACCACCAACCTGTTCGGCGACTTGCTGTCCGACCTGTGCGCCGGCCTGGTGGGCGGCCTGGGCGTGGTGGCCGGGGCGAACATCGGCGACAACATGGCCATTTTTGAGGCCGTGCACGGCTCGGCCCCCGACATTGCCGGGCAAGGCAAAGCCAACCCCACGGCCCTGCTGCGCTCGGCCATCATGATGCTGCACCACCTGAGCGAGCACGTGATAGCCGACCGCATCGACAAAGCCCTGGATGCCACCCTGCTGCACCAGGAGCAGTGCACCGGCGACCTGGGTGGCCGCGCCAGCACCAGCGAGTTCACCCAGCACATCATCGACAAGCTATAATTCCGGCCGCCGTGCGGCTCCTCCATTTTCCATGAAATTCTCAACCTTCCTGGCCGCAACGCTGCTGCTGGCCGCCTGCAACCGCGACAAAACCGCCGACGTGGGCACCCAAGGCATGAACGCCGCCGCCAACCAAGCGGCCGACGCCACCGCCAACCCCGTCGTGGACAACCCCAACGTGGTGAAGGAAAACGAAACCCCGAACCCCAACGCCCCGGTGATGACTTTCGCCGAGCACGAGTTTGACTTTAAGGACATTGCAGCCGACAGCAAGGTGCACCACACCTTCGAGTTCACCAACACCGGCAAGTCGCCGCTGCTCATTGCCGACGCCACTGCCTCGTGCGGCTGCACCACGCCCAACTGGACCAAAGACCCCATCGCCCCCGGGGCCAAGGGCACGCTGGAAGTGCAGTTCGACAGCCGCGGCAAGCAGGGCCTCATCAGCAAGCAGGTGAACGTGCGGGCCAACACCCAGCCCAGCCTCACCACCATCACTATTAAGGGCAACGTCCTGACCGGCGCTACCGCCGCCAAATAAGCCCGGCACCAAAATCGAATACTATGTTGAATTTGACCTTGTTGCTGCAAGCCCCGGCGGCCGACTACACCCAGTTTCTGTTCCCGGTCGCCATCGCGGCGGTGGTATACTTCTTCATGATCCGGCCCCAGCAAAAGCGCTCGGCCGACACCAAAAAGTTCCGGCAGGCCCTGGCCAAGGGCGCGCGCGTCGTCACCATCGGCGGCCTGCACGGGCTGGTGGTGGAACTGACCGAGGAGACGGTGCTGGTGGAGGTGGACCGGGGCGTGAAGCTGCGCTTCGACCGCTCGGCCATTGCCCGCGAGGTAGGCACCAAGGCCGACGCCGCCAGCTAGCCATGCCGGGGCCCTGGGCGCGGGCCGGCCGGCTGGGCCGCTGGCTGGTGCATCCGCTGATTAGCCACGAACCCGGTTTTTACCGGGCGGTGGCTGCGTGCCTATTGGCAGCGGGTGTGTTCTGGCAAATGAATGCGTTGAACAAAACGTACAGCACTCGCCTCAACTGCCCGCTGGTGTGGCGCTACGACACTGCCCATTACGTATCGTTGCGACCGTTGCCGACGGCAGTGCCCGTGGTGGTCACCGGCCAGGGCTGGCGCTTGCTGCGGGCCAACCTGGGCATGGGCCTGCACCCGGCCGAGCTGCGGCCGGTGCCCCGCCCCGGCACCCGTTACCTGGCCGCCACCACTTGGCAGCGCAGCCTGCAAACCGCCCTTGAAGGCCTGCAAGTGGACGAATGGGCCAGCGACACATTGCGCCTGACCTTCGACCGCTACGCCACGCGGCGGCTGCCGCTGGCCCTGGCCGCGCCCGATTCGGGCCGGGCCCGGGCTTACACAGCGCGTTTCGAGCCGGCCAGCCTGGTGTTCCGGGGGCCCGCCAGCGTGGTCGACCGCTTGCCCAGCCCCTACCCCGTGGCCTTGCCCGCCGGTACGGGCCCCGGCGCGGCGCGGCTGCCGGTACGGGCCCCGGAGCTGGTGCGGCCAGCCGCCGGCCAGGTGCAGGTAGAGCTGCGAGCACGTTAGCATTTATCCGTTCCAATTAATTTTTTGCTCGCTTTCAACATGTTACGCATCGGTATCACCGGCGGCATCGGGTCGGGCAAGAGCGTGGTTAGCCGCGTGTTCGGCCTGCTGGGCGTCCCGGTGTACGATTCCGACCAGCGCGCCCGCTGGGTAATGGAGCACGACGCGCTGCTGCGCGAGCAATTGCAGGCGGCCTTTGGGCCCGACGCGTACACGCCGGCCGGGCAGCTCAACCGGCCCGGGCTGGCGCGCACGGTGTTCGGCGACCCGGCCCGGCTGGCGCGGCTCAACGCGCTGGTACACCCGCGCGTGGGCGAAGATTTTGCCCGGTGGGCCGCCACCCAACAGGCCGCCGGGGCCCCCTACGTTTTGAAAGAAGCCGCCCTGCTTTTCGAGTCGGGGGCCTATAAAACCCTCGACCGCATCGTCACCGTGGCCGCGCCGCTGGCCGTGCGCGAGGCCCGCGTGCTGCGCCGCGACCCGCACCGTACCGCCGCCGACGTGCAGGCCATCATCGGCAAGCAATTGGGCGAGGCCGAACGCCAGCAGCGCGCCGACTACCTCATCCACAACGACGACGTGCAGCCAGTGCTGCCTCAAGTGTTGGCCTTGGATGCCGCACTTCGTATGGCTATAGATTTGTAGGATAAGAGATTAGGGACGACTAGGGCTCGGGGCCCGGGCCGCCGGCTTTTCGCCGGCGGCCCGGCTTGCTGCCCCATACGTGCCTAATCCTGAACATCCCCGTATCATTCAACGGATGATGGGGCTGCGCTCGAAGGGCCGGTTGGGGTCGAACAGGAAGCGGTAGGTGGCGTGGGTTTTGCGGATTTTAGCGCCGATGGAACGCGTGGTGACCAGCATCCGCGGGTTAAAATCGCCAATCCAGTTCATCTCGATGTCGGTGTAGCCGCCCGAGATGAATCTTTTTTGGGCGTCGAGGATCAGGGCCGAATCGATGCCGGTGCCCTGGTGGGCCGGCACCACGCCGTAAATAATGCCGAGCATTTTCTTGTCGCGGCGGCGGCGGTAGCGCCTCTGCTGCCACATGAAGCGCAGCTTGCCCAGCAAGTCGAGGCGGCGGCCCACGTGCTTGAAAATCTGGTTCAGCTCGGGCAGGCTGATAAAAAACGCCACCGGCTCGTCGTCGCAGTACGCGAAGGCCAGCAGACGTTCGTCGAGCACCGGGGTCATCTCATGCACCAGGTCGCGGGCCTGGTCGAGGCTCATGGGCTTCACGCCCGCGTGGCGGCCCCAAGCCAGGTTGTACACGTGGTGAAAATCCTGGGCCAGCTTTTCGGGCGCGGCTTTGCGGCCGTGGGCAAAGCGGTAGCGCGGGTCGGCCTCGAACCTGGCCAGCCGTTGGGCAAAGCTGGGGTGCAGCTCCGTCAGCACCGGCCGGTGGCAGGTGTACTGCTTGAAATACAATTTAAACCCGTAGTCTTCAAACAATTGCTGGTAGTAGGGCGGGTGCCAGAACATGCCGTAGTTGGGCTCCCACTCAAAGCCGTCAATCAGCACGCCCCAGAACCGGTCCCGCTCGCCGAAGTTGATGGGGCCGTCCATGGCCTGCATCCCGCGGGCGGCCAGCCAGGCGCGGCCCGCGTCAAAGAGCAGCCGGGCCGCCGCCAGGTCGTCGGGGCCCTCAAAAAAACCCAGACCACCGGTGGGCAGGTCAGGGTTTTTCACGTCCACGGCTTCGCGGTTCAGGAAAGCGGCCACCCGGCCCACGGCCCCGCCGTCGGCGTCGAGCAGCACCCAGCGCACCGCTTCGCCGGTGGCCAGATTGGTGTTTTTACCGGGGTCGAACACGGCCTCGATTTCGTTGTCGAGCGGGCCGATGTACTGCGGGTGGCCGCCGTGCAGGCGCTGCGGCACCGCCAGAAACTGCCGGTGCCGGGCCGGCGAGTCAACTTCGTGCAGGGTATAGCTCATCGGCGTAAAAATGCGCGGGCTTGTTGTTTAGAAGCTGGTCGAATTGAACTCCAGGGGCCCTGTCGCGGATAGAGACGCAGCTTTGCGCCTCCGGCTCGAACGATTCCGGCCCGACGGAAGACGCAAAGATGCGTCTCTGCCCCGCTTCCCCAAAGGCAAGACCAGGTTCAACCCGCCGCAGCGCAGATTTTCCAAGCGCACGCCGGTATTCTGTGGTTGGCTCGTGGGCTCGGTAGCGCCCGCGCTACGCTACGGTACCGCCGCAGCTGGAGCCCGCGCCGGCCGTGCAGCCGTAGCAGTGCTGGTTGAGCACAATGGGCCGCTGGGCCAGGGCCCCGGCGTCGAAGTCGCGGATGTGCTGGCTGGTGCTGGCCACGTGCAGGTCGAGCATCTGGTTGAAGTCGCAGTCGTAGAGGCCGCCGTCCCAGCCCACCGAGATGGTGTCGCGGCACATCACACCAGCCGCCGCGGTGGGGTTGAAGGCCGTGACGAGCTTTTCCATGTAGCCCGCGTAGTTGCCCGACTCCACGAGGTAATCCAGAAACCGGCTCACGGGCAGGTTGGTAATGGCGAACAAGTCGTTGAACACGATGTCAAAATCCTTCGCCAAAGCCTGCTTGAACTGCCGCTGCAAAGCCGCCTGGGGCCCCGGCATGAACGCGCCCGCGGGGTTATATACCAGGTTCAACACCAGGCCGCTACCGGGTTGGCCGTAGCCCACGGCGTTCAGCATCCGCAGGGCCCTGACGGAGTCGGCAAACACGCCGTCGCCGCGCTGGCGGTCGGTTTTATCGGCGCTGTAAAAAGGCAGTGAGCTGACCACCTCCACCCCGTGCTTTCTGAAGAATTCGGGCAGGTCGTGGTATTTCTTGTTGGCCACGATGATGGTCAAGTTGCAGCGCACCAACACCTTGCGGCCAAGTTTGCTGATTTCCTCCACAAACCACCGAAAGTCAGGGTTCATCTCGGGGGCCCCGCCGGTGAGGTCAACGGTCTGGATATTGGTCCGGGCCAGCGCCTCGAGGCAGAGCCGCATCGTTTCGCGGGTCATGATTTCCTTGCGGTCGGGCCCGGCGTCGACGTGGCAGTGCTTGCACACCTGGTTGCACATTTTGCCCACGTTGATTTGCAGCACCGCCGGGGCCACCGGCCGCAACGGAAACAGGCCCGCCTCGCGCATTTTCTCGTGGAAGGGCGGCAGGTGCAGCACATCCACCACTTCCTGGCGAAGCACGGTGAGCTGGAAAGCCGAGTCGGCGAACTGGTTACCAGCGGCTTTGAGGGACTTCATCATGTGAAAAAGTAGCGTGGGCCCGCGAGGCCGCGCGCAGATCGTAGTGATTACGCGCGAACTTACCCAGGTCGCACCACCGGCTTACATCGATAACTCCTTGACTTTGTTCATCATTTGCACACCGTGCACCAGCGTTGCCCCGCCACGAATGGCTGCGGCCACGTGCACGGCCTCCATCATTTCGGGCTCGGTGCAGCCTTTTTCGAGCGTATCAGCCGAGTAGGCGTCGATGCAGTAAGGGCACTGCACGGCGTGGGCCACGGCCAGGGCGATGAGCGATTTTTCGCGGGCCGTGAGGGCCCCTTCGGCGAAGACGGCCCCGTAGTAGGCGAAGAATTTATCGGCGAACTCCTTTTGAAACTCGCCGATGCTGCCGAATTTTTTGAGGTCGGCGGGATTGTAGTAGGTTTCCATGAGTGAATTTAAAAAATACGGGAAAAGGCGGTGGACAGGTTGACGACGGACTACTCGCAGAAGTTCCGCAAGCAGCGGCGGGTGCCCCCACCGGAATGAGGCGGCCTCAAGACCGAAACGACGGTTCGCGGCTGCCAAATAAATTGAATCGTGACGAAAGCCAACAAAAAACCAGCCGCCGCGGCCAGCTTCCCGGGCAGCTACGTAGTGTGAAGGGCCGCAGGTTGGGGCTCCCACTGGCCGCGCCGCCCGCACAGGCGGGCAGCGGCAAGCCTTTCACAACAACCCGCTTTGTCTCATAGCTACCCGGCGCGATGGTTAACCAAACGGCTGATTTTGATTTGATTGTGATCGGGGCCGGTTCGGCAGGCCTGGGCTTGGCGCTGTTCATGGCCCGCGCCAAGCTGCGGGTTTTGCTGGTTGACCGCACAGCAGCCGACGTGGGCGGCGACTGCCTCAACCATGGCTGCGTGCCCAGCAAGGCGCTCATCCACGCGGCGCGGCAGGTGCACCGGGCCCGGCAAGCGGGGCGCTTCGGCTTGCACGTGAGCGGGGCCGTGGACCTGGGCCAAGTGATGGACTACATCCAGGAGCGCCAAAGCATTATCCGTGCGCACGAAAACCCCGACTACCTGCGCAGCCTGGGGGTGGTGGTCGAAATCGGGGAGCCGGTGTTCGTGGGCGAACGCGAAGTACGGGTCAACGGCACCATCTACCGGGGGCGGAAGCTGGTGATTGCCACCGGCTCGCGGCCCCGCCCGTTGCGGGTGCCCGGCACCGAACACGCCCCGCTGCGCACCAACCAGCACATCTGGGACGTGCGCCAGCTGCCCGCCCGCCTGCTGGTGGTGGGCGGGGGCCCCAACGGCGTGGAGCTGGCCCAGGCCATGCAGCGCCTGGGCAGCCAAGTGACGCTGGTGCACCGGGGCCCCCGCCTGCTCGAAAAAGAAGACCTGGCCATCAGCGCCGTGCTGCTGGCGCGGCTGCGTGCCGAAGGCCTCACCGTGCACCTGGAAGCCGAAGTGCAGGATTTCCCCGCCCCCACCAGGGCGCGGATTCAGCCGAAAAACAGCGAAGCTTTTACGCTGGATTTTGACCTGGGCTACGTGGCGCTGGGGCGCGAGGTGGACTTCGCGGGCCTGCGGCCGGGAGCGGCGGGCGTGGCCGTGGACGCGCACGGCCACTTGCAGCTCAACGAGTACCTGCAAACCACTAACCCCGCTGTTTTCGCGGCCGGCGACGCGGCCAACTCCTTCAAATTCAGCCATGCGGCCGAGCTGCACGTGCGCTTGCTGCTGTTCAATTTTTTTTCGCCGCTGAAGCGCAAGCTCAGCTACGAGCATTTTTCATGGGTCACGTTCACCGATCCCGAGGTGGCGCATTTTGGCCTTGATGAAGCGGCCTTGCAAAAACAAGGAGTTGCCTACGAGCGCTGGGAAACCGACTTTGCCGACGACGACCGCGCCGTGGTGGACGACTACCGCGACGGCCGGCTGTTGCTCTTCATCGAGAAAAAATGGCTGCCCATACCCGGCCAGAAGCGTCGCATCCTGGGCGGGGCCATGGTGGCCCCCGGCGCGGGCGAACTGGTGCAGGAGTTGATTCTGGCCAACGCCAGCGGCCTGGGCGTCAGTGCCTTGTTCGATAAAGTGTACCCATACCCCGTAGCGGCGCGCATCAACCAGAAGCTGATTGTGGACCACACGGAAATGACGCCGCTGCTGCAAACGGCGCTGGACGTGGCCTTTCGGTTGCAATAGCTGGCCATCCGGCGGGCTTACCGCTGCCGCAACGTGTAGTATGCGAGCAAACTAAATTTCACGAGTCCTACCCCCGAGAATTAAGTTTCGAGTGCTCGCGCCAAGTGGCTAAGTCTTGAGCCGAATCCACGTCGTGCAGCGTTGGCAGCAGGGCCACTTGCAGGCCCAGGCGGGCAGCGTCGGCCAGGGTATCGGGTAGCACGGTGGCGGTGCTCCAATTTTTATTGTGGAACAGCTCGACTTGCAACTTCTTCAAGCCCAGCAGGTAATATCCGCCATCGGCGGCGGGGCCCAGCACGAGGTCGTGGGTCAGCAGTTGCTCGAAAGCCTGCCGCAACAGCTCCGCATTCAGGCCAGGGCAGTCGGTGCCGATGACGACGACGCGGCCGGCCCCCGCCCCAAAGGCTTCGCCAAAAGCGTGGGCCATGCGCATGCCGAGCGAGTCGGCGGGCGGCTGCACGCGCCAAGGCAAGCCGGGCCATTCGGGGCGGGGCGGAGCGGGGGCAGTGAGGAGCGCGGAACCGTGCCCGGCAGGGGCCTCGGCCAGCCACACGGTGGCGGGCACCTGAGCTGCGGCCACGGCGGCGGCCGTCAGCCCTAGCAGCTCGCGGTACACGGCCAACGCCGCCTCGGCCCCGATGCCCGTAGCCAAGCGGGTTTTAACGCGCCCCAACACCGGCTCGCGGGCGAATACCAACAGGTGCGGCCAAGGGTCGGGAAAGGATTTCATGCAGTCCAATGTACGGGCAGCAAGCTACGGCGGGCCGCCCCACCCCCCGGTGGCCCCGCGGCCCAGCCAATGCCTGTCGGTCAATTACAGCTTGCCTTGCCGGATGAGGCGGCGGTACAATCGCAACAGGTGGCGCTGGGGAACGCCCAGCTTATAGCACAGCACAACCAGGGCAAAAATGCCTTGCAGCCGAAACACGCCGTTAACCAGGTACTTGCGCGCCGAGGTGGTCACGGCCCGCGGCAGTACCCGGAAGGGCCCTTGCGCCCGCAGCCGCTGCACGATTTCCTGGTCTTCCATCACCAACAGGTCTTCGCGGTAGCCGCCGATTCGCGCAAATGCGTCGCGGTGCACAAACAGGCTCTGGTCGCCGAACCGCACGGCCGTGAACGGCAGGCGCGTGCACCACGCGCTAAAGCGCAGAAACCAGTGCGGGTGGTCGAAGGCCAGCCGGTAGCAGCCCGCGGCGTAGCCCTGCGCGGTTGCCTGCCGCAAATCGGCCAAGAAACCGGGCGGGGGGTAGGAGTCGGCGTGCAGGAAGTACAGCAGGTTGCCCCGGGCCTGCTGGGCCCCGTAGTTGAGCTGTGCGGCGCGGCCCTTGCGCGGGCTGGCCAACACCGTAGCACCGGCTTGCCGGGCCAGACGCACGGTCACGTCGGTGCTGCCGCCGTCCACGACCAGAATTTCGGGGGTAGGCTCGCCAGATGTGGCCCCCCACAGGTAATGCAGCAGCGCTCCGATGCCATCAGCTTCATTATAAGTCGGAATGATGATGCTGATAGTCAACGCCTCGGCTGATGGGCGGCCAGGTGCTGACTGAATAACGGCCGGGGCCAATGGGAAAAGCATAAGCAGACCACACGTAGAAAGCAACCGATGGGCCGCGTGGCCCCGTAGGATACGCCGGCGCACGTGGCGCGTTGGCCCCGCACCCGTACCTCAACTTTTTTGTGATGCCCTTTTTTCCCCTTGCTCATCCGCTCATCAAACGCTTCGACCGCCGCATTCGCCAAAGGCAGGAGGTACGATTCGGCAAGCAAAAGAATTTACACAGTAAAACAG
This sequence comes from uncultured Hymenobacter sp., assembly GCA_964242665.1. Classification (GTDB taxonomy): domain Bacteria; phylum Bacteroidota; class Bacteroidia; order Cytophagales; family Hymenobacteraceae; genus Hymenobacter. The sequence continues at coordinate 14,777 of CAXTBA010000013.1, forward strand.
GACCGCATTAAAACCCGGAATGCGCGGGCACTCCCCGCGCATTCCGGGCAGGTTGTCAGCTGCTTCCGCAGACCGGGGTTCCGACGGTCGGCAGAACTGTCCGGTCCGCCGGCCCCGGGGCCCTGGTGGCGAGCGTTGGCGCGCCGGGGAAGTTCCAGGACCAAGGGCTGGTCGTTGCGGTTGCGCTGCTGCCACGCGCGCAGATCAGAGTAAAGCGCCCGGCGGCCAGCCTCGTGTTCCGAGGTGCTCACGAACGGCGACTGGCGCGGGTGGCCAGTGAGCAGCAAATAGCCGCGCACCGTCTTTTCGTTGACGCCGAGCACGGCGGCGGCGTGCACCACTGAGGTGGTCTAGCTAAGCCGGACAGCGTCGGGACGTGGGTTGCACCTGGGTTTCGAAGCGGTTGGGCGAGTGGTAGGCGGGGGCGGAGCGACGGCGTTCGGCGCTGTAATGGGCGACGAGGCAACTGATTTCCCGCCGGGCTTCTTCCAAGCCGGGGCAGCTGCCGCCATCGAGCAGCTTGGTTTGGAGCCGGTGCCAAAAGGGTTCGGCGGGGGCGTTGTCGTGGCAACCGCCCCGCCGGCTCATGCCCGCCAAGGCCCGGTGGCGGGCCAGCAAGTCCAGAAAGCGGGTGGCGGCGTACCGGCTACCCCGGTCGAAGCGGACGATCAAGCCGGCCGGCGCACGGCCCGGGCCCGGCGCTGGGCCTCGCTCACCAGGGCTGCGGGCCGCGGCTTTCCGAGGCCCGGTGCAAAGCCTCCACTTTAAAAGCATCGTCGCATTTACCCTGTTGGTCGGGCGACGACCTGCGGGGTTTTGCTGCCATACGCAAGCAATGCGTTCATCGGGGGCCCTGCCAACGGTTTCGGGCGCTGATTTAGTAAAGCGTCAACGCCGCTTGCACGTCGGCCAGCACCGCCACCGCCGTGGCGTTCACCGCTTCGCAATAGGCCCGAAAGTCAATCGTCGGGTCGTGCCGTCCATCGTAGTTCGTGGGGTCGCGCAACACGCCCTCGATGGCCCCGGTTTTGGGCACTAGGGGAGGGGCTGCGCCGGGTGCCCCCCGCGCCGGAACCGCGGGCGTTTCGCTGGTCAGCTCGCTTAACTTATAGTCGTAATAGCCGTCATGCGGCCGGATGCGCAGCACGTAATGCAGCGTGCGCCCGGCCGCCCTGGGCGCTCCGCCGCGCCACATAAGTACCCGCTGGCCGTTTCCCTTTATGGTTCGTGGTTGGTTCCCGCGTTCTATCTTGGCGTTGGCCGTGGAATGAGAAAGCTCCGTAGCGGCATAAAGCGCGAAACGGGCCCCTAATACCTTTTTCGACTGGCGCGGCGTTTTCACCCGCCCGCGGTAGGTAACCCGTCCGCGGGTGCCCTCTACGGGCAGCGGATTCACCCACGCTTGGGCAGCGGCCCCCAGGCAGGAAATGGCCAACAGGGCAACAAAAAGTAGTTGGGTTTTCATGCCTTGAAACTACGCCAAGTTTTCGTACACAACAGTTGCGCAACAGCATTAACGGCCCGCCGGCTTCACCAACTTTCTGAAGTGGTTTGCTGTTTTGCTTTCCCAATCGAAACAAAAATTAACGAGTTTGCTCAATGACCTTGTAGCTCAGCTGGTAGAGTAGCTGCCTCTTAAGCAGTGGGTCCTGGGTTCGAACCCCAGCGGGGTCACGTAGCCCAGCCAACACGGCTGGGCTTTTTCGTGCCCAACAACCGCTACTAGCTCGCTGGCCGCGAAGCCGGGGGCCAGGCGGCCGGTCAGCCACGAGGGAGCGGGCTTTTTATCCATCGCGTTTCGCGGGCATAAACACGTAAAGACACGCGAATACTACGTAAAAAATCGTTTTGCACGGCCTAACCGCGGGTTGCGCCGTAAAAAAAGCATTCTTCTTCACTCCCTACCTTCCCACCCCCCTTCCATGGCAAACAGCTCATTGAACACCCTCGTCCAGCAAGGCTTGGCCGCCCTGAAAGAGGGCAGCAAAATCGCCGCGAAAGCGACGGACGACATCCTGGACGACGCCACCGACGCGCAACTCAAGGCGGCGCTTGCGCAGGGCAACCAGCAAGCGAAGCAATGGGCCGCGCGCATCGACCGCTCGTTCGAAGCCGCCGGCGGCGAGGGCGACGAGGACAACCCCATCCTGGAAGCGCACTTCGAGGTCAGCAAGAAAATCCGCGGCAAGGCCACGGACGATTATTCGCGGGACCTGGGCATCATCGCCGCGGGCCAGTTGGCGCTGCACTACTGGATTGCCTCTTTCGGCACCCTCCGCACTTACGCCGCGCAGGTCGGCTTGGGCCAGGTGGCGCAGGACCTGCAAGCCTGTCTGGACGAGGCCAAGCAGGCCGACGAGCAGCACACCGCGATTGCGGAACAAATCCTGCGCACAAACGCCTAAGCGGGCCCGTGCCGAGGGGCTCGGAACATTCCTAGCCACAATCGGAAAAGTGGCCGGTGCTGCCCCGGCACCGGCCACTTTTTGGGTCCGTTACCAGCAGCACCCAGGGGGCCGGTGGGCCGTGGGCTATGCCTGGCTATGGCCGAACAGCGGTTTCTCCTGCCCGCCAAACACACCCCCCAAGTGCAGACCTGGCCGCCAAACGCGGCCTTATTTATAGACGCCTATCGCGTGGAGGACGGTTTTTACCACGACGTCATACCAGCGCTGGTACAGCGGGCGCAGGGGGCCGGTTATCTGCCATTCGTTGTCACCCGCGTAATAGTTGAGGTCTTTTCTGTCCCGGACGTAGGAATCAATGTCTTCCGCAACGGAGTAAGCAAATCCGGGGTGGCCGTTGCGCCGGGCCTCGGTGCGCACGGCTATCCGCTCTCTGATTTGGGCCAGCGAACGATCCTGGTAGTGCTTGATTTTTATCCGGGCGGGGTGGAGCACCCCCATGTGGTCGGGCCAGACGTTGGGGGCGGTCCAGCGCAAGCCCTTGCGGTGCCGAAAAAAGCGCGCTTCGCTCCAGGTGTGTGTTTCGTAGTACCGAATGTCCTGGATCCCCCGCACGTGGTTGCCGGGCGCCACGTCTTCGCGCGTGAGCCGAAAATGAATGGTGTCCGAGGCCACAAAATGGTGGCACCTGGATACCTTGCTTAAAAAGGTGCGCGGATCATCGGCGTAAAACTCGTCGGCATCCAGTCGAAAACACCACCAATCGCCGTCGGTGGCCAGGTGCTTGAAAGCGTTATAGACTTGCGCCCGTATCCCGTAATGGAAAGGGGTCGGGTCTTGTTTCCAAGGAATGATTTTTTCCGACGCCAACGATTGTACAATTTCCCAGCTCCCGTCGGTGCTGCCGTTGTCCAGGACGAATATCTTATCCGCCCACCGCGCCGCGTCCGTCAAGTTCTGCGCAATCACGTCGGCTTCGTTCTTGACTATCGAGATGGCAAATATGTTCATGCGCTGCATCAAAGCCACCTGGGGCTAAAGCGGTAACTTAAATTCTTTCAAATTCTAAAACAAGGCTCAAAACGCCAAATACTTACGGTTAATGGGCCTTGAACAAGGATAAAAAACCGGCCGAGTGGCGGGCCCCAAGTAGTTAGAACGCTTGTCGCATTACCCAAGCAACGGGGCGCGTAAGCAGTGCTTCGTGCCCCGAATATATGGCTGCGCCGCCGGGTTGCCCGGCCCGGGGTCGGTTGCCGCGGCAGGGCCGGCGTCCTGGAGTGGGCCCGGCCGGTGCCCTGGCACCAGCTTTGGTCCCCGGCCCCCGGCCGACCGCCCGCTCAGCGCGCCGCGCCCCGAAGCACGGCCCGTGTTGCGGCGTCTTCCACGCGCCGGGGCCCCGGCCGGCCGAAAAGGGACCGGTTCCCGCGGCTAGCGCGTGCGGGCCGCGGCCGGCACGGCCGGTGCCGGCCGGCCCAAGGGACGGCACCGGCGCAGCCAGTGCTCGGCCTGGCCCAGGTCGTGGAACACCTGCAACTCGAACGGCCCCCCGGCCGGCAGCCGCTCCGGAATGACGTCGGCGTGCCGGTCGGCTTGCACGACGTGGGCCACGTAGCGCAGGCCCGTGGCGGCGGCGGCCGGCACCCACACGCGGGCCAGCCAGTCCAGGCTGTCGAACCATGGCCCCTGCAACTGGGTGTTGTCGTTGAGCAGGTACGGGCACGGCCGCTGGGCGGCCTGGCGCAGGTAGGCCGCCGCCCCGCGCATGGCCTCGTCCTCGTCGACGTAGCCGCGCCAGGTGCCCCGCAGCCACCCCTCGGCTTCTTCGTAGGTGAGCAAGCAAGCGCTGCCGTCGCGCGGGTCGAGGTTGGCGTTTAGGAGCATGGGCGGGGCGAGAGCGGCCGTGAAAAGTGGGCGGAGTACGGGCGGTGAAACTAGCGGGCACTGCGCAAAAAACTGCTGCGCCAATCACGCAATAAAAACCGGGTAACTACGTATTTTTTCTTGCGGGCACTACGCACGGGTACTATGTATCCTCGCCCACCCGCGGGGCGCAGGGCAAGGCCGCGTGCTTTCGGTGCCCGTGCGCGCGGACCGCGGCGCTGCCGGGCGCGGGGCCGGCCGGGTCGAAGTGATCCGTGTCCATTTGAACGGCCCCCGGCCGGTTGGTCGGGGCGTTTCTTACGGCTCAGTCGCCGCCATTTGCACCGCGTAGAGACCGGCCAATTGACGGCCAGAGGCCAGTTCTTCCGCGTGGGGCCGGCGCGCTGGTTCGCCCGGAACGGCGAGCGCAAACCGGTTCGCCGCTTGGCACGGCGTCAAGGTCGCCCCATTCCTGTCCGTTTGGGCGCAGAGCGTTTGAACGGGCCCCTCGTAGTACGGGTGAACGTGGTCGTCGGCAAACAACAACCGGGTGTCGGGACGGATCGGGGGCGGGGTGGCCACGCGGGCAAAGTAGGGCCCCGGCGGGTTGACCAGAACTTTTTAAGGGGGCCCCCTTGCTCTAAGGTTAGATTACTCGCTGAAATCCGTGTTTATTGGGCAAATACCCGTGTTTATCGCCCGTTACGGGCCCAGCGGTGTCCTGGCCCGCGCCGTACACCGGGGATGGAAGACCTGCCCACCGAGGCCGCGCGTCGGCGCGCCATTGCCTGGGCCACCGCCCTCACCGCCGGCACGCCCATGGCCCCCCACGCGTACGAGGCCGCTTTGCTCGAACGCTACGCCGTGGGCGACTTGACCCTGGACTAGGTGTTGGCCTGCCTCGACGCGCGCGTGCACCACGTGCTCTACCGCAGCCGGGCCGTGCGGCCGTTCACCGACGGCCAACTCACGGACCTGCTGGAGCAGGCGCGGGCCTGGAACGAGGCGCACGACCTCACCGGGCTGCTCGTCTACTGCGCCGACAGACACTTCGTGCAGGTGCTCGAGGGCGACGCGCCGGCCGTGCACGGGCTCATGGCCCGCATCCTGCGCGACCCGCGCCACCGGCACGTGACCGTGCTCCGCGACGCGGCGGGCGACGCCCGGCACTTTCCCGACTGGCGCATGGCCTTCGCCGCCGCCGAGCCGGCCGAGTTTCACTGGCTCATCGGCTACTTCGCCGCCCGTACCCAGCACCTGATGCAGCCGCACAGGCCCGTCGGCGACCCCCCACCTGTCCGCCCTACTGCACGCGTTTGGCGACGCCTGGGCCGATTTGGCCGCGTGACCCTCGACGCACTGCTCTGTCCCACGCCCAGCAGCTGATCCATGTGGTGCCGCAGCACTTACATAGCGCGGCGCTGGGAGGAAGAAGACGGCATCAACCTCTACCACCTGCCCGGCGGGTTCTTTGCCGAACTGTACTACGACCCCGAAGCCAACACCGTCCGGCGGATGCGGGCGTTTACTCGGGTGCGGGCGTTTACTGATGCCGCGCCGCTGGAGGACTACGCAGTGTACGTGCGGCTGCCCGCGCCTTAGCGGGTGCGGCGTAGCAATTACCAAACCTGGCTGCCAACGACGCCTAGCGCAGCCCCGAAGGCCATTCCATTCAGAAACCCAGGCAGCGGCGAAAAAGGGTGTAAAAGATGGAGACCGGTGAGTACCAGCACGCCAAGGGCCAGCAGAAAAACAGTGCGCGTAGGAGTCATGTTCGGTGTATGGCACCAAGCAGCGATAGCATTATAAAGGGGCCCTGGTTGTGCGGAAGGAACGGAACCGTCGGCTCCGCACGGGCTATAGCGCCTACATGGCGCGTGCAAAAGTCATGTTTTCAGAATACTATCGAATTTGCGACTGGGCACTAAAAAAGCCCTGGTGGGTGCCGGGGCTTTTCTTATCACTCCGCCCACTGCTTGCCGTCGAATACCACCGGCCTGTGCCGTGGCCCCCGGCGGCGCGGGCCGGTGGTATTCGGCGGCAGCCATCGGCCCGCTCGGCGTACTTACCGCCAATTGCTTTGCCCCGTCAGCGGTAGTGAGATGATGAGATAGCGGAGCACCCACAGACTCAAAATATGATTTGCTCAGAGGAACAGCTGATAAAGTATGCACTGGTGTATGCACCAAAACCAAAACAGCCCCTTAGATGTGAATCTAAGGGGCTGTTCGTCAATGTGGGAGATACTGGATTCGAACCAGCGACCCCCTGCGTGTGAAGCAGGTGCTCTAAACCAACTGAGCTAACCTCCCAGAAAAATGCCGCTGTTGCCGACGGTGCGACCAGCCGCCGGCGATGGCTACCGTGGTGGGAGATACTGGGTTCGAACCAGTGACCCTCTGCTTGTAAGGCAGATGCTCTGAACCAGCTGAGCTAATCTCCCGGGGTATTTTCGTTTGGGACTGCAAAGATGGGGGATTTTTTCCGACCGGTCCAAATCAGCGCGGGTCGGCGACCTATTTTTTGATTCGAAGGGCCCAGAAAAACAGCCAATCGATTTGTTTTCAAGGAAATAATTTTTCGTTTTTTTGCATTTTTAAGTTCCGCGTGTGGGCCGGTAACGTAATGGCGTTGCTTACGTTAAGCAAGCGGCAATTTTGCCCGTCCTCCTTCTTTCACCATCCATGGATACTCAGCTTTTAAAAAACTATTCGGAAGCCGAAAAAACGGCTTACCTCAGCGCCATTGCCAGCTTGGCCACCGCCGACCGCCAAGCCTCAGGCAACGAAACCCAGTTTTTGCAGGCCCTGGCCCAGCAGGCAGGACTCTCGGACAGCAGCGCGCAGCAGGTGCTGGCCGCTGCTCAGGACTCGAACAACCAAAGCATTCAGCAGAACCTGGATGTACTGAAGAACAGCGACCTGCGCTTTTCGCTCATCACCGACCTCATCAGCTTTGCCCGCGCCGACGGGGCCTACTCCAACGACGAGGAAGCAATGGTGGAAAAAATGGCCGCTTATCTGGGCATCAACACCGACCAGAAGCAGGCCCTGGAAACAGTGGTGGACCAAGCCGCCAGTGTGCCCCACGACCCGCAAGACCCGGCCAAGGAAGGCTTTTTTGACCGCATCGGCGGCACGCTTTCCAACGTGGGCATCCCCAAAGGGGCCCTGATGGCCGGCCTGCTCGGCGTGGTGGCCCCCATGGTAATTTCGCGCATGGGCGGCAACAACAACCAGTCGGGCAATGCCGGCGGCGGCCTGTTGGGCGGCAGCATGGGCGGCCTGCTCGGCGGAGCGGCCCAAAGCGGTATGGGCGGCCTGCTCGGGGGCCTGCTGGGCAGCGTGATGGGCGGCGGCGGCGGCAACCAGCAAGGCTCGGCCATCGGCGGCGGCGGCCTAGGCTCGATGATGTCCGTCCTGGGGGGCCTGGGCGGCCAGCCCAACTCGCAGCCAGCCAGCGCGGGCGGCAGCGGCCTGGGGGGCCTGTTGAGCGGCGGCATGGGCGGCTTGCTAAGCGGCATCTTCGGCCGCTAGCCATCGTTGTTATTACCTAAAAAGCGGCGGCCCTCACCTGGGGCCGCCGCTTTTGTTTGCAGCCGGTTTGTGCTGGCGCAAGCCTTACACAGCAGCCACGGCTGCTGCCGGGGCGTTGGCCAGCAGGCCGCCTTCCTTTTCCACCACTTCCACAATGCTGTAGTTCAGGGCCTCCTTGGTATCGAGGTACTCGTCGTAGCTGCTGGTTTCGACGAAATATTGCACCGTGACCTCCTTGCCACTGGGGGTGAGGGCGTTGAATTTCATCTGCACGTCCTGCGTCACGAGCGGGTGCGCTTGCATGGCCGCCACGGCCCCGGCAATGATGGCGTGGAGCTGGGCGCTGGTGGTGCGCTGGTCGAAGGTAAGGGTGAAGCCCACCCGCCGGGCCGTGCGCAGGCTCAGGTTGTCGAGGGGCTTGTCGATCATGCTCTTGTTGGGCACGGTGAGGTAGCTTTTTTCGGCCGTGCGCAGGCGGGTGCTACGGAAGCCGATTTTCTCCACCGTGCCGCTCACGCTGCCGGCCGTTACAAGGTCGCCCACGCCGAAGGGCTGGTCGAGGAAGATGGTGAACGAAGCCAGCAGGTTTTCGAGGCTGTCCTTGGCGGCCAGGGCCACGGCCAGGCCGCCGATGCCCAGGCCCCCGACGAGGGCCGTCACGTTCACACCGAACACCTGGCCCATTATCACCAGCAGGCCGATGACGACCACGAACACCTTCAGCAAGTCTTTGGCGAACGGCAAAAACTGGTTGTCGAGGCGGCTGGCGTCGGTGGCCCTGAGGGCCGCGCGGCGCTGCAGCACCAACAAAGAGAAGTCGATGAGCCGCAGGATGACCCACACCACCGTAATAACCACGCCCAAATGAAACAAGCCGAGCAACGCCACCTTGGGCCCCGGCTCGACGCCCGGCACGGCTTGCGGCGGCAGCGGGTAGCGCAGCAAGCTAAACGCCGCGTACACCGTGGCCAAAAACAGCAGCACGCCCAGCGGTCGGATAAGCAGGTTGTGCAGCTCCGGTTCGCTCACGCCGGCCGTGTAGCGCTTGGTGAGCCGGAAGAACACGGTGCTGACCAAGCGTGCGAGCAATCGGTTGATGCCCGCCCCTACGGCCAACACCACCAGGGCCCAGACGTAGTCAATTAGCTCGTTACCGAATATTTCGTGATGTAAAAAGGGCGGTATTTCCATAAATAATTTATTTGACAAAAATCTCGCCGAACGGCCTGATACGGACGTTAAAGTGGTTCTGCTGACCACGAAAGAAAATTGACAGCAGCCCGGTTGTAACTTTGCAGCCGCAACGCCTGAATCTTATACCTCTTCAAATCCGAACCAACTGCGACAAGATATTGTATTAGGCGTATTATAGACTTCGGAAAATCTGAATTTTACAATTTCTTCATGAAACCACTCCTCTCGCGCGTCGAACCGCACCAATTGGACCGCGCCGCGGCCATGCTCAAAGTTCTATCACACCCTAAGCGCTTGGCCATCGTCGACTTGCTCGGCAAAGGCAAAGGCAAGGACAACCAATTATCCGTCACCGATATTTACCAGGCCCTGGACTTGCCCCAGGCCATCGCGTCGCAGCACCTCATCACCCTCAAAGACCGGGGCGTGCTGAAATCGACCAAAGTCGGCACCAAGATTTATTACTCGTTGGCTGTGCCGCAGCTGCTGAAAGTAATCGATACTTTGGAAGACTATTCTGGCAAAGTGTAGGTAAAGCGTTCCGGCATTTGCCCAAACGCAAAGAGGCTGCCCCACCAGGCGGCCTCTTTGCGTTTGGGCTTTTTTGCTAGGTTTAGGCTGTCGGCTGGCGCTCCAAGTCGAAAAAGTTGCTGAGCAGCTCCATAAGCTGGCCGGCCTGGGCTTCGTCGCGCTTGCAGGCCGCCTTGAGGTGCAGGACCTGCTGCTTGAGCACCTTTTGCATCAGCGAGCGGGTCACTTCGTCGAGCAGCTTGCTTTCGGCGGGGGTTGCTTTTTTCTGGAAGCGGTCCAGCTCTTCGAGGCGCAACTGCTCCAGGCCCGCCTTTACTTTTTGGATGATGGGCGACACCAGCATTTCCTTGGCCCAGCCTTGCAGGCCGGCGATGCTTTCGGCGATGATGGCCCGCACCTGGGGCACGGCCGCCAGGCGCGCCTCTAGCGCGGCCGAAGCCTTGCTTTGGATGGCATCGACGTTGTACACCAGCACGCCGGGCACCAGCTCCACGTCGGGGGCGATGCTGCGGGGCACGCTCAAGTCGATGAAGAACTTGTAGCTCAGCACGTCGAGGTGCTGCACCAGCTCGGGGGTGAAAAACGGCGCGGCGCGGTTGATGGACGAGATGATGACGTCGGCGTCGCGCAGGGCGGGCACCAGGTCTTCGAAGCCGACCACTTTCAGGCCGCACTCGCTGGCCAGGGCCTCGGCCTTGCTGCGGGTGCGGTTGCAGAGCGTGACGCTGGCAAAAGCCTTGCTGCCGGCCAGGTGGCGGCACACGTCGGCCCCGATTTCGCCCAGGCCCACCACCAGCACGCGGGGACTGGCCACGTCGGCGGTCAGCTCCTCGGCCAGCTCCACGGTGGCGTAGCTCATCGAAGCGGCCCCGTCGCGGAAGCTGGTTTCGGTCTGGACGCGCTTGTTGGTGAAGAAGATGGTGTGCAGCAGGCGGTGCAGAAAGGGGCCCGCCGCGTCGGCGTCGGCGGCCCACTGGTAAGCCATTTTCACCTGGTTGCTGATTTGCAGGTCGCCTACTACCTGGGCGTCGAGGCCCATGGCTACTTCAAATAAGTGCTGGGTGGCGTCGTCGGCCGTGGCCAGCACATCGAAATACGGCAGGAAGCTTCCCACGTCGGGCCGGTTCTTGAGCTCGCCCAAGGCCAGGATGATGTCGCGGCTGCGGTCGTCGTCGGCCGCGTAGTACACCTCCGTGCGGTTGCAGGTGCTGAGCACGAGCAAGTCGGCGAGGCCCAACTCGTGGCGCAGCGTGTTCAGGAAACGGCGACAGGCGGCCTCGTCCAGGGCCAGCAGCTCGCGGATGGCGAGGGGTGCTTTTTTGAACGACAGGCTGACGGCCTTAAACGGGTGGGACATAAGGAAGCCGGGACAGGACCGGGCCACAAAATTACGGCTGGATCGACGAAGATTAAAACAGCTAAACTGCTGTTGGGGTTCGCGCTGGGCAAGGCGAATATTTACGGGACGAACCGCCTCAAATTCTGGCTGAGCGGCGGCCGTACTTTTGCGGCATGCCTTTGCCCACCCCGCCGGCCGTGCCGGCTCCCGTTGCTCCCGCCCCTGTAGCCGCCGCCCCCAAAATGGTCGCCCCGCCCGCACCGGCCACGGCGTGGGCCCTGCTGGGGGTGTTGGCCCTCATCTGGGGCACGTCGTTCATCCTGATGAAAAAGGGCTTGGTAGTGTTTTCGGCCCTGGAGCTGGGGGCCTGCCGCGTAAGCGTGGCGGCGTTGCTGCTGCTGCCGTTTGCCCTGCGGCACGTGGGCCGGATCGAGCGCAGCCGCTTCAAGTGGCTGGCCCTGAGCGGAGTGGCGGGCACGATGGTGCCGGCTTTTTTGTTTGCTTACGCCGAAACGCGGCTGGCCTCGGGGCTGGCGGGCGTGCTCAACGCCCTCACGGTGGTGTTTACGCTGCTGCTGGGGGCCCTGCTGTTTGGCCAGCGCCTCACGGGCCTGCGGGTGCTGGGCATCGCGCTGGGCCTGCTGGGCACGGTGGTGCTGATGTGGCTGGGCGGCAGCGGCGGCAACGCCACGCCCACCGGCACGGGCAGCGCCTGGTACGGCCTCTACATCGTGGCGGCCACGCTGGGCTACGGCCTGAGCGTGAACGTGATAAAGCACAAGCTGGGCAGCCTCAAGCCGATGGCCGTGACGGCGGTGCTGCTGCTGCTGATCGGCGGGCCGGCCCTGGCGTTTCTGCTGCTGGGCACGGCTTTCCTGCACAAGCTGGCCGCCGTGCCGGGGGCCTGGGCGGCGTTCGGCTACATTGCCCTGCTGGCCACCATGAGCACGGCGGTGGCCATGGTGCTCTTCAACCGGCTCCTTCAGCAGTCCACGGCGCTCTTTGCTTCGTCGAGCACCTACCTTATTCCCGTCGTGGCCCTGGGCTGGGGGGCCCTGGACGGCGAGGCGTTCAACCTGTGGCACCTGCTGGGCATGGCCATTATCCTGGCCGGCGTGCTCATCATTCACCGGGCACGGTAGGGGCTCAGTGGGTGTCGCGGTATTTCAGGCGGGATGCGACGTAGCTTGGCCAGACCTTCTGCTGGTCGTACATCAGCAGGGCCTGGTACAGCTTTTGGTCGCTGAAACGGGCCAGTTTGCCAACTCCAACGCTGCCGAACAGGCCGAGCAGAATCCCGTAACCCAAGGGCGAAACGCTAACCGTGGTGGTGCCCGAACTGTTGCTGGTGGTGCCCGTCTGGCTGGCCACGAACGCAATGATTAACGCGCCGGCTCCTAGCCAAACGGCTCCACCGGTTTGCTTGCGGGCAAACAGGTGAACGGCGGCGCTGGCCTCCTTGCTGGTGCCGTAGCGCTGGTACAGGTACGTTTTGTACTTGCCTGGCACTTGCGTCGGACTTAGCAGCAGCGCGGGTGCAGCGCCGGAGGCCGCGGGCTCTGCAGTGGTCGGCAGCTGCGCAGAAACAGCCGGCGCTGTTTGCGCGCGCGCAGCTACCGCGCATGTCCCCAAAAATCCTGCAATGAGCCAAACGCGTAGTCGTAACAACATCAGATAAAAAAGTAAAATGTCCAGAATCAGCCGTTAGACAAAAAGCATTCACGAGCTTGAAAGAGTAAAGATATGCTCCGCAATTGCTCAATTCTCTAACAAATTCCCGCGCCGCAGCTTTCGAACCGGGCCAGGGCCCTGGGCCTCAGCGCTCCGGCGCGTAGGGCCACTCCTGGTAGCGGGCCGGGAGGCCGGCCGCGCAGGCGTTGCCGGCCACGTAGGCCAGCACCCGGGCCAGCTCGGCTTCGTCCTGCACGGCGTAGCTGAACCAGCCCGCTTGCCAGAACTCGGCTTCGGGCGGCAGCTTGGGGCGCACGAGGCGGCGGCAGCCGGCCCCTGTGCGCAGGTGCAGCAGGTCCAGCGCTTTGGGCAGGGAAAGCGGGCTGCTTTCGGGCAGGTGCAGCACCGCGTGGGCGTGGTTGGGCAGGATGGCAAAGCCGTGCACGGCGAAACCGGTTTCCGCCAGCATCATGATTTCGCCGGCCAGCACCTCGGCTATTTTCTCGTTCTCGAAGTACGCGGGGCCGGTGGGGCCCCGGTCGAGCACGGCGTCGAATTTGGCAAAAAACTGCTTTTGGGCGCGCTGGTGGTCAGTGCCGGCTTCCTGGGCGCGGCGCAACATGGCTTTCAGCTCGCGCGCCGCGGCGGCCGGAACGGTGCCGTGCAGGCGCAGGGTAAGGAAGCTCGTTTGCGCCAAAGAATTATCGCGTGAAGCAGGCCATCGCCCCACAAAGCAAAGCGAAAAACGAATGTACACCGGCCCGCAACCGCCGGCGGATGACCGACGACCCAACCCCTCGGGCCACGCACGGCGAACCGCGCCTCCCGATAGTAGGCCGGTGGGGGCCCACGCTTGCCCGTCTTTGGCTTGACAAAGCGAATTACTTCCGCATATTTGTTGTTATCTAACATATAAGTATATTTATATTGAATCAGTCTGAAAAATTCAATTTCTTAAACTTCTGAAATTCAAGCTTATTACTCCACACTTCATGAGTAAAACACTTCGCCTGGCGGAAAGCGAGCAGCGGTTCCGTTCCTTGTTCGAGAACAACCCGGACCTGGTGTTATTCCAGAATAAAGAAGGGGTCATTCTGGACGCTAATTCTGCCTTTCTTGCCCTGCTGGGCAAGCCCCGCGAGGAGATTGCCGGGCATTTGCTGACCGATTTTTTGCCCCCGGAACTGCACGACTTATTCAACCAAAAGCTGCGCGAAACCTTTGAGGGCCATAAAGTGCAGTTCGACGTCTCGGTGCAATTCACGGGCGCGGAGCCCCGGGTTTTGAGCATTACCAAGGTGCCGCTGGTGGTGGCCGGCGTCATCACGGGCGTGCACGTGGTGAGCCGCGACGTGACGGAGCTCTTTGCTTCGTACCAGACGATTCGGGACCAGGCGGACAAGCTCAACACCATTTTCGAGAGCATTACCGACGCTTTTTTTCTGCTGGACCCAGATTGGCGCTTCAGCTACGCCAACCGCGAGATGGAGCGCCTGCTGCACGTGCGCCGGGAGCACATCATCGGGCAAAACGTGTGGGACGTCTTTCCCGAAGAAGAGAACGGGGTGTTCCACCAGCACTACAAAAAGGCCTTTGAGACGGGCCAGGCGGTACATTTCGAGACTTTTTTTGGGCAAGAAAAACTGTGGCTCGAAGTCAGGGCCTTTCCTTCCAAAGAAGGGCTGTCGGTTTATTTTTCCGACGTGACCGAAAAAGTAAAGTCGCAGAAGGAGCTGTACCGGCAAAACAAAGATTTGCAGCAGTTCACCTACATCGTGTCGCACAACCTGCGCGCGCCGCTCGCCAATGCCATGGGCCTGGTCGACTTGCTCGGCTCGCAGGACAAGACCACGCCCGATTTCGACCTGACGCTGGCCAACTTGGAAACGAGCGTCCACCAGCTCGACGCCGTGCTGCGCGACATCAACACGATCCTCTCGATCCGGGACAAGCAGGACGTGGCGGGCCCCGAGCAGGTGCCGCTGGCCGACGTGGTGCGGCAGGCCTGCCAAAACCTGGAAGAATTGCACGGGGAGTGCGCGCTGGACATTCCGGCCGACCTGCGCGTGACGGCCAACCGCGCGTACCTGTACAGCATCTTTTTCAACTTGCTGTCGAACGCCGTGAAGTACCGCTCGCCCGAGCGGGCCCTGCGGGTGGACGTGGTGGCCGCGGCCGCCCCGGGCCAGGGCGTCCGCATCTCGGTGGCCGACAACGGCTCGGGCTTCGACCTGAAAAAGGCCGGCCCCGACGTGTTTCACCTCTACAAACGGTTCCACGCCGGCCAGTCGGGCCGCGGCATGGGCCTGTACCTGGTGAAAACCCACGTGGAAACCATGGGCGGAAGCATTGAAGTGCGCAGCACGGTAAACGTGGGCACGCAATTCATCCTTTATTTGCCGTAGCGCTTTTATTTGCCTTGACGCTTTCGTTTACCCTGACTTCATCTACCCTGAAGCTCTACAATGAATACTTTACTGATTGACGACGACACCATCGGCGTGTTCCTGACGGAACGCCTGCTGCAACGGGAAGGCTTTGCCGACCACGTTGCCGCCTACCCTTCGGCCGAAGAAGCGCTGAGCTTCTTGCAGCACGCGGGCCCCAGCGAGCTGCCCGATATTATTTTCCTGGACCTGAACATGCCCGCGATGAACGGCTGGGAGTTTTTGGAGGCCCTGAAGCCCCAGGAATCCCAACTGCTCGGGCACTGCCACATTTACATCCTCACCTCGTCGCTGGCCCACTCCGACTCGGAACGGGCCCGGGAATTTCCCTTGGTGGCCGGCCTCATCCATAAGCCGCTCGACAGCATTCAGATCCAGGCCGTGCGGGACCAATTGGAGGCAACTGGCACACCACAGGAACCGACTAACGGCCGATAGCTTGCGCTTTGTACTTGCACTGGCCTGGCACCGAAGTGTGCCGGAAGCAGGGCCCCTGGGGGCCGCTAACGCGGCCCCCTTTTTATAGCAGTTTGGATGCCTTAAGGGTATTCTTGGCCCGCGGAGGGCAAACTGATGGGGCCCGACGGGCAAAGCAGGGCAATGCGCCTACGCCGCCTTGTTCAGCCGCGAGTTTTTGTACCCGTACCCGAAGTATACCACCAGTCCAACCAGCAGCCACGCGAAGAACAGCGTCCAGTTGCTGATGCCAAGCTGCGTCATCAAGTACAGGTTGATAAGCAGGCCCAGGGTGGGCAACAGCGAAAGGCTTTTCTGGAACGACACCACCGCCAGGCCCCCGCAAAACACCAGGAACACGAGCATCGGAATTCGGTGGCGGAAGCCTTCGTACCCCTCACCGAAGCTGGCCATGTGGGCGAAGGTGCGCACCTCGGCCTGGTTGTAGCGCCAGAGCAAGGCCCCGCCAATCAATAAAACAATTGCTACCAGCCACTTGCCATTAATATACGGCACCGTGAAGCGGGCCTCCGAGCGGCCGTAGGGGTCGATGACGAGGATGCCGCCGCAGACCAGCGCAAAGGCAAACAGGGTGCCGATGCTGGTCAAATCGACCACCAGGTCCATGTTGAGCACCAGCGCCGGAATGGCCACGAAAAAGCCCGTGACGATGGTGGCGAACGACGGCGTGTGGAAGCGCGGGTGAATGCGAGTGAACACGCCCGGCAGCAAGCCATCGCGGGCCATCGTGAGCCAAATGCGCGGCTGCCCCAGCTGGAACACCAGCAGCACCGAGGCCATCGCAAACACGGCGCTCACGGCCACCAGGCCCGAGAGGCGCGGCAGACCCACCCGGGCAAACACGAACGAGAGTGGGTCGCCCACGCCCAGCTCTTTGTACGACACCATGCCGGTGAGCACCAGCGTGACGACGACGTAGAGCACCGTGCAAATGACGAGGGCGTACATCATGGCCCTGGGCAGGTCGCGCTGCGGGTTGTTGCACTCCTCGGCCGTGGTCGAAATGGCATCGAAGCCGATGTAGGCGAAAAACACCGCCGACACGCCCTTGAGCACGCCGCCCACTCCGTGCGGGGCAAACGGGTGCCAGTTGGCCGGCTGCACGTAGAAGGCCCCCACGGCGATGACCACGGCCACCACCACCAACTTCAACCCCACCAATATGTTAGAGGCATTCTTGCTTTCTTTGATGCCGATGTACACGAGGCCGGTGATGAGCACCGTGATGCCGAAGGCCGGCAGGTCGGCTACCAGGTGCCAATCGCCGAAGAGCACCGGGGCCGTGTTCCATATTTTGTAGCCTTCAATTTGGGCCGGCGTGGCCTGGGCCAGCGGCTGGTGGGCCTCCATCAGGGCCATCACGGCGTTGTAGCCCTGGTAGGCGCTCTGGGTGCCGGTGCTGAGGTAAGCCGGAATGTGCAGCCCAATGCCGTCCATGAGCCCGGTGAAGTAGTCGCTCCACGAGATGGCCACCACGATGTTGCCCACCGCGTACTCCATGATCAGGGCCCAGCCGATGATCCAGGCGGCCAACTCGCCAAACGAGGCGTAGGCATAAGTGTAAGCCGAGCCGCTGACCGGAATAGTGGCCGCGAACTGCGCGTAGCACAGCGCCGAAAACGCGCACGCCACCGCCGTGAACACGAACAGCAATGATACAGCGGGGCCCCCGTCGAGGCTGGCCTTGCCGATGGTGCTGAAAATGCCCGCCCCGATGATGGCCGCGATGCCCAGGGCCGTAAGGTCGCGCACGGTGAGGTGGCGCTCCAGGCCCCCGCCGGGGCCGTCGTGGTCGGCGGGCGGGTTTTGGAGGATGGACGCCACGGTTTTGCGGCGGAAGAGGGACGTGTTGACGGGGGGCATTCGGCCGGGAAGTGGTTGAACGGGCAAAATAGTAAACGGCCAAGTTACGGCCCGCCCGTGTGCAATTCGGGAAGGCGTGGCATCAGAAGGAAAACCAACCTTACTTTCATGCTATGGCCCCGCGCTCCGCTACCGTCCACATCCCGCAGCCCTGCCCGCAAAGCTGGGCCGCTATGACGCCCCGGGGCCCCGGCCGCCACTGCGCCGCCTGCCAGAAAACGGTGATTGATTTCACCCAGAAAACCGACGCGGAGATTCTGGCAGTGCTGAAGCAAGCGGCCGGTAATGCTTGCGGGCGCTTCCGCGCCGAACAACTGGGGCGGCCGCTGCTGCCGCTGGCGGTGCAGGGCCCCAGCCGCTGGCGCGCCTGGTTGGCGGCGGCCGTGGCGTTGTGGGGCCTGCGGGAGGGAATTGGGGCCCCGACCAAGGCGCAGTCACCCACCGAGCAGTACGCGCCGGGGCCCCCGGCAGTATCCACAGCCCGCACAGCTAGCCCTGAAACTCATTTAAGTATACTGGTAGAAGGCGTGGTAACTGATTCCATCAGCCACGACAGGCTACCTGGTGTCATAATCATGCTGAAAGACACAACCATCGGCACATACACGAAGGCCGATGGCACTTTTCAATTGCAAATACCATCATTACTCCTGGAACGTGGTCCCGCTGTTTTGGTCATACGATATGTTGGATTCGCAACGCATCAGATAAAGTTACCAGCAGCGATTGACGCATCAGTAATTAACGTAGCGCTTACGCTCTCGCCTGCTGTTTTGGGCGAAATTGTTTCCGTTAAGCCAAAGCTGACTGGGCCCTGGCATCCGCGCCGCTTTTATTATTGGAGCAAATACTGGCTTGCTCGCCCGTTTCGTCAAGGCTAAACCAGCCATTTCAGCCAAACTTTTCCGCCCCGAAAAGCCTTTTTGCGGGGTATGAGATTTCTGCCTTTTGCCCTTGGCTTGCTGTTAGCCACATCCTGCGCCACGTTCAAGCCCACGCCCACCACGCGCTTCAACCCGTCTGCTACCCGCGCCGAGCTGCCGCACGAAGAGGCTCCGCACCCCAAAAACTCGCTGGAATGGTGGTACCTCACCGGCCACCTTACCGACGCGGCCACCGGCGAGCAGTTTGGCGTGGAGTACGTGTTCTTTCATTTCAACCTGAAAGACGGCAAGGACGACTACCAGATGGTGAACGTGGCCCTCACCGACCCGCAGGGCCAGCAGTTTCGCTACGACTACCGGCTGGGCAAGCTGCCGCGCCAGCTCACCGACTCGCTGCCCGTGCGCCTGCGCGAGCGCAAGGGCCCCGAAGTCTGGAAATTTGACGGGCAGGAGGGCCGCTACCGCTTGCAAGCAGCCCTCACCGGCAAGCAAAACGCTGGCTACGCCCTCGATTTGGCCACTACGCCGGCCAAGGCCGTGGTGCTGCACAGCGGCACGGGCTACGAAAACTACGGCGGCGGCATCACGGCTGGCTACTACTCTTACCCGCGCCTGACGACCACGGGAACCCTCACGGTGGCCGGCAAAACCCATAAAGTCACCGGCGAGCTGTGGTACGACCGGCAGTGGAACTGCACCAGCATCGTGAGCAAGGGCGTGGGCTGGGACTGGCTCGCCATTCAGCTCGACCAGCCCCGCGAAGAGCTGATGCTGAACACGCTGCGCAACTCTGAAACCGGCCAAACCCTCAACAACGGCACCTTCAGCCAAGCTGATGGACAGAGCCGACACCTTACCGGCCCCGACTTCCAGCTTACGCCCCTTACGTATTGGACCAGTTCGCAATCCAAGAAAAAATACCCCGCCAAGTGGCGCGTGCAAGTGCCCGGCCAGGGCTACGACCTCACCGTGGAACCGCTCGTGCCCGACCAGGAACTAAGCCTGCGCTTCTTCCACGCTTTCACAATGCGTTACTGGGAAGGCATGTGCCGCGTGACGGGTACCCACAACGGCCAGCCCGTAACAGGCAAGGCCTACGTGGAAATTACGAACCGCTAGCGCGCTGGGGGCCCATGTCGCCACATTATAAAAAAGGCTTTCCCGCGTTGGGAAAGCCTTTTTATTCGCGGGTTGTGCGAGCTTGTGTTACCGAACCGTGCCGGCCAGCCGCTCGTCGGGCGTAGCCTGCCGGCCGCCAAAGCCGGCCGCAGCAGCCCCGAGCACCATGCCGATAAAGGCAAAAATAGCAGCTTTTGAGAGGCCCGAGGCAGCCGCGTCGCCGGCCTGGCGGGCCTTGAGAGCGGCGGCATCCTTGGCTTCTTTCAGCTTGGCCTGGGCCTGCTTGGCGGTGGTAATCCAATTGTCCACGATTTGCTCCGACTCGGCGCGGCTCTTGCCGGTGCGCTTCATCACCACGTTCACGGCGGCGTCGCGGTCGGCAGCGTTGCCGATGTTGTCGGCGCGGGCCGTCAGGTTGTCGATTACCTGGTCAAAGTTATCGCCGGCGGCTTGGGGGTCGGCGGCGCTCTGGCCGGCCTCGTTTTTAATGTCGCGGCCGGCGGCGCGGGCCTGGCCGGCCAGGGCCCCGGGCTGGAGGTCGGCCTTGCCGGTCTGGCGCAGCAGCGTGCGGGCCTCGCGCTTCACGTCGTTGAGGTCGATGCCCTGGTCTTTCAGTTCGCTTTTGATGGCGTCGCCGGCCTGGGGGGCCACGGCTGCAATGCCGCTGCCGGCCGCCGTGAGGGCCCGGCCGGCCACGCCGCCCACGCCGCTAATGATGCTGCCCACGGCCGTGGTGAGCAGGTAAAATGTGAACAGCGTCACCAGCGCCCAGCTCAGCAGGCCGTGGAGCAGGCCGTCGGCGCGGCGCGGGGCCCCGGCCAGGCGGCCGGCCACCAAGCCGCCCACGTACAGGGCCACCAGCGTGCTCAGGCCGTACCAGATAACGGCCCCGGTGCCAAGGCCATTCACGGGGTTTTGCTCTTGCAGCGGGTCAATCGTGCTCAGGCCAATGCCCGCGCCGAGCAAGCTCAGGGCCAGTTCTGTGATGAGGGCCAGCAACGCACCGGCAAAAACGGCTCCCCACGAGATGCGCCTTTGCGGGGGCGCGTAAGCTTGCGGTGCGGCATAGACCGGGCTTTCCAGCGTGGTGCTGGTTGCCGCCGGCCGGCTCTGATTGCGAGGGTCAATAGTCGGGTCCATAGGGAAAAGACGGAGGTGCCAGGGCCTAGCGTTGAGGAAAGACAAACCGGCTTATTGCAATAAATTTGCACACCTTACGGGCAAGTTATCAGTATAGTTATCTTTTTTCATTAATATAGTTTATAGCTCGCTCACCTTTATCATTAAGCCCGCGCCAAAGCACCACTTCCCGCGCGCCACCCGGCCAGCCAACGGCCAGCAGCAAATGCTTGCGCTACTGGTTGAGCACGATGCGGAACGTGGTGCCGCGGCCCATTTCGCTCCATTTCACGAAGAGCTGGCCCCCGTGGTAGTTCTCGATGATGCGCTTGGCCAGGGCCAAGCCCAGGCCCCAGCCGCGCCGCTTGGTGGTGTAACCGGGCAAAAACACGCTCTGGAGCTTGTTTTTGGGAATGCCCTTGCCCGTGTCGGTGATGTCGACGGCCACTTGGCGGGTGGGCGCGG
Organism: uncultured Hymenobacter sp.; assembly: GCA_964242665.1. GTDB lineage: Bacteria > Bacteroidota > Bacteroidia > Cytophagales > Hymenobacteraceae > Hymenobacter. The sequence goes on from CAXTBA010000013.1 coordinate 35,690, forward strand.
CGCGCCGGTACCAGCTGCGGCGCACCCGCACCCGGCGCAGGTGCAGCGTGATGGCCCCGCGGCCCTCCATGGCATCGACGGCGTTTTTGCAGATGTTTTCCACCACCCAGTCGAACAGCGGCACGTTCACGCGGGCGGGGGTGTCGAGCGGCAGGTCGGTTTCGATGGTGAACTTGACCTTGCGCGACACCCGGCTTTGGAGGTAATCGATGGCGTTGCGGGTCACTTGCAGCAGGTTCTCGTCGTTGAGCACCGGCACCGAGCCGATGTTGCTGAACCGTTCGGTGATGATTTCGAGCCGCCGGATGTCCTTGCCCAGCTCTTCGATAATGGGCTCGTCAGCAAACCGCTCCGACTCGCGCAGGTAGCTCTGCCAGCCCACCAAGCTGCTCAGGGGCGTGCCCAGTTGGTGGGCCGTTTCCTTGGCCAGGCCCACCCACACGCGGTTTTGCTCGGAGCGCTTCGAGTAGCTGAAGGCAAAGTAGGCCATCACCGCCAGCGAGCCAATCACGGCGAGCTGCACCAGCGGGTAGGTGCGCAGCTGGGCCAGCAGGTGCGAGTCGTTGTAATAAATGTAGCTGCGGGCCCCGGCGGCGTACTCGACCACGATGGGCGGGTGGCGCTCCTTCATCAGGTCCAGCTCGTGGCGCAGGCGGGCCACCGAGTCGGCCGGCGGCAGGTGCGGCGGCACGTCCACGTTGCGGGCCCCTTCGATGGTGCCCGCCTCGTTGGTGAAGATGATGGGAATGGTTTTGTTGACGTTGATGATCTGGCTCTGCACGAAAATGAGGCCGCTCTCCTCCTCCGTGTTCACGATGAAGCGCTGGGCCTTGGCGTACAGCTCAATCTGCTCCTGCTCGCGCCGGGCCACCTGCCGCACCAAAATGTTGGTGTACACCACCGTGGAGGCCCCAATAAGCAAGGCCAGCACCGCCACCAGGATTTTTACACGGGACTTCTGGTCGTAAATCGGAATCATTAACGGGAATAATACAGAGCGAAAGGGCAGCGCGGGCGGCCGGCTTTTCCGCTGACCGCCCGCTAATCGTTGAATCGCGGGCAATGCGCTTGGGGGCCCAGCGATTAGCGGGCGGCCGGCAAAAAAGCCGGCCGCCCGCCGCACTATCCCACCAGCACGGACTCGCTGCCGGCAATTTCGGCCATGATTTCCTGCACCACTTCGGGCGTTTCGGCGTCCACCAATCGGGTGCGCCAGGCTTTGGCTCCTTCCAGGCCCCGGAAGTAGTGGGCGTAGTGGCGGCGCATCTCGAAGACGCCAGCCCGGGGGCCCTTCCATTCCACGCTGCGCTCGAAGTGCATGCGGCACATGGCCACGCGCTCCTCTAAAGTGGGCGGGGCCAGCAGGGCCCCGGTGGCCACGTAGTGCTTGATTTCGCGAAAAATCCAGGGGTAGCCGATGCTAGCGCGGCCCACCATCACGCCGTCCACGCCGTAGCGGTTTTTGTACTCCAGGGCCTTTTCGGGCGAGGTGATGTCGCCGTTGCCGAAGATGGGGATGTGGATGCGCGGGTTGTCCTTGATCTTGGCAATCAAGCGCCAATCGGCCTCGCCCTTGTACAGTTGCACCCGCGTGCGGCCGTGCACGGTGAGGGCCGCGATGCCGATGTCCTGCAAGCGCTCGGCCACGTCTTCCACGTTTTTGGTGCCGTCATCCCAGCCCAGACGGGTTTTCACGGTCACGGGCAGGTGGGTGTTGCGGATGACGGCGGCCGTCATCTCCACCATCTTGGGCACGTCGCGCAGCAGGGCCGCGCCCGCGCCCCGGCAGGCCACCTGCTTCACCGGGCAGCCGTAGTTGATGTCGATGAGGTCGGGGCCCGCCGCGGTGCTGATGGCCGCGCACTCGCCCATCGTTTCCACATCGGAGCCGAAAAGCTGGATGCCAATCGGCCGCTCGTAGTCGAACACGTCCAGCTTCTGCCGGCTCTTGGCCGCCGCCCGGATGAGGCCCTCCGACGAGATGAACTCGGTGTACATCAGGTCGGCCCCGTTGGCCTTGCACACGGCGCGGAACGGCGGGTCGCTCACGTCCTCCATCGGGGCAAGCAGAAGCGGAAAATCGGGAAGCTGAATATTGCCTATGCGGACCACAGATTGAACGGATTTTAGCGGATTGAACGGATTTTTTGGGGTTCCGCCCGTGGGTAATGGGAGGAATGGCGCGTGACTCGCGGCGGATTTTAATGGCTGCCGACAGATGCAAAAGGGATTTCTAAACGGGTTTTGAACAGTGAGCTACGCACGGGCAGAACCAAAAATCCGTTCAATCCGCTAAAATCCGTTCAATCGGTGGCCTAATCTGCGGTAAATTTACGACCTCCCGAACTTGCCCTCCGCTATGAAAGGTTTCCCGGCCCGCCCCATGCACCCGCTTTTGCAGATTCTGGTGCTGCTGGGGCTGGCCTTCGCCGGGCTGTGCCTGGCAAGTTTCCTGGCCCTGCTGGTGGCCAAGCTGCTGTACGGCACTTCGTTGGCCGCGTTCGGGCAACTCAGCGCCAACCCCACCGCCAGCCCCAACGGCTGGGCCGCCCTGATGCTGTTGCAGGGCTTCACCCTGGCCGGGCTGGGGGCCGGCGCGGCGGTGCTGCCCCTGGTGGTGGGCCAGCGGTGGGCGGGCTACTTCGCCCCGCGCCGCCTGGGCAGCGCGGGCTGGCTGCTGGGCGCGGCGGGCCTGATATTGGTGGTTATTCCCCTCATGTCGGCCCTGGTGTCGTGGAACGCAGCGGCGCACTTCCCAACCTTCCTGCACGGCTTCGAGCTGTGGGCCCGCGCTAAAGAAGACCAGGCCGCCGGCCTCACCAGGTTCCTGACGCAGTTCAACTCGGCCGGCCGGCTGCTGGTGGGCCTTGTCGTCATCGCCGTGGTGCCGGCCGTGGCCGAGGAGCTGGTGTTCCGGGGCGTGATGCAGCAAAACCTGGTGCGCTGGTTCGGCTCGCGGCACGCGGGCGTGTGGGCGGCGGCGGCCATTTTCAGCGCCATCCACTTCCAGTTTTTCGGCTTCGTGCCGCGCTTCGTACTGGGGCTGGGGCTGGGCTATTTATACGAGTGGAGCGGCAACATTCTGGTGCCGATGGCCGCCCACTTCACCAATAACGCTTTCCAGCTCGTGCTGCTCTATCTGGTGCAGCGCGGGCCCCTTGGCGGAAGCACGGCCTTCGACCCCGATAGCACCGCCGCCCTGCCCTGGCCGACCGTGTTGGTGTCGGCCGGGCTCACGGCCGGGCTGCTGTGGCTCTTGCGCCAGCGCATGGCCCCGGCGGGCCCTGGCCAATCCTTGTCCTAATCCGGCGTTCTTTGCCGCCGCTACCTTTTCGCCACACTTTTGAACCCAGACCTCCCTCCCGCCGATGCCCCCGCCAAGCGCGTTCCCAGCAATTTGCGCCTGCGCGTCATTTGGGGCACCGTGGCGGCGGCGCTGCTCATCGGCTGCACCTACGGGGGCCCTGTTTCGTTCGGGCTGTTTTTCGCGGCCGTGCAGGCGGTGATGCTAAAGGAGTTTTACCGGATCATGCGGGCGGCGGGATACGCACCGGCCAAGTGGATTGGGATTGTGGCAGGCACGGTTATTTTTGGCTGTGTGTACTTCATCACATCCAATTACTTCAACCTGGCGGGCGGCTCGACTGTATATCCACCACTTAATCCGAATCAGTTAACAGAGGGTTCATCAGAGTTGATCCGTTTCTTAAGTGCCGATTCTATCATTTATCTATCTGTCATATTCGGAGCCCTATTAACTCCGATATTAATTGTTTGGGAAATAATTCGTTGGCCTAATAACGGGCAGCCGTTTACCAATGTGGCAACAACTTTAGCCGGGTTGTTTTATATAAGCTTGCCAATGGCATTACTCAATGCCGTTGCGTTCAACAAGCACAGAATCTACGACCCGCGCCACGTGTTCTGCCTTATCATCCTCGTGTGGGCGGCCGACACGGGGGCCTATTTCGCGGGCAAGAACTTTGGCAAGCACAAGCTGGCCCCCGGCATTTCGCCGGGCAAAACGTGGGAAGGCTGGGCCGGTGGGGCCCTGCTGGCGCTGGCCACGGGCTGGGCGTTCGGGCAGTTCGTGCCCGACATTCCGCTGACGCACCGGCTGGTGGCGGCGGGCGTAGTAGCGGTGTTCGGGCCCCTGGGCGACCTAGCCGAGTCAATGCTCAAGCGCAGCGCGGGGGTGAAGGATTCAGGCACTTTCCTACCCGGCCACGGCGGGCTGCTGGACCGGTTCGACGCGTTTCTGCTAGTGCTGCCGGTACTGGTGCTACTGCAACTACTGGCGGGGTAATTGCCAGGTCACGGCAGGGTAACACTGGACTAACACCCGTTCGTATTCGGGGCAAATCCAGTACCTTTGCTCCACCAAAATCGCACCTCGCTCCCACCCAACTCTTCCCTTAACCACAATCCCTCATGGCAGCCCAAACTGTTTATAAAGAGCCCGCCCCGCTCATCGACCGCGAAAACCCGCTGGAATCGATGATGTCCCGTTTCAACATCGCCGCCGAAATCCTCGGCCTGGACGAAGAAACCTACAACGTCCTCAAGACCCCGGACAAGCAGGTAATCGTTCACATTCCGGTGACGATGGACAACGGCAAGGTGCGCGTGTTCGAGGGCTACCGCGTGATTCACAACACCATCCTGGGGCCCTCGAAGGGCGGCATTCGCTACGACAAAAATGTGTACCTCGACGAGGTGAAGGCCCTGGCGGCCTGGATGACGTGGAAGTGCGCCGTGGTCGACATCCCCTACGGCGGGGCCAAGGGCGGCATCATCTGCGACCCGACCACGATGAGCGCCGGCGAAATCGAGCGCATGACCCGCGCCTACACGCTGGCCCTAAAGGACGTGTTCGGTCCCGACCGCGACATTCCGGCCCCCGACATGGGCACCGGCCCCCGCGAAATGGCTTGGCTGATGGACGAGTTCTCGAAAACCGTGGGCATGACGTCCTCGGCCGTCGTGACCGGCAAGCCCCTGGTGATGGGCGGCTCGCTGGGCCGCACCGAGGCCACCGGCCGCGGCGTGATGGTGGCCACCCTGGCCGCCCTCGAAAAGCTGGGCCTGGAGCCCACGCAGGTCTCGGCCGCCGTGCAGGGTTTCGGCAACGTGGGCTCGTGGGCCTCCAAACTGTTGTTTGATAAAGGCTTGAAAATAAAGGCGGTGAGCGATATTTCGGGCGCTTACTGGAACGAGAACGGCATCAACATCGACGAGGCCATTGCCTACAAAAACGCCCACGGCGGCCGCCTCGAAGGCTTCGCCGGGGCCGTGCCGATGGACCCCGACGACCTGCTGACCTCGGCCGTGGACGTGCTGGTGCCCGCCGCCGTGGAGGACGTTATCACGGAGCACAACGCCGGCCAGATTCAGGCCAAGCTGATTGTGGAGGGTGCCAACGGCCCCACTTCGGCTTCGGCCGACCCGATTATCAACGAGAAAGGCATTCTGGTGGTGCCCGACATCCTGGCCAACTCGGGTGGCGTGACGGTGAGCTACTTCGAGTGGGTGCAGAACAAGCAGGGCTTCAAGTGGAGCCTCGACATGGTGACCGAGCGCGCCGACCGCATCATGGCCGAAGCTTTCGAGAAAGTGTACCAGACCAGCCTGAAGTACAAAATCCCGATGCGCATCGCCGCCTACGTGGTGAGCATCGACAAAGTAGCCCAGACGTACAAGTTTCGCGGCGGCTTCTAAATCGCTGATTTTGACTGATTAACCGTGATTTCGCTGATTAATTGTTTTTCTTGGCGAAGAAGACCGCGGTTTTTTTGTTGTGAGAAAAGGCACGGGCCGCCTGGTTCGTGCCTTTTCCATTTCTGACCGTAATTTGCCCCGGCTGGGATTCCCGCCGCCTCACTTTTTGCACCGATTAGCCCCGCTGAAATCAGCGGAATCACGGTTAATCAGTCAAAATCAGCGATTCATGAAAGTACACAAAGAAGGCCGCCGCATCCTGTTCGTCACCATCCTGGCGCTGCTGGCCCTGAACCTGCTGCTGTTTCAGTTCAACCGGGGCGCGGTGCTGTTCAACCGCATTTTCGCCGCGGCCTCGGCGGTGGCGTTTCTGGCGCTGCTCCAGTTTTTCCGCAGCCCGTTCCGGCACTTGTTCACCCACGAAGACTTGCTGCTGGCCCCGGCCGACGGCAAGGTGGTGGTGATTGAGGACGTGTACGAGCCGGAGTATTTCGAAGACATGCGCAAGCAGATCAGCGTGTTCATGTCGCCCATCAACGTGCACGTGACCCGCAACCCCATCTCGGGCTTGGTGAAATACTTCAAGTACCACCCTGGCAACTACCTGGTGGCCTGGCACCCCAAAAGCAGCACCCAAAACGAGCGCACCACCGTGGTAGTGGCCAGCGATGCCGGGCCCCTGGTGCTGTTTCGGCAGATTGCCGGGGCCATGGCCCGCCGCATCGTGTGGTACGTGAACGAGGGCGACGAAGTGAACCAAGGCGAAGAGTTCGGCTTCATCAAGTTCGGCTCGCGGGTCGACTTGTTTGTGCCCATCGACGCTGACGTGAAGGTGGAGCTGGGCCAGAAAGTAAAAGGCGGCGAGACCGTCATCTGCCAGTTGAGGATATGACGATAACCCAAAGAATTTGTGCCGTTTGGGGCCCAATGCGGCCGCTTTCTTCGGGAAGTGGCTTTTTTTATGTTCCGCAATTTCTCCGCCGTTAAACTTTCGTCAATTGGGGCAATCTTTAAAAAATAACCCCGCGTTCATTTTCTTCCCCGCGCCTATGAACCGCCGAGCCTTTCTCCAACGCCCTGCCGCCTTCGCCTCAGCCGAAACCCTTAGCCCCTACGCCAACAAGCGGCTGCCGCTCCAGCGGGCGGGGGCCACCGGCAGCACCCTGGCCGCGTACGCCGGCCCCTGGGGCTACGCGCAGGCGGCCCACTTACTGCGGCGCGCCATGTTCGGCCCCACGCGGGCCGAAATAACCACGGCGGCCGGTACGGGCCTGGCAGCTGTGCTCGACGGCCTGCTGACGGCCGCGCCCGCGCCGGCCCCGCCCGTGAACGTGTCGGCCACCGACACCAGCGTGCCCATCGGCCAAACCTGGGTGACGCAGCCTTTCGACCAGACTTTGCAGGGGGCCCGCTCGGCGTCGCTGCGCGACTGGTGGCTGGGCCAGCAGCTCAACCAAACCGTGTCGCTGAGCGAGCAGATGACGCTGTTCTGGCACAACCACTTCGTGGTGCAGCTTGGCACCATCAACGACGCGCGCATGGGCTACGCCTACGTGCAGCTGCTGCGCCGGCACGCGCTGGGCAACATCCGCCAGCTGGCCCAGGACATCACCGTGAACCCGGCCATGCTGCGCTACCTCAACGGCAACCAGAGCGTGACGGGGGCCCCCAACGAAAACTATGGCCGCGAGCTGCTGGAGCTGTTCACGGTCGGCAAAGGGCCCCTCATCGGCACGGGCAACTACACCAACTACACCGAGGCCGACGTGCAGGCCGCCGCCCGGGTGCTCACCGGCTGGCGCGACGATCGGGTGGCCCTCAACGGCTACTTCACCGCCAGCCGCCACGACGCCAAGCCCAAGCAGTTCTCGGGGGCCTTCGGCAACGCCGTCATCGCCCCGAACGGGGCCGACGAGTACAAGGATTTGATCAACCTGATTTTCGCGCAGGCCGAAACCGCGCGGTTTCTGGTGCGCAAGCTTTACCGCTGGTTTGTGTATTATCTGATTGACGACCAGACGGAAAGCGACGTTGTCGGGCCCCTGGCGCAACTGCTGGTGCAGAGCAATTTTGAAGTGGGACCGGTGCTGCGCAAGCTGTTTAGCTCGGAGCACTTTTTCGACGTGGCCAGCGTGGGCTGCCGCATCAAAAGCCCGCTCGACTTCACGGTGGGCTTGGTGCGGCAGATGGAAGTAGATTTCCCGCCGGCCAGCAGCGTGGTGGCGCAGTACGCCCACTGGGACTACCTCTACAGCCTGGCCACCGTGCAGCAGCAAACCCTGGGCGACCCGCCCAACGTGGCCGGTTGGGCCGCCTACTACCAGGTGCCGCAGTTCCACGAGCTGTGGATCAACGCCGTGACGCTGCCCCGCCGCAACCAAACCACCGACTTGTTCATCGGCAAAGGCATTGCGCGCGGCGGCGTCACGGCCAAAATTGACCCTGTGGCCCTGGTGCTGGCCCTGCCGCCGAGCACGGCTTCGGACCCCAACCTGGTCATCGCCGAGTTTGTGCAATTGATGGTGCCGCTTGCCCTCACCGCCGCCCAGCTGGATTTCCTCAAGAACGCCCTCATTCCCGGCTTGCCCGACTTCGAGTGGTTCAATGAGTGGACGGCCTACGCCGCCATGCCCACCGTGGCCGCCAAAAAAGCGGCCGTCACCACCAAGCTGCAAGCCATGCTGCGCTCACTGATGGGCCTGGCGGAGTACCATTTATCGTAAGCTGTTAGCTTTTAGCTGTTGGCTGTTAGCTTTTTGATGAAAAATCAAAAGCACAGGGTCCAACAGTCACGAGCTAACAGCTAATAGCCAACAGCTAACAGCTTTTTCTATGAAGCGTCGCGACTTTCTTCAAACCACGGCAGCGGCCACGGCGGGCGCGGCCTTGCTGGGAGGGCTGCCGGTAGGGGCCTACGGCTACTCGCCCGAGCTGGTGGCGCTCACCAACGCTACCACGGCGACAGATAAAGTATTGGTCATCATCCAGCTGCAAGGCGGGAACGACGGGCTGAACATGATTATCCCGCGCGACCAGTACCCAGCCCTGCTGACGGCCCGCGCCAATATTGCCCTGCCCGAAGCCTCGGTGCTGCCGCTCACGGCGGCCACCGGCATCCACCCGGCCATGGCGGCGCTCCAGAACCTGTACCACAACGGGCAGGTGGGCGTGGTGCAGAGCGTGGGCTACCCCAACCCCAACTTCTCGCACTTCCGGGCCACCGACATCTGGACCTCGGGCTCCGATTCGAACGTGACGCTGAACACGGGCTGGGCCGGGCGCTACCTCGACGGCGAATACCCGGACTTTCCCACCGGCTACCCCAGCGCCCAAAACCCTGATCCGTTGGCCGTCACCATCGGCTCGGTGGTGAGCAACTGCGTGCAGGGCCCCGCCGTGAACATGGGCATGGCCATCGCCAGCACCTCGTCGTTCTACCAACTGCTCAGCGGCGGCGTGGACGCGGCCCCCGCCACACCGGCCGGCCACGAGCTGACGTTCATCCGGCAGGTAGTGGCCCAGACGCAGGTGTACACCGCGACCATTCAGGCGGCGGCGGCCAAGGCCAAAAACCTTTCGCCCCTCTACCCCACCGCCGGCCAGAACAGCCTGGCCGACCAACTCAAAATTGTGGCCCAGCTGGTGGCCGGGGGCCTGAGCACCCGCATTTACGTGTGCAACATGGGCGGCTTCGACACCCACACGCAGCAGGTGCCCGTCACGGGGCCCACCACAACCGGCAACCACGCCACGCTGCTGGGTAAAATTGCGGAGGCAGTGAACGCCTTCCAGGACGACCTGGTGCGGCTGCGGCTGCAAGACCGGGTGGTGGGCATGACGTTCTCGGAGTTTGGGCGGCGCATCCGGTCCAACTCGGGCCTGGGCACCGACCACGGCGCGGCGGCCCCGCTGTTCGTGTTCGGCAGCCGCGTGAACCCCATCGTGCACGGCACCAACCCGCAACTGCCCGCCGCGGCCAGCGTGAACGACAACATTGCCATGCAGTTCGACTTCCGCAGCATCTACACCAGCATCCTGCAAGACTGGTTCCAGGTGACGCCCAGCACGTTGCAAGCCCTGTTCGGGCAAAGCTTTCCTTACGTGCCGGTGCTGCGGCCGGCCGGGGCCCTGGCCGTCGGCAGCGCTGCCCAAGTGGCCGAGTTCAGCCTGTTTCCCAACCCGGTGCGGCGCGGCGGCCAGGCCACCGTGGCCTACCAAAGCCTGGGGGGCCAGGTGCAAGTAGTGGTGCTGGACGCGCTGGGCCGCGAAGTGCAGCGGCCCTTCGACCGCGTGCTGGCCGCCGGGCCCCAGCAGCTGCCCCTCGACTTGGCCGGCCTCGCCCCGGGGGCCTACTACTGCCAGGTGCGCGAAGGCAGCAAAACCGGTTCCCGCATCTTGGTGGTCGAATAGCGCCGGGCCACAACCCCGCCCCGGCCGGGCCGTAGAAGAAGCCCGCCGGCCCCCACGCGGGCCGGCTGCGTTCCGAAACCTTCTTTTAACCCTCGCCTTACCCCCATGGCTGCCAACGACCTCGAAGTTCAACTCGAAAAAATTCTGCCCGAAGACCTCGCCCGCACCTTCGAAAGCGCTTACCACGTGTTCCAGGGCAACCACGATCATATCGACGACCTGCTAAAAAACGGCGGCATCCTGCTGCGCAAAGCCGCTCAGAAGTTTACTACTACCCAACTAATTCTGGGTATTGCCGGCATCGCCGCCGTGGCCGTAGTGCTGATCAATCGCAGCGAGGACTAAATTCCGCGCCGCCGCGTAAGGAAGGCGCGGCCCTGAGGGGCCGCGCCTTTTTTCGTGCCGCCCGCGCCGTGACGGGGGCCCTGGGAAATCGGTTACGTCTAGGCATAACCGGCTTCTAAGTGCTAAATATTTACTCCCGCCGAAATAGTCAGTGGCAGGCTCAGCAATTGCTTACCTTGCCAGCCTATGAAAAACCTGTTGCTGGCCACCGGCTTGTTGACCCTGGCTTCTTCTTCCCCGCCCGCTACGCCCGTGCCCATACACGCCCCCACGTCGGTTTTGGCCGACCCCAACACCACCACTGAAGTACCGCAGGACAACAAGCTCGTCATCTACCAGCTGATGACGCGGCTGTTTGGCAACAAGGTGGCCCTGAACAAGCCTTACGGCACCATCGCGGAGAACGGCTGCGGCAAGTTCAACGACATCACCGACAAAGCCCTGACGGAGATCAAGGCCCTGGGCGTGAGCCACATATGGTACACGGGCGTGATTGAGCACGCTACCATGACCGACCGCACCACCCAAGGCATTCCGGCCGACGACGCCGACGTGGTGAAGGGCCGCGCCGGCTCACCTTACGCCATTAAAGACTACTACGACGTGGACCCCGACTTGGCCGTGGTGGTGAAAAACCGCATGGCCGAATACGAAGCCCTCATTGGGCGCACCCACGCCCACGGGCTGAAGGTGCTGATGGACTTCATTCCCAACCACGTGGCGCGCTCGTACAAGTCGACCGCCAAGCCCGCGGGCGTGGTGGACCTAGGGGCCGCCGACAACAAAACCAAGGCGTTCGCTCCCAACAACAACTTCTATTACCTGCCCGGCAAAAGCTTCGTGGTGCCCGCCGGCTACAACCCGCTGGGGCCTGCCAAGGGCCCCCACGAAGACGGCAAATACGCCGAAACCCCTGCCAAAGCCACCGGCAACGACGTGTTTTCGGAAGCTCCGAAACTCGACGACTGGTTCGAAACCGTGAAGCTGAACTACGGCGTGGACTACCAAAACGGCCGTGCCACGTACTTCGAGCCGGTGCCCGACACGTGGAAGAAAATGCGCGACATCCTGGTGTACTGGGCGGGCAAAAACGTGGACGGTTTTCGCTGCGACGTGGCCGAGATGGTGCCCGTCGAGTTCTGGGCCTACGTCATCCCGGAGGTGAAAAAGGTGAGGCCCAACATCGTGTTCATTGGCGAAGCCTACAACCCGAAGGAATACAGCCGCTACCTCACCCAGGGCCACTTCGATTTTCTGTACGACAAAGTGGGCCTGTACGACGGCCTGCGCCGGCTGATGCGCAGCGAAGGCACCACCGAAGACATTACCCGCGTGTGGAAAGAGGAAAGCAAGGGCTTCTCGTCGCATATGCTGCGCTTCCTCGAAAACCACGACGAGCAGCGCATTGCCAGCAAAGATTTCGCCACCGACCCCAAGCGCGCCATCCCGGCCATGACCGTGGCGGCCACCCTGGCCTCGGGGCCGGTGATGCTGTACTTCGGGCAGGAAGTGGGCGAGCCGGCCCGTGGGGCGGCTGGCTTCAACACCGGCGACGGGCGCACCACCATTTTCGACTATTGGGGCGTGCCCGAGCACCAGAAGTGGCTGAACCAGGGCAAGTTCGATGGAGGCAAGCTCAGCGCCGACCAAAAGCAGTTGCGCGATTTCTATCGTCGCCTGCTCACGCTGGCCGGCAGCAGCGAGGCCATTCGCAAGGGCAAATTTTACGAGTTGCAGGACGCCAACAACCTCGGCAAGCAATACAACCAACACCACCTTTATACCTACCTGCGCTACACCGACAAGCAGCAGGTGCTGGTGGTGGTCAATTTCAGCCCCGATAAATCCTACCAGCCGGACCTCATCATCTCGCCCGAAGCCTTCCAGGTCATGGGCATTCCCAACAGCGCCACCGCCGTGTACTCCTACACCGACCTGCTCAACGGCGGCGAGCCGTTCCAGCGCCTCAACCAGGCCCTGGAGCCGCTTTCGGCCCACGTGTACGAGTTGAAGCAACGGTAGCTTCTGGTGCTTGGCGTTCAGCCCCAGCGGGGCGGCCCATTGGTAGAAGAATCATCGGAAAGAACAAAAAAGCCCCAGCGGTTGGGTCGCCCCGCTGGGGCTGAACGCCAAGCACCAGAAGCTAGGCACTAACCAACGCCTCCGCTACTTCGCGGCCGGTGGCTAGGGCGGCATTCAGTGACGGGTAGGCGGCCCAATCGCCGCAACGGTAGAGGCCGTCGGCCAGCCGTAGGGGCAGCTGCCCGGGCCAGCCGGCGGGGTAGGCCGGCAGGGCGTGGGCAATGCGATAGGAACGCAGGTGCCGCCACTGCCGGGCGTTGGGCCCAAACCAGGCAATCAACTCCTCGTGCAGGCGCACGGCCAAGGCGGCTTCTGACAGGCCGGCATCGCCGTGCGTGCTGACCGACACCAGGGCCCGGCCGGCCGGTGCGTAGGCGGGGGCCACGTCGGCAGGGAAGCTCACGTTGTGGGCCAGCGCGCCGGGCGCGGCGTTGAGCCGCAGCAGGCCGTCGCCGCGCCCGGGCGAGTAGCCCTCGGCCACAAAGTAGGTGTTGGTGGTGAGGCGGCCCGCGAGGTCGGGGGCCGGGGCGGCGGGCAGCAGCCGAGCCAGGGCGGGCCCGTCGACAGCCAGCACCACGGCAGCGGCGGCCAGCGTTTCGCCCGACGCCAGGCGCACCCGGGGGCCGTCGATGGACGCCACGGCGGCGTTCAGCCGGAGGGCCCCGGCGGGCAGGCGGGCGGCCAGCTGCTCGGGCAGCTGCTGCATGCCCAGGGCCGGCACGGCGGCCTGCCCTCGCACAAACTGCTGGAACACGAACTCAAAGAAGTTGCTGGCCGTGCTCAGGCTCCGGTCCAGGAATATACCGCCGAAAAAGGGCCGAAAGAAATTGTCGATCATCTGCTCGCTCCAGCCGTAGCGGCGCAAAAAGCTGAGCGTATCGGTGGCCGGGCGGGCGAGCAGCTCGGCGGGCGTGTGCCGTTGCACGTGGCGCACCAAGCTGAGGATGCGCAGCTTATCGGGAAAGGTGCCAACGGGCGAGGCCAGCGCCGAGAAGACCGCCAGCGGCCGCTGCAACGGGTTTTGCAAGGTCGTTTCCGTGCCGTTGGGCAGCCGGATGACGGCCCCGGAGCGGAAAGTGCGCAAGTTCAGGGCCTGGTAGTCGAACACACGCCGGACCTCGGGGTAGTCGGTCAGCAGCACCTGAAAGCCCCGGTCGAGGCGGAAGCCATCGGGCGTGAAGTCGGTGCGCACGCGGCCGCCCACGGCGTCGGCGGCATCGAGCACCAGCACGGGGCGGCCGGCGCGGTGCAGCCAAGTGGCGCACGCCAGCCCGGCCATGCCGGCCCCGACGATGATGATGGGATTGGAAAAGTCGGCAGTCATGGCCCGAAGTAACTGCAAACCGGGCCCGAAGGTTGGAAAGCCAGCCGGCAGTGGGCTCCGTACATGGCCGCACTACTGGCTCAGGCGGGTGGTTTTGGTGGAAGAATACAAGTCGATACCTTCAAGGATTACAGGATTCGAATAAGTGAATTCATTTGACATTGACAACTTTATTACTTCTCGCTTCGCTATAACCGGCCTTGTAATTATTGTTAATGGATTCCGATACTTCTAGCTTGCGGCTGCTTACCAGCACCACGTTGCGCTTGGTTAGCCAAGCCATCAACCGCGGCGGGGCCTTTACCGTCAAAACCGGTTTCCGGGCGCTGCCTATCATCTTTCATTGGTCCAGCCACCTCAAGCTGAGCAAGTTGATGAATAACCCGGGCCTGCAGGTACTGGTCAGGCACCAGCCCCGGCTGGGCTACAAATATTTGGGCAACTACCTGGCCAAGAGCTTGTCGCGCCAGGAACGCCTGTTCATTCTGCTCAATCACTACGACTACCTTATCCAGCGGGTCCGCAGCGATTTTTTCGCGCTCCTGATTGGCGGTATTCCGCTTTGGCAGGACTACCAGGGAGAAGACGTAGTGGCCATCCGGTTGCTGTTTCCCAACGGCATAGATTTCGAAGGCGATTTGGCGCTGGTGTTCGAGCTTAACGGCGTGGCTATCTACAGCATTTCTTTTGTGGTGGCCCCGGGCGAACCTTTGCACAGCCCGTCGGCGCAGGTAATATTCGTGAGCCGCATCCAGGGAACGAAAAATTTTGAGCTAATCCGGTACTGCACCAAAAGCTGCCACGACATTGTGCCCCCGGCCCTATTGATTGCCGCTTTGCAAGGCCTGGCGGGGGCCCTGGGCCTGCGCTTGCTCGTCGGTATCAGCAGCGAGGAACGGCTGTACGACTCGATAACCTTCGACTACAACGCGTTTTGGGAATCTTTCAATGCAGAAAAGACCGCCGAAAACCTGTTCTTTTTACCCCTGCCCGTCGTCAAAACCCCCATTGAGCTCATCAAAGGCAAGCGCCGGGAGCGGACCCTGCGCAAGCGCCAGTACAAAGACCAGATTAGCGAGGCCGCCCACAGCGCTTTGGAAGAACACTTGCTAATCAGGCAAGCGGTGTTGACTTAGCCAAACCCGCCGGGGCCCTTAAAACAGCTTGGGCATCTTGTGCTCCTTCCACTTCTTACGGGTTTTCATCGTCCAAAACTCGGCCACGCCGCCGCGCTCCAAGCGCAGCTGCCAGGCCCCCATTTGCTGGCCCAGGCGGTAGCCGGTGGCTTGGTCCTGGGGGTATTTTTGGCGAATCAGCGCGTAGTCGGCGGCGGCGATGTCGGGGCCCACTACGCCGTGGCAGCGCAGGCACAGAGTGTTGTTCAGCACAATAGGGCGCTGGTAGAAAAACACCTCGGGCGACTCGCGGCGCAGAGTGCGAGTAGTATCAGCCTGGGTTTCGGCGGCCAGCAGAATGGCCCGGTGGGCAGGGTCGCGCGGGCGGGCGCTTACGCGATGGGCGGTGGCGTGCAGCACCCGGGCCAGCGAATCGACAAAATGATAGGTTTCGGGGCGGCAAAAGGGCAGGGCGCGGGCCACGCCGCCCGCGGCCAGCTCGCGGGCCAAGGTGCGGCGCAGCAGCGTGTCGGCGGTGGTCGTGAGCGAGTCGCCGGCCCAGCGGGTAGCGTGGAGCAGGTCGGCGGGCATGATGCGCTTCACCTCCCAGTTCTCGGCCTCGATGCCGATGCGCTTGCTGTCCTTGAGGTGCTCTATCTGGTCGGGGCGGCAGGCGGCCGCGGCCAGTAGCACTGGCAGCAGGGCCCCGCGCAGCCCGCGCCGGAAGAAGCTAAGCAAAACGGGAGTGGCCATAACAAGTGGGCAATATACCCCAGCAACCCGCCGTTGGCAGGCTTGTTTGGGCTGGGCGTGCGCCGGGGCCCTCCCACTCGCCCGTACCTTTGTTCCATGCGCCTTGTCCTTCGCGTTTTGCCCTTGCTGCTGCTGGTGCTGGCCTGCACCAAATCCACTATTTCTCCGGCGGTGAGGCTCGATTTTGTAGGCTCCGGCCGTTTCACGAGCAGCTCGCGCCTGGCAAACCCGGGCGATACCCTGGCGAGCAAGATTTATGCGCAGGTGGGCGACACCAGTAGCACCTCGACGGATTACCTGACTAACATAAAAATTCAGGTTACGTCGTCGCCCACCCGCACCCCGGTCATTTACCCGGCCTCACAATCGGCCTACAAGCCCGTTGCGGACACTACGCTGGTGTACCTGGACTCGACGTTCACTTCCCCCGTCAAAGACCTGGTTTTCACCAACCTGTTGTCGGCCCGCACTACCTCGGGCATCGATTTGTGGGAGTATACCATCACCAACAACAATGGCCAAACGGCCAGCCGCGCCTACCGCCTCGCCCTGCACCGCACCGATTCGGCTGCTGTTGTGCATAGCTACCAGCTCTATTTGAGCCCCGTGCCCTACCAAAGCAACGGCTTTACGCCGGCCCAAAACCGTGCTTTTGCCTACGTGGGTTTGCGCCAGGGCCTGCTGCTACCGCATTTTGCTGTGGTCAATAAATCGGCCCACACCCCTAATCGTTCGCTGATTAACTTGGTGTGCATTGCTACCGGAACCGATATCCGGCTGGCGTCTACGGCGTCAAAAAACATCTTCTCTAACCTTTCGAACATTACCGAATTACGCTCTACAACCCTCAACATCGGCGATTTCTCTACTTTTAAAACCAACATTTTAATAGAGCCGGCATTCAACCAAGGCACGCCTTACAGCGCGGCCCCGGGATTTTCCGACGCCTACGTAACGGCCCCGCTGGTGAAGGGAGACGTCATCGCCTTTCTCATCACCAACAAGAAAGATGGCACCCGAAAGTACGGGGCCCTCCTCATCACCGATTTGGTGCGCACGCCCACGGCCGTCGTGACCTGCCAAGTAGTGGTGGAGAAATAGCTTGGGTTTGATTGGAACGAGAAAGGGCCGCCGGCAATGTGCCGGCGGCCCTTTTTTGTCAAGCGTATTTGATCTAGAACGTAATGCCTGCCGTGATGCTAGTAGTATAACGGCTGTTGTTAAGGGCTATCGTCGGCTCTTGGCCGCTTTGGAGAAAGTAAGGCGAATATGCGGTATTGTAGGAACTGTATACCTCGGCTACGTCGAGGAAAAAATTTCCCTGGCGCAAACCGAGGCCAGCCGTATAGTAGCTGCGGGCACTGCTGCGACCACCGTTAGGGTTCTGGTAGGGGTCTCCGTAGTAGGCGTAGCCCAAGCGTGCCCGGAACGCACTGTACCGGCCTTCGGCCCCCACCCGGTAGTTGAGGGTGTTTCGGTACAGGTTTTGGATTTCCTGGTTTTGGTCGGAAAACGAGCTGTTGTCTCCGTTAGCGCTATTCGGATCGTTGTTGAGACGAGCTTGGCCGTAGCCCACGTACTCCACATCGCCGCTGACGAAGCCATACTTGCCAATTACCACGGTCGCTCCCCCATTGGCGCGGAACGGTGTGGTAAGGGTGTAATCGTAGATCCCCGGAGCAATACTGTTGGTAAAGGTGCCCGCGGGCTTGGTAAAGCTGGTCGTGAGCGTAGTACTGTACGTATCGGTCATGCGTATGAACGTGGGCGTCTGAATGGAAGCCCCCAGCCGGACAGCATTCGTGGCTCGAAATATTAGCCCTAGCCGGCCGTTTACGCCGGTGCCCGTGGTGTGCAACTCGTCGTGCAGTTGCAAGCTGGCAAAATCCTGGTTGTTTGCCGTCTCAATAAAATCGCGCGACTCGCGGTAGTTGGAACTGACAATGCCCAGCCCCACGCCAAGGTAAAGCCGGTCGCGAAAGCTGCCACCATAGCCCAAGTCAAACTGCGACATCGAGCCGGTTGACACAACCCGCTCGCCCTGCCCAACGGGGCCGTTTCGAGCAGTGGTCACTAAAGTAGAATCCGTTTTTTGTGGGTTTTTCACGATTTGGGTCAGGTAGCCGCCGTGGGCCAGACCGTCGAGGTTAGTATATGTACCATTTGGCCCGTCGTAGTATTGACTGCTGATATCAACTACCGACCTTCGCGGCTCGCGCAACCGTTGGAAAAACGACTGGCCGTCTCCCACCGAACCCTGGTAATTGGAAGCGCTGTTAAAATCAGCCAGCCGCGTGAAGCCCAGCGCGAAAGCGCCACCGCGCCAGCCGGTGCTTTGGTCGCTATCGGCATGGCGGGTGGCCAGCACCAGCCCGATACTGGGAATATTAACTTTGTTGCTCTGCTCGTTGAGCTTGCTGCTGCCGTTGAAAGATCCATCGACTTGCCCAAAGCCCAGGCCCAGGCTTCCATGAAACTCCGATTTTTGGTAGAAGCCCAAACCAGCCGGGTTACTACTGAGGTTGCCAAAATCGGCCCCTAGGGCTACGTTGGCCCCCCCAATACCCTGGGTACGGGCCGGACCACCAAATTGCAGTTGCGAATAGCGCAGCGCGTCGGTTGCGTCTTGGGCAAAGACGTGGCTTGCCTGCCCCATTATCAGGGCCAAGCCAAGCCAAGTAATCCGTTTTTTCATGAGGGTAAATAAAAAGCGAGCCGGCCGTTTGGCCGGCTCGCGAGGTAAGGCTATACTTAAAAATAAAGCACTTGGTAGGATTTAAAAACGGCCTCGGCCACCGCTACGGCCTCCGCCGCCCCCGGAATTGCCCCCGCCAAAGCTGCCCCCACCACTGCTGCGCGAACCGCTGTTGTACGATGGCTGCGAGTACGATCGTTGCTCGGAACGCTGCGGCTGGTAAGACCGCTGCTGCGGCTCGGAGTAAGTCCTTTGACCTTGCGGGTTGTAATTGCCCGTGCGCATTCCGCCGCTGTTGTTGACCTGCTGTTGCTGTTGTGGCTGCCCAGTGCTAGGCGACGCGAACATTTCGCGGAAAAAGCCACGACGCGGTTGCTGGGCTTGGCCCTGCGGCGCAGCGGCCGGCTGCATCGGCTGGGGTTGGTTGCCGCCCGAAGTCATGGGCATGTTCATGCCCCGCGTGCGGGGCCGGCCGGCTCCAAGGTCGGTGGGGTTACCATAAGCGGGTTGTCCCTGCTGCCCGATAGCGGGCCGTAGTGTGCCCGTATTGGTCTGATTAATGATTGAGGCAGGGCCCTGCGGACCCGGAGCTACTGGGGCCGCGTTGGTGCCCAAACGTCCGCCGCGCCCGCCGGGAGCCGGGGTAGTGCTGCTCATCGCGCCAACCGGCGTAGCAGTACCGCCGCCAGCCATGCCGTTGCGGCCCGCCACCGCGCCAGCACGTGTTTCGCGCGGGCCTACCTGAATGGTATTGCCACGGCCTGCGCCGTAATCGTAGCGATTGCCCGTGTTACCGGTATAAATTACGTTGCGACGATAGCCGCCCCCATAATATCCAGCACCGTAACCTGCATAGCCGCCGTACCCACCGCCATAATACCCACCATAGCCGAAGGGGCTGTAAAAAGGATCGTAGCCATACCCACCATAGCCCCAGGGCCGCCCAAAACCAAAGCCGAAGCTCAGGCTGATGCTCGGGCCGTAGCCAAAGCCAAACGGACTGTAGAAAGGGCTATAAAACGGGCTGCCGTAAGCCCCGTAAGGCGCGTAGCCGTAGCTGCTGTAGCCGTAGGGGTCGCCGCCGTAGCTCAGCGAAGTGTAAGGGCTGCTGGGCACGTAAGCACCCATGCCCGGGCCCGTGTAAGGCTGGTTGAACAGACTATTGTTGGGGTCGTAGCCCGTGCCGCTGGCAGAGTTGTCGTTGTAGTACTGGTCGGAACCCGTGGTGCCCGTCGCGGCGGTGCTGCCGGTATAGTCGGGATTGGCGGCCTCGTCGGTGCTGGCTGAGGGAGGGGCGGTGTTGCCTGCCGGGGCCTCGTTGGTATTCCCGTAAGCCGGGGCTTGCGACGCGGTACGCGGCGGCGCGGCAACGGCCGTGGTGTGGTCGGATGAAGAATAATATACCCCATCGTTTTCCGACGTGGTAAGGGCCGTGGTCCCGGCGCAGCCACTTAGCGCAAGAAGCGCCAAAGCAGGCAGATAAGCGGCAAGTGGGGTTTTCATGACGGAGGAGAGAAAGGCTGTATAGACTACGCGTAAAGTAACAACTCAACCGGTAGAAATCAGGTGAAGCGGCCCCGGAACGGGACTCGTTATCAACGGCTAATTACCGAAAGAGTTGGCCTTAAATCGGCCAGCACATTTTCAAGAAATTAGAAGATCGTTTGGGCTCCTGGTTTAATTCCGGGTCTGTGGTTTAATAACGTAATTTTGCCCAGAAACGGTGCCCGTTGATTGAATCAAATCCTGTACCACTTTCGGGAACTATTTCCATTACCCTCTAGCTGCCCATCATGAGCAAAAAGCTGCCCACCCGCGATGAAGATTACTCGCTCTGGTACAATGACTTGGTGAAGCGTGCCGGCTTGGCCGAAAACTCCACCGTGCGCGGCTGCATGGTCATCAAGCCCTACGGCTACGCCATCTGGGAAAAAATGCAGCGCCAACTGGACGATATGTTCAAGCGCACGGGCCACGAAAATGCCTATTTCCCCCTTTTCATCCCCAAAAGCCTGTTCGAAGCCGAGGAAAAAAACGCCGAAGGCTTCGCCAAGGAGTGCGCCGTGGTGACGCACTACCGCCTCCAAACCGACCCCGACCGCCCCGGCAAGTTGCGCGTGGACCCCGCCGCCAAGCTCGAAGAAGAGCTGGTGGTGCGCCCCACCTCGGAGGCCATCATCTGGAGCACGTACAAAAACTGGGTGCAGAGCTACCGCGACCTGCCGCTGCTCATTAACCAGTGGGCCAACGTGGTGCGCTGGGAAATGCGCACCCGCCTGTTTTTGCGCACGGCCGAGTTTCTGTGGCAGGAGGGCCACACCGCCCACGCCACCGCCGAGGAAGCCGTGGCCGAAACCCGCCAGATGCTCGACGTGTACGCCGAATTTGCCGAGGAGCACATGGCCCTGCCGGTAATAAAAGGCGTAAAAACCGCCAGCGAGCGGTTCGCCGGGGCCGTCGATACTTACTGCATTGAGGCCCTGATGCAGGACGGCAAAGCTTTGCAAGCCGGTACCAGCCACTTCCTGGGCCAGAACTTCGCCAAGGCCTTCGATGTACAGTTTGCCAACAAGGACGGCGTGCGCGAGTACGTGTGGGGCACGAGCTGGGGCGTGAGCACCCGCCTGATGGGGGCCCTGGTGATGGCCCATTCCGACGACGAGGGCCTGGTGCTGCCGCCCAAGCTGGCTCCGATTCAAGTGGTTATCGTGCCCATCTACAAAACCGGCGAGTTGGACGCGCTGCTCGAGCGCATCCGGCCCATCCAGCAGGGCCTGATTGCGCGCGGCATTTCGGTGAAGGTGGACGCCCGCGACACCGAGCGCCCCGGCTTCAAGTTTGCCGAGTGGGAGCTGAAGGGCGTGCCCGTGCGCCTGGCCATCGGGGCCCGCGACCTCGACGCCGGCACCGTGGAAGTGGCCCGCCGCGACACCAAGCAGAAAATGAGCCTGCCGCTGGCCGACATCGTAGCCGAGGTGGACCGTTTGCTGAACGACATCCAGGCCAACATCTACCAGAAGGCCTGCGCCTACCGCGACCAGCACATCACCCGGGTTGAGAGCTACGAAGAGTTCAAGCAAGTGCTCGACAGCAAGGGCGGCTTCGTGCTGGCCCACTATGACGGCACCCCCGAAACCGAGGAGCGCATCAAGGAGGAAACCAAAGCCACCGTGCGCTGCCTAGCCCTGGCCGAACCCGACGAGGATGGCATATGCGTGGTGACGGGGGCCCCCAGTCTGCGCCGCGCCTACTTTGCCCGGGCTTATTAATCAGGCATTTAAATTGTTTAGGGTTTCTTGTGAAAGGGTCGGTTCCGAAATGCTGTTTCGGGGCCGGCCCTTTATTCTTTCATTGCCATTGGCTGCGTCAGATTATATTATCCGGATAATTATTTATCTTTCAGGGCCTATTTCGCCTTTTGACTTTCTTTCCATCTTGATGCCCCCATGCTTTCTTAACATGAGCAAACGTCTTCTCTACCTGCTGCTGCTGAGCCCCGTGGCCGCCTACGCTCAAACAACTACGCTGGACGTGGCCCCTGCGCCGCTCGTGGCCGTGGCAGCTCCCGAGCCAGCCGCTACCCTGATGCCCGTGCGCACCGACGCCGCTCGCAAGCTCACGAAAATGAAAACCACCATCAAGCCGCTCGTGGGCGAGTTAGCGGCCTTCAAAACCCGCCCGGAGGTGGCCCAGATTCTGTCGGCCTCGACCGATGACTTCCTGCAAATCATGGGCGGCCGGCCCACCGAGGAAGCTTACTTTCAGGTGCTGGATAACAGCCTAGTGCAGCTCACGCCGCTTACCCGCGCGCCCGCCGACCGGGCCCAAGTGGCTGAATACTATGAAGATTTGCTGGACATTGTCGGCATCACCAACTCAGGGGGACGGCTCAACGCCTTCATCAGCCGCGCCAAGGCCCCGGTGAAAGAGTAAGCGCGGGGGCCCTGGGCGGCGGCCATCTGGCGGGCGGCGCGTACCTTTTGCTGGTCTAACGCCCGCCCTGCCCGCCATGCTTACCGTTGCCTTGCTCCTACTGTTCGGCCTGCTATTTCTGGCGGCGGAGGTGCTGTTCATCCCCGGCACCACGGTGGTGGGCTTTGTGGGGTTCGCGCTGCTGGCCGTGGGCGTGTGGCTGGGCTACCGCGACCTGGGCACGCCCGCCGGGCATTACACCCTGGCGGGCGCAACTGCCCTGGCCGGGGCCCTGCTCTACATAGGTCTGCGGCCGAAGAACCTGGCCCGGGCGGCCTTGCACTCCGTGAGCGAGGGCTCGGTGCGCGATGCGCGCCGGCCCGATGTGCCCACCGGCACGCTGGGCCGCGCACTGTCGGCGCTGCGGCCGGCGGGCACGGTGCTTTTCGGCGAAGAGCGGCGCGAAGCCGTCACGCGGGGCGAGTTCGTGGACGCGGGCCGTGCGGTACGGGTGCTCGGCATCGAGCAGAACCGCATCGTAGTAGAAGGCGCGTAGCCGAGGGCCCATCCCTCGCGCGCCGGATGGCCCCCGATTCTGCCCTACCTTACGGCCATGAATTACCCCTTTTTACCCCTTGGCGTGGCGGCCGTGGCGCTGCTGATGCTGCTGTATTTTTTCCCCGTCAGCCTCTGGATTACGGCGCTGTTTTCGGGAGTACGGGTGAGTTTGCTGCAACTGGCCTTCATGCGGGTGCGCAAAGTGCCGCCGTCGCTGATTGTCAATTCCCTGATTACTTCGACCAAAGCAGGCCTCATGCTGACGGCCAACGATTTAGAAACCCATTACCTGGCCGGCGGCAACGTACCCAGCGTCATCAAGGCCCTGATTTCGGCCGATAAGGCTAATATTCCGCTCGATTTTAAGCAAGCCACGGCCATTGACTTGGCGGGCCGCAACGTGTTCGAGGCCGTCACGACGAGCGTAAACCCCAAGGTTATCAACACGCCCAACGTGGCGGCCGTGGCCCAGGACGGCATTCAGCTCATCGTCATTGCCCGCGTCACGGTGCGGGCCAACATCTCGCAGCTCGTGGGCGGGGCGGGCGAAGAAACCATCCTGGCCCGCGTGGGCGAAGGCATCGTGACGAGCATCGGCTCGTCGGTGTCGCACAAAGAGGTGCTGGAAAACCCCGACAAAATATCCAAGCTGGTGCTGCACAAGGGCCTGGACGCGGGCACAGCCTTCGAAATTCTCAGCATTGACATCGCGGACATCGACATTGGTGAAAACATCGGAGCCAAGCTCCAGACCGACCAGGCCAGCGCCGACCTGCGCGTGGCCGAGGCCCGCGCCGAAGAGCGTCGCGCCATGGCCGTGGCTATGGAGCAGGAGTACCGAGCCAAAACCCAGGAAGCCAAAGCCAAAGTGGTAGAGGCCGAGGCCGAAATTCCCAAAGCCATTGCCGAAGCCTTTCGCAGCGGCAACCTGGGCATTATGGATTACTACAAAATGCGCAACATGCAGGCCGACACCGAAATGCGCGACTCCATTGCCAATCCGGGCAATGCCAGCAGCGGCAGCGTGAAAGGGAATTAACAATTAAAAATGAAGGATTAAAAATGGGCCCAAAGGAGCCTTATCGTCCATTTTTAGTTTTACATTTTTAATTGTTAATTCCCGCCGGGGGCCCTCACCCCCACACCTTCGTCCCCTCCGTGCAGTTGCGGCACATTTCCACCTGGTCGCGGCCTTTGAGTAGGGCCTGGCGGAATCCCTGGTACTTGGGACCCTGCCAGAGGCTGGTGAAGCTTTGCTGCTGCAAGTCGCCGAAGCGGTATTCGGCGTCTTTGTCGAAGCAGCAGGGCACCACGAGGCCGTCCCAGGTGATGACGCAGGAGTGCCACATTTTCCAGCAGTGGTTGAGGAGGCGGTTTTTCAGGCTCCAGGTGCCGTTGCCGTTGTTCTGGTAGCGCGAGTAGTAGTCGATGGTCGGAATGAGGGGCGAGCCGCGCTGGTAATCGTAAATCTGGGCGGTTTTGAACCATACGTCGTCAACGCCCATCGCTTGGGCCAGGGCCTTAGCATCAGCAATCTGGTGCTCGTTGGGGCCCACCACCAGGAATTGGAAAATTATGCGCGGCGTGCTGGACTTCAGTTCTTTGCGCCAGCGCACGATGTTGCGGGTACCTTCGAGCACTTTCTCCAGCTTGCCGCCCACGCGGTACTGCTGGTACACTTCCTGCGTGGTGCCATCGAGCGAGATGATGAGACGATCCAAGCCGCTTTCCACGGTGCGGCGGGCGTTTTGGTCGCTCAGGTAGTGGGCGTTGGTGCTGGTGGCGGTGTAGATGCCCTTGCTGGCCGCGTACCGCACCAGCTCCAGGAAGTGCGGGTGCAGGTACGGCTCGCCCTGAAAATAAAAAATCAGGTACCAAAGCCGGCTGGCCACTTCGTCGATGGTCTTTTTAAACAGCTCGTCGGCCAGCATGCCCGTGGGCCGCGTGAACGAGCGCAGGCCGCTGGGACACTCCGGGCAGCGCAGGTTGCAGCTGGTAGTGGGCTCGAAGCTGAGGGCTAGCGGCAGGCCCCGGTGGCGCGCCCGGCCGGTGGCCTTGCTCAGTAGGTAGGAGCCCACGATCTGGGCGGCGTTCCAGAGGCGGCGCGGGGTGGTTTTGGACAGCACGTTGAGGCCGTCGGCGAGCAAGGAGTGCATGGGGCCGGGCAAGTGGGCGGCGCGGCCGGGTGGGGCCCCGCACAAAAAAGACGACGGAAGCGCGGGGCTCCCGTCGTCTCAACAAAGCTACGCGGCTGGCATTTCAGCGGCGGTTATTTCGTGGCGCCCAGGGCACTGGTGTAAGTGCTGGCCTTGCCAAACGCTTGGTTGATTTCGTCGACGGCCGCGCGGCTGCTCAAGCGCTTGGGCTTGGTGTTCAAGAAAGTGCCGTCTTCGCCAATGAGGAAATAGGCCGGCACTTCCTGTACGGCGTAAGCCCGGGCCACCTTCGAGCGGAAGCCACCGCCCGACGAGCGCACCTGCACGCCGGGCAGGTTCCGGGCCTTCACCAGGCCCCGCCAAGCCTGCTCGTTTTCGTCAAGCGCGATGTTGATGAACACGATGTTCTTGTTTTCAAACCGATGAATCAGGTCCTGGGCGTACACCAAATCGCGCAGGCACAGGCCGTTGGTCGATTTCCAAAAGTTTAGGTACACCAGCTTGCCCGCGTAGTCGCGCAGGTTCACCGAGTCGCCGGTGGCGGTGGCCAGGCGGAAATTGGGGGCCGGCGCGCCGATGGCAAAATCCTTGTGCTGGTTGAAATCAGCCAGCAGCGCGGGGTAGTACTTATTCTGCGGATCAGCGGCGTGAAACTCGGCCAGCATGGCGGCCGAGTACTTCACGTGGCCGAAGCGGAACGACTCTTCCAGCACGCGGCCCTGGATGATGGGCCGGATGGAGCCCGTTAGCTCTTTGCCGGCCAAGCCAAACGAGTAGGTATAAAAATCGGGGTCGGTGCGCTGGTGACTGGCCGCCGCTGCCGCGTAGTGCAGATAGTTCACCAAAAACTCGTGGTATAGCTCGCTCTGCGTGGCGTCGGGGTTGTTGATGAGGGCCGGGTCCTTCAGGAAGTCGTAGTAGGTCGGACTCATCTTCAGGCGGCCCTCGGTGCTTACCACCTGCTCCCGCAGATCCTGGAAGGTGAGGCGGTCGTTGGCGTAGGCGTAAGCAATTTCCGCCTTGGCGTACTTGTAAAACTCAGGCGTGAAGGCCTGCCGGCCGGCGCGGTCTTCCAGAAACTCGTCCTCGTGCTTGCGGCGGTATTCCAGAAACGACAAAAACGGGGACTCATAAAGCTGAATGTTGTCGGGCAGCACCTGGAAGCCATCGTTTTCCACAAACTGCTCGTCGGCTTCGGCCAGGTACGAATTGGCGTTGGCGGCCTGCTGGGAGTGGCGTTGCGCCTCGTTCAGGTTGGCACCGTTGCGCATCTTGGAAGAAAAGCCGGTCGGCACGTTGTTGGCCTTGAACTTGAGCGTGCCGGCCATGTCTTCGCCTTTAAAGCGCACGTCGAGGTCGGTGCCGGCATCGAGGAACAGCGGGGCTACGTCGTCGCCGTACACTAAGTCGGCTTTGGTGGCCCCGGTCAGGGGGATGGTCAGCTTAAACTCTCCCTTGCCGGAAAGGGCGGCCCGCACAATACGCTCCTTGGCTTCCAAAGGGTTATCGCGCAGCGACACGGACACCGAATCGGTTTTAGGGCTGCTCACGCGGCCCGTCAGCACGGCCGTTCCGGGGCCCGAACTGGCTGCCTGGGCCGCATCCTGAGCGTGGCCCAACAGCGAACTCAACACCAGCGGCACCACCAAAAACCGGCTGTAAGTTGAGATGAAAAAATTTGACATAGCCAAGAAAACTAGCAGCGAAATCAAGAGGTTTCTGCAAAAACAGCGTTAACAATAACGCAATATTTCACGGGAAAAGTCTATTTATAAACCGAAGATACGGACGTTTGTTATATAAAATACAATTTACTACTCTCCTGCTTCTTTTCTTACTTCTATACTTGCCTTACCCTTTTTTAGTTATATTCTGGGCTTCAGAACTCACTGGTTTAGCCACTGCAATTAACCGAAAAGTCCGTTTAATACCTCGTCGAGCCGGGCCACGGGCTGCACGCGCAGGCCGGGCCGGGCGGCCCCCAGGTTCTTGCCGTTGAACTGCGACACGTACATCTCGCGGAAGCCCAGCTTCTCGGCTTCGGCCAGGCGCTGGTCGAGGCGGCTCACGGCGCGGATTTCACCGCTCAGGCCCACCTCGGCGGCCAGGCAGATGTCGCCGGCGATGGGCACGTCGTGCAGCGACGACACCACGGCCGCGCACACGGCCGCGTCCAGGGCCGGGTCGTCGAGGCGCAGGCCCCCGGCGATGTTCAGAAATACGTCGTGCTGGCCCAGGCGCAGGCCGCTGCGCTTTTCGAGCACGGCCAGCAGCATTTGCAGGCGCTTGGCGTCGAAGCCGGTGCTGCTGCGCTGCGGCGTGCCGTAGGTGGCGGGCGTCACCAGGGCCTGCACTTCTACTAACAAGGGGCGGTTGCCCTCCAGGGTGGCCCCGATGGCCATGCCGCTCAGGCTTTCGCCGCGCTGCGAAAGCAGGATTTCCGATGGGTTGCTCACCTGGCGCAGGCCGTCGCCCTGCATTTCGTAAATGCCTAATTCCGACGTGCTGCCGAAGCGGTTTTTGGTGGTGCGCAGGATGCGGTAGCTCAGGTGCCGGTCGCCCTCAAACTGCAACACGGTGTCGACCATGTGCTCCAGAATTTTGGGGCCCGCGATGCTGCCGTCCTTCGTGATGTGGCCGATGAGCAGCACCGGCACGCCGGTTTCCTTGGCGTATTTCAGAAACTCGGCCGTGCACTCGCGCACCTGGCTCACCGTGCCCGCGCCGCTCTCCACCAGCGTCGAGTGCATGGTCTGGATGGAGTCGATGACGAGCAGGTTGGGCTGCACCTGGTCGATTTGGCGGAAGATGTTCTGGGTGTTGGTTTCGGTGAGGATGTAGCAGCCGGGGTGCTGGCCGTCGGCCAGGCGCTCGGCGCGCATCTTTATCTGGGCCTCGCTTTCCTCGCCGCTCACATAGAGTACGCGCAGCTGCCGCAGGCCCAGCGCGATTTGCAGCATGAGCGTGCTCTTGCCGATGCCCGGCTCGCCGCCGATGAGCACGATGGAGCCCGGCACCAGGCCCCCGCCCAGTACGCGGTTCAATTCATTATCGGGGGTGAAGATGCGGGGCTCGTCTTCGGCGATGATGTCGCCGAGCGGCACCGACTTGGCGGCTTTGGTGGGGCTGCCGCCGGGCACGGTGCTGGCGGGTTTCCACTGGCCGGTGGTGGTGGCCACGGTTTCCTTCTGGACGACTTCCTCCACGTAGGTGTTCCACTCGCCGCAGGCCGGGCAGCGGCCGATCCATTTGGCCGACTGCGCGCCGCAGCTTTGGCAAAAAAATACGGAGCGTGCTTTGGCCATTCTTGCTAATTAATTCAGCAAGGATAAGGCCGGGCGGACGGGAAAAGTTGCCCTGAGCCTTCCCAATTACTGGAGAAAACCTAATAATGGCCCGCGTTGCCGTTGCTTGCCGGGAAGTAATCAGCTAAAAACGATCAGATTGCTGACGCAATAGTTGAGAAACGTGTGGCATTTTAGGTAAATGGGGCGAGAAACCAATTAATTGAAAAGTGCTATTTTTTTATGATGAATAAGACGCTTTGCGAACGTTAATAGTAAGCGGACGGCGCATTAATCTTTTATTTTCTGCGTAAATTACTATATATTGCTATTGTCAATGCACGCAGGTTTTCAAACGCCCACAGTAAGGAAAAAGCGTTTAGCAGTGCATGAATATCCAATCCGCGGAGAATCTCTATTTATTTGTTCAACCGTTTGTCGAAACGGAGCTACTTTCTCTGGCTTATGAAGAAAGTGTTGATTTCGGCCTACGCCTGCATCCCGGACAGGGGCTCGGAAGAGGGCAATGGGTGGTACTATCCGTCGCTGATCAGTAAGCAAGGCTACGAGGTGTGGTGCCTTACGCGCGCGGTTGGCAAGGAAGCTATAGAGCAAAAGCTGCTTCAGTCGCCCTACCCAAACCTGCATTTCGTGTACGTGAGCGTGCCCGACTGGGTCGACAAGTCCTACCACTGGGGGCTTTTCGGCATGTATTTCCACTACATCTACTGGCAGTGGGCCACCCTGCAAACCGCCTTGCGGCTAACCCAGCACCACCGCTTCGCCGTGGTGCACCACGTGAGCTACACCAGTCTTCAGCTGGGCAGCTTTTTGTACAAGCTGGAGCGCCCGTTCATTTACGGGCCCGTGGGCGGCGGGCAGGAGGCCCCGCGGGCCATGCGCCGCTATTTTAAGGGCTATTGGCTGAAGGAGCAGGCCCGGGCGCTGGTGAGCAAGCTCATGCTGAATTTTAACCCCGGCTGCTACCAATCGGTGCGCCGCGCCGATTACGTGCTGGCCTGGAACGAGGACACGCGGCGGATGATAGAAGCGCTGGGCCGGACGCGGGCCGTTGAAAAAGAATTTGGCGGCGTTGGCCAAGTTTTCATTCCCCCGGGGCCCATCCACCGCCCGCCCCACGGCACGATGGAGATGGTGTGGGTGGGCCGCCTGATGCCGCGCAAAGCCCTGGAGCTTTCGCTGCACGGCTTTAGCAAGGTCAACCCGCAGCTTCCGATTCACCTGACGGTGGTTGGCGACGGCGAGATGGGCGAATACGTACGCGAGTACCTGGCCACGTACCAGCTGCACGACCGGGTGACCTGGGTGGGCCGGGTCGGCTACGAGCAAGTGAAAGAATACTACCGCCGGGCCGACGTTTTCCTGTTCACCAGCCTGCGCGACACCGGCCCGGCCCAGCTGCTGGAGGCCCTGGCCTACTCGCTGCCCGTGGTGACCCTGGATTTGCACGGGCAAGCCGAATTGGTGAACGACGCGACCGGCATCCGGGTACCGGTAACCGAGCCCGAAGCCGTTGCCACCGGCCTAGCGCAGGCCATCGAATGGATGTACCACAACGAAAAACAACGGGTTGGGATGGGCCTGAATGCTTTTGCCTTCGCTCAGGAGCAGAGTTGGGAAAACAAAATTGGCACCCTCATCCGGAAATACTACCGCCCGCTGATGGAGCAACCCGTTCTGTTCAAAGAAAAGCTGGCCTAAGCAAAAGTGTCGGAGCGCAGGCCGTTCACGAGCCCGTGCGAGCACCGCACCGACCCGTGAACGGGTCGCACAGGCCAGCGGCAGGGCCGCCCGGGTTGGTGCACGGGTTGCCTAACAACGTGCGGCTCGGGCACGAAGCTCGACCATTACCTTTTACATCTGGGGTCGGCCAATTTCATTTTCCCGGTTTTAATACTATGGCGCAAGTCCGCATTCCCCTTCCTAACGTCCGCGACGCCCCGGCTACTTCTTTGAGCTATCCGCCGGGGCCGCGGCTTTCTTTCTACCGCCAAACAGGCTGTTGATTCCCGCCCCGATGGCGTCGCGGGCCTTGGCCTGGGCTTCGAGGCGCTTCTTGGCCAGGGCCTGGGCGGCTTGCTGGTCGGCCGTTTGCTGGGTAGCCGACGCCGTGGCGGTGGTGCTGTCGGCCTTCGCCTTGGTTTTAGTGGCGAAGCCGAGCAAGGCGTCGGTAAGCTTGGTTTTGACAATGCTCGTCACGATGGCCTTGCCTTGGTCTTTCACGCTGCCGCTGGTCAGCTTCACGCTGGGGCTGGCCACGCTGCCGCCGATGTTCAGGCCCAGCGTCACGCGGTCGGTGCTCTGGATGTTGGACACGCCGGTGAGCTGCGAAAGCTTGCCGCTGAGAGCGTTGCCGAGCTTGCCGGTGGGCACGTTCAGGGCCGTGACGTAGGACAGGACGCCGGCCAGGCTGTTGGAGCCGCCCACGGTCATCTTCACGTCGCCCACCGTCAGGTCGAAAGGCTTCACGATGAAGTTGCCGTTCACGATTTCTGCGTTCACGATGCGGTTCAGCACTTCCAGGTTCTTCAGCTCGGGCAGCGTGGTCAGGCTGGCAATCTGGTTCATCACCGGCGACTGCAACAGGGTGGCCTTCACAATGTCAAATAAGCCCTTGCCGCTGAGCGTGCTCAGCTTGGGCAGCATGTCCTCGCCCATTTCGCCGCTCACGTTGAAGTTCGTGCCGAACATGCCCTGCACCTGCGAGGCCAACGGCACCAGCGCCTTCACCGTGTTGAAGGCGGAGAACGCCTGCTGAAAGCTCAGGTTCTTGATGTTCAGCCCCAGATTGAACTTGGGGTGCGCTAGGTCGCGGGTGCTGTAGCTGCCCGTGGTGCCGAAGGTGGCCCCCAGCGTGTTAAAAGTCAGGTTCTTCAGCGTGGCCGTTTGGTCTTTCACCAGCACCGTGCCCACGGCGTTGGTTAGCTTGAGGTTGTCATACGTCACGTTGTCCACCTTGCTGTTGAGGGCCAAGTCGAAGAACTTAGGAATTTGGAGCACGCCGCTGGCCTTGGCCGGGGCCCCCTTGCCGGTGGCCGTAGACTTGGCGCTCACCGGGTCCACCATAAACTCGTTGGCGTTGAAGTTGTGCGAGCTAACGTTCATCGTGCCCCGCAGCGCCTGGCCCGGCGTGAACAGGTAGCCCAAGTAGTTGCTGATGGTGCCCGAGGCCGCAAAGTCGGAGCTGCCGGCCGTGCCGTTCAGGCCCTGAATCACAATCTGATTGTTGTTGAAGGTGCCGGCCGCGCTGCTGATGTTCACACCCTGCGGCAAGTCCTTGCTCTTGTAGGTCACGTTGTTGGCCTTCACGGTGCCGCTGGCTTTCACGTTTTGGTAGCGGCCGGCCTGCACGTCGGCCATGTTACCGGCAGCGGCGATGTTGCCGCTCACACGGCCCGTCACGGTCATGCCTTGCAGCGGGAAAATCTTCGTGATTTTGGTCAGGTCCACCGTGCCGTTTACGTTGGCGTCGAACACCGGCGAGCTCAGGTTTTGGGCCGTGAGGCGGCCGTCGAGCGGCTCGCCCTCCAGCACCATGTGGAACTGCGGCAGGTTCACCCGCGTGTCGTTCACCTGGCCCGTCGTGTTCACCACCGTCCCGTTGAGGTTGATGTTCTCAATCGGGGCCGGAAACTTGTTCGACTTTACGTAGCCGTCGGTCAAGCGCAGAGCAGCATTCACCACCGGCATCTGGGTTTTCGAGTACGTGCCCTTGCCCGTCGCGTCCACAAACAGCTGCCCGCGCATGGTTGTGCCGGCCACTGGGTACACCTTCAGGGCGTCGGCCAGGTTCACGTTGGCCTTCACGCGGCCGTCCACCTTCATCGGGTCCAGCCCATCGATGGCCACGTTGCCGTCCACAGGGTTGGGGCCCAGGTCGAGGTGAAACCGCGGAATGTTGACCTTCACGTTGTTGGTGAAGCCCGAAGGGTTGTCCACCTGCATTGTCAGGTTGATGTTCTTGGCCGCTTCCGGCAGCTCGGGGTACTTGAACTGGCCGTTGGTCACGGCTAGGTTCACGCCGTAGCCGGGCATGTGCAGCGCGTTCTGGGTGCCCTTATAGTAGCCGTCAAACGCCACCTTACCACTGGTTTCAATGTTTTTAAACCTATCAGTATAAGCCCCCGGCACCAAGCTAAGCAAGGTTTTGAAATCCGTTTCCAAGGCTTTAAACGTCAGGTCGTAGGTGATGTCCGTGGCATTGGGCAGCCCGATGGCCCCGGCGAAGCTGAACGGAAAGTCATTGAGTTTGATCTTATTATCCTTGAACGTGTACAGACTTTTGTTCAAGTCCATGTTCATGGTCACGTCGGCGTCGAGCTTCTTGTCCGTCACGTAGGCCACGCCAGCGTAGGTCATGTTCAAGCTGCTGGCCGTCGTTTTCGACGTCAGTTCAAACACGTTGCTGGCAAAGTCGCCGCTGCCGGTGTGGTTCACCTGGCGGGCCTCCAGGCGGACGGGCAGGGTCAGGTCTTCGTAGCGCAAGTGGCCGTCGGTGATTTTCCAGCCCTTGATGGCCAGCCGCACCTGGCTGGTGTCCTGGCCCTTGGCGGCGGCCGCCGAGTCCGAAATCATCACGTCCCAGTTCATGCGGCCGCTTTTCAACTTGCGCAGGCTGATGTCGGGCCGGTCCAACTCCACGGTGTTTATCTTAATTTCCTGGCCCCTGATTACCGACATAACGTCCAGCCCTACCCGCAGGCCGGGCAGGTAGGCCAGCGTGTCGCGCCGGAACGAGTCGAGCCCAATCACCCGCAAATCCTTGATATCCAACGTCAGATTGGGGAAGGAGTGAAGCACGCTCAGGTCGATGTTGTTTGGGTCGTACTGCACCTGGGCCCGCACCCGCTGGGCAATCTGCTTGTCGGCCAGGGCCTGCAGCTTGTCTTTGAACAAGAACGGCGCGGCCACTACAGCGGCCAGCAGCAGCACGATAAACACACCTAAACCAGTCAGTATCTTTAGCATAGCGTTAAAAGCTTTTAGCTATTGGCTGATAGCCGTTAGCTTTTTGAAAGTTTTAAGTGAAGGCAGGCAACTGGCTTGTTGCCAGCCGCCAGTACCGGCAAACGAAAAACGCCCGGTCAGGCTCGGCAAAAAGCCAACGGCCATCAGCTAGTAGCCAACAGCTAAGTAAAATGGTCGAACAAAAATAGCGCCACCCGCGCCAGCCCACACGCTAAACGGCTGGCACCGCCTTTGTCGTGCGTTGCCGGGGCCCAGGCCGTACTTTCGTTTGATGGCCCGCACCAGAACAAGGGGCCCCGACGTTTCGCCTGCCCTTATGCTATGCTCTGATTCACTGCGCGGTGCCGCCCGACGGCGGGTTTGTGGCGCGGCCCTGCTGCTGGCCGCCGGCCTGGCCGCGTCCGCGGCCCACGCGCAAGACGTGTACTTTTCGCAGCCCTTCGCCACGCGCCTGCACGCCAACCCCGCTTTCGCCGGCCTGCTCGACGACTACAGCGTCACGCTCACGTTTCGCACCCAGCTACCCACGCTGGCCGGCTCGTTCGACACCGGCGAAGCAGCGGCCGACTGGCGGCCCGACGTGCCCGGCCGGCACCACGCCTTTGGCCTGGTTGTGGACCACGACCAGGCCGGGGCCGTGGGCTACACCCGCCTGGAAGCCAGCGGCATGTATGCCTACCACACCCGCCTCACCCGTCAGGTGGCCCTCAGCGGTGGCCTGAGCGCCGGCTACGGCCGCCAGCGCGTGGGCTACGGCAACTTCGTGTTCGGCGACCAGATTTCGGCCGACGGCCAGCTTACGGGGCCCTCGGCCGAAAGCCTCGACTTAGCGCCCGTCAATTATTTCAGCGTGGGCACCGGCGTGGTGCTTTATTCTGACCAGGCTTGGCTGAGCCTGGCGGGGCAGCACCTCAACCAGCCCAGCCTGGGTTTCCGGCAGCAAAGCCAGCTGCCGCTGCTGCTAAACGTGAGCGGGGGCTACAAATTTTTTGCCATCAAACCTAGCTCCGGCGCGGCCACCCGCGAGCTGAGTTACACGCCCGTGGCGGCCTACAGCCAGCAGGGCGGCTCGCACCGCCTCGAAGCCGGATTGTACTTCACCGCGTCGCCTGTGACGCTGGGGGCCGTGTACCGCAACCTTTTCGGAAGCACCGGCGTTGGGCCGCAGCAGCTTCTGGCGGTAGTCGTGGGCCTGAGCGCGGGGCCCCTACGCCTGGGCTACAGCTACGATGTGGGCCTGAGTAGTTTAAGCGCAAATTTGGGCGGGGCCCATGAAATAACTTTGGCCATCCGGTCGTTTGACAAGCTCGAAAATGCTTATCAAAGGCTTCGCCGCCGAAATTATCCTATCGCGCCTTGCCCAACATTCTGAATTATTTGTAATATTGCATTTAAATTGCAACCGAATCAATCCTGATAATACTTCTTCACCTCTAGTCGAACTAGTCCAGTCATGAAATTATCCAACTATTTATGCCTGGGCGCAGTCGCACTCGGGGCTCTGTCCAGCTGTCACAAAGAAATCAGCGCCACTAATCCGGGCAAGGCGTCGTCGACCACCGGCGTTAGCTATAACACCGAAAAGGGCATGCAGGTGTCCAGTTATAAGGGAATTCCGGCCGGCCCGGGCCTGGTGTTCATCGAAGGTGGCCGCACGGTGCTGGGTACGCAAGAAGAGGATGTGACGCTTTCGCACGACAACCTGGAGCGCACCGTCACCATTGCCTCGTTCTATATGGACGAAGCCGAAGTGGCCAACATTCACTGGCTGGAGTATTTGCACTTTATTCGTACCGACTCGGCGGAAGAGTTTTATAAGTCGGCTTTGCCCGACACCACCGTGTGGGCCCGCGACTTGTCGTTCAACGACCCCTACGTAACGTATTACCTGCGCTACCCCGGTTTTCGCTTCTTCCCCGTGGTGGGCGTGAGCTGGCTGCAAGCCAACGATTACTGTACCTGGCGCACGGCCAAGGTGAACGAAGGATTAGCCGGGGAGCAAAGCGACGGCTCGGGCAAGAAGGGCAAAGGCCTGTTCTCGCGGAAGAAAAAAGACACCGCTGCTGAGGGCACTGCCGCTACTACCGACAGCAAAAACCGCATCTCCATCGAAAACGGCAACACGCTGCCCAACTACCGCCTGCCCACCGAGGCCGAGTGGGAGTACGCTGCCCTGGCCCTCGTAGGCACCCAGGAAGTGGGCAATGAAAACCAGGAAGAAAAACGCATTTACCCCTGGGACGGCCGCACCACCCGCAACGCTTACGGCGGGAAGCAAGGCCAGTTCCTGGCCAACTTCAAGCGCGGCCGTGGCGACTACGCCGGCATCGCCGGCAGCCTGAACGACGGGGCCATGATTACAGAGCAGATCTACGCCTACCCGCCCAACGACTACGGCCTCTACAACATGGCCGGCAACGTGAACGAGTGGGTGCAAGACGTGTATCGCCCGCTTTCGTACCAGGATGTAGAGGACCTGAACCCGTTCCGCCGCAACGGCGTGCTCGACCCCGCCGACAAATACGACAAAAAAGGCTACCAGTCGCTGATTGACGACAAGGTGCGCGTGTATAAAGGCGGCTCGTGGCGCGATGTAGCCTATTGGCTCGCCCCCGGCACCCGCCGCTTCATGGCCCAGGATTCGGCCACGGCCACCATTGGCTTTCGTTGCGCGATGATTAACGCTGGCAGCAACAAGTAGGACCGCAGATTATGTGGATTTAACGGATAAGAACGGATTTTTTGGATTCTGTTTCCGACGGTAAAACGAAAAAGGCGACCTGAACAGGTCGCCTTTTTCGTTTTATAATAACCTACATGCAAAGCGTACACCGGCAGAAGTAGGCCCCCGGAATCCGTTCTTATCCGTTAAATCCACGTGATCTGCGGTCAAATCATGCGGTCATGCGCAGGCGATGGTGGCGATGCTTATTTCGCGGGCCCCGGCGGCCAGCAGGGCCGCGCCACAGGCTTCGAGGGTGGCCCCGGTGGTGAGCACGTCGTCGACGAGCAGAATGCGGCGGCCGGCCACGGCGACTGGGTCGGCAGTTTCGAACACGGTGGCTACGTTGTCCCAGCGCTGGGCGCGGTTTTTCTTGGTTTGGGTGGCGGTGTGGGCGGTGCGGCGCAAAGCGGGAGCCCAGGGCAGGGCCAGGCCGGCGGCCAGTCCTTCGGCAAACACTTCGGCTTGGTTGAAGCCGCGCCGGGCCAGCTTGCGCGGGTGCAGCGGCACGGGCACAATTAAATCGAAATCGGCGGCCAGGCCGGCCGCGTTCAGCTCGGCCCCGTAGAGGCGGCCCAGGGCCGTGCCCAGCCCGCGCTGGCCCCCGTACTTAAGGCCGTAAAGCAAGCGCTGCACCCGGCCTTGGCGCACGAACTGCAAGTAGCTCAGGGCGTGGCGCACGGGCAGCTTGCCCCAGAAGCGCCGGCTCAGCGGGTTGGTCTCGGGCGGCAGCCGGTGGAAATCGGTGTAGGGCAACTCGGCGCGGCAGCCGGTGCAAAGGTGCGCTTCGCCCCGGGCCAACGGCTCGCGGCAGGCCGGGCACAGGCGCGGAAAAATCAGGCCCGTGAAGTCGGCCAGCCAGGAGCGCAGCATCGGCGTAAATTTGAGTAGTATTTTGTTGGTGCTTGGTTTTGTCATTGCGAGGAGGAACGGCGAAGCAATCTTTCCTTCGGCTTGCTTCATTCGCTTGGTCATCTCCATTCACCCAAATAGCACAAGCCGAAGGAAAGATTGCTTCGTCGCTCCTCCTCGCAATGACAAAACCAAGCACAAATAAACCATGTCCCAAGTAACCGAATTCAACGACTACCGCCAGCGAATGAACGAGAAGATTCTCGCCGCCGACAACAAAGTCATCAAGCGCTTTTTTAACCTCGACACCAACACCTACGCTGCCGGGGCCCTCGACGTCAAAACCAAGGAGATGCTGGGCTTGGCCTGCTCCATGGTGCTGCGCTGCGACGATTGCATCAAGTACCACCTGGGTAAGTGCTTCGAGGAAAAGCTCTCAGACGAAGAGGTTTACGAGGTGTTTGCCATCGCCAACCTCATCGGGGGCAGCATCGTCATCCCACACTTTCGCCGCGCGGTGGAGTATTGGGAAATTCTGAAGGAAGAAGCCGGCCAGGGCCAGCCCGCCCCGGACCACGCCCATGCCCACGGGGCCCCCGCCGCATGAGCGACGACCTGAACCCGGGCGCCGAGCCCCTCGAAACCGAGGCCGATTTCGAGAACCGCTGGAACGCGCTGCTGGCCGAGATGGAAACCCGCTTTGGCAAGCGCCCCGACCTGAACGCGCTGCTGCTGCTCATCGGCGTGCAGGAGCTAGGCCAGGGCGTGGCCGCCTTCACCAAAGAGCAGAAGCAGGATTTGATGCACATCGCCACTTGCAAGCTGTTCAGCCTCAGCGGCCACTACGAGCTGGAGCGCGTCGACGAAGACGGCTGGCCGCACTACAAGCTGCTACGCCCAGTGCCTTTCGCCTTTCTTAAAGAGCAGGAGCGGATGCTGAAATGGCACATGCTGGAATATTTTACCACTGATTTTGACTGATCAGCCGCGATGACGCTGATTATAATTGTCAGTCGTGGAAAGCTAAAGCGATGATCAATAAATGGCAGGAAAATCAGCGTTATCACGGTTAATCAGTCAAAATCAGTGATGAAAATTGTTTCCTACAACGTCAACGGCCTGCGCTCGGCCCTGAGCAAAGGCTTGTTGGACTGGGTGGCCCAAGCGGCCCCCGACGTGCTGTGCTTCCAGGAGATTAAGGCCGGCACGGGGCCCCTGGACGTGTCGGGCTTTGTCGATTTGGGCTACCACGTGTACTTGCACCCGGCTCAGAAACCAGGTTACAGCGGCGTGGCCACGTTTTCAAAAATATTGCCCGCGGCCGTGGTTACCGGCTGCGGCCACGGCGACTACGACGCCGAGGGCCGGGTGCTGCGGCTCGACTTCGACGGCGTGTCGGTGCTGAACACCTATATGCCGTCGGGCACGAGCGGGCCGGCGCGGCAGGCGTTTAAAGTGGCGTGGCTACATTTTTTCCGGCGCTACGTGGCCGAACTGCGGGCCAGGGGAGGGCCCCCACTGCTTATTGGCGGCGACTTTAATTGTTGCCAGACAGAAATTGACCTCCACAACCCCAAGGTCAACCAACACAGCCCCGGCTACACGCCCGAGGAGCGCCAGTGGTTCCGGGACTTGCTGGCCGACGGCTTCGTCGATACCTTCCGCCACCACTACCCTGACGCCGCCGGCCACTATTCGTGGTGGAGCTACCGGGCCGGTTCGCGGCAGCGCAATATGGGCTGGCGCCTCGACCATTGGCTGGCCGACGCGGCCCTGGCCCCGCGCCTGGCCGCCGCCGGCCTGCTGCCCGACGTGGTGCATTCCGACCACTGCCCGGCCTGGGTGACGCTGGCGCTTGGTGCTTAGTTGGTGGTGCTTGGTGCTTGGGCCGTTGGGGCCTTTGTCTTTGCGAGGAGGAACGACGAAGCAATCTTTCCTTCCATTCGCATTATCATGCTACTGCAAGGAAAGATTGCCGCGCTCCACTTCGTTACGCTCGCAAGGGCAAGGGCCCCAACGGCCCAAGCACCACCAACTAAGCACCAAATGGAACCAAGGCCGGCACGGCTGGCGTATATTTCCCAGACGACAAACCCTGATTTATGGCTGTAGTGGTGGAGCGCCCTGCGCCCGACGCGGACCAATACCCGGCCCTGGCGCGGGTGCGGGCCGAGTTGGAGGCTTTCAAGCGCAAGTTTTACCTGAACCTGCTGGTGCGGGGGGCCCTGGTGGCGGGCGGGCTGCTGCTCATGCTGTTCGTGGTTTTTAGCCTGCTCGAATACTTCCTGTACTTGCCCACGGCGGTGCGGGCGGCCCTGCTGTTCGGTTTTTTGGGACTGACGGGGTATGCCTTCGCGCGCTGGATTTGGCAGCCGCTGGCGGCCCTCACCAACCTGCGCCGGCTGCTGAGCGACGAGCAGGCCGCCCGGCAGGTAGGAGAGCTGTTTCCGCAGGTGCAGGACCGCCTGCTGAATGCCTTGCAGCTGCAAGGCCAGGCCCGCGACAACGCCCTGGTGGCCGCCAGCTTGGAGCAGCGCGCCGCCCAGTTGAGCCAGATTTCGTTTGCCGAGGGCATTGATATTCAGCAGCAAAGCCGCCCGCTGTGGAAGTACGCGCTGGGGCCCCTGGCGCTGCTGGCGCTCGGGCTGGCCATTTTCCCGAGCTTTTTGAAGCAGGGCACCGAGCGCATCTGGCACTACCAACGGGCGTATTCGCCGCCCGCGCCGTTTGAGTTCGTGCTAAAAAATGCCAAGCTGACGGCCTTTCGGGGCGAAGATTTTACCCTTGACGTAGCCGTGACCGGCAGTGCCTTGCCGGCCGAGGCGAGCGTTAATTACGGTGGGGCCGAACACCAAATGCAGAAGGTGGCGGGCCACGCCGACCAGTTCCGCTACGTGTTTGAGCAGCCGCAGGGCAACGTCGATTTCCAGTTGGCCGGGGCCGGCTTTGCTTCGCCCGAGCACCGCCTGGTGGTGCTGGAGCGGCCCAGCTTGCGCGATTTCAAGGTGCGCATCAACTACCCCGCTTATATCGGCAGGGCCCCGGAAACGGTGGAAAACGGCGGCAACTTGAGCGTGCCAGAAGGCAGCACCGTGCGCTGGGGATTTGCCACGACGGCCACCGAGGCCCTGGCCCTGGCCTTTGAGAACCCATCGGAAACGCTGGCGGCGCAGCGCGTGGGCGACGCCTTTGTGGCCACGCGGCAGGTGCTGCGCTCGCAGCCCTACCAGCTGCGGCTGCAGAACCCGGCCAGCAACAACCGCGACCCGATTGCCTACCAGCTCACCGCCGTGCCTGACTCGCCGCCCACACTCACGCTGGAAACCTTTGCCGACACGACCTCGCTAAACTTCCTGGCCCTGGGCGGCACCGCACGCGACGACTACGGCCTTACGCGCCTGCTGTTGCACTACGCGGTGAGGCGCGCCGGCCAGGGCCCCAACTCAAAACCCCTAGCTCAACACTCAGCGCTTCTTGCTTTGCCCCGCGAAAGTGCTGGCACCTACAGCTATACTTGGAACATTGGTGCCCTGGGTCTGAAGCCTGGCGACCGGCTCGAATATTTTGTGGAGGCCTGGGACAACGACGGCTTGCACGGTCCTAAGGCCACGCGCACCCGCCCGGTCGAGTTCCGGCTGCCCGGCCGCCGCGAGCAGCAACAGCAGTTGAACACCCAGGCGCAGTCGGTGGCTAGCCAGATGAGCCAAGCCGCCAAGCAGAGCGAAAAGCTGGAGCGCGAGCTGGCCAAAACCTCCGATAAGCTCAAAACCAAGCGCGAGCTGAGCTTCCAGGACCGCAAGCAGCTCGAAAACATGCTCGACCAAAAGCAGCAACTCAACCAGCAGGTAGAGCAGATGCAGAAGATGTTTGAGCAGTTGCAGCAGAAACAGGACCAACTCGAACCCAAAAGCGAGGAGCTGGCCAAGAAGGCCGACGAGCTGAAGAAGCTCATGAACGAGCTGCTCGACCCCGAAACCAAGAAGCTGTACGACAAGCTGCAAAAGCTGCTGGAGCAGCAAAAGCAGCCCGACCCGGAAATGCAAAAGCTGATGCAGCAGCTCGAAAACAAGGAAAATACCTTGCAAAAAGAGCTAGACCGGGCCCTGGAAATGTTCAAGCAGATGCAGTTTGACCAGAAGGCCGAAGTAACGGCCGACAAGCTGGAAAAGCTGGCCGAAGACGAGCAGAAGCTGGCCGACAAAACGGCTGAAAACGACAAGAACAACCCCGACAACAAGACCTCTAAGCAAGAGCAGCAGGCCAAGCAGGAACAGCTGAAGCAAACCCAGGCCGAAAACCAGCAAACGTTTGAGGACCTGAAAAAGGATTTGCAGGACCTCAAGCAAATGGACAAGGAGCTGGGCAACCAGAACGGGGCCGACGAGCAAAAGCCCGAGCAAGAGCAAACCGACCAGGACATGCAGGAAGGCCAGCAGCAACTCGGCAAAAACCAGAACCAAAAGGCCGCCGCCAAGCAGAAAAGCGCCGCCCAGCGGATGAAGAAAATGGCGCAGAAAATGCGCGACCAGCAGGACCAGGAGGAAAGCGACCAAGCCCAGCAGAACATCGACGACTTGCGCTACATCCTCAAGAACCTGCTGACGCTGAGCTTCGACCAGGAAAGCTTGATGAAGCAGTTCCGGCGAGTGGACCAGAGCGACCCGCGCTTTGTGCAGCTGGGCCAGACGCAGCGCAAGCTGCGCGACGACTCGCGCATCATCCAGGACTCGCTGTACGCGCTGGCCAAGCGCGAGCCCAAAATTCAGAGTTTCGTGACCCGCGAGGTGGGCGAGATGAACGGCCGCATGGACGAGTCGCTCGACCACATCCGGCAGCGCGACGTGGACCGCGCCACCGCCACCCAGCAGCAGGCCATGACCAGCATGAACAACCTGGCTCTGATGCTGAGCAGCTCGCTCAACGACATGCAGCAGGCCCAGATGCAGGCCCAGGGCCAACCCAAGGACGGCAGCGGCAAGCCCGGCCGTAAAAAAGGCAAGGGCAAAGGCCAGGGCCAGGGCAGCAAGCCGGGGCCCGGCAACCTGGGCCAGATGCAGCAGCAGCTCAACCAGCAAATTCAGCAGCTCTCG
This sequence comes from uncultured Hymenobacter sp., assembly GCA_964242665.1. Taxonomy (GTDB): domain Bacteria; phylum Bacteroidota; class Bacteroidia; order Cytophagales; family Hymenobacteraceae; genus Hymenobacter. Next base: position 77,695 of record CAXTBA010000013.1, read on the forward strand.
CAGAGTGGCAAAAGCGGGCGGGCCCTCTCGCAGGAGCTGGCCCGGCTGGCCGGCCAGCAGCAGATGCTGCGCCAGGCCATGCAGCAGCTCGGCAACATGCAGGGTGGCAAGCCGGGCGGTAAAGACGGCAAGGGCAACGGCCCCGGCGACAAAGATGGCAAAGGCGAGCAGGGCGGGGGCGGCAGCGGCGACGTGAAAAAACTCATGGAACAAACCGAAACCGACCTCGTAAATAAGCGCCTAACGGAACAGACCTTGCTGCGCCAGCAACAAATTCTGACCCGCTTGCTGGAAGTGGAAAAATCGGCCCGGGAACGCGACCAGGACACCAAGCGCGAGGCCCAGGCAGCCAAGCCGCTGCCACCGGTTTTCCCGCCGGCCTTTGATAAGTACAAAGTTCCGGCCCAACGCCAAAACGACTTGCTACGTACTAATCCCCCAACGCTTACGCCTTATTACCAGCGCGAGGTGAGCGAGTACTTCCAGAAGATTAAATAATTCGCGGGAAACGGGCATTCACTGCTCCGTATTTATCGTTAAGACTTTACTTTTGCCGGCCAGTGCCCCGCGCTCTTTTTGCCCTTTGTTTTATGAAACAAGTAAAAATCCAGATTCCTTCGCTGGTCGAGAACATTCGCGTGGTGGAAAGCTTCATCGACAATTCGAAGGATACCTTTCACATAGAGGACGATATCTACGGCAACATCATGGTGGCCGTGACCGAGGCCGTGAACAATGCCATCCGCCATGGCAACAAATTCGACAAGGATAAGAATGTGTACCTCTCGCTGTACGTGCAGCCCAACCAGCTTAAATTTGAGATTGAAGACGAGGGCACCGGCTTCAACTACGAGCATTTGGACGACCCCACGGCCCCCGAAAACCTTGAAAATCCCGGCGGCCGGGGCATTTTCCTCATCCGCCACCTGGCCGATGCGGTAGAATTTAGCAACGATGGCCGGCGCGTGGAACTGACGTTTCACCTCACGTCCACCGACGAGCCGGTTGTTCAGGCTTCTGCCGCCGCGTGAACACTGCCCCGCCCGTAGACCCGCCCGACCACGACTCGTTTCCGCCCGGCCCCTTGCACCACGAGGCCCCGGGCATCGAATTCATGGTGGAGGACGCGCCTGGTTTTGCCTTGGCCGACGCCGAGGAATTGGTGGGTTGGATTGAGCGGGTGGCCGAAGTACACGAGTACCGCATCGTGCAGCTCACCTATATCTTTTGCTCCGACGACTACCTGTACCGGATGAACGTGGAATACCTGGGCCACGACACCCTTACCGACGTCATCACCTTCGACAATGCCGACGATGCGGACATCTTGGAAGGCGATATTTTTATTAGCACCGAGCGGGTGGCGGACAACGCCAACGAATTGGGCGTCAGCTTTCGCGACGAGTTGCACCGCGTCATGATTCACGGCGTACTGCACCTGTTGGGCTACCACGACAAAGACTTGCTGAGCCAGACGGCCATGCGCAAAAAGGAGGACTATTATTTATCTTTGCGCACGTTCTGAGTTGGTTAGTCTCTACTGAAACACCATGTTGCGCCTTACTCGGACCGATTCGGACAATGCCGACTTTAGGTCGCTGGTCGCGCTGCTGGACGAGTACCTGCGGGTTCTGGACGGTGAGGATAACGTTTTTTACGCGCAGCTCAATAAGATTGACCGTCTCCGGCACGTCGTAGTGGCTTACTTCGACGACGAGCCGGTGGGTTGCGGCGCGTTCCGGGAAAGTAGCCTGGACGCGGTAGAAATCAAGCGGATGTACGTGCGGCCCACCCACCGGGGCCAGGGCGTTGCCCAAGCCGTGTTAGCGGAATTGGAGCGGTGGGCGCAGGAATCGGCTTACGCGACGGCCGTTCTCGAAACGGGCAAGCGGCAGCCGGAAGCCATCCGGCTTTACGAAAAAAGTGGTTACGCCCGCACGGCTAACTACGGGCAGTACGCCGGGGTAGAAAACAGCGTGTGCATGCGGAAAGAAATCGGCCAGCGCGCCCCATTAGTAGGGTAAGGTCCGCGCTACCTGTTTTTGGACGAACTTTGTGGCCTATTCGCGTTGTCATCCAGGATAATCTGCCGGACGACAATTTTTAGCGCTACTAGCTATGTTTCCTTCTTCTGAATACGACGTGATTGTGGTGGGCGCGGGCCACGCCGGCTGCGAGGCCGCCGCCGCCGCCGCCCGCCTGGGCTCGCGGGTGCTGCTGGCCACCATGAACCTGAACACCATCGCCCAGATGTCGTGCAACCCGGCGATGGGCGGCGTGGCCAAGGGCCAGATTGTGCGCGAAATCGACGCGCTGGGCGGCCAGTCGGGCCTCGTCACCGACCAGACCATGATTCAGTTTCGGATGCTGAACCGCTCGAAGGGCCCCGCCATGTGGAGCCCGCGCGCGCAAAGCGACCGGATGCGCTTCGCCGAAGCCTGGCGCCTGGCCCTGGAAAACATCCCGAACGTGGACTTTTGGCAGGAGTCGGTGACGGGCCTGCTGGTGGAAAACGATGCCGTGGTGGGCATCAAAACCCAGCTCGGCATCGAGTTCAGGGCCCCGGCGGTGGTGCTCACCAACGGCACATTTCTGAACGGCCTCATTCACATCGGCGAGAAAAACTTCGGCGGCGGGCGGGCGGCCGAAAAAGGCAGCCGCGGCCTCACCGAGCAACTGGTGGCCCTGGGCTTTGAGGCCGGCCGCATGAAAACCGGCACCCCGCCGCGCGTGGACGGCCGCAGCCTGGACTATTCCAAAATGGAAGTGCAAGACGGCGACGCCACGCCCGGCAAGTTCTCGTACCTCGACACCGCGCCGCTGGCCCGGCAGCGGCCCTGCTATATTACCTATACTAATGAGCGGGTGCACAACATTTTGCGCGAAGGATTTGAGAAGTCGCCCATGTTCCAGGGCCGCATCAAGGGCCTAGGACCCCGGTATTGCCCGAGCGTGGAAGACAAAATCAACCGCTTCGCCGACAAGGACCGCCACCAGATTTTCGTAGAACCGGAAGGTTGGTCGACGGTGGAATGCTATGTGAACGGCTTTTCGAGCAGCCTGCCCGAAGACGTGCAGTATAGGGCCCTGCGCGCAATCGCGGGGTTTGAAAACGCCAAGATGTTCCGGCCCGGCTACGCCATCGAGTACGACTACTTCCCGCCCACGCAGCTGCGTGCCACCCTGGAAACCAAGCAGGTGGCTGGCCTCTATTTCGCAGGCCAAATAAATGGCACCACCGGCTACGAGGAAGCCGCTTGCCAGGGCCTGATGGCCGGCATCAACGCCCACAACAAGGTGCAGGGCCGCGAGCCGTTCGTGCTTGCGCGCAGCGAGGCCTACATCGGTGTGCTGATTGATGACTTGGTGAACAAAGGCACCGACGAGCCCTACCGCATGTTCACGAGCCGCGCCGAGCACCGCCTCATGCTGCGCCAGGACAACGCCGATTTACGCCTCACACCGCTGGGCCACGCCCTGGGCCTGGCCTCCGACGAGCGCCTGGCCCGGGTGCAGCAGAAGCAGGCGCAAGCTGCCGAAGCCACGGAATTGCTGAAGGATTTCGCCATCGAGCCGGCCGCCATCAACCCGCTGCTGGGGGCCCTGGCCTCGGCCGAAATCCACGAGCGCACCCGCGCCGTGAACCTGCTGCGCCGCCCCAACCTGGAGTTGGCCGACTTGGTTGGGGCCCTGCCCGCGCTGGCCGGGGCCCTGGCCGGCTTCGACGCCGACGCGCTGGAGCAGGCCGTCATCGGCATCAAGTACGAGAGCTATTTGGTGAAGGAGCAGCAACAGGCCAATCGCATGCTGGAGCTGGAAGGTTTCGTCATCCAGGGCCGGCTCGACTACAAAGCCATGCCGGCCCTGAGCCACGAAGCCCGTGAAAAGCTGCTAAAAATCCAGCCCGAAACGCTGGGCCAGGCCAGCCGCATCAGCGGCATTTCGCCGGCCGACGTGTCGGTGCTGATGGTGTACCTGGGAAGGTAAATTATAAATTTTGAATTATAAGTTATGAATTGTAAAGCATGAATTGCGAGCTGCAACAAATAATCTGACAAGCGGAATATTTGCACGTCGTAGGTCACAATTTATAATTCATAATTTATAATTTATAATTCAAATTAAGTGGTTTACGAACGATTAAATTCCTGCCCGGTTTGCGGCAAAAACGAGTTTCGCAATAAGTTGGTGGTGGAAGACCGCACCGTGAGCCACGAAAGCTTTGCGGTGGTAGAATGCGCGGCATGCGGCTTTCAATTCACCAATCCGCGGCCCGGCGCCGAGGGCATTGGGCGCTACTACGAGTCGGCGGCCTACGTGTCGCACAACAGCGCCGCCGCCGGCCTCCTGAACCAGGTTTACCGCCTGGCCCGGGTGTTCACGATGCGCGGTAAAATGCGCTTGCTGAACAAGTTTGCCCCGCGCCGGGGCCACCTGCTCGACTACGGCTGCGGCACGGGCCATTTCCTGGCGGCGGCCCAGAGAGCGGGTTGGGCGGTGGCCGGCGTCGAGCCCAACCCCACAGCCCGCGCCGATGCCAGCCGGCGCATTGGCCAGCCGGTAGGGGAGGGCAACCTCGCCACGTTCGAACCCGGCTCGTTTGACGCCATTACGCTGTGGCACGTGCTCGAACACGTGCATGCGCTGAACGAGACCCTGGCCCAGCTCGTGCGCCTGCTCCGGCCCGACGGGGTGCTGCTCATTGCCGTGCCCAACGCCGACAGCCTGGACGCGAAGCACTACGGGGCCGATTGGGCCGCTTACGACGTGCCCCGCCACCTTTACCACTTCGTGCCCGCTACCATGGCCCGGCTGCTCAAAAAGCACCGCTTGGCGCTACGCGCCACCCTGCCCATGCCGCTCGACGCCTATTACGTGAGCCTGTTGAGCGAGCCGCCCAGCCCCAGCCGGCTGTGGCGGGCCCTGCGCATGGGCTACCAGTCGAACCGCTACGCTGCCAGCTACGAGGGGCAATATTCGAGCCTGCTGTACGTAGCGGGGCGGAGTTAAACTTAAAAAGCTAGTTGTCTTTGCGAGGAGGAACGACGAAGCAATCTTTCTGCAAACGGAAGGAAAGATCGCTTCGTCGTTCCTCCTCGCAAGGACAATTCCTACAACCTTGGATCATCAATAAGAACAGCATGGCTTTTTGCGCGGAACGATGGGTGGCAACGGCCGCAATGGCGGCGCTGGCGAGCTGCGCGGCCGTGGCCCCGCCTCAGGGAGGGCCCCGCGACGTGACGCCGCCGCGCCGCATCAGCAGCGTGCCCGACAGCGCGGCCCGCAACGTGAAGCTGCGCTCGGTGAAGATGGTGTTCTCGGAGTATGTGCAGCTCAAAGACGTTAGCAAAAACTTGCTCATCACGCCCCAGCTGCCGCCCGACAACCCTTACAAAACCCGCGAAGACCGCAACACCATCACGTTGCTCTTCGACAAGCCGCTGGAAGAGAATACCACGTACAGCTTCAATTTCCGCAGTGCGGTGGTGGACATCACCGAAAGCCTGCCGGCCAAAAATGCACAGCTAAGTTTCAGCACCGGGGCCGTGCTCGACTCCGGAGCCGTGCGCGGCACCGTCACGGACCTGCTCACGACCTTGCCCGCCAACGAAACCGCTGTGGCCCTATTCCGCACCGCCGACACGGCCGGCGTGCGCCGCGGCCGGCCCTACTACCTCACCCGCACCGACAAAAAAGGTAACTACAGCCTGGGCTTTTTGCGGGCCGGCACTTACGATTTGTACGCCATTGCCGACAAAAATAACAACAGCCGCTACGACGAAGGCGAGCGGATTGGTTACTTGCCCGGGCCCATTACGGTGGGCCCCACGCCCGTCACGGCCGACTTGCAGCTGACCCACCCCGACCGCCGGCCGCCGCTGCTCACCACCCAGGTGCCGGGGCCCACGCAGCTGCGCGTTTCCTTTAACGAAGGGCTGACCGCTGCCGCCCTGGCCCCGCTGCCGCCCGATCCCGCCCGCACCCCCGCCCCCGAAGCCGTGCAGCTGGCCGACGCCGGCCGCAGCGTGCTGCTGTTCAAGTCGCCGGGCCTGGCCGATGGCCGCTACCTGCTCACAGCTACTGACAGCAGCGGCAACGCCGTGCGCGACACCCTGAACGTGCGCTTTCCGGTGCCGGCCGCGGCGGCGCGCAAGGCAGCGGCCCCGGGGCCCGCGTACTCCGTTGAGGGCAGCCCGCGCGGCGTGTACCGCCAGGGCCAGGTCCGGTTCCAGTTTGCGGTGCCGATGGTGCTGGCGGCCGGCCGGCCGGTGGGCACGCTGGTCGAAGACTCCGTTAAGCGCCGGCCCCTGCTCGTGCCCGCCGACGCCACCTTCAACCCGGCCCACACCCAGCTCACGGTATCGCTGAACACCAAGGCCCTCAACCGCGTCGAAATTGCGCTCGACAGCACGGCCCTGCGCCCCGTGACGGGGCAGGCGCAGCGGTGGCCGCGCCCCTTGCGCCTGCCCCTCACCGAAGTGGACCCCAACGGTACGCTGCTCGGCACCATCCAAACCAAGCAGGCCCACTTCATCTTGCAGCTGCTCAACGAAAAGTATGAGGTAGCGCAAACGCTGCCCGCGCCCAAAGGCCGCTACCGCTTCGAGCACATCGCCCCCGGCAAGTATCGCCTGCGGGCCCTGCTCGACGCCAACGGCGACGGCCACTGGAGCGGCGGTAACCCCGACCTGCGCACCCCCGCCGAGCCCGTGTACCTCGACCCCAAGGTGCTGCAATTGCGCTCCAACTTCGAGATTGAGGAAAACCTGACGTTTTAGCTGGGGCCCCGGTACTAGGCGCAACGGTCCGGACTCGTTTCCAAATTGTGTCCCCGCCAAGCTTTCCTTTGGGGATAACTCTCATTCGTTTCCAGTTACTGAGAGCATTTTTTAGCGGTAATCCACCCGTTTTCCACTTGGTTTTCCACAGCCTTTTGGCTGTCCCCACGTTTTAGTGGATAACCTGGGGGTAACCTGGCTTTCGCACGTGGATAAGCTGGGCACAACTTTTTTTGGTCCGTGGCACCTCCCGCACAGGTGCCGGCGGGTGGGGACAAGCGGGGATAACTCGTCCACCGCAACCGGCCAATCCCCAATGCCCACCGCGTGTGGATGGTGCATATGTGGAGAACGTGGGGACATGTTGAAAAGCTATTCAACTCGTTGTTATTCAACCGAATGATATCCACAATGCCTGTGGATAGCCGGTGCATAAGCCCCAGGTTACGCACAAGTTATCCCGGCGGTGGATAACCTCATCCGGTTGTCCACTTGTTAACGTCCCTAGTAACTGGAAATAGAAAGGAGTTTTTTAAAAAATATTTAATCAAAAATTATCCAAGTGGAAAACTCCGGCTTTGGAATTCGGGCCCGGGCCCTGCCGCCGCCGGGCCGCCCGTTTCCGTAGAAGGGCGGGCCGGGCCGGGGGCCCCAGAGCGGCGGGTTATCCACGCGGTTTTCCACTTCATTCCCGGCTAGCCCTGCTTTATGCCCTTCGACTACGCCCTTGATTTTACTGCTGTTGATTTCCGACAGCACCCCGAGCTGTACCGCGTGGGCCGTGGCGAGCAGGGCGTGCTGCTGGTGCAGCCCTACAAGGCCGAAATCCTGCCCCACTGGCGCTTCCGCGACGCGGCGGCGGCCACCGAGTCGTCGGCCGCCATTTGGGGCCTGTTCGAGGCGTATTTGAAGGCCGAGGACTTTGTGGGGGCCGACATGGCCCGCAAGTTTTTGCAGATGGGCTTCACCCGGGCCCGGCGCTACGCCAACCACGCGGGCGGCAAGAAGTACGCCGGCCCCGTGCCCGCCGATAAAAAAGGGCAGTCCGGGGCACACGGCCGCCCCGAGCTGCCCCGCACCGACCACCCCGACCCCAACAAGATTGCCGCCGCCGAAATCTTCGGCCGCCGGTGGGACGAGGCCAAGGCCCACCCCGAGTACGTGCGCCAGAAAGAGGCTTTCATGGCCCGCTACGGCAAGTAAGCCGGACCCCGCCAACGCCGGGGCCCCGCGCCCCGTTCCTACCTTTGCGTATCACTTTTACCCCTACCCCAATGGCAACCATTCAGCCCTCCAGCATCGAGGAAAACGAAATTACCCTGGGCACCGGCATGGGCCTGCTGCGCTTCGGGGCCACCATGGACGAGGTGCGGACCCTGGTGGGCGAGCCCGAAGAAATCGAAGAATCGGAGGACGAAGACGAGTTTGAGCACCAGGAGTGGGTGTACCACGAAGAAGATTACCTGGTGTCGCTGTACTTCGACCGCGAAGACGACTTCCGCCTGAGCTGCATCGAAACCGACAACCCCAACATGCGCCTTTTCGGCGAGATTATTCAGGGCCAGCCGCTCGATAAAATCCAGGCCCTGATGCAGCGCCACGGCGTGGCCGACGCCGAAATAGAGAACATGGACGGCGGCGAGGTGCGCCTGAGCTATGAGCAATCGATGATTGATTTGTACTTCGACGAGGGCGCGCTGCAATTCGTCAATTTCGGCGTTTTCATTAATGACGAGCTGGAAGTGCAGTGGCCGAAGTAGCCCACCCAAGTTATCCACAAAATAGCCTGTTTTCCCTGTGGATAAGTGGATAAGTGGCTATAAAACGTCCTTTTAGCCCGACAAAAAAGGCGGTCCCATGTAGGGCCGCCTTTTTTGTCGGGCTAACCGTTACGGGGGCCTACCCCAGCGCGGCGCGGAACAGCAGGAACAGGCCCCCGGCCAGCACCATGGTCACGGGCAGCGTGAGCACCCAGGCCAGGGCGATGTTGCGCACCATCTGGGGGTTGAGATTTTTGATGCCGCGGTTGGCCACCATGCTGCCGGCGATGGCCGACGAGAGCACGTGCGTGGTGGAAGTGGGCAAGCCAATCGCCGTGTTGGCCCCGATCATGATGGCGGCCACCAGCTCCGAGCTGGCCCCCTGGGCGTAGGTAAGGTGTTCCTTGCCGATCCGCTCGCCGATGGTGGTCACGATGCGCTGCCAGCCGATCATGGTGCCGCAGGCCAGCGACACCGACACCATCAGCAGCACCCACCAGGGCGCGTAGTCGGTAAAGGATTTCATTTCCTTGACGGCCCCGTCGTAGCTGGCGCGGTCCTGGGCGCTGAGGCTGACGCTCCTGGAGTCGAGCAGCTTCTTGGCGCGGTTGTTCAGGAGAAGGATGTCGCGGCGGATTTCGAAGCGGGCGTTTTTTGGCAGTTGGGCCACGTCGTTTTTGCCGGCGAACACGCGGTCGAGGTCGGTGGTCTGGGCCTGCACTTCGGCCAACAGCTTTTGGTCGGCGGGGCCCAGCTCGGCGCGGTTCACGCGGCCCATCACAAACTCAACCTGGGCCAGCGACTGGCGCAATTCGAGCGGGTTTTTGCCTTGGTCGAGGGCGAAGAACGTGGGCACGATGCCGATGAGGATGAGCATGATCAGGCCCACGCCCTTCTGCCCGTCGTTCGAGCCGTGGAAAAAGCTCACCAGCGTGCAGGTCACCACCAGCAGCAGCCGGATCCAGAGGGGCGGGGGCTTGCGCTTGTGCGGCTCTTTGAAGAGGGACTTGCTCTTGACGAAGCGCTTGAGCAGGAACATCATGCCGATGGTGAACGTGAAGCCCAGCAGCGGGCTCGTAATCAGGGCCAGGCCGGTTTCGCCCGCTTTGCTCCAGTTCACGGCCGCGCCCTTCGAGCCCGGCAGCAGCGAAAACGCAATGCCCACGCCCAGGATGGAGCCGATGAGCGCGTGCGACGACGACGAGGGCAGGCCGTAGTACCAAGTGCCCACGTTCCAGATGATGGCGGCCAGGATGAGGGCCCCCACCATGGCGATGCCGTGGTACACGTTCTGGTCCACAAGGCTCTCGACGGGCAACAGATACACAATGCCCATAGCCACCGCAATGCCCCCGGAAAACACGCCGATAAAATTCCAGAACGCCGACCAGACGACGGCTACCCACGGCCGCAGCGTGTTGGTGTAAATAACCGTGGCCACGGCGTTGGCCGTGTCGTGGAAGCCATTGACGAACTCGAACGCGCAGGCGGCGAGCAGGCACACGCCCAACAGTAGCAGCACATGGGGTTCTAAACCAAACATATAAGGGGAATTGGTGGGAATTCAGCGTGAAATTTTCACCAAAGGTAGCGGGGCATCAAGCCGTGGCTATGTTACCGAATTATGACCAGCGCTGCCCACCGGGTCGGACGGCCCCCGGGGCAGTTTTGCCGGCTTGCCCCGGCCGTGCCAGGCCCACTGGCGGAAGCAAAAAGCCCGGCCAAGGCCGGGCTTTGATATCGGAGCAGAAAATATTCTACAACCAACTCATTTCCAGGGTTGGCGGCAGGGCCCTGATCGGCCGCGCTGTTTCATTCGGCCAATTCGTTAAAATCCGTGGGCTAATTTTGCTGGCTATGAGCAACCCCACTGCCCCCGCCGAAGCGGCCCAGTTGAAAGACATCGTGGCCCACGCCAAAGAATACGGCTTCGTGTTCCAGTCCTCGGAAATTTACGACGGCCTGGCCGCCGTGTACGACTACGGCCCCAACGGCGTGGAGCTGAAAAACAACCTCAAGCGCCTGTGGTGGGAAACCATGACGCAGCTGCACGACAACGTGGTGGGCCTCGACGCCGCTATTTTCATGGACCCGCGCACCTGGGAAGCCAGCGGCCACGTGGCGGGTTTCAACGACCCGCTCATCGACAACCTCGACAGCAAAAAGCGCTACCGCGCCGACGTGCTCGTGGAGGAAAAAATTGTCGCTTTACAGAAAGAGGTTGAGGATTTAAAGTCTAAACAAAATCTGTCTAATTCTATCTCTGATGGACCTTGGAACTCATACGAAGATAGAATTTCCAAGGCAGAAAACATGGTAGGTCTTTTGACTACCGCTTTGCAGATAGGAACTCCTCACTCGCTCAGTAATGCTATAAAACAAGCAGAGATTACTGAGCCCGGTACCGGTTCTACTAATTGGACAGACGCTCGGCAGTTCAATCTAATGTATTCAACTCAGGGCTCAGCTATTGATGCTGACGCGCCGCCGGTGTACCTGCGGCCGGAAACGGCGCAGGGCATTTTCGTGAACTTTCTGAACGTGCAGAAGTCGGCCCGGCAGAAGGTGCCGTTTGGCATCGCGCAGATTGGCAAGGCGTTCCGTAATGAGATTGTGGCCCGGCAGTTCATTTTTCGGATGCGGGAGTTCGAGCAGATGGAGATGCAGTTCTTCGTGCGCCCCGGCACCGAAGGCGAGTGGTACGACACCTGGAAGGCCGCCCGCCGCCGCTTCCACGAGGCGGTTGGTCTAGCGCCAGAAAAGCTGCGCTTCCACGACCACGACAAGCTGGCCCACTACGCCAAGGCGGCTGTGGACATCGAGTACGAGTTTCCGTTCGGCTTCAAGGAAATCGAAGGCATCCACTCGCGCTCCGACTTCGACCTGACCCAGCACCAGCACCTGAGCCGCAAGAAGCAGCAGTACTTCGATGCCGATATTGACCCCGCCACCGGCAAAGCCTACGGCAACTACATCCCGTTCGTGGTGGAAACATCGGTCGGGGCCGACCGCCTATTCCTGGCCACGCTCTGCGAGGCCTTCGCCGAGGAAACCATTACGGAAGGCGAAGGGGAGGCCCAGCAAACCAAAACCCGCACGTTCCTGAAGCTGCACCCGGCGCTGGCCCCCATCAAGGCCGCCATTTTCCCGCTGGTGCGCAAAGACGGCATGCCCGAGAAAGCCCAGCAAATCTTTGACGACCTGCGCTTTGATTTCCGCGTGACCGTGGAAGAGAAGGATGCCATCGGCAAGCGCTACACCCGCCAGGACCTCATCGGCACGCCCTTCTGCATTGCCGTGGACGGCCAAACCCTGGAAGATGACACCGTGACCGTGCGCCACCGCGACACCCGCGAACAAACCCGCATGCCCATCAGCGCGTTGCGGGCCTACATCGGCGAGGCCGTCAGCTTCCGCCGGGTATTTGAGAAATTGTAGCCAGCCAATTAGTAGCTGCCCGGAACTCTGAGCGGAAATAATTAGCTGTTAACCATGCAGGTGTTCACGAAGCGCGTCCTCCGCGAGTTTGGTTTTCAGCATCCCGACGTGGCGGAGGAAATCCTGGACTGGTTTACGGCGGTAGAGGCTGCCGATTGGGCCAACGGGGCCGCCATCCGGGCCTTCGACAGCAGGCTGACTACGTAGGCGGCGACCGTTGGGTGTTCAACCTGCGCCGTAACCGCTACCGGCTGGTGGTCCGCATATTTTTCCCGGCCCGGCAGGTGTACGTGCGCTTCATCGGCACCCACGCCGACTCCGGTCGTATTGCCAATATTTCGTCTGTTTAACTTGCATCGTTATGAAAATCAGCACCGAAGCCGAGTACCAGACCGCCATGCGTCGGTTGGAACACCTCGTGGACCACGAGCCGACCAGCTTGGCTGAAATTACGGCCCTGGGCAACGTGGTGAATGCGTACGAAAACGACCACGGCCACCGCCCTGTGCATCCTAATTCGCTGATTGCCCGTTTGGAACGCGAAATGCGCGAACGCCAACTGGCCGGTAAGCAAATGGCTGACCTACTAGGCATTGCACCCGGCCGCTTGCGGGACGTGCTGCGCGGCAAGCGCGGCATCACCCTCGACTTGGCTAAGCGCCTGCACACCCGACTGAGCGTTCCAGGCGATTTTATCTTGGAAGCCGCCTAACCAAGTGGCTTGGGCCAGCAGCGGGCCAAGCCCGCTACCTTTACCTATTCGCTAATTTCCTGAATCTTATGTGGGGACACATTGCCCTTTTTATCATCAAGTACCGCGTCTGGCTCCTAAGTCTGATTGGTATTTCAACCGTCTACATGGCCTGGGTGGCCAAGGACGTGGAGATGACCTACGACTTTGCCCAGGTGGTGAGCCCGAAGGACCCGGACATGGTGTACTTCCAGCAGTTCAAAAAAACCTTCGGGGAGGACGGCAACATCCTGGTGCTGGGCATGCAGGACAGCTCGGTGTACCAGCTGAAAAACTTCTCCCAGCTCCAGCACCTCACCGATACGCTGGCCAAGGTGCAGGGCGTGTCGGGCGTGCTGGGCATCACGCGCCTCATCCAGATTGAGAAGGACACGGCCAAGGGCCGGTTCGTGACGGCCCCCGTCTTCACGGCCGCGCCCCGCTCGCAGCACGAGCTGGACTCGCTGCTGCGGGTGGTGAACAGCATCGAGTTCTACAAGGGCCAGATCATGGCCCCGCGCACCGGGGCCACGCTGCTGGCCGTCACCCTCGACCCCGCTTACCTGAACTCTAACCGCCGCCAAGCGGTGATGAACAATATACTGGGGCACGCCGGGCAATTCGAAAAGGCCACCGGCATCAAGCTGCACTACGCCGGCCTGCCCTACGTGCGCTCGACCATGACCACGAAGGTGGCCGGCGAGATGAAGTTTTTTGCCTTGCTGGTGCTGCTGGTGATGGGCGTCACGCTGTTTCTGTTCTTCCGCACGTGGTCGGCGGTGGTGTTTCCGCTGCTGGTGGTGGCCATCGTCATGGTGTGGTGCATCGCCAGCATCGTGCTGCTGGGCTACAAAATCAACCTGCTCACGGGCCTGATTCCGAGCATTTTGGTGGTGATTGGGGTGCCTAACTGCACCTACCTGCTCTCGCGCTACCACTACGACTACCGCAAATCGGGCAACCAGATTCTGGCCATGACGCGGGTCATCCGTAAGATCGGCCTCATTACGCTCGTCAACAACACGACCACGGCCATTGGCTTTTTCGTGTTCACCTTCACTGACATCGCCATTCTCTATCAGTTCGGCATGGTGGCCACGATCAACATCTTCGTGGCTTTCGTCATCAGCTTCATCATGATTCCGGCGGTGTTCACCTACCTGCCGCCGCCCACCGAAAAGCAGCTTGAACACCTCGACTCGAAGCCGCTGATGGGCATCATTAACTTCCTCGATTACATCGTGCTTAACCGCCGCGGCACCGTGTACCTGGCGGCCCTGGGGCTGGTCGTCATCTCGGCGCTGGGCATTCGCAAGATTGAGGCGGTGTCGTTCATGGTCGACGACTTGCCCAAAAACAGTTCGGTGAACTCCGATTTGAGCTTTTTTGAGGACCACTTTAGCGGGGTGATGCCGCTGGAGTTTGTCGTGGACACGGGCAAGCCCAACGGCCTGCTCAAGCTGCCCAATCTCCAGAAAATCGACCAGTTCGAGCGGTTCCTGCGGGCCCAGCCCGAGCTGTCGCCGCCCATCAGCATCGTCACGTTCATCAAGGCCTCCACGCAAGCGTTCTACAACGGCAGCCCAGAGTTTTACCGCCTGCCCGACAACTCCGATAAAAACTTCATTTTAAGTTACCTGGCCAACTCGAAAGGTACTGGCGTGGGCACCGACAGCAAGCTGATCCGCTCGTTCATCACCGCTAACTCGCAGAGCGCCCGCGTCAGCTTGAAAATTGCTGACATCGGCTCGCACAAGCTCGACACGCTGGTGCGGCGACGCATTGTGCCGGCCATCGACCGCATCTTCAAAAACTCGGGCATGAAGGTGACGCGCACCGGCACGACGGTAATTTTTACCAAGGGCAACGAGTACGTGATTGGCACGCTGCAAGAAAGCCTGCTGTGGGCGTTTGGCTTGGTGGCGCTGGTGGTGCTGCTGCTGTTCCGCTCGTTCCGCACCATTTTTTATGCCCTTACGCCCAACCTGGTCACGCTCACGCTCACCGCCGGCATCATGGGGTACATCGGCATTGCCCTCAAGCCCAGCACGGCCCTGATTTACGTGATTGCGCTGGGCATCGACGGCGACAATTCCATCCACCTGCTGGCCAAGTTCCGGCAGGAAATGGCCATCGGGGGCCGCACCGTGCGGGAGGCCATCACCAATACGCTGAGCGAGGCCGGCACGAGCATGATTTACACCAGCATCGTGTTGTTTATTGGGTTTAGCATCTTTGCCTTCAGCGAGTTTGGGGGCACCAAGGCCCTGGGCGTGCTCATGGGCGCGTCGCTGCTGATTACCAACTTCTCGAACCTGGTGCTGCTACCGGCGCTGCTCGTCACCTTCGAGCACGGCAAAAACGAGCAGATTCCCGCCAAAGCCCCCATCCGCCACTACGACGACAGCTACCACGAAGAAGACGACGACATGGACCAAAACCTGCAGCGCCTGAGCGTGGAGCGAGCCAAGCCCGTGAAAACGGTTTGAATAGAATAGCTAATAAAAATGTTGTGTCAAGAATAGGCCGTCATGCTGAGCGCAACGGAGTAGAGGCATCTCTGTCGCGGCAATAATCAATGAAATTAGTCAGCGGGAGAGATGCTTCGGCAGGCTCAGCATGACGGTTTACGATTGAATGAAAAGAACGAAAAAGCTAACGGCCAAGAGCTGTCAGCTAATAGCTTAACCCAATGAAATACCCCGAATACAAACAGCCGTTCGACTACGCCAAAGTAGGGGAGGACGTGCTGGCGTGGTGGCAGCAAAACCACATTTTTGAGAAGAGCGTGAGCAGCCGCGAAGGCCAGCCCACGTTCGTGTTTTACGAAGGGCCTCCGTCGGCCAACGGGGCCCCCGGCATCCACCACGTGATGGCGCGGGCGGTGAAGGACATCTTCTGCCGCTACCAAACCATGCTCGGCAAGCAGGTGCCCCGCAAGGGCGGCTGGGACACCCACGGCCTGCCCATC